>CAZAOB010000014.1:10235-46904 GCA_964486635.1 uncultured Caulobacterales bacterium | reverse complement strand
TGCCGCTCGTCGCGCTGTCTGCTTGCGCGAAGACGGATGAAAGCGCCTGCACCGGCGCGGGCATCGTCGCCAGCGACGCCTGGGTGCGGGCCGCAAACGAAGGTCAACCGATGAGCGCCGCCTATGTGGAGCTCTGCAATGGGGGTGACAACACGGAACGGTTGGTGGCTGTGAAGTTCAACGGCGCCGAAGCCGTGGAACTGCATCAGACCAGCATGAGCGACGCCGGCATGGCCAGCATGGCGCCGACGGACAACGGCGTGGAATTGGCGCCGCATACGGTCACGGCTCTCGCACCCGGCGGCGTACACATTATGCTCATCGGCGTGACAGAAGCGCTCGAAGAGGGCGAAGAAGCCGCCTTCACGCTCGAATTCGAAAACGCGCCGCCGCAGACACTTCTATTTGAGGTGCGATCGCGCACCGACGTCTCGGAACATGCCGGCCACTAGCGCATCACCGCTTATTCCATTCGGTTTCGATCTCTGAACGTGACGATCTGCAGCTTGTCTTCGCTGACGTGATCGCGGATCGTCGCATCGAGATCAACGATGTGAAACCGGCTCCATTCGTTCGACTCGACCACGCGGAACATCATGCCTGTGGCGCCGCGCAACACCAATCCCGCGACCAAAACGAACGCCAGCGATGCGACGGCGAATGTGCCCAGCACAATGACGCTCGCACCCTGCCAAAACAGCAGGCCAAGAAGGCCTGCGAAAACCAGACCCGAAAGCGTGAGCCCGCCCACCCAGTACAAGGTCGTATTGCGCCGCATCTGGTAAAACTTGTTTCGTAACGCCAGCTCGCAAAGGAACAGGCGCATGGCGAACCAGTGATAGGCCAGGGTCCAGGATCCGGCCTCTTCTTTCAATTCGTCGCGCTGCCCCATGCGCTTGTCCCGCTCTACATTCAGCGCCCGGCGCTTCGCCACCTGAAAGTTATTGTTGATGCGCGCAAACTTCGACGTGATGTAGTTGTCGAGGTTCATCAGATTGCGTTGCTGCACGACTTTGTAGGGCCAGGAGTAGACGAGAAATGCGATGATGACGCCGGTCATGCTCGCCAGCGTGAACCAGGCCGACGGTCCACCGCCAAATGACGACGTAAAACTGTCTAGCGGCGTGGGAATATTCGCTTCAGTAAGAAAAACCGCCCCGCCGAACAACACAACAAAGAGACCTGGCAGCCAATAAAGCAGCATGCGTCTTGTGTTGTCGTTCAATGTACGGCGGAACAACGTCGTCACATCGAGAAATCGCCGGTCGATGCTGTTTTCTTCGAACCCAAGCGCTGCGTTCAAATAGTCCTGTTCAACTTCCTCATAGAAGAAGTCGCCGCGCGCAAAAATTGGAAATCCGTACCGATAAAACGCTTTTGCATCGTTGGCGTAACCCATCGCCTGCTCGAGCGAGAGCTCGGATGCGGCCCTCTCCGTCAGCCTTGGTCTCGGCAGCTGCTTAAACAGAATGGTCTCAAATCCCGTAGGCGGCTCGTCGCGATATTCTTCTTCCAGGAGTTCCGCGCCGGCGGCGCCCGCGACGATCGATCCGCCCGCATTGGCTGCGGTTCTGCTGCTTGAACCGGCTTCGCGAAATACGGCGCGCGCAGCTTTCCCCAGCGCACGAAACGGCAAGATCAGTACATTGATGATACGCCCTAGCATCGCCTTCCCTCCTCCGCATGTTTCTCGTCAGAAATGGGGATCGATAGCGCATCATTCAACGCCGCGAGCCGGGCAATTGCAGTCCGCAACAAATGTTTCACAAATGAAGGCCGTTGCGGTGAACAAAATATGTAGTGTTCATTGCGCAGAGGCATGGATTCAGAAAGAACGCCCTGCTGCAGAAGCGAACTGAGCTTCCTAATGAATCGTGCAATGCGGCCTTCCGCTTGCGCCAGGAGACGGCTAAAAGCGCCCGCCATGCTGCATGTAAACGAACTCACCTACCACATCGAAGGCCGCGTTCTGTTCGATCAGGCGACGGCGGCGATTTCCGACGGCTGGAAGGTGGGATTCGTGGGCGCCAACGGCTCCGGCAAGTCGACGCTGCTCAAAATCATCAAGAACGAGATCTACACCGGCGGCGACGAGGTATCGATCCGGAAGAACCGCCGTCTCGGCTCGGTGGACCAGGAGGCCCCCTCCTCCGCCGTTTCTCTGCTCGACACCGTGCTCGCGCAAGACAAGGAACGCGCCGCGCTCATAGAGGAGGCGGAGACGGCGACCGATCCGCATCGCATCGCTGAAATTCAGACCCGCCTTGCCGATATCGAGGCTCATTCTGCGGAAGCGCGCGCTGGCTCCATTCTGTCCGGCCTCGGATTCTCGGCCGTTGATCAAGCGCGGGCCTGCTCCGAATTTTCCGGCGGCTGGCGCATGCGCGTTGCTCTGGCGGGTGTGCTGTTTTCAGCGCCCGATCTTCTGCTGCTCGACGAGCCAACCAACTATCTCGATCTCGAAGGAACCATCTGGCTCGAGACCTATTTGCGGCGATACCCGTATACAACCTTGATCGTCTCCCATGACCGCGCGCTGCTCAACAATGCCGTCACGCACATTATGGCGCTCGAGAACGCAAAACTTTCCGTGCATGCCGGCGACTATGATACTTACGAACGCAAACGCGCTGAAGCGCGCGCCCAGGCTGTTTCCTTCAAGGCCCGTCAGGAGGCGCGCCGCCGTCACATGCAGGCTTTCGTTGATCGCTTCCGCGCCAAGGCATCGAAAGCGAAGCAGGCTCAAAGCCGCATCAAAATGCTGGAAAAAATGGAGCAGGTGGCGGAGCCGATTTCAGAGCGCACCATACCGTTCCATTTTCCCAATCCGAAGCCAATGGCGCCGCCGATCATCCGCGTGGTCGAAGCTGATCTGGGCTACGAAGAGGGCAAACCGATCCTGCAGAAGGTCAGCTTGAGGCTCGATCAGGATGACCGCATTTCAATCCTCGGTCCCAATGGCGAGGGCAAATCAACACTGGTGAAAGCCCTTTCCGGGCGCCTGCCGCCGCTCGCCGGCAATATCTACAAGCATAAAAAGTTACAGATCGCCTACTTCGCTCAACATCAGCTCGACGAGCTGAAGCCGAAGAACTCCGCATACGACCATGTCCGCGCGCTCATTCCGGACGCCACCGAAGCTGAAACCCGGTCCGCTACGGCGCGGCTGGGCTTCGGTCCGGACAAGGCGGACACCGCCGTTGAAAAACTATCCGGCGGCGAAAAGGCGCGCTTGCTGCTCGGCCTCATTACTTTTCACGGCGCCCACCTGCTCATCCTCGACGAACCTACCAACCATCTCGATATCGGAGCGCGCGAAGCCCTGATCGAAGCGATCAACGATTTTCGGGGCGCCGTCCTGCTGATCACACACGACGCACACCTTGCTTCCGCAGTGGCGGACCGCTTGTGGCTGGTCAACAAGGGCAAGGCCGAACCATATGCTGGCGATCTTTCCGACTATCGGGAGCTTGTACTTGCAGCCAACAAAACCGCAGCAAAAGACAATGGCGCAAAGAATCGCGTAGACGAGAAAGAGCTTGCACGAAAATCCGCTGCGGACTCCCGTCGCGCCTTACAACCGCTGAAAAAAGCGGCCGAAGAAGCGGAAACTCGGCTTGATAAGTTGAACGCCACGCTGATGCGCCTCGATGAAGCGCTCGCCGAACCCGGCCTGTACGAATCCAACCTGGCGCGCGCCACGAAGCTACAAAAGGAACGCGCAGCGTTGGTCGGAGCCATCGAACAATGCGAAGCGGACTGGCTTTCAGCGTTGGAGACCTATGAGGCCGCCAAGTCGGGCTAGCCCTCGTCAGAGGAATCCGCCTTGTCTGCGTCTTCATCCCTCTCATAGATATGCTCAATGACGCAGAACCCGGTGACGCCCGATCCGAGATTCGCGGACTCGACGCGCTCGCCTTTTCGCCAGCACCGGTCGCCATAATCTCTGAACACCGGAAACGAACCGGCAAATCGGATATCCCGGCAGCCGTTCGAGAAGACCAACAAATATTTGTTCTTGAAGGAGCCCGTGAGGAAAGCGTCCCGACCGCCGACACGCCGATACCCGCCACTCGATCCAATGTCGGAAAAGCAGGCTTTGTCCGCTTCGGCGCCAACGCGCCGGTCGGATGAAGGATCGAAGGCCTGCTGCGGCGCGCTCGCACATCCGGCGAGCAGTACAGCCAAGGCGGCGCCCGAAATTTTTCTGTGCATATTCGCCTCGATATCTCGCCCCCGAACATGCTAGCGTTTGACCCGCTTTCCGCCAAGCGCCTTTGCATTGGCGGCGTGTACTTGAGAGATCAAACAGGAACTAGCGATGAAGAAAGCCGCCGACTGCCAGAACATGAGCGAGGTTCGTGCAGAAATCGATCGCGTCGATGAAGCGCTGGTCGATCTGCTGGCGGAGCGCTGGACATATGTGGACAAGGCCTGGGTGTTCAAGCGTTCTCCTGACGAGGCCTCCGTTCCATGGCGCAATCGCGATGTGATCGAGAAAGTTCGCGCACGCGCCGGGACCGCTGGCATGCCTCCGGAAATGGCGGAAGCGCTTTGGCGCCTGATTATCGGATGGGGCATTCAGTACGAAGAAGAGCGGTTAAAATCCAAATGAGCCGCGCCGATATCAATCCAGCGGTCGGCGCCATGCTGAAGAGCGCGAGCGACTGGCTCTTGCATGAGCACTCCTTGTTTCAGACTCTGGACCTCAAGCCCCTGCTGATCGGACGCAACAAGGCAACGTTCTCGGTCTACCTCCCCAACGATTTCTGCGATGGCGACGGCGCCATCCACGGCTCGTTGCTCACCATCATCATGGATTCCATTTTCGGCCTTGCGGCCTTTACGGCGCTCGATGAGTTAAAGCCGATCGCCACCATCAACCTTCGCACCGATTATGTAGCCGAGATTGCGCCAGGCGGCCGGGTGATCTGCGATTCAGAGTGCATCAAACTGCGCGGGGATGTGGCGCATGTGGCGGGCAAAATTACGGACGAAGCCAGCGGTGAGTTAATCGCAACGGGTTCCGGCGCCTTCATGGTCGGCACACGCGGCCCAAACCGGGAATCGCGCCTGTGACCGACTTGACCCTGATCAACGAATTCGCACGCTCAGCGCCGTTGGCGAAGTGGCTGGGATTTTCAGCGCTCGAGGACGGTGAAGGCTTGATATTCAATCTGGCTTACGCGGAACATCACATCGGAAACCAGTTGATTCGGGCGCTGCATGGCGGCGCTATTGCATCCTTTCTGGAGTACTCGTCTCAAGCCGCCCTGTTCGCGCATTTCGGCGGCGAGCGAAAAATCGTCACCGTGAACGCTGACGTGGACTACCTCTCCTCTGCGCGCGCGGAAGACATGAAAGCCCGGGTCAGATTTGTACGGCTCGGCCGGCGTCTGGCCTTCGTCGAGGCGACAGGCTGGCAACGCGATGAGACGGCGCCGGTCGCCACGGCCCGGTTCCGCTTCCGGCTCGGCGGACCCGAAAAATAAAGTTCAAAACTGCTTGCTCGACCTCTGGCGTTTGCACGGCCGCATCCCATATGCCTCGCTCACTGACCTCGGGTGACCTAAATGCTCTGGCTTTCTGTTGTCGTCGGCCTGATTCTTCTAACTCTGGGCGCAGAGGCGCTTATTCGAGGCGCGACCGCATTGGCGCGACGCCTCGGCATGTCCGAACTGCTGATCGGGCTCACCCTTGTCGGCTTCGGCACGTCGTCGCCGGAACTCGTTTCCAGCGTCGGGGCCGCCCTCGCTGGTTCGCCGGGAGTGGCGGTCGGCAATGTGGTCGGCTCCAACATCGCGAACATACTCTTGATCCTCGGCCTGTCCGCCCTCATCGCCCCGATCCTGGTCGGTGAAAAAGGGTTCCGCCGTGACGCACTTGTTCTGGCTGGCGCAACTCTCGCCGCCATCGCCGTTTCACTAACCGGTGAGTTTGGACGCATCGCCGGCGGCGTTTTCGTTGCTGCATTGATGGCCTATCTTGGCTGGGCCTATGTTGGTGAGAAAGCAAATGGACAAGCGCAAACAGAAGCCTCAACCGACTCGCACGGTTCGCTTCCGGGCTCCGCGCTCTTCGCCGTCGCAGGTCTTATATTACTGGGTATAGGCGCGCACCTGCTTGTCACTGGCGCCATCGGCATCGCTACAGCCTTGAATGTTTCCGAAACGCTGATCGGCCTCACGATCGTGGCGCTCGGCACGTCGCTGCCAGAACTGGTAACGTCGGTCATGGCCAGCATCCGCGGGAAAAGCGATCTGGCCCTCGGCAACATCGTCGGATCCAATATCTACAATATCTTTGGCATCCTCGGCATCACCGCGCTTGTTCAGCCGGTTGCCGCGCCCACCGATATTGTCCGGTTCGACAATTGGGTGATGCTGGCGGCAACGGTCGCCCTGATTGTTTTCGCCATAACCCGCAACCGCATCGAAAGGTGGGAGGGCGCGGTTTTGACCGCAAGTTATATTGCTTATGTGGTCTATCTCGCCGCGAACGCCTAACGCGCGCAGGTCGCGCAAAACGTTGCCGTGGGATCAATGTGGAGACGTCGCGGCGCTATCGGTTCTCCGCACTCCTGACAAAAGCCGTATTCGCCTTCGTCAAGCCGATTAAGCGCCAAACCGATCTTTCGCAGTTCCGACACCCGGCGCGCCTCCTGCGCATTGGCCATAGCCTGCTGCTGCAACGCGTCCTGCCGCGACAGGCGCCCGACTGACTGCTGATCCAGTTCAACAGGCTTTCGAGAATCCTTGGCGGCGGCGGACAGACCTTCCAATTCCCGGCGTCGCGCTTCCAGTATCGTTCGGAATTTTTGTCGGTCGTCGGAAGTCACTTGTGCATCAGCCCGCTAATTCTGCTTTTCCCAACGGCCTTCAGGCGATTGCTTCCAGTAGGTGACCTCATGGCCGGCGCCCTTTACTTCCTTCCAGAAAGTTCTCGCTGCAGCCACAGCGTCTTCATCGCGCCCGTCAAAGATCGTTACGCAACGTACAAATGCGCCAACCGCGTCAACTGAGGCGCTCGCATTATCGGTCAAGAACAAGACGTCCGCGCGGTTCGGGGAATCGTCTTTGTCCGAAAGCCAAACCGGCTGCGTATCGCCGGCGCCGGCTGCACCGTGCGGCAAAAATGACTCGTCTCGATAGGTCCACAAATGCGCGTCCAGCGCTTCGACCCGTTCGCGCGAACTCGCGCGCACCACGGCGCGCCACCCGCGCTCCAGCGTTTTCTCAAGGAGACCCGGCAGCACGTCTTCCATCACGCCACGCTCAAGATGATAGAACATGATGTCGGTCATTTCATCGCCTCACCAAGCACAGTTGGGAAACCGTCGATGCTGATTGCGTTCCGTGTGCGCCACCCCTCCTTCAACACTTCGGGCCCGCGCGATCGCGCCAACTGCCGCAGGACCGGGCGATGGCGAACAAGCTCCATTTCCGGCACGGCGAAACCACAACTTGTCTGAACGCTGTTGATGTCTGCCAAAATGATCTGGCGCGCACCTGGAATATCCGGAAACTTCGATTTGTGCTCATCAAACTCCGGCGTGCCAAAGGGAGCCGATCTGCCTGCGCCATATATGCGAAGTATCAACGGCTTCTTTTCGAAACTGTTGAACATGAAGGTGATGCGTCCGTCGCGCTTGAGATGCGCGTCCGTTTCGTTGCCGCTGCCTGTCAAATTTAGAAACGCGACCCGATTGGGCGCCAATACGCGAAAACTGTCATCGCCTTTCGGCGAGAGGTTTATTCGCCCATCGGCCGCCGCAGTCGCCACAAAGAATATCGGCTGGCGTCCGATGAATTCAATATGGTCCTCGGTGAGTTCATCGAAAAATTCCGCCACTGCCCTACTCCTTTAGCGCTGCGCGCAATTGTTCGACGCGTTTGCGATTGGCGCCAAAGTCGCTGTGGCCGACGCGTGACGCACTGCGCACATGCACGGCATCTGGCGCTTTGCGAAACTCGACATCGTCCACATAGCCCATCAATTTCGAAGAAAACTCCGCCGCGAGATAATCATCACGAACGATCGTCAGTCGGCCGCCGCTCTGCAAAACGGTGTCGGGCAATCTGTCCCAATCGGAAGCGGGCAACACCGAAACCGCATGAGACGCAGGCGTGCCCGGCTCGCTGGATACGCAATTAGGAGAGCTCGGACAGGGCGCCAATACGCCTTCCACCAGCCCGATTGCAGCGCCAGTCCGAGATTTTTGCGCCAGAAAGAAAAACATGGCGGCGGCGGCAAGCGCCAGCCCGGCGATGATCCAAAACATCAACTTCATGCCGCCGCCTTTCGTTTCGTTCAGCCCTCGTGGTTCGCGCGCACGAACTCATCGAGCAACCGCACACCATAACCGGAACCGCCCTTCGGACATGTGGGCTTGTCTTTGGTGTTCCATGCCATACCGGCAATGTCGAGATGCGCCCAAGATACGCCATCCTGAATGAAGCGTCCCAAGAACGCCGCCGCGGTCGACGAACCGCCGCCCTTTCCGCCAATGTTTTGCATGTCAGCAATGTCGGATTTGATCATCTCGTCATGAGCCTGTGTGAGCGGCATCCGCCACAGCAGATCACCCGTCGCCACGCCTGCAGCATCCAGTTGTTTCGCCAACTTGTCGTCCTTGGTGAAAATTCCGGCAAATTCATGGGCGAGAGAAATGATGATTGCACCGGTCAACGTCGCCAGATCGATCACGGTTTTCGGCTTGTAGGTTTCTTGCGTCCACCACAGCGCGTCAGCCAACACCAGCCGGCCCTCCGCATCCGTGTTCAGAACTTCAATGGTCTGCCCCGACATTGAGGTCACAACATCGCCCGGACGTTGCGCATTCCCGTCAGGCATATTTTCAACCAACCCTATGACGCCGACAACATTGGCCTTCGCCTTCCGGCCCGCGATCGCCGCCATGGCGCCCGTCACAGCTCCCGCGCCGCCCATATCCCACTTCATGTCTTCCATGCCGGGCGCAGGTTTTAGGGAAATGCCGCCTGTGTCGAAGGTGACGCCTTTGCCCACAAAAGCGACCGGCGCATCGCCTTTTTTGCCGCCCATCCACTCCATGGCCACGAGTTTGGATTCGCGCACCGACCCTTGCCCCACGCCGAGCAGCGAGCCCATGCCAAGCTTTTTCATTTCCGCTTCGCCGAGCACCTTCACTTTTACGCCGAGCTTCGACAGCGCTTCGCAACGTTTGGCGAAACTTTCCGGGAAGAGAATGTTTGCAGGCTCGGACACCAGATCGCGCGTCAGGAAAACACCGTCGCCAATTTTCTCAAGGTCCGCGTAGTTGTCTTTTGCTTTCGTCGAGCTTGTTGAAATGGCGATCTTGGACAGAACAGGCTTGTCTTCTTTTTTCTCTTTGGTGCGGTATTTATCGAAACGGTAGCACTTGAGCCGTGCGCCGTTTGCAATCGCCGCGGCAATCTCATCCGCCGACGGCTTCTTGAGCGAGAGCCCGCCCAATGCGATGACGCCGCTCTTGTCCTGACCAGAGAGCAATTGCGCGGCCGCATTACCGCCCACAGATTCCGCATCGAGCAAGGTGAAGCTCTTGGAACTTCCGGCGCCGACGAGAATGATGCGGCTGACGCCGGCGCCAGCCGGCGCGACAATGTCGAGCACTTTACCCTTTTTGGGTTTGAAGCCGGCCGACTTGACCGCACGTTCGATTGCGCCGTCTGTCACTTTGTCGAGCTGGTCATATGCGCTCGGCTTGGCCCCGTCCTCAAAAACCGGGATGACGATCGCGCCCGTCTTGGGCAGCGCAGCGGCGGAGAACGTAATTTGCATGGGTATCCTCTTGTTCAGTTTGTATTCCCCTTCGTAGCATCGTAGGGGGAGCGCTTTCGGCGCCGGGCCGGTTTATGCTAGGCCGAGAGCTTCAGCCAGAGGGGTGTTTGGCGGCGCTACTCTAACGGCGCCGAAAAAGAAGGAAAGATGCGATTCCATGAGCAGCCTGGACAAATATTTGTTACGCCAGTGCCTCATCCCGTTCGCATTGATCCTTCTCGTAACAACCGCGATCGTTTGGATGACCCAGACATTGCAGCGTATCGACATTATCGTGGAGCATGGGCAAGGCTTGGGCGTCTTTTTGACGCTGAGCATTCTGATTATCCCCAGCCTGCTTGCTGTCATCATACCCTTCGCCCTTTTCGGGGCAGTCATCTACACGCTTCACCGCTTGCATTCAGACAGCGAGATTGCGGTGATGTTTGCGGCCGGGGTCAGCCGATGGCGCATCGCGTCGCCGCTTCTGCTGGTCACGACGCTCGCCGCTCTCGCCACGTTCTATGTGAATGTGGACCTGATGCCGCGAACTTATCGCGTCATGAAACAGATGGTGCTGGACATCAGAGCCGATTTCGCCAGCTCGCTGCTGCGTAGCGGAGAGTTCATCGAAGCCGCCGACGGATTTACGATTTATGTGGATCAAGTGATCTCCGGCGGCCAGTTTGTCGGACTATTGATAAACGATTACCGAAACCCGGAAGAGAAACGAACCTACATCGCTCAGCGCGCGGCAATTCAGGAGACGTCGGCGGGGCCGTTGCTACTCCTGAAGAATGGCAGCGTGCAAAGCGTCGCTGACTACACTGGTAAAGTGGACATCATCCAATATCAGGATTGGGCGATCGACATTTCTTCCATCCGAAATGGCGGCGATGATTTGCAGCTCGAAATGACAGAGCGGTATTTGGGCGAACTGCTCAATCCAGACTTGAGCAAGGACTATGATCGGCTCAACGAGTCCAAGCTGATCGCGGAAGGGCACGCGCGCATCGCCGCCCCGCTTTATGCGTTTGCATATGTGTTTATCGGTCTCTACTCGCTGATTGGCGGTGCATACACACGACGAAGTTATTTCATCCGCGTAGGCCTGGCCGGCGCAGTGATTTTCGCGTTGCGGTTCTCCGGTTTTCTTGTGCAAGGCGTGGCTGCATCAACGGACGAAATGTGGATGCTCTATGCGCCGCCGCTTGCGGCCATCGGTGCGGCGGGTTTTCTCCTATTTGCGCCGCCGGCGACGCGACGATCCTTGTTGCGAGGGGCGTCCTGATGCCGCCATTCACGCTTTTTAGATACATTGTTCGCCGCACGCTAATATCCGTTGGCGGTCTGTTCGGCGTGCTCGCAAGTCTCGTTTTACTGGTCGATCTGATCGAGAACATGCGGTTCGCCGGCAAGGTTCCGGATGGCGATTTCGCACTAGCGCTTAGCATGACGCTCCTTCGCGCGCCGTCTTTGACGCAAGCGCTCATCCCGTTTGTCTTTCTCTTCGGCTCGATCCTGATGTTCCACCAGCTCAACCGGCGATCGGAAATCTCGGTGATGCGCTCGGCGGGACTGTCGGTCTGGCGCCTTCTTGGACCTTCCGCGCTGGTCGCCGCAATCTCTGGTTTTTTCATTATCACCGCCATCGATCCGCTTTCCGCCGGACTGCTGGCCCAGGCCGAAGGGCTGAAGGCACGTGTTCAAGGCGGCGATAAGAACTTGGTCAGCATCTTCGGCGACGGCATCTGGCTGCGCCAACGCGATGCATCTGGAATGCTGATCATCAACGCTGCAAATTTTGACAACGATCGCGCGGCCCTCGACGACGTGAAAATCTGGCGCTTCGACTCCGAAAACCTCTTTCAAGAAAGAATGGACGCGGAAGCCGCTTTTTTGTCTGGAAGAACCCTCGAGCTGCACGATGTTTCTCTACGATCCCACGACTCCGAACAGGAGCGCCATACCCCGATATATGCGGTTCGCACGTCTCTGACGGCGGACAACCTGCGTGAACGCGTGGCTCCTCCGGAAACACTGTCCATCTGGAGCCTGCCCAGATTCATCATCTTGGCCGAGACTGCCGGCGTGCCCACTGTGCGCTACAACATCCGGTTTCATGACCTTTGCTCGACGCCGCTCAAGCTGCTGGCGATGGTGCTGATCGCTGCGGCGTTCTCCATGCGCCCGGCGAGAAGCGGCGGCGCATTGGGGCTTGCGGTCCTGTCAATTCTCGCTGGGTTCGCCCTGTTCATCATTTCCGAGATTTCCACAGCCTTGGGCGAGTCCGGGTTCGCCCCTGCGGCGCTCGCCGCCTGGATCCCCGCCATCGTTGCGAGCCTGTTCGCGACGACCGTATTGCTGCATCTGGAAGACGGCTAAGGCCCCGCATCACGACCCGCGCACTCGTATTCCGTCAGTATTTACAACCGGAAGGGCGGAAGCCTCGTCTGGACCTCTCCAGTGGCGTCATATAACTCTAGGCGCAGGAATTTTTGTGATTCGCGCCGCGAAGGGCCTCTATTGTGTCGACCAGTAATCGCCTGATTGCGCGACTTTTATCGACTTCCATATTGGCAAGCGCCAGTCTGGGCGTGCTGACGACCGCTTGGGCGCAACCCGCCAGTCCGCCCGTCAATAGTGGGACCGCCACAGCAGGCGAAGAAGAGCCGGAAACGGTTCTTTTTGAGGCAGACTCTGTTTCCCGCGAATACGAAGACGGCCCGATCGTCGCGGAAGGCGATGTGAAAGCCTATTTCGGCGACCGGTACCTGCGCGCGGACAAGCTCATTTACGATCCCATGACCGACATCGTCGTGGCGGAAGGCAATGTCTCCATCACCGATGCGAATATGGAGACAGCGTTCGCCGGGCGGGTCGAGCTGTCAGGCGATCTTCGCGACGGAATTGCAGAAAATTTCAGCGCCTTGCTGGAAAACAACGCGCGGCTCGCCGCAGACAGCGCCGTACGCGAGCAAGGCGCGCGCACTCGGCTTAACAATGCAGTGTATACCTCGTGCAATGTTTGCGACCGCCAAGGCGACGCAAAAACGCCGACCTGGCGCATAAAAGCGCTTCGCGTCACTCGCGATGAAGAACGCAAGGTCGTGCGATTCCATCACGCCTTCCTTGAGATCGCCGGTGTGCCGATCTTGTATGCGCCCTATTTGCAAACGCCCGATCCATCCGTGGAGCGCCAATCGGGATTTTTGCCGCCAAACATCGGCGCCTCAAGCCGGCTCGGGTTTAACATCGAGCTCCCCTACTATCTGGCAATTTCAAACCACCAGGACGCGACATTCTTTCCCAAGTACACTGCGGAAGACGGCGTTCTCTGGCAGGCTGAATGGCGCCGCCGAGGAGCTCAAGGCTATCACGTCCTTTCCGGCGGCATCATCGACACCGCAAGCGTGGATGAACCGCCGCCGCTTGCGCCGGGTCAAACGCAGTTTGAGAACACGCCCGGCGTCCGCTGGCACATGTTCGGGCGCGGTTATCGCGATTTCGGCGAGAACTGGCGTGCAAGTTACGACTTCGAACGAGTGTCGGACAAAGAGTATTTGCGCCAATACGACGTCGAACGCCGGGGTGACTTACGGCAAGAGCTGGACCGCGGCCAAACCAACCAGTTGAGAAGCAACGCGCGCCTTGCCTGGAACAAAGGCGGCTCGAGGCTGTTGATCGACACCTACTTGTTCCAGGGCCTGCGCACCCAGCAAAGCGCTGCAGCAATCGTGGAGCAAGGCCTTGGACGCATCGATGACGCCAAGACTACGCCGTATGTGCTGCCGCTGATCGACTTTAGACATAATTTCAAATCAAAAGTCGTTGGCGGCGATGTCTCCGTACACACCAACATCGCGTCGCTTTACCGTGCGGAAGGCATCGACTCTCAACGCTTCACGACATCGCTCGGCTGGGATCGCGACATCATCACTCGCGGCGGACACCGCTTCCAGCTATTTGCAAAACTCCGCGGCGACGTTTTTTCATATCAGGATCTGGACCTGGGAACAGAGGTTTGCTTCGACGCCGCCGCTTCATGCGCGAATGACTTCCCCGGATTTTCCACCACAAAGACCACGGACATCATCGGCCGGTTTGCGCCGACCGCCGGGGTTGAATGGTCTTACCCCCTTGCCCGCGAGTTTCACGGCGCGCGTCTATTGATCGAGCCCCGCGTTCAGCTTGTGGCGAGCCCGTCAAACCGCAATTCAGTCAACATCATCAACGAAGACTCTCAAAGTATCGAGTTCGATTACTCGGGGCTCTTTGATTTCAACAAGGCGACAGGCTTCGACGCTTTCGAAGACGGACAGCGGATGAATTTCGGCGTGTCGGCGTCGGCGATATTTCCAAACGGCATCTCCATCGAAGGCGCGCTCGGTCAGCAAATTCGCCTGCAGGAGACCAACGCGTTCAATGACTCGTCAGGACTTGGAGAAAAGAATTCTGATCTCGTAGGCTCGCTAAATCTGCGGCTCGGGTCCAAGGCAGGTGTCGAAAGCCGCTTTCGCATCGACAACAATTCCGGTGACATACAGCGCGCAGAATCGATCGCGTTCTATCGAGACGAGCGTTTTCAAGCCAATGTCAGCTATGTCCGCCTGAACGAAGAAAATATCGCCAATAATCTTGTGCGCCGCGAAGAATTGACCGCGCGCGGGCAGATCAAAGTGGCGCGGAACTGGTCAGTGGGCGGCGCATGGCGTCTCGATCTGGAATCCAACCAGACGATCCGGCAAGATTTCACCGTCGGATATGAAGACGAGTGCTCCACCTTTGGTCTCACATTCCGCCGCGACCGCACCCGCACCAGCAACCTTCAGCCCGATAATGCGGTTCTCTTGAGTTTCACCTTGAAATCATTGGTCGATTGAGCGCTTGCGCGGACCGCAATTCCGTCTATTTTCCCCAAAGGCTGGGATTGGCGGCAGCAAACAGGATAAGACCGATAATGCGATTTTCCGTTTTGAGTTCAATGGCTTGTGCGATTCTAGCTGGGCTCGCCCCGGCGGCGGCGCAGCAGCGGACCAACGCAGACGGCCTGACCAGCGAACAAGTCATCCAGCGCTCCGGCGTGCCGCCTAGCTCTGTTGCCGCCGTAGTGGATGATGCAGTCGTCACCACATTTGACGTCCGTCAGCGCATGAAACTGATGCTCATGTCATCAGGCGGGCGCATTCCTGATGAAGCCATTCCGCAACTGCAAACGCAGGCGCTTCGCGACTTGATCGAAGAGCGACTGAAACTTCAGGAAACCAAAAAATTTGATCTCGAAGTTTCTGACGAGGAGATCCAGTCAGAGCTCGCATTCATGGCGGCGCAGTCTAACCTGACGGTCGACCAGCTGACTGAGGAATTCAATCGGCTCGGCATTTCCGTTAACGCCATGAAAGATCAAATTCGCAGCCGTATTGCGTGGCCACAGCTCGTCCAGGGCCGCTACCGCGATCGTGTGCGCGTCAGCGAAGACGAGGTAAACAATACACTCGAGCGTATGCGCGATGATGCCAGCAAAGAACAGTTCCTTGTTTCTGAAATCTGCATTCCCGTCGATAACCCGTCACAAGCGCAACAATATTATCAAGGTTCCCTGCAGCTGATCGAACAAATGCGGCGCGGTGTGCCGTTCTCCGTCGTCGCTCAGCAATTTTCCGCGTGCACAACCGCCGCCGTCGGCGGTGATCTCGGTTGGGTGCGCGCCGGGGAGCTGGAAGCCGAACTGGATACGGCGCTCCGCACACTGCCACCGGGCTCCGTCACCAATCCGATTCCTTCCGGCGGCGCGTTTGTTATCCTCGCAGTGCGAGACAAGCGAGAGGCCACGGTGGCGGGAGAGCCAACCTTTACGCTCGCCTATGCCAGCGCTGACGAGAGTCTTGGCAACGCCTCCGCGCACGCCGCGCTGGAAAAAATGAGCACGGCCGAGATTTGTTTTGGCCGTGCGCTTCGCATCGATCTCGGCAAGGGCGTCGGTTACACCCTTCTCGAAAACGTCAAGCTTGACGATATCGATGATCGCTTCAGACCGTTCGTCGAGGATCTGGATCGGGGTGAGCAATCTGCTGTAATTGAAGCGGAAGGCGCCTACCATTCCGTTGTCGTGTGCGACAAAGACGAAGGTCTGGGCCTACCGTCCCGTGACGCGCTGGAAAATCGCATTTACTCACGCCAGCTTGAGCGCATCGGATTGCAGTATCTTCGCGACGTAGAGCGCGGCACCATGGTCGACGTTCGAATGAAAATTCAGTCGCAACCAAACGGATAATGCGCCAATGACGGCGCCCATTGCCGCTGCGCCCCTGGCATTGACCATGGGTGAACCCGGCGGGTGCGGCCCGGAAATTTCAATCGGCGCCTGGCGTCAGCTTCGCCAGTCCGCGCACACGTTCTTCATCATCGCTGACCCGGATCTGTTCGAGCCCGCCGATATCGTCAGGATAAAAGTTCCCAAAGACGCGCTATCTGTATTTTCAAAGGGACTGCCAGTCCTCCCGCTGTCGCAAACCGTGAATGCGACACCGGGAGCGGCCTCTCCGGCCAACGCCGGCGCCGTTATTGATAGCATTCGGTCAGCCGTGGAATACGCCCTGAATGGCGATGCGTCCGGCATCGTCACAAATCCAATACAGAAGTCAGCGCTCCTCGCCTCCGGTTTTACTTTTCCCGGCCACACAGAGTTTCTCGCGGATCTGACCATGGCGACGCCCATGCCTGCGCAACGGACGCGCGGTCCGGTGATGATGATCGCCGGCCCCGTGCTAAAGACTGTGCCTGTCACCATCCATCTTTCGGTTCGCGACGCGGCGCAAAAACTAACCACCGACATGATCCAACATGCAGGGCGCGTGGTTGCGGAGGCAATGCGCCATGAGTTCGGCGTCGCCTCTCCGCGCCTGGCGATCTCCGGGCTAAATCCGCATGCCGGAGAGCGCGGCGCTCTCGGCGCGGAAGATGATCGGGTGATTGCGCCCGCAGTCGCGGCGCTGAAAGCCGACGGCATTGACGCGTTCGGCCCCCTGCCAGCCGATACAATGTTTCATGAAGAAGCCCGCGCGACGTATGACGTGGCGCTTTGTATGTTGCATGATCAGGCTCTGATACCTGCAAAAACGCTATCGTTCCACGACGCCGTGAATGTGACTCTCGGTCTGCCGATTGTGCGTACCTCGCCCGATCATGGCACAGCCCTCGACATCGCCGGCAAAGGCAAGGCGCGCGCCGACAGCCTGATCGCCGCCATCAAGCTAGCTGCTTCAATGGCGGCGCGGCGTTCGCAATGATGGACGCACTACCGCCGCTGCGAGATGTCATAGAGCGTCACGATCTCGGGGCCAAAAAATCGCTCGGCCAGCATTTCCTGCTCGATCTCAACATGACCCGAAAGATCGCGCGCGTCGCTTCCGTCGGCGCCGGGGACACAGTCCTCGAAGTAGGGCCTGGCCCGGGAGGACTTACTCGGGCATTGCTGGAAACTGGCGCGGCAGTAGTCGCGATCGAACGCGACCAGCGCTGTCTTGCAGCGCTCGATGAGGTGCGTGCAGCGTTTGAAAATCGGCTGACAGTTTTCGCAGCAGACGCCCTCGCCACCGATGAGAAAACACTTTGTCCTGACGCAGCGCCGCTCAAAATCGTTGCGAACCTGCCTTACAACATTTCTACGGAGCTTCTGATCAAATGGCTCAAGACAGGATCCACGCTGTGGTCGGTCATGGCGCTGATGTTCCAGAAAGAAGTTGCAGACCGCATACTTGCGGCGCCAGGATCGAAAGCATACGGGCGCCTTTCGGTGATCGCCCAAACAATGTCACGCCCCTCGCGCGGGTTCAATCTACCGGCGCGCGCCTTTACGCCGCCACCCAAAGTCGATTCGACAGTCGTTCTGTTTGAACAGCCTGGTGAGCAATTCGAGGCCCTCAGCGCACTCGAACGGACGACGCAGGCAGCCTTCTCTCAGCGCCGGAAAATGTTGCGCTCATCATTGAAACCAGTTTTCGGGGCTGAACTGAATAAAGCCCTTGAGACAGCGGGCGTGAAAGAGACGCAACGCGCAGAGGAAGTCAGTGTCGCGCAGTTTCAAGCGCTGGCAACCCATTTCCACGCTTGGCGCTCTGCAAGCTGAAGAAGCTAGGATTCTTTTGCGGCGCGGATCATTTGTGTCTGTGTCACCAACGCCGCAAGTTTTCCGTCTTCTCGAAAGACTTCCGTCTTCCAGACCTGCAGCGTTCGGCCAATATTGACCGGCGTCGTCACCGCCTTTGCGGTCTGCCCAACCGGGATGGCGCGCAGGAAATTAGTCTTGCTTTCAACAGTTGACGTCATCGAACCGGGCGGCATGTTCAAAAATGCGCCTATTCCGCCGATGTTATCCGCCATCGCCATAATGGCGCCGCCATGCATCGTTGCAGGGATCGTACAATGCTCCGGCGCGACCACCAACTCGCCTTCAAGACGCTCCTTTGTAACCATTGTCATTTTGACACCCATCTTTTTGGCGAAGGGCGTGTTGTTTTCGTTCATTGCAGCCACAAGAACTTCTTCGGCCATTCCGGACTCTCATATCCATCGGCGCACGCGCTGGGCGTAGGCTTCGTATTCGGCGCCAAATCGCTCACGCAGGTACCGTTCTTCCTGCTTGATGATGATAGTCAATCCGACAAAGCTGACAACAAGCGCAAACAGTGTGAACGGTCCCGGCGCGGCGATCAGCGCTCCGAGAAGAAAGATCATCACGCCCAAGTAGACCGGATTTCGTGACAGTCTGTGCAATCCGGTGGTGACCAGCGCATCCACGTGATTTTTTTCCGCTGGAACGCCGACTCGCCAAGATCGCCCCATGCCGGACTGACTGGCCAAAATTATCGCGGCGCCCGCCACCAGAACGCCAATCGCTACGATCGGAGCCGGCGACGCTCGCGCCAGCACCCACACATCCAATATCGGAAATGGCGCGCGAAGAATGAGGTATAGGTCGAGCAAACCGGCCCCGGCGATAAGGCCGCGCTGAAACCAGTTCGTACCGCGCTCCGCCACGGCATTCGGATTGACCCCGCCGCGGCGCAACACCACGCCAAACCCGATCATCCAGACCATTAGCAAGATGACGATCGACGCTACCGCAATCTTCAAGCTCTCTTGTTCCATACGCTCATCGCTCCTGTGGATCCGGAATAATCCGAAGGGACGGCGTACGCAACACTCCTCCGCATAAGGAGTAATGTTATCTCTAAAAGATGTTATAGAGAAACAGGAATCAAGCGTGGATCAGGACAGCAACCAAAAGTGCGGTTTCCGGACCATGATTGACCCACGCATGATTTGTCGCCCTTTGAATGACAACATCGCCGGGCTTTAATGCTTCGACCTCGTCATCATCGAGCAGCATGTCGACATTGCCCTTCACCAGGACAATAACATCCAATGAATCCGTTTTGTGCATGCCGGCATTGCGAGTCGTATCGACACGGCAATGCGCGGCGCCTACGGCGCTGAAGGCAAAGGCGGCCCCAGCCTCAATGTCTTCGGCGGATTTTGCAGGGTCCTCCGGTGCAATGGTGAACCAGCGGACTTTCACCGACCCGGCGTCCGGTTCGAGTTTCAAGTCGGCCTCGGAAAGCCGGTCCGTGGCGTCGAGCAACCGGTCGCCACCTGTCGGCGCAGACCAGATTTCGGCCAGCCCAGCCTCGTCCAACGCGATCAATTTGGCGGCGGCGCCATCAATGAGAATGCGCGAGCGGCCGGATGGAGAATTGTCGGTGACGACCCGTCGCAGCGCTTGCCAGTCCACGCGCTTATTCACCCAATTGTCCGCCGATGCGCTCGACCACGTCGGCGGCGTCATAATAGTCGCCGCTTTCCGGCGGCTCGCCCTCACCCATCAAGACTTCAAGACGCGCGGTGAAATAGTCTCGTCCTCCGATGGTGCCGAGATCACCACTGACACCCACTCCGACGCCGCTGCGCCGGCCATATGACCCGCCGCCGACACCTGCCCCAATGCCGACACCGCCACGCTGCTCGCCGCTCATGTCGCGCGAAATCACTCGGAACCAGTCATATCCGTTCGCCAGCGCCAACTGCCCGGCGCGAAGCAGCGCATAGTCTTCAACCTGCTCGGGTCCCATTCCACCGGACCCGCGATAGGTGACGCGGTAGCGATCGGATTCGATGCGCGTATCCTCAAAACCAAATCCTTTGGAATCCGCCGGACCGTAGCTGGCCGGACCAACGGCGGCGCAAGCGGCGATACTCATTGCGGCGACGAAGGCGATCAAAACTCTCATGGAATGCGCTCCTTCTTTCAACCGAAAAACTAGCACTTAGAGAGCGTAGGTGCAAAGCAAGCCCGCCACTGAATGTCCCAGTTCCCGCCTGCACCCAGCCTCATTCCAGCACTACGACACCAAAAATCGCGGGAGCCATTCATGCATCGTTCACCAAAAAAGGCGCTTTCGCCTGACTATGATCTGATTATTGTCGGGGCGAGTTTCGCCGGACTAGTCGCAGCCCGAACCGCCGCCCATCGGGGCCTCAAAGTGGCGGTGATTGACACAAAGAAGGAGCCCGGCGCTCGGGTTCGCTCCACGGGAATTCTAGTCAAAGAAGCTATCGATGAATGTGATGTTCCGGCGTCACTGACTCGAAAGATTCCGGGCGTTCGTCTGTATGCACCAAATGGCCGGCACACGGATCTAACAGCGCCCGGATATTTTTTCCTCGCCACCGACACGCCCGCAGTTATGCGCTGGCTGGCGCGAGAAGCGGCATGCGCAGGAGCGGAGCTGCTGTTTGGCGCGCGGTTTACGACGGCGACCACGCTTGAAGACCGGATATGGCTGCATGATCTCAATGTCTCAACACGTTACTTGCTCGGCGCGGACGGCGCCCGATCTCGGGTAGCACAGGTTTTTGGCCTTGGCCGAAACACGCAATTTATCATCGGCATGGAAACTGAATTTGAAGAAACGCCTGCCGTCGATCCGGAGTATCTGCATTGTTTCATCGACACCAAAATTGCGCCGGGCTACCTTGGCTGGGTTGTTCCTGGCGTCGGCATGACGCAAGTCGGCCTGGCCGTGGCAGACGGTTTGTTGGCTGCAAACCGAAAGCCCGATTTCAACGCCTTTATGAAACGCATTGATGATCGCTTTGCGTTCTGGAATTGCGAGGTTCTGCGCAAAAGATCAGGACCAATCCCTTGCGGCGGACTTGTTTCCCCCCTGTCCGCGCACCGTGTATTGTTGACCGGCGATGCCGCAGGCCTTGTTTCGCCTCTTACCGCCGGCGGCATTCGCCTCGCGTTTCAATATGGCCGCCGCGCCGGGGCAGCGATCGCTCATTACCTGCTAGATGAAGGTCCGGACCCGGGTGCGGTCATGGCGAAGGAATACCCCCGCTTTGGCGTGAAGAGATTGATACATAACCTATGGGCCGCCGCGCCGCCGAATGCTTTGCTCAACGCGACCTTGTTCACGCCACCCATGCGCGCGCTCGCCAAACGCATCTATTTTGAGAAACGGCGAACAAATAAACTGTCGACGTCGAACAAACGCGCCAGCGGTTTAACGTCATCCGTTCTGTAGGCGCTATGCTCGATCCGGCCCGACGCGGATCACTGCCTTGCCCGTATTGTCGCCTTTGAACAAGCCGATGAACGCATCCGGCGCTTTGCCGAGACCGTCATAGATCGACTCCTGGAACTTGACTTTGCCTTGCGCCAGCAGCGGCGCCACTTCCATGGCGAACTGCATTGCTTTGTCCATGTATTCAGAGACAATAAAGCCCCGGATCATAACGCCGCGCCCGACAACATTGATCAGGTTGGACGGACCAGGCTCCGGCGCCTTGTTGTTGTAGCTCGCAATCATGCCGCACCACGCCATGCGCCCGCCGAGGGCAATACAATTGAGTGCTGCTTCGAGATGCATGCCGCCGACATTCTCAAAATAGCAATTGATGCCCTTAGGCGCGGCTTCCGCCAACGCCTTGGTCAGCTCACTGGAATTTTTGTAGTCCTTGTAATTGAGCGCAACATCAACGCCGGCTTCCTTCACAAGCCAGTCGCATTTTTCTTTCGAACCCGCAGAGCCGATCACGCGGCAGCCTTTGACCTTGCCAAGCTGACAGACCAATGAGCCGACGGCGCCCGCGGCGCCAGACACAAAAATTGTTTCGCCTTCCTTGGGCTCTAGAATTTGAGTAACGCCGGCCCAGGCTGTCATGCCAGGCATGCCGAGCACGCCGAGATATGCTGACAATGGCGCGAGATTCGGATCGACTTTTTGCGTCCGTTCTCCCTTGGAGATGTAGAATTCTTTCCAGCCGCCCAGAAAATCGACGATGTAATCGCCCGGCTCGAAACCGGCGACATTTGATTCGATCACTTCCGAAACTGCGCCGCCTTCAAGCGGGCGATCGAGAGAAAACGGCGGGATATAGCTTTTGACGTCAGGGCGCATCCGTCCGCGCATGTAAGGGTCAACCGACATCCAAACTGTGCGGCACAACATTTCGCCCGCACCCGGCGCTGGAACATCGATATCTTTTGCGACAAAGTCCGCTTCCTGCGGCATTCCCGCCGGATACTGGTTGAGGAATATCGCTTTGCATTTCCGCGCGCCCATAATGGTCTCCCTTGGTTCGGCCTGATTCGCCTGGTTGAAAGCGCCAAGGCTCGGCGCAGCGAATTTTCCTGCACCCTATGGAATTCCGCCGTCCTCGCAAGAGCGTGATGCAGCCGGCCCAATTGAGGCTGTTTCCGCCGCTTCTCCGCCTCATTTCGGTCACGAGCCCTTGATTAAACATTGGTTACAAAGCGGCAGGGGCCGCATGTGGTTGAGTAGCAAACAGACAGTTTCCGCATTCCCCCATGCGAAGGAGAACAAAGATGAGGAATTTGATCATAGCTTCTGGCGCGATGATGCTCGCAGTCGCAGGCTGCCAGTCCACGGGCGAAGGCGCCTTGACCGGCGCCGTACTCGGCGCCGCAGGCGGCGCGATCGCTGGCGAAGTTTTCGCTGGCAGCCCTGGCAAAGGCGCAGCTTACGGCGCGCTCGTCGGCGCCGCGCTCGGCGCCTATGAAGGCTGCTCGCGCGCCGGCACTTGCTGGGGTCGCGCGCGCGACAACGGATATCGCCGTTACGACCGTTATTCCGGCCGGTACTATTACGAAGACCCGGAATACGGCGACACCTACTGGGAAGACGGCTCGTTCCGCGAATACGGGCGCAACCCGCCGCGCCGCCGCGGACGTTACTAATCGCACTCTAACATTTGTTGCGTAACAGCAAGCCCGTTCGGATACATCCGAGCGGGCTTGTTGCTTTTTAATCTTTAAGTTTCGTAACGCGTACAGAGTTGCGGTGGCCGGTGAAATTTTATGTTGGTATGATCGAAATGCTGGGTAAGGCGCATGCGAGAAAAGGAGACTCAAATGAAGATCTTTGTTCCAGCCGCCATTAGCAGTCTGGCATTGGTATCGGCTTGCACGAGTTCCGGCACTGCCGAGCGCAACGCCGTGTACGGTGCTGCAGCCGGCGCCGCAGCCGGCGCCATCGCAGGCGAAGTGATCGCCGGAAGACCCGGCCGGGGCGCCGCCTATGGCGCAGCGATCGGCGCAGTTGGCGGGGCGATCGTCGGTTGCGAGCGCTCCAATGAGTGTTGGGGGCGCGCGCGAAACAGCGACCGACGCCATTATGACAGGCGCGCGAACCGTTACTATTACGTCGACCCTGAATATGGCGATACGTGGTGGGAAAACGGCGACTTCCGTTCCTATGGCCGCGGCCGTCCGTAAGGCGCCATAGCGTAGAGTATGCAAGCGCGTCTCGTTCAGTCGAGGCGCGCTTTTCCTTGGCCGCTTTTTCCCATTTGGCTTAGCGCGATCATAGTCATTGTCGGCACAAACCCGTCGACCTGACCGGTCGGATCAGCCAATTCCCAAAAGGCGATTACGCCCGCCCATCCCCAAAGGCCGACCGCCGCCACTCCGAGCGCGACATCCACAATGACTTCAAAGCCGGGAATGCGGCCGATGGTAAAATCGATGACATCGAGCACGACGGCAATCACCAGCTTTCCCATTTGCGCGCGCATGTTGTTCAACTTCCTCGAGTGTGCTGGCGAACAAATTCGGATGCTTGCTTGATCGACTCTCCTGCCTCAGGAAAGCGGCCAGGAAAGATTGGCCAAACGTGAATCAACCCATTTTCTGCGATCAACGTCGAATCGACGCCAGCCATCAACAGCCGGTCATGTAGTCGAAGCGAGTCGTCGCACAACACTTCGCTTTTGCTGACAAACGTCAGCACGGGCGGCAACCCTCCGAGATCGCCATACAAGGGCGACGCCAATGGCGCTTTAGGGTCAGCAGTTCCCAGATAACGCTTAGCACCTTCGGTGATGTAAACCTTCTTGAACATGGCGTCGGAATTCTCATTCCGATCCAGAGACGCGCCTGTCGCCGCCAGATCGGTCCACGGCGATAAGAGCACTGCGCCGGCGGGCATTGGCAATCCAC
This sequence comes from uncultured Caulobacterales bacterium, assembly GCA_964486635.1. GTDB lineage: Bacteria > Pseudomonadota > Alphaproteobacteria > Caulobacterales > Parvularculaceae > Hyphococcus. Next base: position 22,600 of record CAZAOB010000014.1, on the reverse strand, counting down.
GCGCCTTTATCGAAAGCAGAAGCGCGAGAGTAAGCCCGCCGCCAGCAGAGTCTCCACCGATCACCATGCGCGACGGATCGCGTCCAGATTTCAACAGCCACTGATAGCCAGCAAGCGCGTCATCGACAGCGGCGGGAAACAAGTGCTCAGGCGCCAGCCGGTAGTCGAGCGAGAACACCTCTGTTCCAGCATCTTTGGCCAGCGCAAAGGTGAAAGCGCGATGCGATTTAGGCGAGCCAAAAACATACCCACCGCCATGAAGGTACATCACAGTAGACCCGGAGGCATCTTCAGCGCGATGCCATTCGCCCTTCACTGCGCCTTCGACGACGCTTTCAAGACGGACACCCGGCGGCGGCGCGTTGGGCGCAAGCTTTTCGGCGCCTTCAGTGAGGATGTGAGCGGGAATCAAATGGATCGGCTTCGACTTGAATGTCGATTTCATATACCAGTTAAACAGGACCGCTCGAATGCTTGGCATACCGCCCCCCTCTTTTCAGAAAGAGATTAAGCGTGTCGCCGGAAATAGGAAAGCGCGATTGGCGCCCGAGCAGGCTAGCTACTGCGTGTAGCGCAGACCGAAGCCGAATGTCCGCTCTTCGCCCGGAAAGTATCGATCTTCGCCAAAGGCGAAGTCTGCGCGTTCGGCATACAATTCGTCCGTTACGTTGCGAACCGTCAAAAATGCCGACAGCGACGCGGTCAATTTCGACTCTATTCGGAAGTTCAATACATCGTGGCCGTCATATTTGTGGTCGTTCGCGGCATCGGTAAAATATGCGCCCATGGCGACCCACTCCGCTTCCATCCAGAGCCGCTCGATTGGCCGCCATTGAAGCCGCGTATTGGCGATCACCCGCGGCGCTGTATCGACGTCGTCTCCAAACATTATGGCTTCGCTGGCGTTTCCAACCGGCCTGTCGAACCGATAGGTATGACGAGCATAAGTCAGTGCGCTCTGCAGCGTCAGCGTTTCGTGCAAGGTCAATAAAATATCAGCCTCGACGCCAACATGGCGCGTCTTGCCGTCAGTTACATTGAAACCATCAGCGTCGCGAAAAAAGAAATTCCGCTTGTCCATGAAAAAACCGGCAAGCGATACGCTGACGTGGTCGCCGAGCGTTGAGCGCAAACCAAGTTCAAAAGCGTCAATGGTTTCAGGCCGCGCCTGATCGCCAGTCTGATTGATTTGCAGTCTATAAAGGTCGGTTGATTGGGGCGGGCGTGCGCCACGAGCGTAGCTAGCATAAATGCTGACCTGATCATTGACTTCGTGACGCACTGAAAGTTTTGGACTGGCCGTGACAAATGAATCGCGTTGATCCGGCAGTCGGAGAAAACGGCCGACAACGCCGCTATCGGTCAAATTGTCATAGTCATAGAGGGAGCCATCCACGCGAATTGCAGCGCTCAGTGTCGTTGCACCGCTCACCGCATAGTCAGCCTGCGTGAATCCAGAGAGGCTTACTGCCGCGACGTCATAGTCATAGTGAAGGCCTTGCGTGTATGAAAAAATTGTGGGGTCGGACTGAAATTCCCGCAAGTAACTATCGGTGTATTCGAGATCCGCTCCGAAAATGAGCGATAGCGCGCCAGCGTCGTGGTAAGCTGCGCTTTGTACGCCAACACTCCAATGGCCGTTCTCTTCCATCGCGTTGGAAGGGAGAAAATGCTGCGGAAACGCCATTTCATTCCAGCGCGCAAAGGGCGTGATCTGCACGCGCGTGCTTTCTCCAGCGTCAAACTCGATGGTGGATTGCAGCCGCGCCGATTTGGCATCGCGGTAAGCTTGCGGAAAATCATTAGTGCGGCGCAGTTCGCGATCATTCAAGGTCGCAGCGCCAAAAATAAAGCCGGCGGTTTCCTGTTCGAGATTGTCGAAAGAAAAAATCGTATCGACAGTTGCACCGCCATTGTCGAACTTATGTCTCAATGTAAGTTTTTGCTGATCAAGTCCGGCGTCGAAGCGGTAGCCCGCCTCCGTCACCGCAGAGGCGCCGACGAAGAACCCGTGCGCGCCACGCGTTCCTGATAGGCTCGCTTTCGCCTTGAAGCGTTCTTCCGTATCGCCAAAGACTTCCGCATATACCGCAAACTCTTCGGATGGAGACGGCGTCAGCACATTGACGACGCCGTGAATAGCGTTGGCGCCGTAAAGCGCTCCCGACGGTCCGCGCACAATTTCGATGCGATCAGCGATTTCGTAATGCGCATCGAACAAGCCATTGATGTTGGCGAAGCCGGCCGAGCGCAGAGGCACGCCGTTTTCCAGAAACAAGAATGACCCCGCACCCGCGCCCGACGTTAAAACGGGCGAACGAATTGCGGTCAGGTGCTCCGCGCCCGATCCTCGATGCAGCGAAACGCCGGGTGCGCGCGTAAGGGCTTCGGCGACGTGGTCGACGCTCAGGCGCTGCAAACTATCTCCGGTCAACGCTGAAATGCTGACGGGCGTGTCCAGAATCGACTTTGCTCGCCGTTCTGCGGTAACGACGATTCCATCTTGAGCCGCGGCAGGAAGCGTGTTTGCTCCGACAGCTAAAGCGGCAATGGCGAGCCGTTCTGACGCCTTCTTTGTGTGCCCCACTCTTCCTGACCTTTCACGCAACATACTGGTGCTGGCCTAGGGTTTTAGCGCGGGCTGCCCGCCCTTTCCTATGGCAGATCGGCTGAATAACGACAAAATTTCGAAATTTTCTTGAAAAGCTGGGTTGCGCTAAATCTGCGCAACTTTCTGCTCGATCGATCCAAAGATAGATTTGCCGCCTTTATCTTTCATTTTGATCTCGACCGTATCGCCGAACTTCATGAAGGGCGTTTTCGGTTTGCCGTCATAGATGGTTTCGATCATGCGGATTTCGGCGATGCAGGAATAGCCGTCGCCGCCTTCGGCAATCGCCTTGCCCGGCCCGCCGTCGAGTTTGTTCGATACCGTGCCTGAGCCGATGATCGTCCCCGCGCAAAGCGGACGGGACTTGGCGGCATGGGCAATCAGTTGCGGGAAATTAAAGGTCAGATCCTTACCGGCGTTTGCCTGCCCAAAGGGCTCGCCATTATAGCGCACTAGCAACGGCAAATGCAGCGCGCCGCCGTCCCACGCCTCGCCGAGCTGGTCCGGCGTGACGGCGACAGGGCTGAACGCCGACGATGGCTTCGACTGGAAGAAACCAAATCCTTTTGCAAGCTCGCCCGGAATGAGCCCGCGCAGGGAAACGTCGTTCACCAGCATGACCAGCCGAATGTGATCCTTGGCCTGTTCAGGCGTCACGCCCATGGGCACATCACCGGTGATGACGGCGATTTCCGCTTCCATGTCGATACCCCAGCCGTCATCAGTCGGCATGACAATATCATCGCGCGGACCAAGGAATGAATCCGAACCGCCCTGATACATCAAGGGGTCTTCATAAAAGCTCGCCGGCACTTCAGCGCCGCGCGCTTTCCTGACCAGCTCCACATGGTTGATATAGGCCGAACCGTCCGCCCACTGATAAGCGCGTGGTAACGGCGATGCGCATTCACGTTCATGGAAACGCTCCGCCGGCACAGAACCGGTTTCCAGACCCGTCGCCAGCTCACGCAAGCCATGTTGCGCATTGTCCCAATCGTCGAGTGCGGCCTGCAAGGTCGGCGCGACCCGCGCCGCGTCCGTATAGCGCGTCAGATCGTTGGAAACGACGACCAGACGTCCGTCCCGGCCGCCTTTTAGGGATGCGAGTTTCATGATTGCCCTGCTCGGTTGAACTATCGGCAGGATGTAGGACAAGTGCAGCGAAAAAGCAAAACCCGCCGGAGGTTTTCCAGCGGGTTTCGCGCCAAAATTAAGAGGATCTAGCGAACCCGGACAACCGTGCGCGTCCGCCGCGCTTCATAACGGCGGTCCTTCTCGTCGAAGCACCAATAGGCTTCGTACCGTGCTCTGTAGTCGTCATGCCAGGTGTATTTGAAACCCTTGTGGCAATCATAGCCGCCATAGGCATCGTAATAACGACCGTCTCTGCGGTAATCTTCATAATACCAGCGGTCGGAATGGTAGCCGTGATAAACGTAAGGATCGCCGACGCGCAGATTGACGCCAAGATCCACGTCCGCGCCGACGCCGACGCTGATCTGCGCCTGGGCCGGCGCTGAGAACGCCAGCAACGCTGCTGAAACTATCGGTATGGACAATGCTTTTAACATGTCTTGCCTCCGCTTCTGCTTTCGATGTGCGAGAGATTCACACCTCATCCATGGCGAAAATGCGGCGACACGGATTGCGATCTCGTAATGGCGCCGAAACCCTTTATGCACGGGGCATTGAGGGGTGTGAAGAAAGTCCAGGCACTGCGAGAAACAACAAAACTAAACTGTGCAGTTCACCAAAATTCAGACTTATCCGCTCTCGGAAGATTCGGATTGCACAGCCAAGGCTGCACCGCACCATGGGCAGTGACGAATCAAAACCACATCGCGGCCGCCGTCATGCACGATCAGCGCGAATTGTTTGAAGTCTTCGTTATAAGCGATCAGGCTGTCCGGACACTCGAACGGGTCGTCATGTTCCGAGCAATTCATCTCCAGCGCCGCCTGCATGGATTCGCAGCACAAAGATTCGGGATAGGGGTGCTGGGTGCGATTCATCAATCTTTGTCCTTACCCGCATCGTACAAAAGGATTCCGTGATCTTGAATCGCTGGACCGACAATTTTCGTTGAGATTTCGGGATTGCCAAGCTCTAGATCCAAACTCACAGACAATTGGCTCTGTAGTTTTTCTTTCCAGGAATCTGATTCAAACGCCCAGCGTGTATAATTATCTTCACTTTGATGACTTGACTTGACGATCACACCTAAATCCAAATCACTATCATTCGTTTGTTGTCCTCGCGCATAGCTTCCAAATACATAGACCTTTTCAATATCAGCAATACCTGCTGCCCACTCGTTGATAATATCTAGCCATGCCACAGGAATAACGCTCATTTTCCCTTCCACGAATTGACGTACTCCCGATTCTCAACTGCGCCGATGCTCTCGCCGATATTGAGCGGATCGCGCGTATCGATCATCACCGCATATTCATCGGTCGCCGGTTTTTTTTGTTCGAGCATGTTTTTGAGCGCCTTCGGATGCGGTCCGTGGGTGAAACCAGACGGGTGAAACGTCATCATGCCGGCATCGATATTGTCGCGGCTGAAGAAATCGCCTGCGTGATAGAACAGCACCTCATCGTAATCGTCATTATTGTGGAAGAACGGCACTTTCAGCGCGCCGGGATCGGTCTCGAACGGGCGCGGCGCAAAGGTGCAGACAACGAAGCGGTCGGCGAGAAAGGTCGAGTGAACCGAAGGCGGCACATGATAGCGATGCGACATCACCGGACGGATATGGCGCACATTGAGGCGCACAGGACTTAGCTCGCCATGCCAGCCGACCGCGTCGAGCGGATTGTAGGGATAGGTCGCAACCGAAACTTCGCCGCGCTTTTTGATTTCGACGCGGGTCTCGCCATCATCGGCCTGATGCGCGCGAAACGCATCATTGATTTTCGGCGCATCGAGCATAGCCGGATCGAAAATCGCATGCGGCCCGAGCAACCCTTTATCGGGAAGCGTGTAATGGCTGTTCGTCGCCTCGATCATCAGGATCGACGCGCCGCCCTTTGGCGCCAGACGCCACATGGTTCCGCGCGGCAGCATGAGATAATCGCCGGCCTCAAAAGCGAGATGACCATAGTCGCAATAAAGATCGCCCTCGCCTTCATGCACAAACAGCAACTGATCGCCATCGCCATTGCGCGCCAGCGCCGGCATCGGCGCATCGAGTTTCCAAAAGCGCATTTCGACCGCATTGTTGTGGAGGACACGGGGCGCGGCCCATGGCGACGGATTTGCGCCCTTGATCGCGGCCAAATCGAAAGCGCGCGGCCGCAACGGGCCCTCAAAGTTGACCCAGCCTGTCGGCGGGCGGCGGTGATGGAAAAACGCCGCGGGCCCGAAAAACCCTTCCTTGGAGACTTCGCGCTCATATGTCCCGGCCGGCATGTCCGCATGAGCCTGCCGCGAGGCGTCGCCTTCGACCCGACTCGGTGTGATCCATTTCCGCGCCATATGCTCTCCTGTTCGCCCGTATAATCGCCTGCCGGGCGTCTAATTAGTAACATTTGTTACCATTTTGCTCGCCAGCCCGCAAGGCCCGCCCGCGCCGGGCCCGCAAGGGGAAAAGCCGTTCTTTCCCTTCCCGCCCGGCTTTGGTAACGCCTCTGCGAGCGCCGCGACAGGCCCTTGTTCCGTTCGCGCCGACGCCCAAATTGAGGCGGCGGCGCACCCCGCAGACCGAAACCGAGGATAAACGTGAAGAAAACCAGCTTGTTGATTTTGGGTTCCGGGCCTGCCGGTTTGACCGCTGCGATTTATGCCGCCCGCGCCGGCTTGAAGCCTGTCCTCGTTCACGGTCTCCAACCGGGCGGACAGATGACCATCACGACCGATGTCGAGAATTATCCGGGCTTCGCCGACGTCATCCAGGGCCCGTGGCTGATGGAGCAGATGCAAAAACAGGCCGAACATGTGGGCACGGAATTCGTCGCCGACCTCATCACCGATGTCGATCTGTCGAAACGGCCGTTCACGCTAAAAGGCGACAGCGGCGAGACTTATGTCGCCGACGCACTGGTGATCGCCACCGGCGCCCAGGCGAAATGGCTTGGTCTTCCGTCGGAACAGAAGTTTCAGGGCTTCGGCGTTTCCGCTTGCGCAACCTGCGACGGATTTTTCTACCGCAACAAAGACGTGATGGTCGTCGGCGGTGGCAACACAGCGGTCGAAGAAGCGTTATACCTCTCCGGACTTGCGAAGAAGGTGACGCTGGTGCATCGCCGCGATGAATTGCGTGCGGAGAAAATCCTGCAGACGCGCTTGTTCAACAAAGAGAACATTGACGTCATCTGGGATCATGCGCTGGAGGAAATTCTCGGCGACGACAGCCCGCTGGGCGTCACCGGCGCGCGCATCAAGAATGTGAAAACCGGCGCCACGCAGGAACTGAAACTCGACGGCGTCTTCATCGCCATCGGCCACAAGCCGTCTACGGAACTGTTCGAAGGCAAGCTCGCCATGAAAGATCATGGCTATCTGGTCACTGAACCGGACTCGACCGCAACGGAAATCCCCGGCGTGTTCGCCGCCGGCGACGTCACCGACGACATTTATCGTCAAGCGGTGACGGCGGCAGGCATGGGCTGCATGGCGGCGCTCGAAGCGGAGAAATTCCTCGCGGCGGAAGAAGCCAATCTTGCCGCGGCAGAATAGATTCTAATTCAGTCCTAATTGCTGACGTGTTTCCGCCGGGCTCGCAACTTCGCGGCCCGCCGCGCGCGCATAGTTCGCAAGCGCTTCGATCATCGGCCCGTTCGACGACGCCTTTTCGCTGTCCGGCAGGTAGAAACAGTCTTCCAATCCCGTGCGCAGATTGCCGCCGAGCTCGGCAGCGCGGCGGTGAACCGGCCAGACATCTTCGCGGCCAATCACCGTCGCCTGCCACGGCATGCCGTCGCGCTTATATTTGATCAGCAATGGCAAGAGGTCCGGATCGGCGGGCATGCCGCTGGCGACGCCCATGACGAAATTATAGTCGGCGTGATCGGTCATGCCGTTCTCGATGTAGAGACCGACCGAGCGCACGATGCCGATGTCGAAACATTCAAACTCGGGAATGATCGAGCATTCGCGCATGACGTCGATATAGTCTTTCACCTTCGATGCAGGGTTGTCGAACACCATGGGCGGCCATGCCCATGATCCATCCTTGCGCGTCTTCAGATAGTTGAGCGTGCCGGCGTTGCACGCCGCCATTTCCGGCCGGCAGGCGCGCAAATAATCCAGCACATAGCCGTAATCGGGTCCGACAACGCCGGTGGTCATGTTGATGACGACGCCGGGACAGGCCGCACGGATAGCGTCATTGATTTCGCCGCAAATCACCGGATCCCATGTGGGCAGATGTCCCTTGCCCGGCTCCTGGCTACGGTAATGCACATGCATGATCGTGGCCCCGGCGTCGAAAGCGCGCTTGGCCTCGGATGCCATCTGTTCCGGCGTCACGGGAACTGGATGCTGCTCGGGATTGGTGAGCACGCCGGTCAGCGCGCAAGTGATGATCGCTTTGTCCGTCATTCTAATTCTCCCTTCGCGCAGCTAGACTTGAGTGCTAAGCGATGTAGGGCACAAGTCCCTCATGTAACATGCATCGCAGTCCGGATGATTTGGCCGGCACCAATTTCGACCGATTTCATAAGTTGGCCAGTCCATAATACCGGGAAAACTTGGGTAAAGCGCTCTTGCGCGATAAATGACCTGATCGACAGTTGGGTCCTGTGAACAAAGCCCTAAGCGCCCAAAAACTCGACGCACGTGCACATCGGCTGATACATCAACGCTACTATAGTCTGACATTGGCGTCTTGAAGTTTCGTGCGAGTATGTTGGTCGCCATTGTGGCGATCTTAGGCCCAACACCATCGAACTCCAAAAATCGATACACAACTTCAGCGCTAGATGGTGTGTTTGCCCAAATTTTTGCGGCGTCTCCTGAATACTGAATCGCTATCCGTTGAACAGCCAAGTAGAAATTTTTGCTCATTACATCGACGAATCTATGTAGTGGTCGTGGCTTTGATAGCAATCTCTTAATATCGCTCTCTGATAAGTTCGATAATGCCCTAATTGTGAACTCACCGATCTTTTCTGAGACCAAGTATGGAATGAGCCATGCTCTTTCGGCTTTAATTTGGCGATCCATCACGCAAGCAAGAACAAACGCATGAGGAAATTCAACTAAATCATTTAGCAATTCATTCGCGGCTGAAACGCTAGTAAATTCATAAAATGCACGCTGTGAAACGAGCATATCCTTTCCGCGCGAAATTAGCTCGTTTGGTATGCTTGTGGCCTCTGTCATCTACGCACTTGACTCTGCATGCAGCACGACAAGTTTCGCGCGGATTGCGACCTGCTCGCCTTCGCGCGCAAGCACTTCGGCGACGACGCCGTCGCGCCCGGCCCGCAACTGGTGCTCCATTTTCATCGCCTCGACCGTCGCGATCAATGCGCCTTTGGAAACCTTTTCGCCCGGTTTGACGCGAACCGAGGTGACCAGTCCCGCCATGGGCGACTTCAACACATCATCGCCGCCGGCGCCTTCGCTTGCGGGCGCGAGCGTCACATCGATAAAACGCTCCCACGCGCCGCCTGCATCGACTTCGAGCACGTCGCCGCACTTTACATAAGTTGCGACGCCGATCCGGCCGTTATGGCGGTAGCGAATTTCGGTTGACGTCTTGGACAGAATTTCAATTGTCGCACTTGCGCCCGCGAGGGCCGCAGTCACAGTCGCGCCGTTGAGGGTGATATTCGCCTTGACCATCTCGCCGCTTGATTTGACGAGATCCAGCGGAAAGCACGACGGCCCGCGCGAATTCCAGCCGGTCAATTGATCGCCAATCGGCGCATCGATGAACGCGGCTCCGACAAGGGCGAGCGCCGCTTCGCCGCCGGGCGCGGCGCGTATCGTCAGCCGTTCCAAATTGCGCTCAATAAAACCTGTATCCGCATCTCCCGCCGCAAAGGTTTCGTCTTCCAGAAGATTGATCAGAAAATCACGATTGCTGGCGAAGCCGAGGAGTTTCAACCGCCGCAACGCCATAGCGAGGCGCATCCGCGCATCGTCCCGCGTATCGCCTTCGGCAATAATTTTCGCGATCATCGGATCGTAATAGGTGGCGACCTGATCACCCTGCTCGACGCCGGCATCGATCCGCACGCCTTCCATCTCCGGGAACTCCAGCAGGTGAATTTTGCCGGAACCCGGCATGAATCCCTGCGCCGGGTCTTCCGCATAAAGACGCGCTTCGATCGCCCAGCCGCGAAGCTTTACATCGTCTTGCGAAACCGGCAGCGTCTTTCCGTTCGCCACATCGAATTGCCACGCGACAAGGTCGAAGCCCGTCACCAGTTCCGTTACCGGGTGTTCGACCTGAAGCCGCGTGTTCATTTCGAGGAAATAAAACTCATCACGCGCAGGATCGAACAGAAATTCGACAGTCCCGGCGCCGACATAACCGACCGCCTGCGCCGCTTTCACCGCAGCCGCGCCCATTTCCGCGCGCTTCGTTTCCGTGATGACCGGCGACGGTGCTTCCTCGATGACTTTCTGATTGCGCCGTTGCAGCGAACAGTCGCGCTCGCCGAGATGGACGCAGTTTCCATGGGCGTCGGCGAACACTTGAATCTCTATGTGGCGCGCGCCGGTCACCGCGCGTTCGATGATAAGCTTGTCGTCGCCGAAGGCGCTCTTGGCTTCCTTGCGCGCCGAGATGACCGCCTCTGCGAGCGATGCCTTGTCCTGCACAATGCGCATGCCGCGCCCGCCGCCGCCGGCCGAAGCTTTCACCATCCCAGGGGAACCGAGTTTCTCCGCTTCGCTGATAAGCGTCGCATCGGACTGGTCGTCGCCCTGATAGCCGGGCACGCAGGGAACGCCCGCCTCGATCATGCGGCGCTTCGATGTCGCCTTGTCGCCCATGGCGGCGATGGCGTCCGCCGGCGGGCCGACAAAGATCAGCCCTGCATCAGTGCAGGCGCGCGCGAAATCCGCGCGCTCGGATACAAACCCATATCCCGGATGCGCCGCATCGGCGCAGGACGATTTCGCCGCGGCGATAATCGCATCGATATTGAGATAGCTCTGCGCCGGTTCCGAAGCGCCAATATGCACCGCTTCATCGGCGCTGCGCACATGGAGCCCGCGCTCATCGGCGTCAGAATAAACCGCAACGGTCGCAATGCCCCGCTTGCGCGCGGTTCGAATGATCCGGCAGGCGATCTCGCCGCGATTTGCGATCAGGAGTTTGCGGATCGAGGTCATGCCTTGTTCGATTTGCCCGGCAGCGTGCCCATATATTTGCAGATGATAGAGAGCATCACTTCGTCGGCGCCGCCGCCGATGGAGCCGAGCCGCCCGTCGCGATACGCGCGCGACACCGGCGTTTCCTCCATGAAGCCCATGCCGCCCCAATATTGCAGGCAGGAATCGTTGACCTCGCGCGCCAATCGCCCGGCTTTCAGCTTCGCCATGGAGGCGAGCATCGTCGCGTCCTCGCCCTGCATCATTTTCTCAACCGCATCCCAGGTAAGCGAACGCAGCGCTTGCACATCGGTCTTCAGTTCGGCGAGACGAAAATGCACAACCTGATTGTCGAGAATGGATTTGCCGAACGCCTTGCGCTGGCGCGCATATTCGACCGTTTCATCGATCGTGTTATCGAGGCTGATGAGGCCAGAAAGCGCCGCCCATAGCCGCTCTTCCTGAAACTGCAACATCTGATACATGAACCCGGCGCCTTCCTCGCCGATGCGATAGCGCTGCGGCACGCGCACATCCTCGAAGTAAAACTCCGCCGTGTCCGACGAGCGCATGCCGAGCTTGTGCAGCTTGCGCGCAACCGTGACGCCCTTGCGGTGTTTGCCGCTGTCGTCCTTCAGCGGCAGGCAGATCAGCGTTTTGTTTTCATGCTTCGGCGCGTCGCCGGTATTGGCGAGCAGGCACATCCAGTCGGCTTGCGTGCCGTTGGTGGTCCACATCTTGCCGCCATTGATGATGTAATCGTCGCCGTCTTTTTTCGCTGTCGTTTTGATCGACGCCACATCGGAACCGGCGCCGACTTCGGATACGCCGAGACAGGCGACATAATCGCCGGCGATGGACGGTTTGAGGAAATCTTCCTTCGCCGCATCCGTGCCGAAACGAGCCAGCGCCGGCGTCGCCATGTCGGTCTGCACGCCGATCGCCATGGGGATGGCGCCGCACTTGATGAAGCCAAGCGTTTCCGCGACCACCGCACCGTAGGACCAGTCGAGCCCCATGCCGCCATATTGTTCGGGCTTGGTGACGCCGAGGAGGCCGAGATCGCCCAACCCTTTGAACACCTGATGGGCGGGAAAAATCCCCGCTTCCTCCCATTCATCGACATAGGGATTGATTTCCGCGTCGATGAAACTCTTCAGCGTCTTGCGGATCTGTTCATGTTCGGTGGTGAGTTTCATTTTTTATTCCCACTCTTAAGAATTCTAGGAACAAGAAAAATTTGGCTAAGTACAAACCAAACTATTAGTGGAGCGACCATCCAAAACGTGTCGCCAAACAAAAGTGCAATTCCAACCGAAACTGCACCTGCTAGAAACATGGTCACAAAGCCAATCAACCAGAGCTTCCATTTTCTCATCACATCCTCGCGACGCCAAAGGCGTTCGGGCGCATCACGCGCCGACCGGCTTCCGCGACCGTGTCGAGGCAGAACGCCAGCATCTTGCGACTATCCCGCGGATCG
>CAZAOB010000014.1:0-10225 GCA_964486635.1 uncultured Caulobacterales bacterium | reverse complement strand
ATATGTGTCAACAATATGCTTCGCCATGCCGTCAAGAAATTCGGCGTTCGGTTCTTCGCCCTTTTTGCGCGCGCCTTCCTCGGCGACAATGCGCATGGTTTTCGCCGCCTGTTCGCCGCCCATGACGGCGATTCGGTTATTGGGCCACGCGAAAATGAAGCGCGGATCGAAAGCGCGCCCGCACATGCCGTAATTGCCGGCGCCGAACGACGCGCCGATATGCAGCGTGATCTTCGGCACGCGCATATTGGTCACCGCCTGGATCATCTTGGAGCCATGCTTGACGATGCCGCGCTGTTCCGCGTCCGTGCCGACGAGATAGCCAGTGGTGTTCTGCAGGAAGATCACCGGCGTTCCGGCCTGATCCATCAGCTGGATGAACTGCGCGACTTTCGCCGCCCCGTCGGCGTCGATGGGACCGTTGTTTGAAATAATCCCGACCTGATGACCGGCGATGGCGGCTTGCGTGCAGACTGTCGCCGGGCCGTAGCCGTCCTTGAAGCCGAGCATGTCGGAGCCATCGACGAGGCGCGCGATCACTTCGCGCGAATCATAAGGCTGGCGGTAATCCACCGGCACGACGCCGAGCAGTCCCTCCGCGTCGTAGCGCGGCTCTTCGAACGAGCGCTCGCGCTGCGCCCTGTCCCAGCCGAGCTTTGAAACGATCTCGCGGGCGATGCGCACGCCGTCAGCGTCATTCTCGGCCATATATTCCGCAAGGCCGGAGACATGATAATGCATCTCCGCCCCGCCCAGATCTTCGTCCGTCGCGATCTCGCCGGTGGCGGCTTTGAGCAGCGGCGGGCCGGCGAGAAAAATCTTCGACTTGCCGCGCACGGCGACAACGTAATCCGACAGACCGGTCTGATAGGCGCCGCCAGCGGTCGACGATCCGTGCACCACAGAAATCACCGGGCACCCGGCGGCCGACAGCCGCGCGAGATTGGCGAAGCTGCGCCCGCCGGGCACGAACATTTCCGCCTGGCGCATGAGGTTCGCGCCGGCGCTTTCGATCAGCTGCACGAAGGGCAGTTTGTTTTCGAGCGCCAGCGCCTGCGCCCGCAAGGCCTTGTGCACGCCCATGGGCGTTGCTGCGCCGCCCTTGATGCCGCTGTCCGACGCAGTGACGAGACAGCGCACGCCGGAGATGAAACCAATGCCGGAAATGCCGCCGCCGCCGGAAATATTCCGGTCGCCGTCATCGTCATGCATCTTGTAGCCGCACAGGGTCGAAATCTCGACAAAAGGCGCCCCGCGATCGAGCACTAGCGCCAGCCGTTCGCGCGGCAAAAGCTGCCCGCGATTTTCAAATTTCGGCTTCGCCCGCGCCGAGGTCTCGGTGATCTTTTGCTCCAGCGCACGGAACTCCTCGATCAGGCGCAGATGATCGGCGCGGTTCTTCGCAAAGCCCTCGCTCGCGCGGTCTATCTGGCTTTCAAAAACCGGCATGGGCGCCGTCGCTCCCGGCTTGACAAAACAATATAATCATATTGTTTTATGCAAATGAGCAAAGCCCGTCAAGCCCCTGGCCCGTCGGCACGGCAGCAGGAAAAGTCAGCGCAGATGCGTCGGCGCATCTGCGAGGGCGCGGTCTCCTGCCTCTCGGCGCGCGGCTATCACGGCGCCTCGATCAAACAGGTTGTCGATGCGGCCGGCGTCAGCCTCGGGGCGTTGCAGCACCATTTCCCGTCAAAGGACGATCTGGTGGAGGCGGCCGCCGAATATCTCCTCACCCGGTCGGTGAAGTGGTTCCAGCGGGCAAAGCTCAATATCGACAAGGACAAGGACGCCTTTGGCGGCATGATCCGCCGGTCATGGCGTGAACAATTCACAACGGAAGAATACGGTGCGCTGTTGGAAATTCTCGTGGCGGCGCGAACCAATGCGGCCCTGCAAAAACGCATCGCGCCGAAACTCGACGACTGGCGCGTCAAGATCGAGCGCGAGCTGCGCGATCTCCTGCCCGCGAACAACGCCGACGCCGACCGGCTCGAAGCGATCCTGACCATCGGCCGCTGCATGATGACCGGCCTTCTGGTCCATGACGGCCTGCTTGGCGATGACAAACGCATGCGCAATGTCGTTGACGCGTGGGTATCGATCGCCACAGAGTCGCCGGGCTGAGCCTGGAGTGAACCCTCAATGAGCGACGATGCGAGCGCCGGCCTGAATGCGGTCGGCTCCGATTTCCTGCCCGGCCTTCTCGGGATCAATTTCACGAATACCGGCAACGGCTGGGTCGAGGCGGAACTCACGATCCGCAAGGCGCTGATGGCGCCAAACGGTTTCTTGCATGCAGGATCAGTCGTAACGCTTGCAGACACCGCCTGCGGCTATGGCTGCGTGCGCGCCCTGCCCGAAGGCGCGAACGGCTTCACCACCGTCGAATTGAAATCGAATTTTCTCGGCACGGCCCGCGACGGCATCATTGAATGCAGAGCCGAAGCCAAGCATCTCGGCCGCACGACGCAATTATGGGACGCAACGGTGAAGCATCGGGAGACGGGCAAGGTGATCGCCCTGTTCCGCTGTACGCAGATGGTGCTGTGGCCCAAATAATACATGTCTGCTTATTGCAGCGCCGCACACTAGCGCGAAATACTTTGACAGCGCGGCCGGGTTGACCATGATAAACGCTTCGTCAGCGGGGATCACACCATGTCAACGACAACCAGCAAACGCGCCCAAGCCATCGCAGGGGCGTTAGCCGCAAGCGCGACCTTGGTCGGCGGCGCACACGCACAAAACACTTTCGGCACACCACAGGAATTACTCGAACTCGTACCGCCAAATCGCGGGTTTAACATGGAAACGGTGCATGGGTACGCATTGCGGGCCGGCATTTCCGGCGAGATGCGAACTAGCTCTGAGGGGAAGCGCTACGCCGCGATGACGAGCCCCGAAGGCATCAACTTCGTCATGGTCCCTGAGTTCTGCGAGTCCGGCACCTGTCTGGGTCTGGTTTTCGTCGCAACATTCACAACCGCTTCGAATTACGGTGTGGGCATGGACGGTTTGAACGCGTTCAATCTTGTTCGGCCACATGGCAACGCTGCTTATCTTAGCCAGCGCGACGAATTCGTGATTCAGCGGGTAATCACAAACATTTCCGGAATCACCGTCGGGTCACTGGCGGCGGAGATGGGCGTTTTTCGTGGATACTCGAGCACGTTTCGTGAGTTCATCAGAACCGCTTCGTCAAAGGTTTCGATCTCCAACGAAGTTGAGTCCGCAACCCCGCAGACAAAAGCGGTTTCGATTGCGCTCTCGCCACTGACATTTGGTCAGGGTGATCCGACAATTGATGTGGTCAACCTGTTCGCAGATATTGAGCAACTGGGCCGAACAGACGGCATGAACGACCCCGTCGAGTAACCTGCCTGGAGGCGCTCGCGTGAATTTGCGCCTCACTTGCTGATGGCGCGTTGATACGCTTCACGCTGTGAAAGGCGGCCCCACCACGCCTGCACGTTCGGCGTCATCGCTTCTTCGATGCCGAGCGTGTTCGCGAAATAGAGCGCATAGGCGACGCAGATGTCGGCCATGGTGAAGCGATCCGCGCAGAGATAATCACGGCTTTCAAGCCCCGCCTCCACCGAGCGCCAGCGGCCGAGAAACCATTTCTTATAGTCTTCCACCACTTGCGGCTGGCGGCGTTCTTCGGGCTCCAGCGCCGAATAACGAAACACCAGTGTCTGCGGAAAGGTCAGCGTCGCATCCGAACGGTGCAGCCAGTTGAGATATTGCCCGTGGTCTTTTTCGTCCGGCGTCACGGCAAGCGGCGTCGGCCCGTATTTGGCGCCCAGATATTCGCAAATGCCGGCGCTCTCGGTCATCATGACCTCTCCGTCGATCAGGCACGGCACGGTGCCGAGCGGATTGACGTCCTTGTAGGTCTTGTCGAACACGCGCGGCGGAAACTGGAGCGTCACCAGTTCATAATCGAGGCCCAATTCCTCGAGCGCCCAGACGCAGCGCAGCGACCGCGCTCCCTGACAGTGATAGAGTTTCACAACAACCCCGCTCACCCCCGCGCAGGTGGGGGTCCAGTTTTTCGTGGATGCCCGCTTTCGCGGGGATGGGCGGAGGATAGGTTGCGCTCAAAACAAAGATCAAGGCGGATAGGCTGCGAATTGCAATTGACGCGGTTCCAACAGGCAAACACGATGCGAGTATGACCGAGCCCCTTTCTTTCGACGCGACGCGCCTGCCCTCGCCGCACTTAAATGACAGTCATGATGCGTGGCGCAGCTCCGTGCGCGCCTTTGTCGATCGCGAGATCATGGCCCATGTCGCCGAGTGGGACGAAGCTGGCGCCTTCCCGCGCGAGCTTCACAAAAAAGCCGCCGCGGCCGGACTGATCGGCGCCGGCTATCCGGAGGAATTTGGCGGCTATCGCGACGGCGTCGATATCTTTCATTCGCTCATCACGTCAGAAGAACTGGCGCGCACCGGATCAGGCGGGCTCGTCGCCGGGCTGATGACCCACGGCATCGGCTTGCCGCCGATCATGGCGCTCGGGTCGGACGAATTGAAACAACGGATCGCGCCAAGTGCACTCTCTGGAGAAAAACTGATTGCGCTCTGCGTCACCGAACCTTCCGGCGGATCGGATGTCGCCAACATTAAATCCAAAGCAACACGCACGAACAGCGGGTTCATCGTCAACGGCGAAAAGACGTTCATCACCACCGGCATGCGCGCCGACTATCTCACCGTCGCGGTCCGCACTGGCGGCGCCGGCGCCGGCGGCTTGTCGTTTTTGCTGATCGAGGCCGACCGGCCCGGCGTCACCCGCACGCCGCTCAAAAAAATGGGCTGGTGGATGTCCGATACTGCGAGCATTCATTTCGACGATGTCGCCGTTCCAGCCGAAAACCTGATCGGTCAGGAGAACGCCGGTTTCGCCGGCATCGTCACAAATTTCAACATGGAGCGCTTGTCCATGGCGGCGCAGGCGATCGCTTTCGCGCGGGTGTGTATCGAAGACGCCGCGGATTGGGCCCGCGAGCGCGAAACCTTCGGCAAGCCGCTGGCGAAGCATCAGGTGATCCGCCACAAGTTCGCGGAGATGGTTCGGCGGGCGCACGCGTCGTCGGCTTTTCTCGATCATTGCGCCTGGCGCGTCATGCGCGGTGAGTCGCCCGTCGCGGAACTCTCACTCCTTAAAGTGCAGGCGACGCGGACCATGGAATTCTGCGCCCGCGAGGCCATGCAGATTCTCGGCGGCGCCGGTTTCATGCGCGGCTGCCGGGGCGAGCGCATCTATCGCGAAGTCCGCGTCATGGCGATTGGCGGCGGCTCGGAAGAGATCATGAACGATCTCGCCGCACGCCAGATGGGGCCGTAGTTTGCCTATAGAAAAACCCCGCCGATGGGGGACCATTCAGCGGGGTTTAGTCTTCTCGAGAAAGTCTTGGGCCTAGGAGGCTTTTTTCTTCGTACGCCCTGCAAAGCCAAGTCCGGTGATGCCGGCAATGAACAGCCATGCAGCGGCCGGGAGCGGCACTTCAGGGGTTGGCTCCATCGGTTCTTCGAAGTTGATGCCGACAATTGCCGCGATGTCCGAAGAACCAACCGGTGTGTTCTCGTCATCACGGGCAGTCTGGATGTAGAGCGGCGCGCTGATTGTGGCGCCCATGGCAATTCCGAGATCCGAGAAATCAAATCCCCAGATCGTGTAGTCTTTGCCGTCAACTTCAACGACGTCCAGACGCTCGCCAATGATCTGCATGCCGTTCAGAATAAGCGTCACTGCAGGCGGATCGTCCTGATCCTGTGTTTCAAAAACGATGACGTCATTGCCAGCGCCATTGATCAATGTTTTTCCATTGTTAAAGAACGCGGCCAGCACGTCTGGGTCCTGCAGCACGGTGTTGTTCTCATCGAGCTCAACATCAGTGTCCAGATCAAAACCGACGACTTCAAGCGCGCGACATTCAACGCCAGTGGCGCCAACGGTCGAAGCTGGATTGGTTGGATCAATGCATGCTTCACGACGGTTGCCGGTAAGCCCGGTGAACACGCCGCCTTGCGCCCACAGAACTGTGGTCGCGGCGTTGTCTGTGTCAAAGCTGACCGAACCGAGTGTCATCGGCGCGGCGTTCGCATTTGCGGCAAAGCAGAAGCCTAGCCCCAAAGCAATCGAAAGTAGTTTTTTCATGGTCTCCCCCAAAAAAAGTCACGTAACTCCGGGCATCTTATCAATTTCGGCGCCGAACTGATAGTGGTTTGGTAAGAAATCGGTAATTTTTAGCGGTAAACGCCCTCAAAACGCGCGACTGCGCTACTCTGGATTGCAATCCCGGAAATATTACATCTGAGGAGAGGCATTTTCCGCCAATAAATCTCCGATTTGGCGAATCAACGGCGCCTTTCACCCTCGCTTCCCAACGCTATTCGAGCTTGCGAAGCGCCGTTTTGAGCACTTTTCCGGAGGGGTTTCGCGGCAACATGTCCAAAAATGCAACATGCCGGGGAAGTTTGAAGTCCGCGATTTTGCCTTTCAAGAAGGCGGTAAGCTTCTCGGAGTCGATGTCGGCGCCTGGCCGCTTCACCGCCACGACTTTTACGACCTCTCCCCACTTCTCGTCCGGCGCCCCGACCACCGCCGACTCCATCAGCTCAGGGCAGGTAGCGAGCACAGTTTCGATTTCCGCAGGATAAATGTTTTCGCCTCCGGAGATGATCATGTCCTTTATGCGATCGACTACATAAACGAACCCGTTTTCATCGATGTAGCCCGCATCGCCGGACCAGTAGTCGCCGCCACGAATGACCTCGTCCGTCGCGGAGGGGTTGTCCCAATAGCCCTCCATGACAAAATTGGAGCGCGCCACGATCTCACCTGTTTCGCCGGCCGGAACTTCCTTGCGCGTCGCAGGATCGAAAATCTTCACCTCGCAGCCCGGCAATGGTTTTCCAGCGGAGACGCGCTGCTTCTTTCCTGCCGCATGATCTTCATGCTGCAGCACCGTCACGCCGCCGGTCGTTTCCGTCATCCCATAAAACTGTGTGAACCGTGCGTTCGGCATCGCCGCCATCGCTGCGTCCAGCAGCGGTTCGGGCATCGGCGCCGCGCCATAACTGACATGCGCAAATTTGTGCAGCGGCTTGCCCGCCGCGCGCGCCGCTTCGAGGATCATCATGATCATCGCCGGGACGAGAAACGCGTTTAACGGACGGTCGCCTTGCGCCGCCGCAACAATCGCCGCCGGATCGAACTGCCGATGTTGCACGATCGGCATCGAGCGGGCGATCCCCATCAATCCGAAATTTACGCCCGCCACATGAAAGTGCGGCAGTGAATGGAGAGCTATTTCATCTTCCGTTTGTGGAAGCACCACATTGGCCTTCTCGCCTGCAATGCCGACTTCGTAATAGCAACGACTGGACAGCAGAACGCCTTTTGGCAGGCCCGTCGTACCGCTCGTATACAATTGAACGATGACGTCGTCAGACGCTGGCTCGAAGTCCGGCTCCTGCGCAGACTGGGCGTCGATAAACGCATCAATGCAATCAGGCCCGCCATCCCCTAACAACATCGTCTTGACCGATGGCGCCAGTCCGTTCTGTTCCAGCGGCGTAATGAACATCTGCTCGCCGACGAAAATGGCCGGCCGCGCATCTTTCAATATCTGTGCAACTTCGGTTGGCGCGAGCCGCCAATTCACTGGCGTCACAATCGCACCGATTTTAGCGGCGCCAAACAGAACGTCCCAGAATGTCGCGACATTCCGCGCCAGCCAGGCCACCCGATCGCCGCGTCTTACGCCGAGGGCCGTCAATGCGTTCGCTGCGCGACTCGACCGTTCATTCATCTGTGCATAGGTGAATGACCGGCCTTCAAATTCGAGACCGACCACGTCGGGCCGCAACTTTGCTTGAGTACGAATCAGATCAGCGATTACTGGCGGATTAAGTATCTCTCGATGGCGCATGGGGCTCCCTATCGTTTTTGACAATATGACTCGGCGAAGCGCCCTTGGCAAAGCACTGCCGATGCCGGTTGCAGGCGAGCCGGGCTGCTTTATACCTAAGCCGAAACAAGGAGATAGTAATGACGACTGTGAGCGAGCTGAAATCCAAAATGCGTCTGCCGGTAATTGGCGCGCCCATGTTTATCGTCTCGACGCCTAAGCTCGTCATTGCTCAATGCCAGGCCGGCGTCATCGGTTCATTTCCAGCGCTCAATGCGCGGCCCGCCGAAAAGCTTGATGAGTGGCTTGTCGAGATAAAAGAAGCGCTGGCCCGCCACGAAAGCGAACAGCCCAATCTTCCGACCGCACCCTATGCGGTCAATCAGATCGTCCATCGCACCAACGAACGATTGATGCATGACGTCGAAGCCTGCGTCAGACACGAAGTCCCGATCGTCATCACCTCGCTGG
The DNA here is from genome assembly GCA_964486635.1 of uncultured Caulobacterales bacterium. GTDB lineage: Bacteria > Pseudomonadota > Alphaproteobacteria > Caulobacterales > Parvularculaceae > Hyphococcus. The sequence continues at coordinate 1,835 of CAZAOB010000014.1, read as the reverse complement.
GCGCCCGCGAGGAAGTATATGAAGCGATCCATTCTTACGGCGGCATTGTTTTGCATGACGTCATCAACAACACATTTGCGAAAAAGGCGATCGATAAAGGCGCTGACGGACTGATTTGCGTCGCGGCCGGCGCCGGCGGCCATGCTGGCGTGCAGTCGCCGTTCGCGTTGGTTCAGGAGATTCGCGAATGGTTCGACGGGCCGCTGGCGCTCTCAGGCTGCATCGCTCGCGGACAGTCAGTGCTGGCGGCGGAAGCAATGGGCGCTGACTTTGGCTATATCGGGTCGGCGTTTATCGCGACGGCGGAAGCGAATGCGGATGATCCTTACAAGCAAGGCATCGTCGACGGATATGCCGATGACATCGTCTATTCGAATTACTTTTCGGGCGTGCACGGAAATTATCACAAGACCTCGATCCGAAACGCAGGCCTTGATCCGGACAACCTGCCGGTGAGCGATCCCACAAAAATGGATTTCAAATCAGGCGGCGAAAGCGCCAAGAAGGTTTGGAAGGACATTTGGGGATGCGGTCAGGGCATTGGCGCAGTCAAAGAAGTGGCGACGACCGCCGACTTTGTCGACCGCATGGCGCGGGACTACGAGGCGGCCAAAGCCGCGTTGTGCAATCGATAGATAGAGCTCATATGCCCCTGATCTCGCTTCGTCTCGTTTGCATATTCTGCGTATTTTTTGGCGCCGCCGCTTGCGGCAAAAAAGAAAACGAAGTTGGGGAGTTCAAAAACGATCTGGTTGGAAACGAGATCAAGGTGCAGGCGCTGTCTGATCCCAAAGTGGAAGGTGTGACGTGCCACCTCTCGCATTTTGATCGCGGATTCTGGGATCGGGTCGCCAAAGGCAATTGGTTTGAAGATCCTTCCAATGCGTCGATCGCGTGTCGCCAGACTGGCGAGATCAAGATTGGCGAAATCGACATGGGCAAGGATGGAGAAGAAGTCTTTTCTCAGCGCATCAGCCTGGTGTTCAAGTCCATGGCCGTGCGCCGGATCTACGACGAGACCAACAAGACGCTGATCTACGTCGCTTACAGTCGGCGGCCAGTCGAAGGCTCGGCGAAAATGTCCCTCTCGACAATTTCTCTTTATGGTCAGGACGTGCACCCGCAAAGCGGTGAATAGCCCGCTTAGACCAATTTAGGTGTTCTCCTGCGAAACGAATACGCGTAGCGTCCACGCCCATGCGAAACCGACTTTGCAAGATCGTTGCGACCATTGGACCGGCCAGCTCATCGCCGTCCATGCTGCGCCTGCTGTTCAACGCAGGCGTCGACGTTTTCCGCCTGAACATGAGTCACGGCGATCACGAAAAACTCGCAGCCGTGGCGCGCGCCATTCGCGACATAGAGCGCGACACTGGCGTCCCAACCGCCATTTTCGCGGATTTGCAGGGGCCGAAAATCCGGACCGGTTCGTTCGCCGGCGGCGCGATCAAGCTGCGTTATGGCGCGGAATACAAACTCAGCCTGTCCGCAGAGTCGAATGACGACAATGTCATCCCGATTCCGCATCGTGAGCTGCTGGATGTTCTTCAGCCTGGCGACGTTTTGAAGCTCGATGACGGGCGATTGCAAGTGACCGTTTGGGAGCGAAACAAGCATCACATCATCGCTAAAGCAGATACACCCGGCGAGTTGAAGAACAAGAAGGGCATAAATGTCCCTGGGCGGCGATTGCCAATCTCCGCGCTCACTGAAAAGGACCGCACCGATCTTGATTTCGCGCTAGGCATCGGTGTCGATTACGTGGCGCTGTCATTTGTCCAGCAGCCCGATGACGTCCGTGAAGCGCGTGAGCTGATCGGTGGCCGCGCCGGAGT
>CAZAOB010000013.1:32517-59517 GCA_964486635.1 uncultured Caulobacterales bacterium | reverse complement strand
GGATGATTTCGATGACGCCCATGATGCTCTCCTGTTTTCTGTCTTCCCGGTCTCTATCGACCGCCGATGAGGAGAAGGTAGGCGAATGCTGGCAAAGGGGCTGTGATGAGGATCACAGCTCCGGCCGGATTGCTTAATGAATCTTAAATCGCGCTAAAAGGTCGTTAAACCAAGGGTTTAACGGCCTGCCGCCTGGCGCATGGCGTCGGCTTGGGCTTTGAATTGCTCGATCGCGGTGTCGAGACCATAGGTTTCGCCCTGCTGACAGGCCCCGAAATGGTCGAGCGCCGCATAGGCGTCGCCCTCTTCCAGCGCCACAACACCGGATTCAAAGTCACGCTTGAACTGTTGATAGGCCGGCTTCGCCGACAGCTTTTCATCGCCGACAAGGGCGAAAATGATGGTTGGATCGGTGCGGCCCTTCACCGTAAAGGCGCCGAGAGGCAGTGCGGCGAAGTCGGCAATCCGCTCGCGAGTGTGCGCCGAGATGATAATCGGCACGCCATATTGCTTGGTGAGCGCTTCAAGCCTCGACGTCAGGTTCACCATATCGCCAAGCATGGAGTACTCCAGCTTGTCTTCGGAGCCGAAATTACCGACGCGCGCTTCCGCTGTATGCAGACCAATGCCGATTTTTATTTCCTTGACGGGCAATTGTTTGTTTGCGCGCCAAACGTCGTTCAGCTTCTCAAGCGATTCTAGCATTTCCAGCGCTGCCCGCGCAGCCTCTGCAGGATGATTTGCGACATCGACCGGTGCGTTCCACATGGCCGCCATGCCATCGCCCATATACTTGTCAACAAGTCCGCTATGTTCCGTAACAATGCGCGTCATGGGCGTGAAGTACTGGTTCAACATGGTCGTCACCTGCTGTGGCGACATTTGTTCCGAAATGCTCGTGAACCCGCGAATGTCAGAAAAGAACGCGGTAATTTCGCGTTGTTCCCCTTCCAGCTTCAGCAGTGTCGGATCGCGCTCGAGGCGCTCTAACAAGAGCGGTGACAAAAACTTTCCAAAAGCACCGCGAATGAAACGCCGCGCCATTTGCTCCTGCTGGAACATCACCACAAAGGCTGGCACAAACGCCGACGTCAGCACCAACCCTGGCGTTACCGGGTCGATCAACAGACGCGAGGCGCTGAATGCGAGATACGCGCCACCGAACAGCGCCGCCGACAGCACGAACCAAACGCTAAATCCGCCCGCCGCAGACATGCGCGGCAGAAAAATCAACATCAACAAGGAAACGACAATCGCCGCCCCTATTTCCATTGGGCGCATCAGATCCCAAGCCCGGAAAAGCGTGTCGCCGCCAAGCGCCTGTTCAATAACTTCGGCATGAATGTGCGCTCCGGGACGTTCATCACCCAGCGGCGTGATCAAGACGTCTCGCAGACCTTCCGCTGACGCGCCGATCATGACGATCCGACCGCGCACGTCGTTCGTGATCGATTCAGCGCTGCCCTCAATAATATCCACCACCGACAGTCTGCGTGTTTCGACGCTCGACGGGTCGGAATAGTGCACCCATAACTGCCCATCGCCGGTGGTTGGGAACCGCAACCGGCAAAGAACGACTTCAGACACGGAATGACCAGGCGAGCCTGTCACATGCGCCCGGCACGGGCCTTCGCCTGCGGCTCGGGTGAACGCAGCCGGGGCGTATTTTGGATCGAGCATTGGAGCGGCGACACGAATGGCCTCGAGCGCAAGGCTCGGATAAATCTCCGCACCATCACAAGCCAAGGCGATCAGAGGCACGCTTCGCACTATGGCGTCATCGTTCAGCGCCGCGCGCGCAAAACCTTCGCCGCTCGCAGCCCCCCGAAACATTGGCAATGGCGGCACCACTTGTCGAAAGCTGGGCGCCACCCTGGCCAGAGCGCTTGCGGGCATCCCTTGAACGCGGGACGCATCGAGCGCCGGCGGGCATGGACCGCCATCCGAGGCTCCCGATCGCGCAGTGAGGTGCAGGACCGTTGGCGCAGACGCCAGTGAAATCGCCAGCCTGCGATCATGATCTACGCTATTTAAGTCAGAAGCACTGAGCTCGGCGACAATCGGCGCCAGGACCGGTGCGTCGAGCCAGCTTGTTGACACATTGGACGGGCTTGTTCGATCAGGTTCGGCGAGAATGACGTCGAAAACAATTGCAGCCGCGCCGGCGTCACTAAGCTTATCGACAATTGACGCAAACCGATGGCGCGGCCATGGCCACTGTCCGTACTTTTCGAGCGCTGCGTCATCAATTTCGACAACACGAACGGGGTCTGCCGAATACGCCCGTGGCGACAAACGCTGGAACTGATCGAACAGCCGGTCCCGCGCAATATTCACCAGAGCCGGCTGCTGAAAGACGACGGCCAGCGCAAGCGCAGCACCAATGATGCCGGCAAGTCGAGGTCCAAAAATGCTGCGCCCGTTGCGCATTTGATTAACCCGGCGAGCTCAATGGCATGTGGTAAATCTCGCCGCTCCCCACGCCGCCTGCTCCATCGTTAAAATTGATGTGCAGGTCTGCTTCGCTGGCAGTGCCAAGTTGCGGATTGTTGCGGATCAATAGCAATGCGGCGTCGATATTGGAGCCACTGAAGTCATCAGCATTCAGACCGAACGCAGCGACGCCGTTCAACGCATCGTTAAAGCTGACCGAATTGAGCGTTTCCGTGAAATTCAATCCGGCGCCCGAAATGTCCACAGTCACATACGAAGCGCCGCCGCCAATCGTCCTGGAGACGAAATTAATGTCGATGGCCGCGTCCACCGTTCCAAAATAAAAGCTTCCGCCTGCGTCTCTTAATTGCGCAAAGCCGCCAAAAACCCCCGTACCGTCGTAGAAGAAGGACCCTATGCCGTTAAATGCGTCCAACTCGGCCACGGATGTGAGCGGGCCGGGACTTGACCCGTCAGAAAGCGAAAGTTCCGAGTAGATATGATTTCCGGCGTCATCATCTAAAATCGACGCGATATAGGCGCCGAGACCTTCGGGATTGTAAACTTGCACCTGTCCTTGCAACACATTGGGATCAGACGACATAGGCGCCAGCGTATAGAACGCCAGCGCAAATAATCCGCTGTCGAATGAAACAGCCTGATCGAGCGCAACATGCTGAGCAGTCGACTGCCCGCCTGTTGCAGCATCGGTCGCCGTAGCGAATGCGACGAACGAAGATCCGCCGCCAATGGTGCGGTTTGTGAAGTCGATTTCCAACTGCGCAACTGCGGTCCCGGTCAACTTCGTCGCAGCGCCGAGTGTGGAGACCACATCCGTAGAACTACCCGTCAAAATCGAGACTCCGCCACGGACAAGACCATTGAGTTCGGACAGGGAATAGATGCTGCCCAAATTGTTTGAAAAATATGCGAGATCGCCGGCGCCGGGCGAGAGCACCAAGTCCTCAGCGCTGCTGGTGATCATGAATCCGGTCCCCTGCCCCGGGTCTGTCGCCGACCAGTCGAGGGAAACATCAGCTGTGACCGTGCCGTTGGGGCCCTGCCGAATTGTCAGCATGTAGGTTGGCGTGGTAAATTCGGCAAAGCCGCCGGAGCCGCTGGCAAACGGAACGTTGTTGCTCGCCAACAACGCCTGGAAGTATTGATCGAGCACCGCAAATGGCTGCAGTCCCGAGAAGTTTCGCTGAGTCAAGTCATTCGGATCTGTGACTGTGAAGTCGAATTTCACGAAAGACGCCAGCGCATCAGGCGCGACGGTACGGCTCGCCCAATCTACGGCGACCTGGAACATTGCCACACCGGTTTCAGTTGTAATCGCGCCCCCATTGTCGACCTGCATCGTCGCCGGCGCCAAAACGAAAATATGCCCGTCAGGATTTTGCTGAGCGGCGGCAAAATCTTCCAGCGCGTCAAGAGGAAGAATTTCGCCAACCGGAATCATTGTTGGCGGTGGTTGCATCTCCTCATCTTCATCTTCCGGGCGCTGCTCGGTTTGTTCGTCGTCTTTGTCGTTCTTGTTCTCCGCGTACTCTTTGTATTCGTCGCCTTCCTGCGTGCCTTGCCCGGACTCATCCAGGGCGTCTCCGGCGTATTCAAAAGTTTCGCCATCACCTTCCGGCACTACAGGTACGAATGCGCTGTAGATTCGCCGCAGTAGCTCAGCGTCTGCACGGAATGGTTCAGATACGCCATCCGGGCCGATACGAACGGCAAAACCTGGTCGCATCAAAGTCGCTTCGATGGCGTTGCGGTTATCGTCGGTCCAAAATTCTACCAGACCTTTGGGAGTGAGACCGCTATTGTCACGCACGGGTCCTTCGAGGAGCGCATAAACATAGCCGTCTAGCTCCACAAGGATCACATTCGTGCCACGTACGCCCATGGTCACGCCAGATTCCTGAATCTCGACTTCAGTCGAGCCGGGAGCGGTGTCGCGACCTGAGGCAAAACGCATTCCGCCACGGAAGAAATTGACGACCCTGCGCCGCCCCGCGCCCTCGCTGTCGAAAAACTCACTAATGGCGGAGTCAGAATCCGGTGAAAATGTATAGGTGCTCCAGTCGCAAAGCTTCAGCTGCAAGTGGGAATTCGCACCGGTGCGAACACGATCACCGCTGAACATGTCAGCTCCGTTCCGAGGGCGGAAACTGTCGCTGCGGTTCATCCGCTCGACGTCCACGGCCGGCCCAATGACCGCTGTAGCGTTCCCGGCCTTTGGATCATTGGTGTCTCTGTCAAAACATTCGGCCGCTTGCGCCGACGTCAGCGCTAAGCTCAATACAGCCGTTGAGGCACAAACTTTCAGGGCCGAGCTGCACATTTTTCTGTTCATTTCGTCCCCCTAAAACGCAATTCGCTTCGACACCAAGAACGCCGCCTTGTGCGATTTGTAGTCAAAGTTCAAAATGTTTGAATCCACAGACTCGTATTCATACTGCGCGATCAGGTGGATATCTTTGATCGCTTCGGGCAGTCCGGGCGCGAAAAACGAAACCGGCGCACCGACCGTCACGCGCCCGCGATACAGCCAGTCGTCCCTTATGATGTTCGGGCTAATAAACGCGTCGGCGGTGTCGTAACTTGAGTTCTCCGCCCAGAAGCCAATCAACGAAAATGCACCACGACCCAACAGCCAGCTGTGCTGAACGTTACCGCCGTAACGCTGGTAGGATTCGTACCCGACAGTCGCGTTCTTGTCCGAGTACATGCCCTCGACCGTTAGAGTCTGCGTCGGGCTCAAGCGCCAGGCGACACCGGTGCGGGCCGTAACCCTCCGCCCGGAGCGCTGCGAAGCCACGCCAAAGTTCGATGTGTCGCGGAAGTCTTCGTCTTCACCGCGAACGCTCGCGTAAGACGTAACTTTTGGATTCCAGCGATAGGCGACTTCCACCTCGCCTCCGAGAGAGCGCAGATAGTCTTCGCCATCAAGCCAATACATGCCGCCGCGAATCCGAGGCGAAACGGACCAATTCCCCGAATACCAGGTGCCGCCCAATGCAATGGAGACAGCATTGAGATCAAGACTGTCTAACTCTGTCTTGTCGGAATGGTAAAATGAAGCGTCAGCGTGAAGCGTGTGGCCCGCTTGCGTGCCGAGATCTCTCACTAATCTTCCTTGTGCGGAAAATATGTAGGCGAAATCATCAACCTCAGGAGAGGCTGGAAGCACCGTAGTCGGTCCCATGGGCAGCGTAAAAAGCAACTGCCCGCTCGACGGCGACTGGCTTCGGTTGCTATCGTAATCGACGCCGGTTGTCAGCGTGAGAGACGCGCGCGTCAGGCGTTGTTCATATTTGATGCGTCCGAGATAAGTCTCGGCTTCTGCGGCCAGCGCCGAGGGCAGCTCTCCACTTTCCAGCGCAAGTTCGAGTTCATACCGCGCGCGGTCGAACAGACCGAGGCGATAGAGAACCAGACCATAAAGCACCCGAACATCATGGCGTGCGGGGTCGATGAGAAGGACCCTTTCAAGTGTGGCAACGCCCTCTTTCAGATCGCCGGCGATAATTTGCTGACGGGCATACTCGATGTTTAGTTGAATATTGTCCGGGGCCACAAGTATCTGCTCGAACGGGATGGCGGGGGGTCTTCGGCTATCGCGATCTGCGGCCCGCCTTTGTTGGTCCAAAAAAGTTTGATCCGCCTCTTCGCGCGCGGCTTCTTCAGGCGCTTGGGCGGCAGCTGCCCCCATCGCGCACAGCGCAGTTATTACCAGCGAGCCCGCTCTGCGAAAATTCGCCCGATTAACCATCAAATGCCCCCTGGACCAGCCCAAAACTCGCAATGAGCGAGAATGCCGCCCGAATTAAATGCAATTGCAGAGCCACGCGTGAATTCTCCATTCCGGCGCGGCGACCATCCCGCTTTCAACTATGCGCTGCGCGCCATCTGGCCGCAACCGTTTTCTAAGACGCCCCACCCCCGGAAATGGCGCAATTACTACGCAAAAATATGCACTTAGCGGTGCATGAGCAGCACCCAGATGATCGTGTAGTGGGTCAAGTGGTGCACCATCTGGTCAATGCCGAACGGAATCCAAAAGGATTGCTTGTTCATATTCGTGTAACGGCCGAGCAGTCCCGGATTCGACTTGATGGTGTCCATCGTGAAATGGGCGGCAAAATCAAAAACAGCGAGCCACCAAAGGTTGGGATTTACAAACCAAACGATGGCGAGAGTCGTCGCCGCATGGATGAAAACGTGCACTGACAAGGGAAAAATGAAGCCGATTCCCGGCTTCGTTTTGCCTCTAACCATCCAAGTGGTTTGAAGAAGATAATCACCGATGAAGTGCTTGACTTGAAACGCCACCAGCATCGCAAAAACGAACTGAATGTCGCTTAATCCCGAAATCATAGCTTCCCCCGCGGTGAGCGCAGCTCTGAATACGTGTTCAAATTTTCACGCATTCATATGCTCCGCAACGACGCAATGGCGCGGTTCACGCTAGGTATTTCAGCGCGTTTCGCCCCGCGCCATGCCCCCAACATAACTCGCATGACTCTTCCGAAACCCAGAATCCCAACTCCGTGTCTCGATAGTCGCCGATGCGAGTGCAAAAGTTACGCACAGTCTCGCTGAATGCGCAAGCGGACGTTAACGAAAATTGACTATCCATAGTTCGGCAGTGCAACAAGAACCGGCACGGAGTTCCGGAGAGAAGATTGACGTCTGGGCGACAGTGTTTTGACGACTTTCGCGGCTTCACTGCGCCTCGCGACTAGCGCTTTCGGCGTTGAAAAGGTGGATTGGCGAGGCATTTGAGTTTATTGATTCTTCACAGGGATATCGGGGACCATCAGTGGAGAGCGTAAAGATCGCTATTGTCGGCTCCGGCCCCGCCGGGCTGAGCGCCGCGGGCCGTGCGGCCGCGCAGGGTCTTCCACATGTTTTACTCTAAAAAGCGCCTCACCTTTCTGACACAATCTACAAGTATCAGCGCGGCAAGTACATCATGTCTACGCCGGATCAATTGCCGATTCGGTCGGACATCGCCTTCAAAGCCGGCTCTCGCGAAAGCATCATCGACCGCTGGGATCAGGATGCGGACAAGCTAAAAATCAATGTCAAACGCAACGCTAATGTCACTGCGATAAGCGGCTCGCGCGGCGCGTTTCAGATTACGCTCGCCAACGGAGAACTGATCCAGGCCGAATATGTCGTGCTGGCCGTCGGCGTGCAGGGTAACCCGAACAAACTGAGTAATCCCGGCACAGATCAATCGTTTGTCCAGTATCAACTGGACGATCCCAGAGAGTTTTACGACGAGAACATTATCGTAATCGGCGGCGGCGACGCGGCGATTGAGAATGCACTCGGTGTCGCGCATCCCGATCAGGGCAATGTCGTCACTTTGCTCCAGCGCGCGGATAGCTTTCCACGCGCAAAGGACGCAAACGTTCAGGCGCTATTCAAAGCGCGCGACGAAGGTCGCCTCGATTTCATCACGGAATCTTCGCTCATTCGAGTTGAACGCGGCGGGTCCGGCGAAAGTCTCTGGGTGGCCGTTGTCGACACAAAAGACGGCGAAGCGCGCTTGCCCTGCGACCGCATTATCGCCAGATTGGGCGCCGCGCCGCCGCGAAAATTCGTTGAAGCCGCAGGAGTCCAATTCACAGGGCCCGATCGCGAAGCCTTTCCCGTTCTGACGCCTCAGTACGAAACGACGGTGCCGGGACTCTACGTGATCGGGGCGCTCGCGGGATTTCCTCTCATCAAGCACTGCATGAACCAAGGGCATGATGTCGTGGAGTTCATCTCCGGCAATCGCGACTTGCGGCCGCCCGACACTCCACTGCTTGAAGAGTTGTTCAAGGCAGCTCCGGTTCGCCGCAGCGTCGATGAGTGGCTCGAACATATTCGCTCGACTGTTGACGTGCTCAGCGATGTGTCGGCGCTGCAAATGCGCGAATTCCTGCTGAGCTCTAACATCCACTACAAAAAGCGCGGGGACATCGTCGTCAACCGGAACGATACCGGCTCTTCGATATTCGCTATTGTTGATGGTTCCGTTGCTGTGGAGGTTGATCCCGCCAACCCCCGCAATACGGTGCCGATCACCAAGGGCAATATTTTCGGCGAACTCGGATTGATTTCCGGACGAAGACGTACTGCGACTGTGCGCGCCGCCGAAACTGCGATGTTGCTGGAAATCCCGCGCAACGCCACGCTCAAACTGATGGCCTCCGTGCCGGGCGTGAAGCGGCGGATGGATCGCATCTCCACGGAACGCCAAGTTGGACAGATTTTTGGTCAATTGCTTCCACGCCACGCAATCAACGACATTCTGAACGCCGCTGAAATAGTTCCCTTGAAGTCGGGGAACGCTTTCATTCAGGAAGGCCAACGTTCGACAGACATTTTCATCATCCGGTCGGGCAGCGCTGTCGTCGAGAAGCGCATTGGCGGCAAGGATGTTTTCCTGTCCTATGTGCTCGCCGGCAATTACGTCGGCGAGATGTCGCTATTCTATGACGGCTTGCGAACGGCTACCGTGCGCGCCGCCATCAAGTCCGAAGTTGTTCGGCTTCCTGGCGCGGTGTTCGAACGCATTCTCGGCAGCAATCCAGATCTCTATCGCGAGGTTGAGCGACTAGTAGCTTCTCGCCGCAAATTGAACGATTACGTAGAAGCAAAGAGAGAAAGCTTTTCCTCCGTTGTCGACATGCACACCTCCGTGGCGCGGTTCCTTCTCGAAGAGGAAGGGCTCTCTGAAGCGACTGACGCCCTGGTTATCGACGAAACGCTGTGCATTGGCTGTGACAACTGCGAAAAGGCGTGCGCCGATATCCACGAAGGCATATCCCGGCTCGACCGCGAAGCCGGAAACTCATACGCCTATATTCACGTTCCCACCTCCTGCCGCCATTGTGAGCACCCTCACTGCATGACCGATTGCCCGCCGGACGCGATTCACCGCGGACCTGACGGCGAAGTCTTTATCGATGAAAAATGTATTGGATGTGGCAACTGCCAACGATATTGCCCATATGGCGTGATCCAGATGGCGGCGGTTCCTCCCGAAAAGCCGGGACTGCTTTCATGGATGTTCTTCGGCGCAGGACCCGGGCCGGGAGAGCCGAATAAAGAATGGATCGCCAAGGCGCGCAAAGGGAACGACGAGCCCCCTAAACTCGCGGTCAAGTGCGACATGTGTTCAGGAAAAAAAGGGGGCCCCGCTTGCGTTCGCGCATGCCCCACCGGCGCCGCGAAGCGGATTTCTCCTGATGAATACTTGTCGCTTGCGACTGACGGAAACTCGTGAGTCATGGACCGCAATGTACATATGCGCACCGGCGGACTTCCTATTTCGCATGAAGGATTTCTCGCGCATAAACGCTTCCGCTATTTGAAGCTTGCTGGCGTCGCGATGATCGCGGCGATCATCGTCTACGCGATTGTCGATCAAAAAGTTCGACCGAATGGCGGCACTTGGTACGGCTACACCCTAGGGACCATTTCAGCGTTGCTCATCTTGTGGCTGATGATGCTGGGCATTCGCAAGCGCGCGATGACACAAGGCAATTGGAGCCTCAAAGGATGGACGTCGGCGCACGTCTATCTCGGCTCCTCACTTCTGGTCCTGGCGACGCTTCACTCGGGCTTTCAGTTCGGCCTGAATGTCCACACGCTTGCGTATGCAATCATGGTGATTGTCATCGTATCGGGCTTTTTTGGTGTTTATTATTATTCAGTGGTGCCTCGCAAAATGAGCGACAACCGCGCGCATCGCAGTCAAAAGGATATGCTCGATGCGATCCGCGCTTTGAATAGCGAGTTGCGGGAGGCCGCCCGGCCGCTTGACCAAAAGTATTTGAAAGATGTCACCAATGCGATCAGGAAAACACGCGTTAAGCCTGGCCTGTTCACTTCTATCAACAATGCGCAACAAAACTGCGCCACAACACGCGCTGCGAACCGGTTGAGAAAGGCCGCCGCGAACGCAGATCCGGAGATGCGCCGTCCGCTTGAAGCGGTCACTGCCATTCTGGAGCGGAAAGCGGCGTTGTTGTTGCGCACACGCCGTCATATCCGCAGCAAAACGCTGCTGCAGTTGTGGCTCTATTTTCATGTGCCGCTATCGTTTGCCCTTCTGGCGGCGCTGACCGCGCACATCGTTTCTGTCTTCTTCTACTGGTGAGGCAGAAATGGCGATCAGAGTAGAATTCATAAAAAAACGCCCCGGCGGCCGTATCACGGTCCGCCCAACGCTGTATGAGAAGAATGACGTTACACTGGGTCGCGCTACGGATTGCGATGTGTTCCTCGGCGATCTGCGCGTCGGACTGCGCCACGCCAAAATCACTCAGCTATCCGATAAAAAGGCCCGCATTGAAGCTAACGCCGACCATCGCGTCCGCGTCGACGGAGGTCAGGTGCGGCGGAGAGAAATCGGGCTGAACGACAAGTCCGTCATTCGCATCGGCCCGTACAAATTGCTATTGTCACCGGCCGATGAACAAGGCGATATGCTCGTCACGGTCGAGCTTGTAGAAGAACCGACGGCGCTGCGTGACAAACGAAGCGAAGACGCTGTGTTTTCCATGAGCGGCTATGCACCGGACAAGCGCTTAACGGCGTGGGTTTTCTTCGCGTTCATTGTGGCGCTATTTCTCGCGACGCCGGTTGCGCTTCACTTCAGGGCGAAAGAGGCTGAAACATCCAGTTTCTCCGATCGCCTAGTTCAAACGACGTCTAAAAACTGGCTTGCTGGCGGCATGTCTACATCTCACGCAAATCTTGCAGCTGACTGCCGCGACTGTCACACACAGGCCTTTACACGCGTCAAAGACGAAACCTGCATCAGCTGCCACGAAGACATGCGCGATCACGCTCAACCGGACGCCATGTTTGCGGCTTCCCCACATCAGGACGGTGCAGCAGTTTGGCTCACGGCGGTGCGCGAGAGTTTGAGCATTCCCGAAGGCCGATGTGGCTCCTGCCATTTCGAGCATAATGGGCCAGAGGGCGTCACGCCATCCAACTCCCAGCTTTGCGTCGATTGTCACGCTGCGCTGGATGAGAATTACACAGACACATCCCTCGTGAATGTTTCAAACTTTGCACGGCGGCATCCGGAATTTTCTCCGCAAATCATTCTGGATCCGCAATCATCTCCTGCGGCGGTCGAACGAATTTCGTTGGTCAATCACCCGAAAGAAAAAAGCGGATTGACCTTCCCCCATGACTTTCACTTGAAAGACGAGGAAGTAGTCCGCAAGCTGGCGACGTTGCCAGACAGGCTTCGCGCAAGATATGGGGCCGAACTTGATTGCGCCGATTGCCACGAACCAGATGCGGCTGGCGCATTAATTCAGCCAATCGAAATGGAAAAGCATTGCAGCGACTGTCACTCGCTCGCTTTCGCAGCCAGCGAGACTGAAATTCGCGCCTTGCCTCATGGCGAGCCGACGGAAGTCCGGCGTGTGCTTGAAGACTATTACCTCGCGCAAGCAACCAATCTCTTGCTCGGAGAACAAGCCAGCGTGTTGGACCGGCAGCTTAGCGCCGATGCGCGCGCCCGGCGTGAGCGCCTTCGCGCACAAGCTTTTAATAATGCTCGCAAGAACACAGATGCGATGGTCGAGCGAATTTTCTCCGAACAGGGCATCTGCCGAAAGTGTCACGAAAACGAGGATCCAGCGTTGCGCGAGGGACTGCCGGAGCTGACGCCGGTGACGTTAACACAGTCTTACTTGCCCAAGGCCCGCTTCAGCCATGCCGAGCACATGACTGGAAATCTTCCATGCGTCTCCTGTCACCGAGCGGAATCTTCAAGCAAGTCTGAAGATGTGTTAATGCCTTCCATCACTCAGTGCCGTGAATGTCATGATGATCGGCCGGGAAAAACAGCAATCGCTTCAGATTGCTTAACTTGCCACATTTACCATGACGATCCTCACACAGGCCAAGCCAGCGCTCCGCGGATGCAACCGGCGCGCTTGCGAAAAACAAGCGGACGGTCGCCATGATGCGCCGAATGACTTTCATCTTCGTAATCCTCGCTATGTTCACAAGCGTGGCGCACGCGCAGCAATGGATGGCGGAAACCCACCCCCTGCCTCTGAGCGACGGATTGATTCACACCGGAGTCCCGAGCTGTTCAACTGCCGGCTGCCACGGCGACCAGGTTAGCGGTGTTGGCGCAGGCCCCGTGGTTGGACAAAACGAATACTTTCAATGGGCCTCACGCGGGGAAAAAGGCGCACATTCACGCGCCTATGAGGCTCTTTTGTCCCCCCATGGCAAGCGGATCGCTGCAAATCTTGGAATTGGCCCCGCCCATCAGGCACCGCAATGCCTCGACTGCCACGCCGATAACGTGCCCGCGGCGCGTCGCAGTGAGCGCTTTCAGATTTCAGACGGCGTCGGATGTGAAGCGTGCCACGGTGGCGCGCAGGACTGGCTCGCCTTTCACCGGATCGGCGCGGGTCACCAGCAAAACATTGAGGCCGGACTTTATCCGACTGAGGATCCCGCCGCACGGGCGAATTTGTGCATGAACTGCCACCTTGGATCCAGCTACGAGAACCAATTTGTCAATCATCGGCTTATGGGCGCCGGACACCCACGCCTCAAGTTCGAACTTGATCTGTACACGACTATTCAACAGCATCATGTGGTCGATGACGACTACCGCGCCCGCAAGAAGGTTGCACCCGGCGCACAAATCTGGGCGATTGGTCAGGCGATGGGGCTGGAGCGAACGCTTGACCTGCTCATCGACACCAACACCGGATCGGCAGGAGCCTTCCCCGAGCTGGTCTTTTTCGACTGCCATGCATGCCACCAACCCATATCCGACAGCTCCGCCAACTTGAGCTGGAGACCCAATCCTGGAAGGTCGCTTGGCCCCGGCGCACCCATTTTAAACGATGCAAATCTGATCATGCTGCAGGCGGCGATGCGGGTCATCGACCCGGCGCTCGCGGAACAACTGGAGAGCGAAGGGCGCGTATTGCATGCCGCATCGCAAAACAGCGGCAGCCAGTTCCGCCACGCGGCGGAAACATTGCGAAGCACGGCTCAGTCGGCGGCGCAACGTATCCTGAGTGCGGACGAGTGGAGCTCCGGCACCGCGCGGGACATGTTGCGTCAGGTCACAAGTTCACAACTGGCGGATCGCTACACAAATTATGCGGGAGCTGAACAAGCGCTATTCGCAGTGCAACGCCTGACTGCCGCGACGGGTATGGCGAATGCCGAAGTTCGAGCGGCGATCGAAAGGGCCAGCAGGGAGGCGCAAAGTCCCTACACGTACAACCAGAGCGCGTTTAAGGCGGCGTTAGCCGAAATCTCGGCGCTGTCCGCGCCATGATGGCTAGCCACAACATATGCATTGGGAGCGGACTGGCCTAGACTAGATATCCGGGGATCCATGATGCCGAACGGGCGCATGGGGTAGTGGGAGGCGATACGATGTTTTGGCGCAAAAAGGAAAAGGCGTCGTTGGCCGACGCGACGCCCTCGCCCCTGTTCAAAGCGCAGCGCGACATGAGTGCGCAACTCGCTAGTCACGCATCGGAGCCGAAGCCATTTTTCGTGGGTTCAGGCTCGCGCAGCGTGGTTCGCGATATTGACGGCTTCATGGACAGCGTGGTCGCACGCAATCCGCATGAGACAGAATTCCACCAAGCCGTGTTCGAATTCGTGGAAACGGTGATGCCGTTTTATCTGGACTCACGCAAGTATCGTGACGCCAACATTTTGGAACGCATGACAGAGCCGGAACGGGCGATCGTTTTTCGCGTGGTCTGGGAAGACGACCATGGCGTTCCGCAAGTGAACAAAGCCTATCGCGTGCAGTTCAATTCTTCGATGGGGCCCTACAAGGGTGGACTGCGATTTGATCCGAGCGTGAACCTTTCAATTCTGAAGTTTCTTGGATTTGAACAAACATTTAAGAACGCGCTGACCAGATTGCCCATGGGCGGCGGCAAAGGCGGCGCCAACTTCAGCCCAAAAGGCCGGTCCGAAGGCGAGATCATGCGCTTCTGTCACGCGATGATGACGGAACTTTACCGTCACATCGGCGAAGACGTCGACGTGCCTGCTGGAGACATCGGAGTCGGCGCGCGCGAGATCGGCTTTCTCTTCGGCAAGTACAAGCAATTATCTCATCGCTACACAGGTGGCGTCATCACTGGCAAAGGCCTATCCTATGGCGGCAGCGAAATCAGAAAGGAAGCGACTGGATACGGCGTCGTAGTGTTCACTGAAGAAATGCTGAAGAGGCATGGCAAGTCCATGGCTGGCAAGAATGTTGTCGTCTCTGGTTCCGGCAATGTGGCGATTTATGCTGTGCAACGCGCCATGCAGCTTGGCGCAAAAGTTGTCACCGTCTCAGACAGCCGCGGCTTCGCCCATGCGCCCAACGGATTTAACGAAGACTCATTCCGCGTACTACAAGACGTGAAGGAAAACCGCCGAGAAAGCCTGTCGGCCCTTGCCAACGAGGCGCGGGGAATCACCTATCACGCCGGCAAATCGCCATGGACCGTTCCATGCCAAGTCGGCCTGCCCTGTGCGACGCAAAACGAAATCGACGACACCACCGCCGCAGTGCTCGTGAAGAATGGGATCGAGTGCCTCGCGGAAGGGGCGAACATGCCGCTCACAGCTCAAGCAGTCCACGCCCTCAAAGACGCGGGAGTGATTTTCGGTCCCGCAAAAGCGGCAAATGCCGGCGGTGTCGGCTGTTCCGGCCTTGAGCAGACGCAAAACGCAATTCGGCTTTCATGGACACGCGAGCAAGTCGAAGAAGAGCTGGAACGAATCATGCGCTCGATCCATGCTCAGTGCGTTCAGTACGCGCCGGTCCGCAATGGCGTTGTGGACTATCAAGCGGGCGCAAACATTGCGAGCTTTGCTCGTGTCGCCGACTCTATGGTGAGTTTCGGCTATCTATAGGGCCGGACAAAAAGAAGAATCCGAAGGAAGATGATGCGGGGCGGAGAAAAGGTTTGGTTTGTGGCCGTATCGGCGCTGACGCTATCCGCATGCGGTGGCGGCGCGCCGGAAGTGGCTCTGCCCGACCCTGCGGCCCCGGCGCCTCCCCCGCCAGCAGTATCGCCTCTGTTCAAACCCGAGTTGCGAAACCTGACCATCAGCGACGTCGAAACCGTCATTGCACAGGCTGTTGGCGAAGCGGGCGCCCGCGGATCACCGGCGACAATCGCCGTGGTGGACAGAGTCGGCAATGTCCTCGGTGTATTTGTGATGAATGGCGCCCGCACGATGACGACGGTGCGAGATGGCCCTTCCGGCACGCCAAGCACGAGCCTTCAGGACGTTGCGGTTCCTGCAACGCTTGCCGCCATCTCCAAGGCGATCACCGGCGCCTATCTTTCCTCAGCAGGCAATGCATTTTCGACCCGTACTGCTAGCCAGATTGTTCAGGAACACTTTCCACCAGCGCCGACGACCGTCGGTCTGGAGAGCGGACCGCTGTTCGGTGTGCAGTTTTCGCAATTGCCCTGCTCTGATTTCAATACCCGCGCGGTTGGCGGCGGCGTGTCCATCGGCCCTCAAAGGGCGCCCTTGGGTCTTGCTGCGGATCCGGGCGGCTTTCCTCTTTACAAAGACGGATTTCTGGTCGGCGGAATTGGCGTCATTGCGGACAACGATTACGGCTTCGATCCGAACGTGCTTGACGTAGACGTCAGCGACGAAGAGGCGATCGCATGGGCGGGTTCGTCTGGATTTGAGGCGCCGGTCTCCATACGCGCCAACCGCATAACAGTTGACGGAACTTCCTTGCGCTTTTCTGACAACGACGGCGATGATTTGGCCAGCGATCCTGCCGGCGCGTCATCCTTTGCCGCGATTACGGGAGGGGTTCAAGGCGATCTCGCCGACGTCACTGCCTATTTCGACGGCATGTCAAATGGCGGCGTCGTTTACGCCGGAACAGCCTACGGCGCAGAAGCTTCAGGCGCGCGCCCGGCGACTGGCGCTGAGTATGCCAACAGCGACATCTACGTCCTGACCAACGGCGCCGGCGTCAATCGATATCCCGTTTCCGCCGGCAGCGATGGCGCGCTTGTAGCGTCTCCTCTAACCGCCGCCGAAGTCCGCGCCATCCTGGAGGAAGCATTCACGGTGATGACTGCATCCCGTGCCCAGATCCGCCAACCGTTAAATTCTCGCGCGCAAGTTTCCATCTCGGTCGTTGACACTAACGGTCAAATTCTGGGCATTGTTCGCGGTCCCGACGCACCGATTTTCGGCACAGATGTCTCTCTGCAGAAGGCCCGAACAGCAGCGTTCTTTTCCAATTCGGTAGCGGCATCCGACTTGATGGGCACCCCGGCGCCGGCAGTGGCAGGCTTTAACGCAACCAAGTCGCCAGACTCCTATGTTGCCGACATCCGCAGCTTTATTCCCGACCCAGCGGCACTTACGGGAGCATTCGCTTTCTCCGATCGGGCTGGCGGAAACCTTTCGCGGCCATATTTTCCGGATGGAGAAGTTGGCACGGCGCACGGTCCGCTCTCGCTCGACATTGATGAGTGGAACATATTCGCCACCGGTCTGCAGTCGTCGCTTGTGATCGATAATATTCTGGAGCATGTCATTCACGTATTGGGCGGCGGCGGCGATACAGCGATGCGCTGCACGTTTCTTCCCGATATCGCGAGCCTCGGCGGCACTCAAAACCGCCTGCAGAACGGCATTCAGATCTTTCCCGGCTCAGTGCCGATCTATCGCGGCTCGACCTTAATTGGCGGCATCGGCGTTTCGGGGGACGGCATCGATCAGGACGACATGATTTCATTTCTAGGCGTCGACCGCGCCAGAGTGCGTCTCGGTGGCGCCATTAATAATGCGCCGGCCGGCATCCGCGCTGACAACATTACGATTTCCGTCAACGGTTCGCCTGTACGCCTTCGTTACATCAACTGTCCGTTCAATCCATTCGTTGGGTCGAATGAACAAAATGTTTGCCAGGGTAAGTGAGATGGGCAAATAAATGATCCGGAACGCGGTCATATCCATAGGGATTGCCCTGCACGCGACGACGGTCGGCGCAGAAGATGAACCACTGAATCCTGGCGCCGTGGCGCCGCCGCGACTTACTGAATATCCCGATTGCCGCGAAGAGGGCCGTGAGTTCACTGAGTGCGCTCCCGCCGTGCCGGATCGATGGCGGCTGGCGGAAAATCTCGGACTGCTCAAAACGCGCTGGTGGGACCCGTACAATCAGAACACGCTTAAAGGCGACCGCCCAATATTCGGCGATGACTGGTTTTTTGTTGCGGCACTGGTCTCCGATACGGTCATTGAGCCGCGGTCTTTCCCAATACCCGTTGGCGTTCAAACGACCAGCGAACCGGGACAAATTGACGTCTTTGGCGACAGCGACAGTTTTGCGATCAACCAGAATTTGATCACAAGCTTTTCACTGATCAAAGGGTCGACCGCTTACAAGCCGCAGGATTTGGAATTCCGCCTGACGCCGGTGTTCAACTTCAACTACGCACGCGTTGAAGAGAAGCGAATTCTTTATGTCGAGCCCTCCGAGAAACTGAATCGTAAAGACGGATTTATCGGACTGCAGGAAGCCTTCTTCGACTATCACATCCGAAACGTATCCGAGCGATATGATTTCGATTCAATCAGGGTCGGAATCCAGCCTTTTTCGTCCGATTTTCGCGGCTTTCTCTTCCAGGATAATCAACTTGGCGTTCGGCTTTTCGGCAACCGTGACAATAACCGCTTCCAATACAATCTCGCGGCATTTGTCCGTCTCGAAACAGATACAAACTCCGGCTTAAATGATGTCACGACGCGTCCGAGAGAGGATTATGTCTTCGTGGCTAATCTCTACCGCCAGGATATGCCGTTCCCGGGTCTAACGAGCCAGGTGACGGCCGCCTACAACATGAACCGGGAACGCGACGACATCGAAATCGATCAAAATGGATTTCCGGTGCGCCCCGCATTGATTGGTAATCTGCGCGGACGCGACTACGATGTTATCTATCTCGGCTACAATGCGGACGGACGTGTTGGGCGCATTAATTTGACTGCATCCGCTTACTATGCGCTCGGCGAAGATCGCTCGAGTATCTTTACGGACGAACACGCTAAAATCCGTTCGTATTTTGCAGCGATCGAACCGTCCTATGATCGCGGCTGGGGCCGTGTTCGCCTTTCCGGACTGTTCGCCAGTGGTGACGGGGATCCCTACGACAACACACATCGCGGTTTTGACGCAATCTTTGAGAACCCACAATTCGCCGGCGCGGACACGTCTTACTGGGTGCGCCAAAGCATCCCGTTCATTGGTGGCGGTCGGGTGATCGGACTCAATGGACGCAACAGCGTCCTGCCGGATCTGCGTTCTTCAAAAGAACAAGGACAATCGAATTTCGCTAATCCCGGACTTATTCTCGCTGGCGCGGGCGCCGATTTTGATGTCCTGCCGGAACTTCGCATATCTGCAAACATCAATCATCTTTGGTTCCACAAAACCGAAACACTTGAAGCGCTCCGCGTTCAGGGCGCCATCGAGGCAGATATCGGTTGGGACTATTCAGCCGCGGTGATTTATCGCCCGACCTTCATTCAGAATGTTGTCTTACGGCTGTCCGGCGCCGCGCTCGAGCCCGGTAACGGGTTCCGTGCGCTTTTCGATAACAACGAGGACCGTGATCTTTATTATTCGGTGCTCTTCAACGCGGTGCTGTCTTACTGATGCGGGGGCCATGGAATATATTCGCCGCCGTCGCGTGTCTGATTGTCCTGTTCGCCGGGCCTGGCTGGGGTGCTGACGAGGAAAAGCCCGTGGACCGGGATTATTCGCGCGTCATCGCCGCTCCTACGCCGGTCTATCAAACGCGAGAGCAGGCTGACGCCAAAAGTGTTGGTTGTCTCACCTGCCACACAGCGACCGACGCGCCGACCATGCACACCCCTACGGCCGACTTACGCATCGGATGCGCCGATTGTCACGGCGGCGATCCTTCGGTGATTGCTACCGGACTGGAAGTAGACGCAGAATCCTACGACGAGGCCCGTGACCGCGCGCATGTCTTACCGCGCTACCCAGAAACCTGGCACTTCCCACATTCGGCCAATCCGAAGCATTCTTATGCATTGCTGAATAAGGAGGCACCTGAATTCATCCGCTTCGTGAATCCGTCAGACTATCGCGTGGCGAGAGAGAGCTGCGGCAGCTGCCACATGCGGGAAATTCTGGCGGCGGAACGCTCAATGATGGCGACGGGAGCGATGTTATGGGGCGGGGCCGCCTACAACAACGGCATTCTGCCATTTAAGAAGTACGTAATCGGCGAAGCTTACACGCGCGATGGACATCCTGCGGCGATCTGCTCCCCGGGCGAAGCCGTGGGTGACTCACCCATGGGCTGCCCGACCGAGCCATCCGCGGCTGCGCAGTTGCGCGGCGCCCTTCCCTACCTGGCGCCGCTACCGACCTGGCAGGTTATTCCGCCCGCAGATGTTTTCCGGGTGTTTGAGCGCGGTGGAAGAAACATCCTGACGCAGTTTGCCGAAGTTGGCCTTCCCAATGCCGCCGGGCAATTGCAGCGCCTTGAAGAGCCGGGACGGCCTGACATACGTCAATCCAATCGTGGCCCCGGAACAGGCCTGCGTGTCGCTATCCCGGTATTGAACATCCACAAAACGCGCCTCAACGATCCCTTCACCTGGTTTCTCGGCACCAATGACAACCCCGGCGACTATCGCTCCTCGGGTTGCGCATCGTGTCACGTCGTCTACGCCAACGATCGTGAACCACGCCATGCGCTGACCTATGCGCGATACGGACGAGACGGCGAGACCATTACCAAAGACCCGACAATTCCCAAAAATGAACCGGGCCACCCGCTGCAGCACGCATTCACCCACGCGATTCCAACGTCGCAATGCATGATCTGCCACATGCACCAACCAAACATGTTCCTGAATACATACCTTGGCTACACCATGTGGGACTACGAATCCGATGCGCCTTCGATGTGGCCAAAGGAACAGAAATACCCGACTATCGAAGAGCAACGCAAAGTTCTGGACCGCAATCCGGAAGCCGCCGCTCCCAAAGGCAACTGGGCTGATCTCGATTTTCTGCGCAATGCCTACGATCTGAACCCCTCTCTCTCGGATACCCAGTTTGCCGACTATCACGGTCACGGCTGGAACTTCCGCGCAGTGCTAAAGCGAGACCGCGACGGCAATCTGCTGGATTCGGACGGCAAAATCGTCGCCAACAATGATCCCGAAAAATGGCGCAAGAACGGCGAAGGCAAGTTTGTCGAGACGGGAACCAACCCAGGCAAGTCGGTTCATATGATGTCGATCCACGCTGAAGTCGGCATGCAGTGCGCAGACTGCCATTACGCGCAAGATAGTCATGGCAACGGCTATATTCATGGCGAGGTAGCCAGCGCTGTCGAAATCGGCTGCAAGGATTGCCACGGCACCGCGAGCGAGTATCCGTCGCTGAAGACCACTGGACCCGCCGCCGGCCCCGAAGGGCGAGATTTGTCCATCTTGCGCAATCCTGACGGCCGCAATCGCTTTGAATGGATGACGCGCAAAGGCCGACAGGTGCTTGTGCAGCGATCGATCATCGATCCCGAACTCGAATGGGAAGTTTCGCTGGTGAAAGACAGCGTCACGCCCGGTTCCGCCGGCTATAACGCACAGTCCGCTCGCGCAAAAACCGTTTCAATGGGTGCGGACGGCACGATGGCTTGGGGCAAGGCTTCGAACAGTTCCAATCTCGCCCATAAAGACGACGAGATGGAATGCTACACCTGCCATCTGTCCTGGACGACATCATGCGGCGGATGCCACTTGCCCATCGAAGCAAACTGGAAAACCGAATCCCATAAGTACGAGGGCGGCACGGCTCGCAACGATGCAACGCACACTGCGCAAGTCGCGAGAGATCAGATGTTCCAACTCGGCAAACACCAGGACACCAAGAACAACACGGTCGCACCGGTGCGATCGTCTTCGGCGCTTGTGCTGTCGTCCACCAATGTCAATCGTGAGCGCATCTACGTGCAACAACCACCCATTTCGTCGGCAGGATTCTCCAGCCAGGCCTTCGCGCCACACTTCCCGCATACAGTTCGCAAAACTGAAACCAAGACGTGTACCGATTGCCATCTGTCAGCCGACAACGACAACAATGCGATCATGGCGCAGTTGATGTTGCTCGGCACGAACTTCGTCAATTTTGTCGGCATGCACGCTTACACCGGCCTTGACGGGGCCATTGAGGCCGTGCGCGTCACCGAATGGGATGAACCTCAAGCGGTTTTTGGATCTTACCTACAGCAATTCGCTTATCCAGATTATTACAAAGCGCATGTGGAACGAAATGGACGCGAGCTCATCAACTGGACCCGCGGCGACAATCTCAAAGGCGAGACTGGCGCGCTGGAAGAGATCGCGAATGTCGTGCAGGACGCCGGCGGTGCCGTGAACTGCTTGCAATTGCGTGGTGAGTACCTTTATGCCGCTGAAGGTAAAGGCGGTTTCCGCGCATATGACGTGGCCTCAATCGCCAATAAAGGTCTATCCGAACGCATACTGACCGCGCCGTTTTCGCCGCTAGGCCATGACACGCATGTCAAATCGCGCAACGCAACATGCATGGCTCTTCCTACCAACCAGCCTATTAACCCGGCCCACAATACCGCCGAGTTGCGCGAGATGAACCATGAACAGGCGATTCATCCGATCTACAACTACGCTGTGATCACTGATGCGGAGGAAGGCCTGATCCTCGTCAACATTAACACGCTTTCAGACGGCGAGCCTCGGAATAACTTCTTTGAGCGCGCACTAACCTGGAACGACGGCGGCGTATTGAACGGCGCGCGACACATTACACTTGCCGGGCATTTCGCCTATATTGCTACAGATGTCGGACTCGTCGTCATCAATCTCGACGATCCGTTGCATCCAAAGATTGAAAGCATCACCCAGCTAAACGATATGCGCGCTAGCGCGCTGCAATTCCGCTATCTGTTCGTCACCGATAGCGATGGGCTCAGCGTATTTGACGTCACAAACCTCGCCGCGCCGAAGCAGATCAAAGGCGCTCAGGTCCCTCTCGCCGATGCCCGAAAAATCTATGTCGCGCGCACCTATGCATATGTAGCGGCTACGTCAGAAGGCCTGGCGATTATCGATGTCAAGGACCCCGAAGCGCCTAAGGTCTATGAGAAATACACCGCAGGCGGGGCGCTAAATGATGCACGCGATGTCATCGTCGGCACCACTAATGCGTCGTTGTTCGCTTATGTCGCCGATGGCGCCAACGGATTGAAGGTATTGCAACTTACCAGCCCTTCCTCGCAGCCGAACTTCTACGGGTTCTCGCCGGCGCCTAAGCCTGAGCTGATCGCGTGGGCGAAGACACCACGCCCTGCGCTCGCTCTATCAAAAGGGCTGGATCGCGACCGCGCCGTCGATGAGACCGGCCATCAGATGGCGGTGTTTGGACGATTTGGCTCGCGCCCGTTCACACGCACGGAAATGGAGCGCCTGTTCCTTAACAAAAATGGCGAACCTTACTTTGTGTCAGACCGCGCGGAAGGCGATCCGGTCGATCGCGAGCGTTAAGTCAGATTTCTATCGGCGCTCACAATTTCGTCGCCGGCACATGCGCTTTGGGGAAAAAGTGTTGGCGCTCTATTTGGGGTGACCTCCATGTGGGTTGTGGTCTTCGGTATTGCAGGGGTATTGACGCTCGCTGTTTGGCTTCTGCCGTTTTCGCGGCGGGTCAATATTCCACACACCGTTGTAATCATCACCATGCAATCTGGACAGACTTGGCATCAACTCGGAAACCTCGTGATGTCGCCAACTTTTTTACTAGTGGACATCATTGTACCTCACATAACCAATATGCGCGCTCGCTTCCCTGCTCGAGCGGCCAAACGGTAAGTCGGCGACAATGTACTTCTTGATACTAGAGTGCGTCGATCATTGACTGAATGCTTGCAGCCTCTGTGCTTCCGGCGGGCATGATGGCGATCAGCTTTGTCCAATGAGCACGCGCCTCGTTCGCTTCACCTCGTTGACTGGCGGCGAGCCCCTGAAAGTATAAGGCGAATGGATGTTCGGGATCGATCTTAGCGACCTCCTCGATCGCCGCATCTGCACGCTCATCGATCGGCTTCGCCGCCCTGTTTAAAGCGTTTAGCAGGGACTCGGCATGACCGATTCTAAGGTCTAGATTTTTGGGATCCAATTCGACAGCGCGAGCATACGCGTCAGCGCTCTCCTCAAATTGATTTAGCACGCCGTACGATCGGGCCAGCATCGTCCAGCCTTCAATGTCGTCTGGCTCTTCGGCGAGTCGAGCGGCAAGACCGGAAACCATGCCTTCAATCATGGCCGAACGGTCTTCGGGGGTCATGCTTTCAGCGGACTGAATCTGCTCGCTCGTGGGACCACGACGGTTAACGGCATCGGATTCCGGCAATTGTGATTCAGCGGTGGCGATTGCCTGCAAGACAAAAGGCGCGCCAGCATAACGCTCCTTGGCCCGTTCAATAACTGCTCGCGCCCTTTCAAGCTCGCCCCGAGATGCATATGCGTTAATGAGTGCAATCCAAGTCTCATAGGAAGTGTCGCGATCCTCAACTGCCGTCTCCATCGCGGCAATTCCGGACGCATTGGCAGTCGGCCCCGACGCCGTTTGGCCGATCTCCGCAGAAATCATCTCGATTTGAGAGCGAACAATGGGAAGCCACGCGACGCCCGCCGGGGCCTCGCGTTCCAGCTGCTGTAGGGACGCGAGCGCCTCCTCACGACGTCCTTCCTGATATGCGCCGATCGCAAGGTAGAAGCGCGCGCGTGGCTCTGTTTCATCGATCGCCAACGCCTGATCAAAGGCGAACCTCGCATCCGGTGTGACAATTCCACCGGCGGCCATTGCGATCGCTTCACCCTCTGCGGCATGGAGATACGCTTCGTCCGGCGCCAGCGCTCTTGCTTGCCCGAATGCACGCGCCGCGTCTGCAAAGCGATCCGAATTCGCATAGCTCTCGGCAAGCAGCACCCAATCGTCGAGCACCGCAGGATTGTCATCGAGTCGAGCTTCAAGCACCTTAATTGACTGCGAAACTGATGTTGCCTGCATCGCCATCTGAGTCCGATTTGCAGCGGCGATACGTTTCCCCTCTTCCGTTTCAGACACGCTGGGATTGCCCAGCACCAAATACGCAGCAATTGCGGCCACAGGCGCTACGGCGACGAGCATACCGCTTAGCTGTCGAGCGGCGATCCCCACCGGTTTCGGCATTGCCTTGGCGGCCGAGCGATGAGCTGAGAGCAGTCGTCGGCGGGCCTCTAAATCCGCAGCGGCGGCATCTTCGGCGCTAATCAGGCCAGCGTCGCGATCGCCTGCGATGTCCGCCAATTGCGCCGTCAAATAGTCTTCTTCATCGAGGTAGCTCGCGTCCTTCTGAGACCTGAAGAACGGCCCCAAAAGGAACACAATCACGGCTGCAGTCAAAATGACGATTATGACCCAAAGCATCAGCTGCGCTCGTCGAGAATACGATTGATGTCGGCTTCGTCGTCTTCGCTCAGCGGCTCAGCTTTCGATTGAAGTTTTGAACTTCTCAAAAACAGGAGCGCCCCAGCGACGCCGGCAGCCAATGCGAGAAACGGAAAGCCCCACAAAAAAAGTGTATTGCTCTGCACGGGCGGCTTGAGCAGCACATAGTCCCCGTATCGCTCCACCATATACGCGATTACCTGATCGTCGGTGTCGCCTTCGGTTAGTCGTTCTCGCACGAGAAGGCGAAGATCCTTGGCTAGCGGAGCATTAGATTCGGCAATCGATTGGCTTTGGCAAACTACGCAGCGTAATAGGATGTCGATTTTCTGTGCACGAGCCTCTAGCGCAAGATCCGCCAGTACCTCGTCCGGCTCTGCTGCGAACGCAGATCCCAACATAGCCAATGCGATGATGAACGCTCGGCCGTTCATTGATTTCGCAACTCTTCGATCATCGGCGCCAGAACGTCGTTCCAGTAGTCTTCAGTGATTGGCGCCGCCACTCTAAACCGAACGCGCCCCTCACGGTCGATAATGAATGTCTCGGGCGCGCCAGTAACGCCCAGATCGATCGCCACACGTCCCGCCTGATCGTCACCAATCTTTGTGTACGGGTTGCCCAGACGATCGAGCCACGCCTTGCCCTCTCCCGGCTTTTCCTTCCAATTCAGTCCGTAGATCTTGATGACGTTATTCTGCGCGAGCTGCATCAAAAATGGATGTTCGATGTGACAGGATATGCACCACGATGCGAATACATTCAGCAGCATGACCTCGCCGCTTAGCTCATCTGAACTCAAACCTTCATCCAGACCTTCAATGGCCGGCATGTCGAAGTCTGGCAATTGCCTGTCGATGAGTTGCGAAGGAATGGCCGAGGGATCACGCGTCAACCCGTAACCAAAAAAGGCGCCGACAACGACAAACAATGCAACTGGTATCAAAAACAGCGGTTTCATGCAGGAGCGGCCTCCGCCAGTTCCGGCGACGACTTGGTTCGGCGCGATCGGGCTGGCTTGCGGCCGCGATCGCTAAAGGCGAACAACCCGCCCAAAGCGGTGATCGCGGCGCCCCACCATAAACAGCCGACAAAGGGGTTGAAGAACAGTCGCACTGGCCAGCCCCTGCCTGATGTATTTTCACCGAAAGAAATATAGAGATCGCCAGGTCCATGTCCGCTGATCGCGGCTTCGCTGGTCTCCATTCTGCGCACAGGATAAAATCGTCGCTCACCGCTTAGGCTGAACGACTTTCCGCTTTTCATGGCGAGAAACTGCGCGCGTTCCGCCTCATAATTAGGACCTTGCAAGCGCTCAACCGACTTCAATGTGACCGAATAACCTGCGACTTCTGCGGTATCGCCTTCCGCCATCAACATAACGGTTTCCGATTTCCATAAACTCAAGCCAGCAGCGCCAAGTGCGAACAGAGCAAGACCTGCGTGAGCGATTGACGCGCCCCATGCCGCGCGCGGCAATCCTTTCGCTCGCGCCCAGGTATCGCTGATCGGAACCGCAAAGAGCTTGACCCGCCCACTTAAGTCCACAACGGCGCCGCCAGCCAGCCAAACGACGAGCGCCGCCGCCATGGCGCCGGAAACGCGTGCTCGGTCAGCAAGCACCGCGACAAAAATTGCGGCTACGAGTGCAGCGGCAGCGGCGGGCGCCATGCGTTTGAGGCTCGAGCGCAAGTCGCCGCGCTTCCACGCCAGCAACGTTCCGATCGCCGCCAACGCCAATGTGAGCGCCGCAATCTTCGAAAACACCATATTGAAATAAGGCGCCCCCACTGAAATCTTCTCGCCGGATAACACATCGATGAACAATGGATAGAATGTGCCGACAAACACGACGGCGCAGGCAACGAGCAACAGCACGTTGTTCACTACGAGCGCCCCTTCGCGGCTAACGGGTGCGAACGCACCGGACGCGGAAAGCGACCCAGCGCGCAACGCGAACAGCGAAAGCGCGCCGCCGATCGCGGCCACAAGAATCA
>CAZAOB010000013.1:0-32507 GCA_964486635.1 uncultured Caulobacterales bacterium | reverse complement strand
TGGATAGCCTACCTCTTATGCCCAAACCCAGCGCATTCCATCATCAAAATGAAAACGCCGCGCGCGGGATCAACGGCAAACGCATGAACCGATGTCAAAACGCCGGATCGAACCAGAAATGTGCCGACGAGGCTTAGTGAGAACGCGGTAATCGCCAGTAGAACCGCCCACCCCTTCATAGCATCACGGCGCTCGACCACTCTTATGGAGTGAATCAATGCGGTGCCGGCAAGCCACGGCATGAACGAGGCATTTTCAACGGGATCCCACGCCCACCATCCGCCCCAGCCCAATTCATAGTACGCCCACCAGCTTCCAAGCGCGATGCCGATGGTCAAAAACGTCCATGCGATCAGCGCCCACGGCCGCATCAGCCGCGCCCAGACAGTATCCGCCTTGCCGCGAATCAACGCCGCCACAGCGAACGAAAACGGAATCGAAAAGCCGACATAGCCGAGATAGAGAAACGGCGGATGTATCGCGAGCCCAGGATCCTGCAAGAGCGGATTGAGACCGGTTCCATCCGGCGGCGCCGGAAGCAATCTCAAAAACGGATTTGACGTGAACAGTATGAACGCAAGAAATGCGGAGACGATCAATGCCTGAACGCCGAGCGTAAGCAACAGCAAATCACGCGGCACAAGGTGTCCCTGCACGGCCAGAATTGCACTAAACAGGGTGAGGATCAGCACCCACAGCAACATTGAGCCTTCGTGATTTCCCCACGTGCCCGTCAATTTGTAGATGAAGGGTTTGGCCGAATGGGAGTTCTCAAAGACGTTCGCAACCGTAAAGTCTGAAATAGCGTAGGCGTACATCAAGCTGGCGAAGGCCAGTGCTGTCAGGGCGAAAACCGCCATCGACGCACGTTGTCCAAACGATGCAAAACTCGAGTCCGTACTGCGCGCGCCAATGAAAAGCGCGGGGCCTTGAACCGAGGCGACCGCAAAGGCGAGAATGAGCGAAAAATGTCCGATTTCCGGCGACATGGAATCCTTCGGTCAGTGAGCCCCAAATCCTAGCTCACCTGCCCGTCCCCGGCGAGACCTCAGGGCGCGGTAAATCGCCCGCCCCTGGCCCGCAGCGGAAAAGTCCGGCTATCCGACCAAATCTGAAATTTCCAGCATGACGTCGATATGCTCACGCGCAAACTGCCGGCACCGCACAGGCGACCAGCCGTGAACCGGGTCCGAGTTCACTTTTGCGTCTTTGAAAGGCATTTCTAGTGTCATCGACAAGCAGTTCCAGGTCTGCGCGACATAGGCATTTGCAATGTCGAGATTAGCTCTCCCCGGCCCCGGATCGGGATACCCTTCGACGGTTTGAAAATCCTTGCTAATCTGAAGCAACCGCGATGAAAAGCGATTGAACAGGTTTGCGTGACGTTCATTCCAATCCGGAATTCCCACCGCGCTGTTCAGAAAGTTATTCGCGATCGCTTCATCGCCGTGGACGTCAAGGAACAAGTCCACGCCGGTCTCCCGCATGCGCTTGCGCACAACAAAGACCTCCGGGCTCTCTTCCATCGTGGCGTTTCGCCAGGCGCGATTCAAATCCTTGCCGGCGGCGTTTGTCCGAAGGTGGCCACGCTTCGCACCATCAAGATTCATGCATGGCACAATATGGAGCGTCGCCTTGCTGAGTAGTGCTTTTGCGACTGCGTCGCTTTCATCGCACAAACGCTCAAGAAACCCTTCCATCCACCAGGACCCCATGGTTTCCCCGGGATGTTGTCGCGCGATCACCCAGAATTGACGAGGTCCCGTACCGGCGCGGAAATAGTCCATTTCCTGTCCGTCCAGCGTCGTGCCAATAACCTCATGCGAAAGCATCGGGGATGCCTTGATGTTTTCTACATAGGTGCGATAGCGACTCGTCGGATAGGGCGCAAAATATGCGTAGTAAACTTTATCTTTCTCTGGAGTATGGAGGATGGACAGTTCGCGACCATCAAAGGAGCTGTCCACCCGGAACCAGTTGTCCTGATCGTAGGATGCGACCGCACGATATTCTGTCCAACCGTCAATGTAAGATGACGCATGCACATTGGTGAGGCGCATTCGCAGTTTCTCGCCCGCTCCAGCTTCTACACAAAAGTAAAACCACTGAAAGAAGTCGGCATTGCCGTCAGGTTTGATCGCAAGCTGGATATTCGACGGGTCTGCGGCGTCCAGACAGTGGATGTTGCCGCTATCGAAATCGCTTGAAATCTTGATCATAATAATCCTTGGCCGGGCGCCGATTAATCCTTTTTCTCGGTGATTGGCATCACGACGCGGATGTGTACTTCCTTGAGCTGCTCCGCAGAAGCCTCTGCCGGAGCATGCAACAACAAATCCTCCGCCTGCTGCGTCATCGGGAACATTGTGACTTCACGAATGTTCACCTGATCGCAGAGAAGCATGACGATACGTTCAATCCCCATCGCACAACCGCCATGTGGCGGCGCGCCAAACTTGAATGCATTCAACATGCCGCCGAACTTATCTTCGACGACTTCTTTGCCGTATCCAGCAATATCGAACGCTTTATACATAATGTCGGGACGATGATTTCGGATGGCGCCGGAACCCAGTTCGTATCCATTGCACACCAGGTCATACTGGTAGGCCTTGATCGCCAGACGTTCTTCATCGGTGCTCGCGGCTTCGAGCGCCTCGAGACCTCCCTGCGGCATGGAAAACGGATTATGGCCAAACTCGACTTTCTTGTGCTCCTCATCCCATTCATACATCGGGAAGTCGACAATCCAGGCGAGCTCGAAACTATCCTTGTTGGATAGATTGAGTTCTTCGCCGATGACGACCCGCGCCTTCGCGGCGACGGCCTGAAAGTCTGCAGGCTTACCAGCAAGGAAGAATGCGGCGTCGCCGGCTTTCAGACCAAGCTGCGCGCGTACTGCCTCAGATCGTTCCGGACCAATGTTCTTCGCGAGCGGACCCTTCACTTCAGTTTCGTCAAAGATCATATATCCCATTCCGGGCAGACCTTCTTTCTGAGCAAATGAATTCATCCGGTCGCAGAATGCGCGCGAACCGCCGCCCGGCGCCGGAATGGCGCGGATCTCGTTCTTCGGATCAGCATCAAGGATGGAGGCAAAAATCTTAAAGCCCGATCCGCGGAAGTGATCAGAAACGACCTGCATTTCTAAGGGACACCGGAGATCCGGCTTGTCGGTGCCATATTTCAACATTGACACGTCGTACGGGATCATCGGGAACGGATAATTCGTGACACTCCGGTCGCCGGCAAAGGTTTTGAACGTGTTCGCCATGACGGGACCGACCGCATCGAACACGTCCTGCCGCTCGACAAAACTCATTTCGAGGTCGAGCTGATAAAACTCACCAGCGGACCGGTCAGCGCGGGCGTCTTCATCACGGAAACAGGGGGCGATCTGATAATACCGATCAAACCCCGAAACCATAATCAACTGCTTGAAGATCTGCGGCGCCTGTGGCAGCGCATAAAAACGCCCGGGATGCAGACGCGATGGCACGAGGAAATCTCGCGCACCCTCTGGGCTTGATGCTGTGAGAATTGGCGTCTGGAAATCCGTAAAGCCTGCCTGCTCCATACCATTGCGAATCTCGCGAATGATCTTTGCACGCATCATTATATTTTTGTGCAGAGTCTCGCGGCGCAAATCGAGATAGCGGTGCTTCATTCGAATATCTTCGGGATAGTCCGGCTCGCCGAAGACGGGCAGCGGCAATTCATCGGCCCCGGACATCAGTTCGAAACCGCTGATGCGGACCTCGACTTCACCCGTCGGCAGATTTGGATTAACCGCTTCTGCATCGCGGGCGACCACTGTGCCGTCGACCTTGATCACGCTTTCCGTGCGGACGCGCTCGATTTCGGCAAAAAACGGCGCCTCCGGCTCGACGACGAGCTGTGTCAAACCGTAATGGTCGCGCAGATCGATGAACAGCAGCCCTCCGTGATCGCGCTTGCGGTGCACCCAGCCTGACAAGCGAACCGCTTGACCTACTTCGGTTTTTCGCAATTCTCCACAGGTGTGGCTACGATACGCGTGCATGGTCTTCCCCTGAATTCAAAAAATGGTCTGCCCGGTCGGGCCGGAGTGGCGATAACGCCATGCAATGTCAAGGCCGTAGCTCGCGCTCTCGCTGGGCAGGGTCCCCCATCTGGGCCAGCCGACCGCCCCTAACCCGACTTCGTGGCCTCGTGGCACATAGGGCTCCAAGACGTCACCTCAGCCCGTTTTCCCCAGCGGCCCGGCGCGGGCGCCGCAAACGGTAAATTCGCCTGAAGCGCGGCCGCAGGGCGCTTGTCTCAGCCGCCGCCCGCCGATAGAAGCCCGCTCATGCAAGTGATCACCACCACCGCTGAATTGGCCAAATTTTCAAAGGCGTTACGTGGGCAGCCTTACGTGGCGGTCGACACAGAGTTCATGCGTGAAAAGACCTACTGGCCAATCCTTTGCTTGATTCAGGCGGCGGCGGACGGCCACGAAGCGATCATTGACCCGCTCGCAGACAACCTGGACCTGTCTCCATTCCTGGAGCTTTTGACCGACAAAAAGGTTGTGAAGGTGTTCCACGCCGCCCGGCAGGATCTGGAAATTTTCTACAAATTGATCGGCGCCGTGCCTGCACCGCTATTCGACACCCAGATCGCCGCAATGGCTTGCGGGTTCGGTGATCAGATCGGCTACGAGCCGCTTATGCGCACCCTGTTGAAGGCCAAAATCGACAAAGGATCCCGGTTTACCGATTGGGCGAGACGTCCCCTGACCGACGCGCAGCTGACTTATGCATTGTCCGACGTGACCCACTTGCGCGACGCTTACCCGCTTCTCACCCAGTCGCTGGCCAAACGCGAACGAAAGCATTGGGTCGAAGAAGAAATGCAGGCGCTCAATAATGGCGATCTGTATTTTGTTCAGCCGGAAACCGCCTGGAAGCGTCTAAAGTTGAAAGGTGTGCGGCCCAAGGAAATGGGCGTCGTCGTCAAGCTCGCTGAGTGGCGCGAACATGAAGCGCAGACGAAAGACACGCCGCGCAGCCGCATTCTCAAAGATGAATCCATTTTCGAACTGGCGCGGCTTCAACCTCAGGACGCAAAGGCGCTCTCGCGCGCCCGCTCGATTCCGACTGGGTTTGAACGTTCTCGCACCGGCGGCGCCATTATCACAGCCATCAAAGAGGGCATGCAGATCCCGCGCGAGGACTTGCCGAGCATAGACAAGTCAGAACGCGAAAAGGCCCCCGCGGATGTGCTGGAGTTGCTCAAAGTCCTGCTGAAGCGCCAATGCGAAACCTTCCACGTGGCCCCAAAGCTGATCGCTTCAAGCGCCGATGTTGAAGCCATTGCGCTTGACGACAAGGCTGACGTTCCGGCCCTTTCCGGCTGGCGAATGGAAATATTCGGTGAAGCGGCTTTGCGCCTCAAGCGCGGCGAGATCGCCCTCAAACTCGACAAGGATCGTGTTGATATCATTGACCTCTAAATGTTGACGGGCATGCGGAAAACGATTGCAATTTATGCCCGCTGGGACCTTGCGGCGACCAATGCGCTTCGCTATACCCCGCTCTCCCGTCATCAGGGCCGCGACGAAGCGGCTGGCCGTGACGGATCAAGTTGGCGCGGGGTGGAGCAGCCCGGTAGCTCGTCAGGCTCATAACCTGAAGGTCAGAGGTTCAAATCCTCTCCCCGCACCCAATTTTTCAATGGCTTAGCGCTACCCTCTCACACGATCAATTTTATTTGGAAGCACATTGGAAGCAGATGTGACGAAACCCCGATGGCGCGGCCACCTTCTATGTAACCAAGAGATTGCTTTCGACGGAAGGCCGAACTGGCTGGAGCCATCCGGTAGCGGAAGCCAGATCGGCCCGGATAACAGTTAGCGGTGCTGGCGGTCTGTAGCCCAATGATGAATGCGGGCGATGGTGTTGTAATGCCTGCGCCATATTTCGATGATGATCCTTGCCTCCATCAGATTGTTGAATAGTTCGACCTTTATCCTACCGTATTACTAGAATCAGCCACTAGACAGTGTCTACTTTACGTCGGATCACCGGATCGGGAATTGGTTCTGATGGAAGTCAATCGGAACAAGGACGTTCGGAAAGTCCACAAGACCGTCACCTATCTATAGCGGAATCCGTCTTTCGATCTATGGGTTAGAATGGCGATTTCGCCGAGGATGATGTTTAGTTGATCCCCTCTGCGTAAGCGCTGGCGGGTGTGTTAGTATTCTCACAAAACGCCGCACCGAATCTGCAATTGGTGATGAAGTCTCGGTGTTCACCCGCCAACGACGCCAAAGAATATGCCATTAGTCATTACCGCTTGCTCAAGATATCCAGCCATGCAGGCACCACCAAATTGAGTTAGATTTATTGCGACGGAGAATAGTTCGTGGCATCAGTGGCTGCATTGAGTCTGGCCCTCGAATTATAGCCGGTGTGCGGCTTGTGGGAGCGCTATCGGCAACTGCCCAAATTCAACGTTGCAACAATTCACCCGTTCATTGCCTCGGACGAATTAGCATCGGGCCATATCGCATGGCGAATAGTGCAAACGCGCCACTCCAAAGCAGTGATGACACTATAATCGATTCTAAGTAGAGCTGGACCAGCAATGTAGCTCCTAAAACGCGCAACAATGCGCCGGCGACGACGAGTCCGAAAATCGCCGTTGTCCATGCATCAGCGGTTAGGCGCCGTCCCGTATGGCCAAGCGTAGCGCGTGTCATCACGGCGAGCGTCATCGTTCCCATAGCGCCAGCGGTAAGAGCGTGAAGCGCAGCGTGGGGAGGAACAATAGCAGGCGCAAATGCGGATGCGCCCATCAGCAGAAACGACACAGGCAGCCACGCATATCCTATATGAAGAATAAGAACGAGTGGTTCCGCGCCGGTTTTCCATCCCTGCCAGCGCGCCAACCGAATTGCATGTGCGCCGCAAGCAATAAGCAAAAGAACGCCCGTTATGTGATTCCCCGCGTCAATCGTCCAGCCGAGCAGAGCAAGCCCAGCAACGCCAAGGGCCGCCTTGTCGATCACGCCGAACTGGACCGGAAGCGGGGATATTTTTCGTTGATTTAGCCAGTTGCGCGTAAAACTCGGCACGATGCGTCCGCCTATAAGCGCGATCATCAAGGCGATGACGCCGATCGAAAAGTGTTCCGAAAATTCGTGAACTTCATAGTTCAGCGCGCCCGAATGAAACCCGATATTCGACAGCGCAAGAAAGGTTGCCAGCACGCAGACCGGCACGTTTTTGATATTTTTTCCTGCAATTATCTCCCGCCACATCATAGCGGCGAGCACCACCAGAAACAGGCAGTCAATGACCGCCGCCGCAACCGGGCCAATCTGCCCGCGCGCCAGCATCGCCACACGCCCGAAGCCCCACAACGCAAACAGAAACATCAGTCGGCTTCCCAGAACCGGCAGGCGGCCTGTCCAGTTGGGCACGGCCGTCAGCAGAAACCCGGCGATCACGGCTGCGAGATAACCATAGAGCATCTCATGAACATGCCATTCCTGCGCCGGCATGCCGCCGATAAGCCCAACGCCATTGGCATAGGCATATATCCAGAGCGGCACGGAAAGCGCCGCCCAGATTGCGCCGAACAGGAAAAACGGCCGAAATCCGTAGCTGAAGAGCGCCGGCCCATCATAGTTTTGGCGCGCATCGAGCAGATCTCGCGGCGCGCTCCTCGCAAATATTGATCTGAAACTATGAAGCACGGCGCACCTCAAATTTTTCGAACATGGCGGCTGTCTCCGAAATGAAAGCCGCGTCGTTGAGCGCCTCTCCGCCTGGGTAAGGATTCCGATCCGGCATGCGCGCTTCCTGTAGCACATATCGGCGCACGCCCATTTCTCGCAACATCGACGCCATCATGCAAATTTCGGCCTTGCCGATCCGTTCCGGCCAGAACGTCGTGCGCACCTCGTAAGGCACGCCCGACTTCACGAGGATTTCAAGAGAGACGCGCGCCTTGGCGCCAGCGTCTGCACCAGTCACCCCACGATAGCCGTCGAAAGGCGCCTTAACGTCAAACCCAACCCAATCGACGAGGGGAAGTGCTGCTTCAAACAAGGCGGGATTTGTTCCTGCGGTATGGAGGCCGATTTCAAAACCGCGCCGCCGCGTCACCGCCATCGCCGGAATGACCGCGCCTTGCGCCAAAGGCTCGCCACCGCTGAAAACCACGGCGTCCAGGAAGCTCATGCGAAGTTCGATTACGGAAAGAATGTCTTCAAAGGACAACAGTCCTGCTGCTCTCGCCGGTATCAGATCCGGATTATGGCAATAGCCGCAACGTAAAGGGCAGCCCTGGCAGAAAATGACGGCTGCGAGTCTGCCCGGATAATCGACAGTGCTGAACGGCTCGAAGCCGCCGATCCGTAACGACGACGCACCCTTGTCACGCTGCAGCAAGTTCCGTGCGGCGCTCTTCGAAATGTTTGCGCTCTTCATGTTCGCTTCTCTTGCCAGGATTGAACGCGGAAATCGGCCGATGATAGCCCATGACGCGGGTCCACACTTCACAAATCTGCGCTTCGCCGCCTGCCGTTTCGCATTTCGGACACGACGCGTGCTCGCCCGAAAGATATCCGTGAACCGGGCAGATCGAGAATGTCGGCGTCACCGTGATGTAAGGAAGACGAAATCCCGACAACGCCCGGCGAACCAACGCCGCACAGGCCCCGGCATTTGAAATCCGCTCGCTCATATATAAGTGCAGCACCGTGCCGCCTGTATATTTCGTTTGCAGAGGATCCTGACGGGATAAAGCGTCGAACGGGTCGTCCGTAAAGCCCACGGGAAGTTGAGACGAATTCGTATAATAAGGCGCCGCCGACGATCCCGCCTGTAGTATATCCGGAAAGCGTTTCAGGTCTTCTTTTGCGAAACGATAAGTCGTCCCCTCCGCAGGCGTCGCTTCAAGGTTGTACATATGTCCCGTTTCCTCCTGAAACTGGAGCATCCGTTCGCGAACATGATCGAGAAGGTTGATCGCCATCGCCTCGCCTTCCCGCGTCGTGATGTCATGCGCGTCGCCGGTAAAATTGCGAACCATTTCGTTAAGGCCATTAACGCCCAAGGTCGAAAAATGGTTGCGCAATGTGCCGAGATAGCGCTTGGTGTAAGGAAATAGCCCGCCATCCATCAGCGTTTGTATCTCCTGGCGCTTGATTTCGAGGCTGTCGCGACCCATTACGAGCAACTCGTCGAGCCGGGCAAGAAGGCCGGCCCAGTCGCCGCGATAGAGATAGCCGAGACGCGCGCAGTTCACGGTCACGACGCCGATGGAGCCCGTCTGTTCCGCCGAGCCGAAAAGGCCGTTGCCGCGCTTTAGGAGCTCGCGCAAATCGAGCTGAAGGCGACAGCACATGGAGCGAACCTGTCCGGGCTCCATGTCGGAATTAATGAAATTCTGAAAATATGGCAGCCCGTATTTCGCAGTCATGGCGAAGAGCGCTTTGGCGTTTTCGCTCTCCCAGGGAAAATCCTTTGTGATGTTGTAGGTCGGTATCGGAAAGGTGAAAACCCGGCCTCTGGCGTCTCCCACACACATCACTTCAATAAACGCGCGATTGATGAGATCCATTTCCGGCTGCAGGTCGCCATAGCGGAATTCCGCTTCCTTTCCACCGATGAGCGGAACCTGCTCGCGCAAATCCTCCGGACACGTCCAATCGAAGGTGAGGTTCGTAAATGGGGTCTGCGTTCCCCAGCGCGACGGCACATTAAGGCTGTGCACGAACTCCTGAAGGCCTTGCCGCACCTCTTCATAGGCGAGCCCGTCGACCCGCACGAAAGGGGCCATATATGTGTCGAACGAACTGAATGCCTGCGCCCCCGCCCATTCGTTCTGCAGGGCGCCGAGAAAGTTGACCGCCTGCCCCAGCGCGGCGGAGAAGTGTCGCGGCGGGCCGGCTTCGGCCTTCTCCGGTATGCCGTTGAGGCCTTCATTGAGCAGCGTGCGAAGCGACCAGCCGGCGCAATATCCCGACAACATGTCGAGATCATGGATGTGAATGTCCGCTTCCCGATGAGCGCGGCCGATTTCCGACGGATAGATATGATCGAGCCAGTAATTGGCGATCACCTTGCCGGAAACATTGAGGATCAGTCCGCCAAGCGAATAGCCCTGATTGGCGTTCGCCTTGATGCGCCAATCCGCCCTGCCGACATATTCTTCAACGGCGTCGGCGACGTTAACCGCCGTGGGCCACTTCCGGACTTCATCTGGATTGTCGCGAGCACCGGACCGGATTGTAGGCGCGTCCACCATAGTGAGATCTCCTCGAATCAACATGCTGTATCTTGACATTAAAGATGCACAATATATGCATCTTTGCAAGCTGCTCTCTCCAGGCATGGCGATTCAAAGGCTTTTGCGGTAGCGAAATCATCGTCCGATGAGAAAACAAGCAAACGGAACGAATCATGCGGCTCACCGCCCACACTGATTACGCCTTGCGCGTGCTCATTTACGCCGCAGTCGAGCCCGCCTCCCTGTGTACGATCGAGCGCATCTCCGAGGCGTATGGCATTTCTCGAAACCACCTCATGAAAGTCGTACAGCGTTTGGGCGATCACAGATTTCTTGAAACCGTTCGCGGCCGAGGCGACGGATTAAGGCTCGCTATGCCGGCGAACAAAATCTGCGTTGGAGATGTCGTTCGGAAAATGGAGGAAGATCTCGCTCAGGCCGAATGTTTCCGGGCGGAGCAAAATTCCTGCGTGATTACGCCTGTATGCGGTCTTAAGCACGCCCTTTCTACCGCGTTGGAAGCATATCTCGACGCGCTAGATCAATTCACCCTTGCTGATGTTACGCGAAAACGGAAAGCATTATCCCAGCTCCTTAACCTTGACCCCGCAGCATAGGCGTTAACTGTTACGGCGCGAGGCTACAAAAACGGCCGCGCCAACCATGATCGAAATAGCCGCCGCTTTTGCCATGCTTGGAGCATCTCCAGCGGCAATAATCCATATGGAGATCGCCATAGCTCCAAGCGCAACTATCTTGGCGCGTAATGGAATTGCGCCGGTATCTCTCCATGCCCTTATAGGCGCACCCAAGCGGGGATGATTAACAAGATAACTTTCCAACCTGGGTGATGACCGCGCAAAGCATGCGGCGGCCGCGATTAACAATGGCGTTCCAGGGAGTAAGGGCAAGACCAGCCCTGCAACGCCTAATGGGATAAGCGCCAGACCGAGAATGACGAATACGGTTCTCATAAAATCAGGCCATAATTCGAATCAAAGTTCCCTGGAAGGACAGTTCAGAACAACATCCCATGCGCGCCCAGCACCCCCGCACCGATTGTGACAAGACTGACGCTCAACAGCACCCAATGAAAACGCTGAACTAGCGCAATGGCGCCGTCAGGCGAACGCCCCACCTTGCGAAGAAACCATGCATGAAGAAAGAACGGTTCGGCCACAAACAGGACAACCGTGAAAACGGCCCAGACCAGCACCATTGCATGCATCCACCAGTAACCGAGATCTAAAAAGCGATCCCAGGCGTCAAGGCGATGCGTCAGATAAAATCCTGTAACCCCCGCCAGCGTAACGGAAAATTTCGCCTGTCCGGCAAACCGGCCTTCGACCTGCTCGAAGAGCGTTATGCGCCTCTTCGGCTCTTCCAGCCGCGCCACGGCAGGCAATATCACAGCCGTGACCATGAAAACGCCTCCGATCCAGTGGACGACAGCAAGAATGTGCAATGCGCGGGCAATGGTGACGTCTAACATCCGATGGCGGCGCTCTCAGGCCAGTTCAACTTGTCAATTCTCGCGCTTACTGAAGAACCCTTTTCCATCCTGCCTACAGGCGGCGCGCCTTGAGCATTTCCGCCAGAACGCCGAGCTCATTTTCCCGCAGGCGAACGCGCGCAATCGGCAGCAGAACGCCATTTTCTAGCGCCAGATGCTGACGGATATGCTCCGCGAACATCCGCAATCGGCGTTTGTCGTTTACGCCGAGTTGTTTGTCGGAAACGCTTTTTGTGAGGATCGCGGTCGCCGTTTCCAAACTGGCCTCATCTTCTCGATGCTCATCCTCCAGCCGAGCGAGAATGCGCCCCACGTTATCTTCCGGCAGGCAATGCTCCCGCAGCATCGGAAATAGCGCCAACTCTTCATCGCCGATATGAAGCGCAAAGTCTGTTTGAAGAAAGGCGAGCAGAGACTCAACCCCTATGAGATCGAACTCGCCGTCTGCGAGCATGGTCAAAATCGACGCGGCTTCCCGCTGCCGGTGATGTTCGGCAAAAATATAGTCCAGCGGACTGTCGATCAGGTCCGCCGGCATCGGCTCAATCGCCCAGTGGCTATCGCCGGTGCGTTTATTATCGCCTTTTCCAGCGGAAGAATTGACGTCAGTGGTGTTTGGAGCCGTCATAATCTAACTCCCGTCGCTAATACTGAAACCGCAGGGAGGCCCAGATGAGGCTGCGATCAGCGAAGGCGCCGGCGCCGTCATAGACCGCGCCCTTCACCTCGGCCGACCAATGCTTCCTGAAATTAACCGCAAGGCCTGCGTCAAACTCGGCGCCGAAGTCCGTATCGCCAAGACCGCTTTCGAACTCATGATATGTGGCGAACAACCGCACGCTGTCCGTTTTCAAAAGACCGTCCCAGCTATAACTGATCGTTCCGTATAGATCCTCAAGACCGGCAGCCGGCGTCATTAAAAAGACGTCAGCGAAGCCCTGAAATTTATGGAGCGTCGCTAGCGGCGTTGAGAAGCCGATGACGCCGTCGCCACCAAGGGATTCATAGCCAAGCTGCGCCATGAACGGCGCGACAGACAGGGACGCCTCCCCGTGAATGTAATTTTCCTGAAAATCGACGGGGTTGGCCGCGTAATCTTTTTGCGACGCATATTCGCCGACAACGCCAATCTTGATTCCGGCCTCTTCTTCGAGCGTTATTGAATTCTCATAACGCAGCCCCCAAGTGGCGGATGACAAAGCAGGCGCCTCTTCAAAATCGAGCAATATGCCGTAGCCTTTGAGGCTTCCGAGCGCTCCCGCGTCATAGGCAACAGAGATGACATGACTATCGCTGTCAAACTCGCCCACTGGATTGTCATCACCGAAAACCCTGTGCACGCGACTGATGTAAAGATAATCGACGGTCACATTATCAACGAGAGTCGAAGAAACCCTCGCGGCGTCGAATGTCTGCTGGTTTTGACGGAAATCCACCGCGCCGACAAACCGCTGGTTGTTGAGATTGAACCGCTGCCGGCCGACGGTTATTGGCGTCTTGCCGATGCCAGTGTAAGTTATTTGCGCCCGGTTCAGCTCCGTTGCGTCAGGATCGGCGATCACCGGAAACTGCGCGCGCCCGTTGGTCGTTGAATTGAAATGATCATCCCCGATGGAGGCGACATTTTCGAACTCGACCAGAAACTTGAAATTATAAATTTCCGCCGTTTCAAATCCGAGCCTGGTTCTTATCGTTTTGGCGTAGGCGTCCTCGGAAAAGCCGTCCTGGGTCTTGTATTCGAAGCGATAACGTACATCGAGCAGGAGCCTGCCGTCTTTAATCGCCGCAATGATCGGACTTTGACCGGTTTCCGGCGCCTCGTCTTCGGCAAGAACCGGAGAAGCGACTGACGCCGACAGCATCAAGGCTAAAACCGCTTCACGAACCGACATTGATTTGCTCCTTTTATTTAGCCACTGTTGCGCGCGTGTTTCGCGTTCTCACGAGTTGGTACCCACGGCGGCCCAGATACCAGACCGGCGCCGACAGCATGTGGACAAGACGCGTGAATGGAAAAACGAGGAAGATCGTTAGTCCCAAGAAGAGGTGCGCTTTAAAAATGAAATGCACATCGGCGACTAATTGAGCCGCGCCGCCGCGGAAGGTTAAAATCCGTTGCGCCCATTCCATGAACTTGACCATCTCATGGCCATCCAGATGCTGAAGCGAGATAAAGATCGTCGACAGGCCCAAAAGAAGCTGCGCGAACAAAATTAAGAGGATCGACGTATCGCCGAAACTCGACGTCGCCCTTATACGCGCATCGAACAGCCTGCGGTGAATGAGCAGCAAGATGCCGACCAGGCACATGAGCCCCGCGAGCCCGCCCGCGACTATCGCCAGTAATTGTTTCGCGCCATGGGAAATCCCGAGGGCGTCAAACACCCAGATCGGCGTCAGAAGCCCGACAAAGTGACCGCCAAAAATAACCAGAATGCCGACATGGAAGAGGATGCTGCCGAGAACGAGTTGTTTTCGCCGGAGCAACTGGCTCGACCCCGAGCGCCAGGAATATTGCCCATGGTCGAAACGTAAAATGTTCCCGACGACGAACACAGCGAGACAGATATAAGGATAGACTCCGAAGAGGAACTGATTGAGATAATCCGCCATGGTCAGCTCCTTGCGTTTCCGACGACGTCGCCCGGCGCCTCGCCGGCGTTCATCCGGTCGACCATCTGACTGACTTTTGGACAGCCAGCGTCTCCCGGTCCGAAAGTGACAGGCTGGTCTTCCCAGGCGGCGTCCAGCGCTTCGAGATCATCGGGATCGTCATCCGGCGCCTTGCGCAAGGCTTCGAGTTCACGCTCGGAAGGCGCTTCGCCCGCAATCGCTTCAAGCGCGCGAAAGACCGATGTATAAGGCGTATTGCGTTTTTCGATCCGCTCTTTCAGCGCCGCGATGACGCTCAATGGCTCATTCAGCAAAGCCCGCGCCTCCTCCACCGGCCGCGTAGAAAGATATTCAAGAAAGAGCGGCAGAAAATCCGGCAGCTCGTTAGAGCCGATCTCAAGCCCGCCTTTTTGATAAAGCGTTTTCAGATCGACCATGGCCTGTCCGCGGTCGCGAGACTCGCCGTGGACATGCTCGAATAAATAAAGCGAAAGCGAACGCGTGCGATCAAACAGGAAGACATAACGCTCTTGCAATTCGTAAAGGTCGAGCGC
Source organism: uncultured Caulobacterales bacterium (assembly GCA_964486635.1). Lineage (GTDB taxonomy): Bacteria > Pseudomonadota > Alphaproteobacteria > Caulobacterales > Parvularculaceae > Hyphococcus. The sequence goes on along the minus strand of CAZAOB010000013.1, from coordinate 17,561 downwards.
CTCAAAATCGTCGATCAGCCGGTCGACCTGCCGCAGCGCCCAACGAGGCGTCAGTTTTTCATCATGGATCGCTCCGCGGATTTCCGCCGCAGCGTCTTTAATCTCTTGCGTCGGGTAAGACAGAAGCGCGCTCAAGGCCTTGTAAGTGTTTGACATGCAGTCCTCCTACGCTTTTTCTTTTGCAGCGCTTTTGGCGAATAGCCCGGTCCACTCGATGGCGCGTTTGGGTTCGCCGCATCCGTCGCCAAAACTGAAGCCGCATTCGCCGCGCAGGTCGTAGGCGTCTTCAGCGTATTCGCGATGCGATGTTGGAATAACGAAGCGATCTTCGTAATTGGCGATCGCCATCAATCGATACATCTCATCAATTTGCTCCCCGCTCATACCGACCTTGCCGGGGATCGATTCGTCTACTTCGCCTTCATAAGATTTGGATCTCATATATGCGCGCATGGCGATTAGCTTCTCGAGCGCCTTGGCGACGGGCTCCTCATCGCCCGCCGTCAGCAGGTTTGCGAGGTACTGCATGGGAATACGCAGATCGCGCACGTTTGGCATGGCACCCTTGTCACCAAACGCGCCAGCCTGTGCCATGGACTGGATCGGCGATAATGGCGGCACATACCAAACCATGGGAAGCGTGCGGTATTCCGGATGCAGCGGGAATGCGATCTTCCACTCCATCGCCATTTTCCAGATGGGCGATTTTCTGGCCGCTTCCAGCCAGGCTTCCGGCACGCCGTCGGCGCGCGCCTGAGCTTGTACTTCCGGATCATGTGGATCGAGAAAAATGTCGAGATGGCTCTGGTACAGATCTGTTTCTTTTTCGACGCTCGCCGCCTCTTCAATGCGGTCGGCGTCGTAAAGGACGACGCCAAGATATCGAATGCGGCCCACGCAGGTTTCGGAGCACACGGTCGGCTGCCCGGCTTCGAGGCGCGGATAGCAAAGCGTGCACTTTTCAGATTTGCCGGTGTTCCAGTTGTAATAGATTTTCTTATAGGGGCAGCCGGAAACGCACATACGCCAGCCGCGGCACTTGTTCTGGTCAATCAGAACGACGCCGTCTTCTTCGCGCTTATAGATGGCGCCGGAAGGGCAAACGGCTACGCATGCCGGATTGAGGCAATGCTCGCATAAACGCGGCAGGTACATCATAAATGTATTTTCGAATTGGCCGTATATCTCTTTCTCGACCTTGTCGAAATTGTAGTCGGCCGACCGCTTGGAGAATTCGCCGCCTAGTATCTCTTCCCAGTTCGGTCCCTTGTTGATCTTTTCGATCCGCTCGCCGGTAACCAGCGATCGCGGCCGCGCCGTCGGCGCCGTTTTCATTTTCGGCGCTTTTTGAAGATGCTCGTAATCAAAGGTGAACGGCTCGTAATAGTCGTCGATCTCCGGCAGATCCGGATTTGCGAAAATTTTCGATAGAACCTCAAGTTTGCCGCCCATTTTGGGCTGGATCTTGCCGTTTTTCTTGCGCTCCCAGCCGCCGTTCCAGCGGGCCTGATCCTCCCAGTCATCGGGATAGCCAATGCCCGGTTTCGTTTCGACATTGTTGAACCATGCGTATTCAACGCCTTCGCGACTCGTCCACACATTCTTGCAGGTGACGGAGCATGTATGGCACCCAATGCACTTATCGAGATTGAGCACCATGGAGATTTGGGCGCGGATTTTCATTCTGCAGCCTCCAGGTTCTTCTCGACCGGCTCATCCATCCAGTCGACCTTGTTCATTTTCCTGACAATGACGAACTCGTCGCGGTTGGACCCGACAGTTCCGTAATAATTGAAACCGTATGACTGCTGGGCATAACCGCCGATCATATGGGTCGGCTTTAGAACCGTACGTGTCACCGAATTATGAATGCCGCCGCGTTGGCCGGTGATTTCCGACCCTGGCACATTCACGATTTTTTCCTGGGCGTGATACATCATCACCATGCCCGGTTTTACACGTTGCGAAACAACGGCGCGCGCCGTCAAGGCGCCATTGGTGTTGTAGGCTTCGATCCAGTCGTTATCCTCGATGCCGGCTTCCTTCGCGTCATCTTCCGACAGCCAGACGATTGGCCCACCGCGCGACAAAGTCAGCATCAACAGGTTGTCGGTATAGGTTGAGTGAATGCCCCATTTCTGATGCGGCGTGATGAAGTTCAGCACCACCTGCTTATTCCCGTTGTCCTTGGCGTTGATGACAGGGGCGATGGTCTTGGTGTCCACCGGCGGGCGATAGACGCAAAGCGTTTCGCCGAAAGCGCGCATCCATAAATGATCCTGATAGAGCTGTTGACGCCCGGTGAGCGTCCGCCACGGGATCAGTTCATGCACATTGGTGTAGCCAGCGTTGTAACAGACCTTTTCCGATTCAATGCCGGACCATGTCGGCGAGGAAATAATCTTTCGCGGCTGGGCGACGATGTCCCGGAACCGGATCTTTTCATCTTCCTTCGCCTCGGCGAGATGGGCATGTTCGCGGCCGGTCGCTTTTGAGAGCGCATCCCAGGCTTTGACCGCGACTTCGCCGTTGGTTTCGGGCGCCAGGGTGAGGATGACCTCCGCCGCGTCGATGGCGCTGTCGATACGCGGCAGGCCTTTGGCCGGTCCCTCCTCGGTTACGGCACCGTTGAGCGCTTTCAGGTGCTCAATCTCATGTTCGGTGTTCCAGGCGATGCCCTTCCCGCCATTTCCGATGCTGGTCATCAGCGGCCCGACCGCCGTGTAGCGTTTGTAGAGATTTGGATAATCGCGCTCAACCACCGTCACCGCCGGCATGGTCTTGCCGGGAATGGGCTCAGCTTCTCCCCGCTTCCAGTCCTTGACGTCAAAAGGCTGCGCAAGTTCTCCTGCGGTATCATGCAGCGTCGGCGTCAGCACGACGTCTTTTTCAACGCCCAGTGCTTCAGGCGCGATTTCCGAAAACGATTTCGCGATGCCCTTGAAAATATCCCAGTCGCTTCTGCTTTCCCAAAGCGGATCGACCGCGCTCGACAGCGGATGAATGAAGGGATGCATGTCCGATGTATTGAGATCGTTTTTTTCGTACCAGGTCGCCGTCGGCAACGCGATGTCGGAATAAACGCATGTGGTCGACATGCGGAAATCGATCGTCACAAGGAGATCAAGCTTTCCTTCCGGCGCTTCGTCGCGCCAGACCACCTCTTCCGGTTTTTGACCGCCGGTTTCGCCAAGATCCTTGCCTTGAACGCCATGATTTGTCCCGAGCAGGTGCTTGAGGAAATACTCATGTCCCTTCCCGGAAGATCCCAAAAGGTTCGAACGCCATACAAATAGATTGCGCGGCCAGTTCTCCGGCTTGTCCGGGTCCTCGCACGACATTTTCAAGGCGCCGGACTTCAGGGACTTCGCCACATAGTCTTTTACATCAAGCCCCGCCGCCTCAGCCTCTTTGGCCAGCTCCAGCGGATTACGCTCCAGCTGCGGCGCGGACGGCAGCCAGCCCATGCGTTCGGCGCGCGCATTAAAATCGATGAAGGAGCCGTTCCAATGACCTTCCGGCGCCAGCGGCGACAGAATTTCATCGACGCCCAGCGTCTCGTAGCGCCATTGATCCGTATGCGCATAGAAGAATGAGGTGGAATTCATGTGACGCGGCGGGCGCGCCCAGTCGAGGGCGAACGCCAGCGGTTGCCACCCCGTCTGCGGGCGCAGCTTCTCCTGCCCCACATAATGCGACCAGCCGCCGCCCGACTGCCCGACACATCCGCACATCACCAGCATGTTGATGATGCCGCGGTAATTCATGTCCATGTGATACCAGTGGTTCAGCCCCGCCCCGAGGATCACCATGGATTTGCCGCGCGTCTTTTCGGCGTTGTCGGCGAAACCGCGCGCAACGGCGATCACCTTGTCACGGGTGACGCCGGTGATCTTTTCCTGCCAGGCCGGCGTGTAGGGCGTATCGTCATCGTAGGAGCTGACGGCCCAGTCGCCGCCAAGCCCGCGGTCAACCCCATAATTCGCGGCGAGGAGGTCGAAAACCGTCGCGACGAGCGTTTCGCCGTCTTTCAGCGTCAGGCGTTTGACGGGCACGCGGCGTTCGAGAATATCTGGATGATCCGTTCCGTGGAAATGGTCATGCTCGCGATTGCCGAAATACGGAAAAGCGACGTTTGCAACGTCATCGCGCGTCTCGATCATTGAGATCGCAAGATCTGTTTCATCGCCCCTGCCAGACTTTTCTTCAAGGTTCCATTTGCCCTGCTCACCCCAGCGGAAGCCGATCGATCCCCGCGGACATACGATGCCGTTCGCACGCTTGTCATACGCGACGGTTTTCCAATCGGGATTGTTGGCCTCGTCAAGCGAGCCATCGAAATCCGACGCGCGCAGCAGCCGGTCAGGAACGAGCCGACCGTCTTTCTTCACGAGTCGGACCAACATCGGCATGTCGGTATATTGCCGGGCGTATTCCTGGAAATACGGAACCTGCCGGTCGATGTAATATTCTTTGAGAATGACATGGCCGAACGCCATGGCGAGCGCTGCATCGGTGCCCTGTTTTGGAGAAAGCCACATGTCGCCGAATTTCGAAGCCTCGGAATAATCCGGCGAAATCACGACGCTCTTGGCGCCTTTATACCGAACTTCGGTGTAGAAATGCGCGTCCGGCGTTCGCGTCTGGGGGACATTCGATCCCCACAGCATCAAGAACCCGGAATTATACCAGTCCGCGCTTTCGGGAACGTCGGTCTGCTCGCCCCAGGTCATCGGACTCGCCGGCGGCAAATCGCAATACCAGTCGTAAAAGCTCATGCAGGTTCCGCCGAGAAGCGACAGGTAACGCGAACCCGCTGCATAGGAGACCATCGACATGGCGGGGATCGGCGAGAACCCGATCACCCGGTCGGGACCGTATTTTTTTGCGGTATAGGCGTTTGACGCCGCGATGATCTCGTTCACTTCGCTCCAGTCGGCGCGAATGAAGCCGCCGAGGCCCCGCTGACGCACATAAGATGCGCGTGTTGCGGGGTCCTCGACGATCGACGCCCAGGCTGCGATGGGGGAGAGAGAAACGCGAGCCTTGCGCCACGCCTTCATCAGCGCACTGCGAATGAGCGGGTGCTTCAGGCGATTTCCACTATAGAGATACCAGCTGTAGCTGGCGCCGCGCGAACAGCCGCGCGGTTCATGATTTGGCAAGTCCGGCCGCGTGCGCGGATAATCCGTCTGCTGGGTCTCCCAGGTGACGATGCCGCCCTTGACGTAAATCTTCCAGCTGCATGATCCGGTGCAGTTGACCCCATGCGTAGAACGGACGATTTTGTCGTGCTGCCAGCGCTTGCGGTAGGCGTCTTCCCAGGTGCGGTCTTCCTTCGTCAGCACGCCATGGCCGTTCGAATAGTCGCTGACCCGGTTCTTGAAATAGGTGAACCTGTTCAGAACGTGACTCATGCAACGCCTCCTTTGGCGAGTGTTGAGGGTTGAGCAGGCGGCGTCTCACGGCGGCCGCCGCGTTCGATCTCATGAAGGAGCCCGCCTGTACGCGAGTAGACGAGCCAGGTGACGGCCGCACAGAGAACGTAGAACGCCAGGAAGCCGACCAGCGCCGCTTCGGGTCCGCCGGTCATGGAGATCGACGTGCCGTACGATTTCGGGATGAAAAAGGCGCCATAAGCGGCGATCGCCGATGTAAACCCGATAATGGCGGCTGATTCCTTTTCCGCCTGACGCAGACGCGCATTCGCATCGAGCTGGGGCATCAAGCGCGGCATCTCTTCGCGCATCATGATCGGAATCATCTGGAAGGTGGACGCGTTGCCGACGCCGGTTGCGAAGAAGAGCACCATGAACATCGCGAAGAAACCCCAGAAGGCGCCCGGCTGGTCTTTCATCCCGAGGAAATAAAGAACGCCGGCGACAGCGACGATCATCAGGAGAAACACCCAGAAGGTGACGCGCGCGCCGCCCCATTTGTCCGAGACCCAACCCGTCATCGAGCGCGACAAGGCACCGACAAGTGGCCCAAGAAAAGCGAACTGAAGCGCGTTGATCTCAGGAAACTGGGTCTTCATGAGCAGCGGAAAACCGGCGGAATAACCGATGAATGAGCCGAAGGTGCCTGTATAGAGAAGGCACATGATCCAGTTGTGCTTGCGCGAGAAGATCACGGCTTGTTCAGCGAAGGACGCCCGCGCTGACGCGATGTCGTTCATGCCGAACCACGCCGCCGCCGTGGAAATCAGCAGAAAGGGAACCCAGATAAAGCCGGCGTTCTGCAACCACAGGCGCTGCCCCTCCTCCGTCACCTGCGCATCGCCGCCCATGGCGCCGAAGACGCCGGCGGTGATGACCAGCGGCACAGCGAACTGCATGACGCTGACGCCGAGATTGCCGAGCCCGGCGTTCAGCGCCAGCGCATTGCCCTTCTCCTTCTTGGGAAAAAAGAAGCTGATATTGGCCATGGACGACGCGAAATTGCCGCCGCCAAAACCGCACAGAAGCGCGAGCACCAGGAACAGGAAATACGGGGTCTCGGGGTCCTGCACCGCATAGCCGATGCCGAAGGCGGGGATGAGGAGAGTCGCGGTCGTCAGCGTCGTCCACAAACGCCCGCCGAAAATCGGGACCATGAAGGAATAGAAAATCCTGAGCGTCGCGCCGGAAAGGCCCGGCAGCGCCGCCAGCCAGAACAATTGATCGGTCGAATAGTCAAAACCGATGCTCGGCAGTTTGGCGACGACAACCGACCAGACCATCCAGACGGCGAAAGCAAGCAACAACGCCGGGATTGAAATCCACAAATTGCGATTGGCGATGCGTTTGCCTTTCTCCTTCCAGAAAGCGTCCTCGTCGGGGCGCCAGTCCTCCAGAACGGGGCTGGTCTTTTCGCCATGCTCGGCCGTGTGGATCTCCTGCAACTCCGGAAATTGCGGCAAAGCCCCAAGCTCCGGCGCCAGCGCTTTTTCCTCCATGCGCCGGATAGCGAAATGCATCCATGCAAGCGAGACCGCAACGATTGCAAACAGGAGCATGAAGCAGCTTGTCCAGATGCCGGTGAGGTCGTTCATGACGCCGAAGGCGATTGGCAGGATGAAACCGCCGAGGCCGCCGATCATCCCCACAAGACCGCCCACGGCCCCGACATGGCCCGGATAATAGACAGGGATATGCTTGTAGACGGCGGCTTTTCCCAACGACATGAAGAAACCGAGGACGAAAATGAGAATGACGAAGGGAACAAGCCCCATTTGCGTCGAAAAAGCGATTGGTCCGTCAATGCCGTGGATGACGTAATCCGTATGCGGATAGGAGAGCATGAAGACACAGATGATGGACACAATAAATGTCCAGTACATCACCTTGCGGGCGCCGATTTTATCGGAAAGATAACCGCCATAAGCGCGGAAGAGACTGGCCGGCACTGCGTAGAACGCCGCAAGCATCCCCGCTGTCTTGATATCGAGCCCGTAAACGCCGATCAGATAACGCGGCAGCCACAGAGCGAGCGCGACAAACGCGCCGAAAACAAAGAAATAATAAAGCGCGAACCGCCAGACCTGGAGGTTTCGCAACGGCTCCAGCTCCATCAGGGCGGAGCGCGGCTTTTCACCTCGCGCCCTGCGCGCCAGCGTCGCCGGGTCTTCCTTCGTGACCAGAAAGAACAAAACCGCTAGCGCCATCAAAACAAGCGCATATATCTGTGCGGTGCGTTCCCAGCCGACGGCGACGAGAATAAAAGGCGCTGCAAAGTTCGTGATCGCCGCGCCCACATTGCCCATGCCGAAGACGCCAAGCGCCGTTCCCTGCCGGTCATTGGGGAACCATTTGGACGTATAGGCAATGCCGACAGCGAAAGAACCGCCGGCAAGGCCAACGCCCAATGCTGCGAGCAGGAACATCGGATACGTGCTGACTGTCGAAAGAAGCCAGGCGGCGACAGCAGCAAAGAACATAACAGCGGCGAAAACTTTTCGCCCGCCGAACTGATCGGTCCAGATGCCGAGGAATATCCGGCTGATGGAGCCTGTCAGGATCGGCGTCGCCACAAGCAAGCCGAATTCGGTTTCGCTAAGACCGAGATCGCGTTTGATCTGAACGCCGATGATCGAGAAAATCGTCCAGACGGCGAAGCACCCTGTAAAAGCGATTGTGCTTGCGCCGAGTGCTCTGTTTTGCTGACCGCGGGTCACGCCTGCCAAATATTCCATCACTCCGCCTCCGGGCTGATTAGAATCTCGGCGGCTTATGTGCGCTGAAATTTTCCCTTTCGGAATTCGACGTCTCGTCACGGAGCGCCCATTTGGCGTCCGAAGATAGTTTATTTGATTGCCCCGTTCCGCCGGTTGACGGAACGCTCTGAACGACTTGAAACTCGACCCAGAAGGGCTTGACATTTATCAAATTACATCGAAAACAATATCAAATCCGAGGCTGCGCATGATTGGAGAGCCGGATTTGCGCGACGAAGACAAGCAAATTGTTCGTAGTTTGAATCTTTTCTCCGACATGAACGCGGAGCGATTCGATAGTCTTTTGAACGCAGCCTTCCTTCAACGGTTTCCGGAGCGCGTAATCCTCATCAATGAGGGTGAGCCGTCAGACTTTCTCCACATTGTTATCGACGGGGCCGTAGAGCTGTTCGCAACACTGGATGGACGCGACAGCACCATGACGGTGCTATCGCCGGTCTCAACGTTCATTCTCGCAGCAGTTTTGAAAGACGCTGTTTATTTGATGTCTGCACGCACCCGCACTGCCTCCAGAATACTCATGATCCCAGCGAAGAATGTTCGTCAGGCGATGGCCGATGATGATGCGTTTGCCCGGTCCATCGTTGCCGAACTTGCAAACTGTTACCGCGGCGTCGTACGAAACCAGAAGAATCTAAAACTGCGAACGGGCGTTGAGCGCCTTGCGAGCTACCTTGCGCATCTGCACGTTAGACAAGGAGCGAGCGGAAAATTAATCCTGCCAATCGACAAAAAAACACTTGCTTCCATGCTTGGCATGACGCCTGAAAACCTGTCGCGTTCATTTTCAACGCTACGGCGCGTCGGCGTGAGTGTCACAGGCCCGGAGGTCGCCGTTCAATCACACGATGAGCTTATTGATATCGCCAGGCACGCTCCGCTCATTGATAACTTTCCGGACAAGCCTGCAGAATAACGAAGGAACAGACATAAATGTCGGAAAAACTGCCATCAGCCGCCGGACACATTGCCAAAAGCTACCCGGACATCTGGAAAACCTATTCCGCGTTCGGCAAGGCAATTTCAGAAGCTGGACCGCTCGACGCCAAATCCAAACGATTGGTGAACTTGGCGCTGGCGATCGGCGGACGGTCCGAAGGCGCCGTGCATTCTCATGCGAGGCAAGCTTTAGAGGAAGGCCTGAGCAAGGCTGAAATTGAACACGTCGCTTTGTTGGCCATGACAACCCTCGGCTTTCCTCAAGGTGTCGCCGGCCTCAGCTGGATTAAAGATATTACGGACCAAGCCAGCCCCGATTAAAGCCTGACACTGCATATTATCCAGCAATCCTTCCAGTCTTTCGCAGCTTCGAATTGACTGACTTCAAGCTCCCTTCACTCCGCGACGAAGTGCGACCTACCCGGAGTAACGGAAAGGGTCTAAACTGCCGGTTGAGAGGAGTTGTCGATGACGGCTTTGATCGAGAACCTCGAAGCAGATCACAAGCGATTTAGGCGCTACCTCGATCTATTCAACGCAGAAGTCCGAAAGCTAGCCCAAAGCGGTGTTCCGGATTATGTCTTGCTCAATCAACTCGCCACCTATTTCGCCGGATATCCTGATGAATTGCATCACAAAGAAGAAGACATCATATACGCACACCTCTCTGTAAAAGCGCGCAACAAGCGCGTTGAGTTGCTGAATCTACAGAGGCAGCATGTTGAGCTTTCAATACGCGCCAATCAGTTTTCAGAAATCGTTATGCTCATCCTGAATAACGAGCAACTTCCGATAGAAAAAATCGTTAAAGCTGCGGACGCCTACAGTATTGCTCTGTCAGCACATATGTCCGGAGAAGAATCCGCGCTATTCAAACCGGCTCGCTCGCTGCTAAGCCAAGACGATTGGTGGGCGATCGAACTAGCTATAAGCGAGCTCTACATAAATAATGTCAACTACGAAAAGGCTCGCAAGGTGTTGGCAATAGAATCATCGCTAGAAAAATATCTAGGCACTTAGATGAGACTTTGCTGTCTGCGACATTATTACCAATCTTAACCTCGGCCCGATCAGCGCAAATTTGTACTCGCCCGAACGCTTTCTTAGCCGGAAGAGCCTAAGCCATCGAAAGATCTTCGTTGGCAACCATAAGGAGTCTACACATGAGTTTTGGCGTTGATAAAGAAGCTGAATTTCGACCAGTTAACATAGCACTGCTGACTGTGTCAGACACCCGGACGCTCGAAAACGACACGTCCGGCGACATTCTTGAAAAGCGAATTAGAGGAGCCGGGCACGAACTGACTCGGCGGGTTCTACTTCGTGATGAATCCTCACTTATTCGAAAGCAAGTTGAAGAATGGATTGAAGCCCCGGACGTCGACATTGTTATCACAACTGGAGGTACGGGATTAACCGGACGAGATGTAACGGTTGAAGCTTTACGGCCTCTATTCGAAAAAGAGATTGAAGGCTTCTCTGTAATCTTTCACCAAGTCAGCTTTAAGTCGGTGGGATTGTCCACTCTTCAATCGCGCGCCTGCGCGGGTTTGGCGCGTGGCACATTTCTTTTCCTATTGCCGGGGTCACGAGGCGCCGTGACTGATGCATGGGATGAAATTATTCGATATGAGATTGATTCTCGCTATCGCCCCTGCAACCTTGTTGAAATCATGCCAAGAGTTTTGGAAGAATAGCTTTCCTTGTAGGGAAAGCCTATGATCGATATTCGTGCAATAATTAGTCGGAAAGCTCCAACGATTGTCCCGCATAAAAGTTCAGTCGAGCGATAAATTTTGGCAAGAAGCTTTCTAATACTTCCTTTTTTGGCAGGAATGGATTCATAAAAACACATCTAATGAGACTGAGTTTGCCATCATCCAGTGCTATGCCGTGACGATTGACGTGCGCCTCAATTAGAAGGCGGTAATTTTCTACATCAAAAACCGTCTTGGACACCGAAAAGCTCGGATCCATCTGAAAAAGACGAAAGACGTGGTCGGTGCGTGTATTGCTCCATGACAAGCGATCACCTTTTTTAGCGACTGAAAAACACAAAATATTTGTGTCTGCCGGCTGCAGTACCGCAATATTTTTACACTGTGAGACGATAGCTTTTTCGAATTGGCGCCGCGCGTTAATGGTGTTTGCCATAAAAGCACCAAAGCGATTCGGATCAAATCCCATTGTGCGCCCCGTCAGCCACGTAGCAGCGGCGCCTGCAGCTGTACGTGAACCTTCAATGGTGCTCTGCCATTTATCTCCAACATCAGCTCGGTCTATATACGGGGCATGAAAGCTGGACGCTGTATACGTACGCTCGTCACGCGTGAGGAATGCACCACAAGCGTAAGGCACATACCCAAGTTTATGCGGATCGATTGTAACAGAATCTGCATGTTTGATCGCTTCGAGGGCAGACTTTCTTCCGTCGCCCAGTATTTCTTCGGAATCGCCGCCCAGCATTGAACAAAAATAGCCTCCATAGGCCGCGTCTATATGGTGCCAAATATGAATTCCATTTTGCCTATATTCACTCAAGAGACGCGCGACGCCATCAATTGGGTCAATCTCCCCAGCTTCAGTGGTTCCGGCTACGCTTACAACTGAAATTATCGGTCTGTCCTTTTCGCGCGCCTTTTCTATCAGGGCCCGAAGTTCTTGGATGTCCAGCCTACCCTCCCGGTCCAGTGGCGCATTCCATAGCGACTCCTCACCAAGGTGAAAGATATTTGCAGCTTTGCGCCATGAAAAGTGTTTATTCCCTGGAGTGACTAGCACGGGGCCGCGATATGGTCGGCGTGAACACTTCGTTATTCGGTCTGCGATCTCAAACGGATTGCATAAGACGCTACTAGCTGCACGCGTTTCCATTTCCGATGTCGCGTCACGCAACCGCAGTCGATCAAACATCGCCCAGCCCATATGCGCTGACTCGAATGCGCTAAAATGCATTCCTGTTTTCTCTGCAGCGACCAATCCAAGAGCAATCGCGTGGTCAACCCTGTACCTCGCCCTCCAGACAGCCTCAAAATTTGCTATTGTGCCACCGCTAGTGAAGTGACCCTGCGCAACGGCCGGATCGAATCCGATCATTTTAGCAAGCATGGTGATCGCTTCGAACTCCACACGAGCGCCAACGCGCGAAACTTCGCGAGAAGTATTGTTAGGATTGTGCAAGAGTGCTGCAAGGTGGCCAAATATTGCTGGCAGAGAAGCTTCTGACACCATGTGACTTAAATGACGCGGTGTGAAAGTGGGCGCTTCAGCCAACAACATGTCGCACAGTGTTTTAAGTGCAGAATGCAGACGCTCTTCTTCTATGTGGAATCCTTCTGAATTGCGCTCGCTATCTGTGATTGCTTTCTCGTCATCTAGGAAAAGCTCTGCCCGCCAATCAAACCAATGTTTCAATATCTCATCAAACGCGCGCTTAACGCTTTCGGCATTTTCCGACTTCGTGCCCAAGAAATATGCGTCTGTGAATGCTGCTGCCATAGTAGTTAATGTCCTCGCGCTCGCACATCAACACTTACATCTTTCATCGTAGCTAACTTGATGCAAATCAAATTTCACTTCGAGAGCAGTTCAACCCGCAGCCGAGCAACCTGAAAATTATCAAAAGTATGTGCTAACGATTTGAGCTAACATCGCGCTCTCATTGTTTGTAATCTGCGCTTGGAACTATGTTCCGCCATCTGGATAAATCTGTCGGGGACATGGCTTGACGAAAATTCAACCGCGTACAGCATACAACATACAACATTATGAATTGAATTGTTGCACCAACGTCGCAACTGATTTTGAGGGCCGAGTAAAGCAAAAGCCTAACATAAAACACTGGCCAACGTTGGTGTCCGCTTGATCCTCAAAGCGAACATTCAGTTTCCTGCTCCAATCACGAGAATGGCAAAGCAAAAGAACACGAAGGTCGCAGCTACTAATTACTATCCGGCTCGATGCATTCCACCCCTTGATGGCGCGTGTTGTTCACATAAGCGCTGACCTTGTTCGCCGTCATCCATTCGGATGGGCACGGCTTTAGCATATCAAGCGCTTCTTCTGGAGGCGCTTTGAACCACGCATCAAGCTGATCCGCGCCAAGAATCACCGGCATGCGGTCATGCAGCTCCGCCATAAACTCATTCGGCTCGCAGGTGATGGCCGTGCAGGTTAGCGTAACCTCGCCGGTCTCAGGGTCAGTCCATTCATCCCAAAGACCGGCAATGCGGAACGCCGGCTCAGTTGTGGGGTAGATATGAAACGGCGGATCGCCCTTTTTGCGAGGGCGTTTCCACTCAAAGAAATTCATCGGAATGATGCAGCGCTGGCTTTTCTTCCACGCAGTCCGGAATGACGCGAGTTCGGTAATGGTTTCAGCTTTGGCATTATGCGTTGAGAACTTATAACCTGAAGGTCAGAGGTTCAAATCCTCTCCCCGCACCCAATTTTTCAATAGCTTAGTGCCACAAGCTAACCCAATCAAATTTTTTTGGAAGCACATTGGAAGCATTTGTGGCGTTTATCCTGTTGCCAATTCTTAGTACGCCAAATGCATCGAACAGCATTCGGCCGTCATTCAGCGGATCACTGGTTCGAGGCGGGTTCAGGGAGCCACTAATTTTCCGCTACATGAAAAATGGATTAGCGCGCAAAAATCGGTATCCCATTTTTGTTTCGAACTTTTACCTTGAGTAGGCCATCGACACATACGGTCAGGCGGCGGGGCATCTACGCATCGATAAGTTGAGCGGCGAGAAACATACCGACACAAAAGGGCTACGATTTGATGCCGATGACGGTGTCTGGTGAGCAGCGTTCGCCTTCGATATAAAATGCGAGACTATCTTCGACGAGTCTTTATTGCAAAGTTCAGCCTTTGGCAGCTGGGAAAGCGTGCTGGTTTGGTTTTGAGCTATCGAGAGCAGCTGATTTTGACAGCATCCTGTTTAAACTTGGACAACCCTGATCAAGCGCAGGACGTAAAGGCCTGCTCAAAGATCGAGATACCTTCATCTAATAGCCCTTTTGATATCGTCAGCGCCGGAAGAAAGCGAAAGACGTTGCCGTCCATGCCGCAGGTCAAGACCACAAGCCCTTTAGCGTAGCACTCGGTCAAGACGGCTTTGGCCAATGCCGCATTAGCTTTTTTCGGGTCTCCTTTCTGCACAAGCTCAATCGCGACCATTGCGCCGCGGTCCGCGCGGATGTCACCGATCGCTTCTGGATGCGCTTTCTGCAACAAGGATAAACGGTCTTTAAAAACGCCGCCAATATACGCTGCGCGCGCTGTCAGGTTTTCTTCCTTGATCGCATCAATCACCGCGAGCGCGGCGGCGCATCCGATGGGTGAACCCGCATAGGTGCCGCCAAGCCCGCCCGGCGCCGGCGCATCCATGATCTCTTGTTTTCCAACAACTGCCGCCAGGGGGAATCCGCCGGCCAACCCTTTCGCGACTGTCAGCAAATCCGGTTCTACGCCGGAATGTTCGCACGCAAAAAACTTTCCGGTGCGCGCGAAGCCGGACTGAATTTCATCGGCGATGAGGACGATGCCGTAACGGTCGCACCTTTCGCGAAGGCCGCGCATGAATTCATCAGGTGCCGGATAGAAACCGCCTTCGCCCTGGACCGGCTCGACGATCATTGCAGCGCAATCGGCGGGATCGACATCGGTCTTGAACAGCATATCGACTGCGGTCAGCGCGTCCTCGACAGATACGCCGTGATAGAGCGCAGGAAACGACGCACGCCAGATGTCGCCGGGAAACGGCCCAAAACTGTTCTTGTATGGCGATATCTTGCCAGTCAGGCCGAGCGTCATGATCGTGCGGCCATGATAACCGCCATCAAACGCGATGACGCCGCGCCGGCCCGTGTGAGACCGTGCGATCTTGATCGCATTCTCCACAGCTTCGGCCCCGGTTGTAACGAACATTGTCTTTGTCGCAGGCGGGCGCGGAGCGAGTTCGTTCAGCGTTTCGGCGAGCATCACAGCGCTGTCATAGGGCGTCACCATAACGCAGGTATGACTGAAGCGCTCTAACTGATCGCTCACTGCCTTCATGACTTTGGGGTGACGATGCCCAGTGTTGCAGACTGCGATCCCGGTGCCGAAATCGATATATCGTTTTCCCTCAACGTCCCAAAGTTCCGATCCTGAGGCGTGATCGACAAAAACGGGCGCGACATTACCCTCGCCCCGCGCCATGGCGGCGTTCTTGCGCATTTGCCAATCAGCGTTTCCGTGGCCGTCCATCGTCTTAATTTCCGCTGCGCTCATTGATCGAGCCCTCCCAGACAAAGATACTTTATTTCGAGGTAGTCTTCGATGCCGTATTTCGACCCTTCGCGGCCCATGCCGGACTGTTTCACGCCGCCGAACGGCGCGGCGGCCGATGAAATGACGCCTTCGTTCACGCCAACAATGCCAAACTCGAGCGCCTCTCCCATCCGCCATGCGCGGCCGAGACTGCGGGTGTATACATAGGCGGCGAGGCCGTAAATTGTGTCATTCGCATACTGAATGACTTCTCGTTCCGTGTCGAATACAATCAGCGGCGCGACCGGACCGAAAATCTCCGATTGCGCAATCTTCATGTCATTCCGAACGCCGGTCAGAACCGTCGGCGTAAAATACAATCCGCCTTTTTCGTGCCGGACGCCGCCGGTCGCGATGCGCGCGCCCTCTTCTTTCGCGGCGCTCACAAGCATTTCGACTTTCTCAAGCGCTCGCCGGTTAATGAGCGGTCCGATTTCTACGCCTTCCTCACCGCCTGCGCCAACAGTCAGGCTGGCTGCGCGCTTGCAGACTTTGTCCGCAAAGGCGTCGTAAACGCCCCGCTGCACAAATATGCGATTGGCGCATACGCATGTCTGACCGCCATTGCGATATTTCGACGCCACGGCGCCATCGACGGCTGCGTCAATGTCAGCGTCGTCGAAAACGATAAACGGCGCATTGCCGCCCAGTTCCATGGAGGTTTTCTTTACGGTGTCAGCAGACTGACGAAGCAGCATGCGCCCTGTCTCAGTCGATCCCGTAAACGAAATTTTGCGGACAAGCGGATGGGACGTAAAAACATTGCCGACCGCCGCCGGTTTTTGCGCCGACACAACATTGAACACGCCGCGAGGCAGACCGGCCGCCTCGCCCAATGCTGCAACGGCCAAGGCCGACAATGGCGTGTCCTCAGCCGGCTTGGCGACGAGCGTGCACCCGGCGGCGAGCGCCGGCGCAGCCTTGCGCATCAACATAGCGTTGGGAAAGTTCCATGGGGTGATCGCCGCGCATACGCCGATCGGCTGCTTCAATACGATTGTCCGCGCATTTGTGTTCGCGCTTGGAATGACGTCCCCATAAATGCGTTTCGCTTCTTCGGCGAACCATTGCAAATATGAAGCGCCATACCGGATTTCACCCAGCGCTTCCTTGAGCGGCTTGCCCATTTCAGCAATCAAAAGAGCCGCTAGATCTTCTTCATGCGCCAAAATCGCTTCCCGCCAATTCATCAGGATCGCTGCGCGCTCACCAGCCGTGCGAGCGGACCATGACGGAAAAGCTTTGGCTGCGGCCTCCACCGCACGAACGGCGTCGCCTTCGCCGCAATCCGCAACGCGAGCGATCACCTCCCCATTCGCGGGATTGAACACGGGAAACTCATCGCCGCTTTCCGCGAACGTCCAAGCCCCATCGATGAAGGCGGCGGTTTTGACCAATTCCGGATTTAATCGGGACACGGCGTCATACTCATTGCTGGCCAGTCCTTGTGCACTGGCGTCAAGCACAGCGACAGGACCAGTTTTGCAGCGCAAATGGCGCCAGACCTCAGGCCCCGCCTTTTCTGTCGAGCCGCCGGGCGGGAACGAGCATCACGACCATGCTCAGGGCGAGCCCGGCCAAAGCAACATTGATCAAAGCGGAGAACCCCATATCGGCGCCAAGTAATTTGCCGGCGACGAACGGGCCGCTCGCAAGCCCGAGTTTTGAAACGAAGCCGGCCGCCGCCGCCGTCCGCCCCGCCTTGTCGAACTGCGCCGCCATGCCGAGGAGGTATGCCATTACGCAGCCCCAGGTGATTCCGGTGCCGCAATTGGCGATCATGTATGCGGCGGGCGAACTGCTGAGATGAAAGATCGCCGTGCCGCCAAGCGTTAATATCATCCCCGCGAGGAGGATCGGGAACCGGCCCCATTTCGTGCCGAGACCGATCACGATGGCCGGTCCGGCGAGCGCGACCCATGTCGCCAACCCCAGCGCAGTGGACACATAATCGCGGTCAAGCCCGTAATCGATCCCGAGGCGGATGATATACGCCAAGAGGCCCATATTCGCCGCCTGGAACAGAAAGATTGCGAGCAACGTCATGGCGAGCGGCGCCAAAAGCACGCCACCTGTTGAAGAGAC
>CAZAOB010000012.1:44448-59763 GCA_964486635.1 uncultured Caulobacterales bacterium | reverse complement strand
ACTCGCTGAGCCCGTCTGGACCGAACTTTTTCTTTGCATTGGACACGATGGAGAGCCGCGAAAACTTCGGCTGTATTTTTGTGGGCGCGAATGTGATCGACTGCTGCGCAAAGAGCGCTGCAAGGACGCCAAGGGCCGGCAACAGCAAGAACGGCGTCAACGCCTGTAAACCAACGTTTGAAAGCGAGGAAATAAAAGCGCCCGGCTTTCCGGCGAACGCCATCATCACGAAGCTTTCCGGGTGATCAAACATTTGAGAAAGTTGAAACGCAAGCGCCGCCGCGGCGCTTGTACTGGCGACTGCAAGTGCAAGGTAGAATCCAATGTACGCCGCCGCCGCATTCGACTCTTTGGACTGGGCGACATCGCCTTCCCGCCGCGCCTTGTCGATGCGCGACGGGGTGGCTTCATGCGACTTTTCCTGGCCGTCATCCGATGGTTTCTCGCTCATAGCGCCCCCGCGAACAGATCGAAGAGGACGCGCTGAAAGGAAGCGAGCCAGTCAAACAGGATGATCGGCGAGGCCGCAGCGAAGAGCGCGAGGCCGGCGAGCGTGATCGCCGGAGCGCCGACAAAGGCGGCCATCAATTGCGGCATGGCGCGGCTAGCCGCCGCCAGCGCGAGGGAATAGAGAAAGCCGAGAATAACGAAGGGCGATGCAAGCGCGAGCGATTTGAACAACGCCGCGCCGACACGCACCGTCGACCATTGTCCGGTATCCTCGGCGCCGGGGAACATGCCAAACGGAAGGAGTTCGTAGACGTCGGCGAGGGCGCCAACGAGCTGCACATGAAGTCCCGCCGCGGCGGCCATCGCGACGCCGCCCATGACCAGAAGCGCGGCAAAAGGAGACTCGGAATCAAACCCGACGGTCGGTCCAAATAGCTGGGACAACGACATGCTTTGCGCGATGATTGCGCCGGCAATCTGCAAGATGAAAACCATAAGGCGCAATGCAAAACCAACGAGTACGCCGGACATGAATTCGGCTGCGTAAAGCGCCACGACGCCTGCGGTCGTTTGCGGTGCGGTCATTTCCGGAGAAAGGACGAGTGGCACAAGTACAATGGTGATCGCGAACGCCGCGCCAAGGCGAACCCGGGTGGGTATGGCTCTTTCTCCGAGGCCGGGTGCGAGAAACACGAGCGCGGAGACGCGGGTGAACACAGCGCCCACCAAGATGATGTATGGCGCGCCTGCCTCCACGATTGGCGTCAACGTCGCCAGGACATCCATCGGATCACGCAGTCCCGACTAGCAATGGCTTCGCACCCGTATCGATTTCTTCATAGGAGAGGACGGGATTGCGAATTTTCTTGGCGTGCAGCACTGCTCGAATAAAGCGCCGGCGTTTGGCTGAGGTGACAACTGCCGGATAGAGCTGACGCGCCGTGGCTTGATTGATCTGCGCCACAACTGATTGGGCCAGGCGGTTAAAGTCCTCGGGCGGCAAGGCGACATCAGAATGTCCGTTAGGACCTTGCGTTTCGTGTTCGGCAAAAGTCGATTCCCAGTCAAGTCCCACCTGTATCAGGGGCAGGGACCCGTCTTCGCTTTGCAGCGGCGTGACGAAGTTGCGCGAAATGCGTTGACGCACAAATTCGCTCACGTCTTCGGCCGTGTTGAACATGGTGCGGCCTTCGGCGATCGTTTCCAGCATCACGGGCAAGTTTCGGATTGGCACGCGCTCTTCGAGCAAGTGACGGAATACGGCTTGAATAAACTCGATCGGAGCTTTGTCCGGGACGAAGTCATCGAGCAAACGACGGTTTGATGTTGCGCGCTCTGCGTCGGAGTTCTTTGTGAACTCGTCGAAAATGCGCTGAACAGATCTGCGTGTGACGAGGCGCGAGAAATTCTGCTTGATGGTCTCCAGAAGGTGTGTGGAAACGACCTCCGCTGGTTCGACAACGGCGTGCCCCATAGCGGCGGCGTCGTCGCGTGTGCGGCGGTCAACCCAGCGCGCGGGCGCGCCATAGACCGGCTCTTCGCAGTCTTCTCCCGGTATGGGCAAATTGGCGAGATCATCCACAATCACCAGCACGCGTTCCTGGTAGAGCGTACCTTTGGCCGCACGAACCCCCTGAATTTTCACTACATACTCGTTGGCCGAGAGATCGAGATTGTCGGTCAGGCGGATGGGAGGAATGATGAACCCAAACTCCGCTGCTATGTAGTGACGTATCTTGACAATGCGTGGCTCCAGCCCGTTAACCGCATCAAGGGCGAGCGGAATGAGGTCGCCAGAAAATTCGACGTGAATTTCGTCGACATCCAGGATATCGCCGAGCGGCTTCTTGGTGTCTTTAGGCTTGGGGGCGGGCGCGGTTTTTTCCGCTTTCTTTTTCGCTTCCTGATCCTGGTGGATAAAATATGCGGCGGCGGCAAAGCCGGCGGACCCCACGAAAAACGGCAGAAAAGGAAGGCCTGGCATCAGCGCGAACACCGCCATGATGACGGCAACCGTTCCAAGGGCCAACGGATTTGCGCCCAGCTGCGAAAGCATGGCTTTGTCCGCGGCGCCCGCGACGCCACCCTTTGAAAGCAGCAATGCGGCCGCGATAGAAATGATGACCGCCGGGATCTGGGAAACAAGACCATCGCCAACGGTCAGGATGGAATAGGAAGACACCGCGTCGCCCACAGACAGACCGTGAACGCCGATGCCCATGCCCAAGCCAACGACCAAGTTGAGCAGGGTGATCAAGAGCCCGGCGATTGCGTCGCCTTTGACAAATTTTGAGGCGCCGTCCAGCGAACCGAAGAAAGTGGTTTCATCCTGCTCGAGCCTGCGACGGGCCTTGGCTTCTTCATGTGTGATGGCGCCTGCGGCGATGTCGGAATCGATCGCAAGTTGCTTGCCGGGCATGCCGTCCAATGCAAAGCGAGCGCCGACTTCAGCCATGCGGCCTGCGCCTTTGGTGATCACCATGAAGTTGACGATCAACAGCACCCCGAACACGACGAGGCCAAGGAAAATATTCCCGCCCATCACAAACATGGCAAAGCCGTGAATTACCGCGCCCGCAGCGTCCGGACCAGTGTGGCCTTCCCCGATGATCAGTTTTGTCGACGATACATTGAGCGAAAGACGCAACATCAATGAACCGAGCAATACGGTTGGAAAGGCTGAGAAATCGAGCGGACGCTCAATGAAAAGCGTCATCGTGAAAATCAAAATCGCCAGCGCAAAAGAAATCGTGAGGCCAATATCAAGCACAATAGACGGCACGGGCAACACCATCATCACGATGATCGCCATCAGGCCGAAGGCAAGGAGCACCGTCGATTGGCCGGGGACATTTAATTTCAGTACGCTGTCCATGTGGGGTCTTTCGGAAAACAAATACGGTTACGTTTACGAGCCAGCGATGGCGGTCAGCACGACGCTTTCGAATAGATTGGCCAGCAACCGACCCATGTGGCCGGCCGTCAGCCAGAACACCAGCAGCATGGCCAGAAGCTTTGGCGCGAAAGTGAGCGTCATTTCCTGAATAGAGGTCAGCGCCTGAAACAAGCCGACCACAATGCCGACAACGAGAGCGGTCGCGATCATTGGCGCGCCCATCCACATTGCCGTCCACATGAACTGGCGAAAGATGTCGGCAATTTCGGTCTCATTCATGATCAGTGTCTTTCTTAGACAGGCATCCGGATGAGTTCCTGATAAGCCTCAACGACCTTGTCGCGCACGGTAACGGCAGTTTCGACCGCGAGTTCGGCGGCCGCCAGTGCTTCAACCACCGAGTGGGGATCCGCCGTGCCGGTCATGTAAGCCATGGACGCTTGCTCACCGCGCGCAACTGCGCCGGCGATTTCATGAACGGCCTTGAATGCAGGATTTGAATCGAGACTTTGAACGCTGGCGGCGTTGTCACTGTTCTTTGTCGGCGACGCGTCCGTCTTGAGCGCAGTTTTCGCCAGATTGTAGCTTTGGGCGGCCTGAAAGGCTGGCATCTTCATGATGGCGTTCCTTACGATTTCAGAATGTCGAGAAGCGAAGAATACATATCGCGCGCCTGTCGAAAGACTTCGAGGCCGGCGTCGTATGAGCGTGTCGCCTCGCGGGCATCAGCAAATTCGGTCATCATGTTGACGTTGGTCATCACGACGTAGCCGTTTTCATTGGCGAACGGGTGACTCGGGTCATAGATTTCTTCACGCGGTGTTTGGTCCAGGAATGTCCGGCCAACTTCAACCTTGTTCACATCGGAGTTGCGGTCGTAAACATTTTCAAATGAGACCAGTTTGCGCTGGTACCCATGCGTGTCAGCATTGGCGATGTTTTCGCTGACGACTTGAAGGCGCTGCGCTTGTGCGCGCATTCCCGATGTCGCGGCGGCGGAAATTTTGTCAAATGGGTTCATGGTTCAATTCCTTATCCGCGACGACCAAGTGTCGCGCGAAGCATGGAAAGTGTCTTGCCGTACACCGTCAAAGCTGTTTCGTGATCCCGAGCGGCCGCAGATGATCGCGTCATCTGGTCTTCGAGCGACACGGTGTTGCCGTCGGGCGAAGCGATGCCTTCCATGGAAATGGCTTTTGCGTGAAACGACTGCGCTGAGAATTGCGACGCATGCGCATTCATTCGCGCTCGTTCGCTGCGTGCGTAGGCTTCGGAAAACGGCTCCAGGTCTTTCGCTTTGTAACCAGGAGTGTCTGCGTTCGCGATATTCTCGGCTATCTGGCCGTGACGCTGAACTGAGTAACGTGCGAGCGCCGAAGCGGTTTGCATAATTTTGAGATCGGTAAACATGTATACCTCGCCTTAACCAGCGGTAAGGGATAAATGCACCGATAAGTTGAATGAACTATTAACCACGTTTGAGTGCAAACCGCATGTCCACAAGCCCTTCTCTGGCGCCGGCAAAAGTTGAGAAGCTGTTAAAGAACGCTGGACCGCGCCGCTACGGCGTCGTCACCGCGACGGATGGTTTGTCGCTGAAGATTGCAGGCCTGACCGGATATGCTGCGCTTGGTGACACTGTCATGGTTGCGACCGGGTCGGGGCGCGATGTGCGTGTTAAGATTGTGGCAATGGATGGCGACATCGCCACGGGATTTGCGTACGGCTCGTTAACCGGCGCGGCTGTCGGAAACATTGCAACGCTGGACCGGATCGGGGGAGATGCGCACCCCTGTGACGACTGGATTGGTCGGATTATCGACCCGTTTGGGGCGCCGATGGATGATGGCGCGCTCGGCATGGGCGATACTCCCGTCGCGCTAGAGCATCCGGCGCCAAACGCTGCGACGCGGAAAATGCTCGGCGGCAGACTTTCAACAGGGATTTGCGTTCTCGACACATTATTGCCGATCTGTCGCGGTCAGCGGGTCGGCTTGTTTGCCGGGTCCGGCATCGGGAAGTCAACGCTACTTGGCGACATCGCGAAAGGGTTGGAGTGCGACGTCGCCGTGGTGGCGATGATCGGCGAGCGCGGTCGCGAGGTTCGCGCGTTCATCGAGGATACCCTGGGGCCAGAGGGCCGAAAGAAATCTGTCGTGATTGCGTCCACGGCTGACAGCTCGCCGCTGGCGAAAAAACGCGGCGCGCACCTGGCCATGGCGACAGCTGAGTATTTTCGGGACCAGGGCAAACAAGTGCTGCTCTTGTTTGATTCACTGACCCGCTACGCCGAGGCGCATCGCGAGATCGCATTGTCCGCGGGCGAAGCTCCTTCACTGCACGCGTTTCCACCATCGACGTTTAGAACCATAGCCTCGCTCGTTGAGCGTTCCGGTCCCGGCGAGCAGGGACGGGGCGACATTACGGCGGTGTTTTCAGTCCTTGTCGCCGGCTCGGATCACAATGAACCAGTCGCCGATATGATCCGGGGTATTCTCGACGGACACATCGTGCTTGAGCGTAAGATCGCTGAGCGTGGGCGCTTTCCTGCAATCGATGTTTCGCGCAGCGTATCTCGATCGCTGCCTGGCGCCGCCAGCGAAGAAGAAAATCTGCTCTTGCGTGAGGCGCGGGCGATCCTGCGCGCATATGAAGATTCAGAGACAATTGTCCGCGCGGGACTGTACGCTCATGGCGCCGACGCGCAGATAGATCGCGCTCTGGAGATCTGGCCCAAGCTGGATGCGTTTATTTCAGGACACACCGGAGAAGGTGTCGCGGACAGCTTCAAACGCCTGCACACAATTGTGCATCCCGGCGCCAAGAAGCAAGCGACATCTTTGAGAGCCAGCGCTCTCGGATAGTTTTAGCGCGAGTTTGAAAGAATCAGGTTGGCGATACTAGCGCTGCCGAGCGCGCCATTGTTGCCGCTAGTTAGCACTGATAAAGCTGCAGCGCCCGGCGTTGACGCAGTTGGACCGTTTTGAATTTCGGTCTGTAGGAAAAAGCGGCGAAGCGCATCTTCTACTTTCAGCGGATCTTTGAATACCGCTGGACTTTTGCTGCCAAAGAATTGCTCGGCCTTGCGCTCGAATAGTTCTTTTTGCTTGTCGATATCGGTGGAACCGATTGAGGAGGGAAGTCCAAATGCCCCCTCCATAACGGCCCGCAATGGCGGCTGACCCATGATTTTAAACCAGCCAGCGGTATCAACTGTTCCGCTTTCCGCGATGCGAGCAATCTCACGACGGAAATTCATGGCGAGACGCATGTCGGTGTTCACTTCGCCGACACCAGCTTCAAAGGCTCGCTCTAGATAGTTATTTGCGGTCTGCTCGCGGAACGTCTCGTTGCCCACACGCGTGCCAGTGACGTTGCCATAGCCAAAATCACGCGCGAAATCGCGCCAGCGCGAATCGGAAAGCTTGTTAGCGAAAGAAACGCTGAGATCCGTGCCTTCTTCCAGAATTTTCTGTATGAATGCTTTCTTGTTGATCTCTTCTTCAAGACCGTACGCGCCTAGCGCGACAGTCAAGAGCCTGCGATCTGCAACGAGTTTTTTGGCGGACGTGGCTTCGCCAATATGTTCTCGGAAATATTCAAGATTGCGCTGGATCGATGGCGACTTCTTGAATGCTTCAAACTGCTTGTCGGCTGTGTTGTCGAACACGCGCCAACCCAGATACCCGCCTAGCGGTATGGCGGGAGTGTAGGTCATGAGGCCAACGCGGTTGCAATAGAAGGCGCACGCTCAAGCAGCGAGCGCTCGAACTCAAAGTGTCGCTTCACGGCGCGCATGATCACGAAAAACTTTCGTTCATGCGCCGCCTCTATGGCGCGAACGATATCTTCACCGACTTCTCCTGGAAATATCGATTTGAGGGGAGCGAGGCCCTGAAGAATTTCACCAGCAGCTCGATCTGGATCCGCTTCGCCGGCAAGCGCCAGCTGCGCGATATAATAGACGCGCTTCAGCGGAGTGTTGGCGTCTTCTTTCTGGATCGCATCGCGTGCGCGCAGGATCGCCACATCGCTTGTCCGAACACGCAGACGCGCGGCGCGATCTCCATTTTGGAGGATCACGCCGTTGACGAGGACTTTCTCGTTCGGCTTCAGCTTGATGACGAGGCCGGTCATGCGTTAACTGCTTCTCCCGAGCTACCGAGTCCGCGAATAATGTTTTGATTAATGTCGACCAGCGGCTCAGCGTCCAAACGGTTTTCGCTATCCGACATCAGCTTTTGCGTATGGTGCCGAGTGAATTCAAAGAGGTAGAAGAGCTGTGATCTCAGCTCGACAGGGAGTTGATTTCCTTCGCTCGCGACATCTGTCGCAATGACAGTCCAAAATTCCAGATTTTTGCCCAGAGCGCGAACGAAGCTAGACGGATCGTCATCGCGATTTTTTTGTGAGACCACAATGGCGGTTGTCAATCTCGAAAGCAGCTGGCGCTCAATTGATCTGGGCGATGCCGTCGATCTGGTTGACTGAAGGTAGGCATCCCGGGCGAGCGCGGAGGTCGTCATCTTGAACAATGTCCCTTACGTGGTTCTTACCCACGCTATTGTTAGTTTCTTAATAATCCCGTAAGGGCTCAGGGCCCTTTACGGGAGGGGCGGTCTCTTATTGGAACAGACCCAGTATCGTGCCTGGCGATTGGTTCGCGATTGAAAGCGCCTGTACGCCGAGCTGCTGCTGGACCTGTAGGGACTGCAGGCGTGCGGATGCAGCTTCGAGGTCTGCATCGGTCAGGGCGCCGATGCCGGACTTCAACGCGTCGGTCAGGTTCGAAACAAACTCATTCTGAATGTCAATGCGTTTTTGAGCAGAGCCGAATTCAGCAGATGCGTTTACGGCTTCCTGGATGAGGCCCTCGATCGACACCAGCGCAGCAGCGGCGCCAGCTGTAGTCGTCACATCGAGTGTATTCAGGTTAGCAAGTCCGCCGCCAGTGCCGTCTGTCACATTCACTTCGATCGCAACTGCACCGCCGCTCGCGTTGGTGATTGTCACGCGCGAGTCAGTTGTGCCTCCTGCCGGGGTGAACGGGGATATTGTGATGCCTGCGATGCCGGCATCTGTGAGAGCGTTGGTCAAGCGTTGACCGAGCGTGTCTTGCGTGTCGCCGGTTTCGGCGGTCACGGAAATCTTACGGCCATCGATGCGGACTTCAATAACATCGCCTGGATCGAATGTGGAGGCGGTGCCTTCCAGGTCGATGTTAAATGCGCCTGTGTCAACGACAAGAGCGGCAGCCGAGTTGAGGCCTGTGCTAACACCAGTACCTGTGTTGGCGAGACCGGCAACGGCTGCGCCAGCAGTAGTTTCCAGGCTATAAGCGTCTACAACGATGGAGCTTGCCGTGACATTGCCGCTTGAATCGCGGTCAAGAGATGCAAGGAACTCAGTTGAAGTTGTGCCTTTGAGGAAATTCAGGCCGCTAAACTGAGCCGAGTCAATAATGCCGTCGATCTGCTCGCGAAGCTGCCCGATATCCGTTTGAATTTTTGTCCGGTCAATATTTTCTTCTTGAGCCGCAACGATGAGGCCCTTCATGTCGACAAGAAGTTCCGTAATTTTTTCCGCTGCAACGCGTGCAACACCGACAGAGGAACCGCCGAGGTTGAGAGACTGAGAAATGGCTTCAAAGCCTTTCACGTCCGACTGCATGACCGTAGAGATCGCAAAAATCGCCGCATTGTCCTTGGCGTTTCCGACTTTCTTGCCGGTCGAGATTTGTTCTTGAACCATGGCCAGGCCTTTATTGACCGTGCGCAGATTCTGAAGCGCGACCATCGCGGATGTATTTGTGAGGAGGCTGTTCGTCATTTTCATCGACTCCGAGTTGGAACGCTAAAATTGAATTCAAGCTTTAATTATCCGGTTAAGGATAATAAGGCCTTAACAGCAAAATGATTTATCGCGCAGAGTGCCGCCTGAATCCCGTAGCACCGATAGGAAGTCAACAAATTGTTAAGCATAAGCCGTTGCGGCCTGGTTGTGCGTTGCTTCTGTTTGAAGCGGCGCCTCGTTGCCCGCGCACCTTCTACATAAAAAAACCCGCGAAGGCCTTGCGGCCTTCGCGGGCGTAGTTGTCAGTCCGACTATTAGCGGAACAGGCCGAGGATCGAGTTCGGCGACTGGTTGGCGATCGACAGCGCCTGAATGCCAAGCTGCTGCTGCACCTGCAGAGACTGCAAGCGAGCCGAAGCGGCTTCAAGATCAGCGTCGGTCAGGGCGCCGATGCCCGTCTTCAACGAGTCCGTCAGGTTGGACACGAAGTCGTTCTGAATTTCGATACGCTTTTGAGCAGAACCGAATTCAGCCGAAGCGTTCACCGCTTCGGTAATCAGGCCTTCGATGGAAACCAGTGCTGCAGAAGCGCCAGCGGCCGTCGAAACGTTGATGGTGTTCAGGTTGGCAAGACCGCCGCCTGTGCCGTCGGTGACGTTGACTTCAAAGCCAACAGCTTGACCTGTGCTGTTGGTGATATCGACTTGAGAGTCAACGGTTGTGCCGCCAGCAGTAAACGCAACCGTGATGCCGGTGATGCCGGCGTCGTTGATGGCGTTAGTCAGGCGCTGGCCAAGCGTGTCCTGAGTATCGCCCGTTTCTGCAGTGACGGAGATTTTGCGGCCGTCAATGCGGAGTTCGATCACATCGCCCGGATCGAACGTAGAAGCGGTGCCTTCGAGATCGATAGAAAATACGCCCGTATCGACGACGAGAGCAGCGGCGGAGTTGAGGCCCGTGCTGACGCCTGTGCCCGAGTTGGCGAGACCAGCGACAGCAGCGCCAGCCGTTGTTTCGAGACTGTAAGCATCAACCGAGATCGAGCTAGCCGTGACAGTGCCGTTCGACGCGCGGTCGAGAGACGCCAGGAAGTCTGTCGAGGTAGCGCCTTTCAGGAAGTTCAGGCCGTTGAACTGCGCCGCATCGACGATCGAGTCGATCTGGTCGCGAAGCTGTCCAATGTCTGTCTGAATTTTGGCGCGGTCGACGTTGTCTTCCTGAGCGGCCACGATAAGGCCTTTCATGTCAGTCAGAAGCTCAGTGATTTTCTCAGCAGCGCCACGAGCAACACCGACGGAAGAGGCGCCCAGGTTCAGCGACTGTGAAATCGCCTCAAAGCCTTTGACGTCCGACTGCATGACCGTGGAGATGGCGAAGATAGCTGCGTTGTCGCGAGCGTTACCGACTTTTTTGCCGGTAGAAATTTGCTCTTGAACCATGGTCAGTTCTTTGTTGACTGAACGAAGGTTCTGCAGCGCCACCATGGCTGAGGTATTTGTAAGAAGGCTGTTCATAGTAGACTCCAAGTTGGATCGTTGATTTAACGAACCGACCTCGCAAAGGAGTTGCCGGGAGCCCCGCGATGTAGCAGGATTTTTCGAGCTATTTTAAGCTCGCGGCGGGCCATTTAAGCACGTCCGCAACAACCAATGGGTTGTGTAAGCAGCGATATACAATCACTGGGATAAGAAGCTCTTAAAAACTATGCTTTAGTTGTAACTGTTGACGCGTGGGGCTGACGCAACGCCAAACCGCCACGGGCATACGCGCCTGTATTCAGGTCGGCTTCGCGGATTTTCTTCAGCCGAGCACGCGCCTCGCGCACACCGCGCGCAGTGGATTGAAGTATGGCGGCGTTTTCCTCAGCCTTTGCCCGAACGCTGTCGAGTTCAGCAACGATTCGTTCACTAAGTTCGGACGCTTCCATTGCGCCTGCAGTTTCATCGAACTCAGCCAGCAGGGACTCCTTTTGAGAAGTGAGCGCTGCGATCTGGTCGAATGCCCGTCTGCCAATTGCTGCGCTCTCAATATCGGTCAGCTTTTTCAGGCTGGTGATAATGGACTTTAGCTTGTCGAGCTGGTTTTTCACGATTGGTGATCCTTTAGCTGACGGTAAATCTGTTCAGCGAGCCCAAAGCCGCCACTCTTGGAGAGCTCTTCGGCGTAGGTTTCGACGAGCATGCTGGAGAACGCTTCTCCCCCGAAGCCAGAGTCGCCGGCTAGTGCTTTATCGAGGCCAGTGTGTTTCATCATTTCAGCGATGAATATGGACTCAAACTCTTGAGCCGACCTGCGCAGTTCCTGCTCACGCGCACCCGCCTCGTCGGCGGTTTCAAGAACCCGTTTTGCGGTATTCGAGTTGATTGCGAGAGAAAGGCTGGCGGCGTCCACGGCGAAACTCCGGATAGGAATAATTTTAAGCAAACCTAGGACGCGTAACTAAAAAATAAGTTATCAAATGTAGAAAAGCTTTATGGAAAACACTCAATTCCCGATATTAAATGCGATCTTTGGCGGTAAGTTTGCGGCTGATGCGCTTGCTAATGGCAAAGCAGGCTCTCAAGGAGAAGAGGCGTCGAAAGATGCGGGCGGTTTCTTCACCTTTATTGAGGGATTGTTAAAGCCCGCAACGGAAGCCGATGAAGATGCCGGCGCACCGCTTCTGGGCTCTATCGTATCTGGTCAGACGCCGTTCAAGCCGCTTGATGAGAGCGCGATCCGAGACGCGCTTGAAGGAAAAATCGCTGCATCGGAAACTAGTCCGGCGAAACGAACAGGTCCTTTCACAGTTCCCGTCAATTCACATATGGACTCGGCTGCTTCGGCGAATGCTGCGGTCAATCTTGATGCGCTTCTAGTCGATCCCGCAACTGACACAGAACAGCTTCCTGAAGGAATTGCCCTGGCTTTAGAGGGTGAAGATGCGGACATTAGGCCAAAAACGTCGCTGCCTGTGCACGCTGCCGCGCCATCAAATCTGTCGACGCCGAAGGCCTTTCAACACGCAGCTGATATTCTGGCAACGCCTTTGTCTAGTGGGCCGGTGGGAACTGTCGAGCTGGATCTCGATCTCGGCGAACCTCGCGGCGACGGCGCAAGCCGCTTTGATGCGCTTGCTTTCAAGGCTCAAATTGACAAGCCCGGACTCGTTCTTCCGCAACAGGCGAATGCTGCCATCGCCGTTGCCGAACATGCGGCGCCGGACGCGCTTGCCCATTCCGCTGTTGCAGGAGACGAAGCCGCGGGCATGGACACAGATCGCTTCTCCGCCAGCCGTCTTGAGGTTGCTACGCATGGTGCGGATCGTAACGCGCATCTAAACCCGATCCGCGATCAAATTGTCGCCGCTGTTTCGACGCGTCCTGGTGAAAACAAACTTGAGATCCGTCTTGATCCGCCTGAACTCGGCAAGGTCTTGATCGGTTTTGATCGCGACGGCGCCGACATCGTTCGCGCTGTGATTTCAGCCGAGTCTCCGGATACTCTTGATCTTATGCGCCGCCACGCCGACGTGTTTCAGCGCGCGCTAGAAGCGCAAGGCTTTGAGAACCTGGATCTACATTTCGCAGACAAGCAGCAAGGCGAAAGTGCAGACGACGCTGTTAGTGAAGACGTCAAGAACTTCCAGTTTGCCGATGAGCCGGGTATGAGTGATGCAAGTGCCGCATCAACAATGTATGTGGATGGTCGTCTCGACCGCCGTCTCTAACTACTAAGCGCATCGGAGTTGACCATGCAGGCTACGCCAACCGTTTCACCATTTCAAACGACGTCGCAACCTTCGGCGGCGGCCGGCGCGTCCTCGAAAGCGGATGAGGGCAACTCCGCACTGAATGCGGTCGATTTTCAGAACTTTCTGACACTGCTGACTGCACAGTTGCGCAATCAGGATCCGCTCGATCCTGCTGACTCCACTGAGTTCGTGGCGCAACTTGCGCAATTTACATCTGTCGAACAGCTCGTGAATGTGAACAACAAATTGGATTCACTCGCGTCTGCGATGGTCGCCGACGGCATCGACAAGTATTCGAGCTGGATCGGGAAGAATGCCGAGGCCAAGTCTGCGCCGGCATATGTTGATGGATCGTCGCCTGTTCAGTACAGACTGTCGGGACTCAGCGACGCCTCACGCGTTGAAACGGTCATTACGAGCAAGTCGGGAACCGAAATTACCCGCTTCCAGTCGTTGAATGGCCCAACCGTTCAAAGCTGGGACGGCAAAGTCAATGGCGTCGCCGTTCCGCAAGGTTCCTATGCTGTGACGGCGCTATACTACAATCGCGACAACGAAGTTATCGGCGAGGAGATCGCCAATACATTCAGCACGGTGCGCGAAGTCCGTCTGGATGGCGCGGAGCCTTCCATCGTGCTTGAGGGTGGCGTGACCGTCGAGCCTGAACAGATCACCGGGCTTGGACTGGCGAACTGAGCGGACCCGTCGACACCAGCAAGTATCTGAAACTGTAGCGAAATAAAAACGCAACCAATGGGTTGCGTTTTGGGTTTTGGTCCTGTACTAAAAGTGCAACCAAGGGGTTGCGCAATGGCGAAGATCATCGATCAGGACAGAATTGAGAAAGAAGTCATCATCGCGGCGCCGGTTTCAAAAGTTTGGAACGCGCTAGTCGACTATGAAAAATTTGGCGCATGGTTTCGCGTCAAGCTGGACGGTCCGTTCAAAGCCGGCGAAGTGAGCCGCGGCCATATTACCTATCCGGGATACGAAGGTTTGAATTGGGAGGTGGTGGTGAAAGAGATCGTGCCGGAGCATCTGTTTTCTTTCACCTGGCATCCGAACGCTGTGGATCCTGAGACCGACTACTCGGACGAAGCGCGAGTGCTGGTAGAGTTCACGCTGACGCCGTCTGACGGTGGAACGCGCTTGTTGATTACTGAATCGGGCTTTAGCCAACTCCCGGATGCGCGTCGTCTTGAAGCTTTGCGTTCAAATACGGAAGGCTGGGACACACAAGCGCAAAACATTTCTGACTATGTCAGCACGTAGTCCCGCAGCATTCGGCCCGGATATCGCAGCGCCGATCTTCGCTGCACTGGGCGATACGACACGACTGGAACTGATGTTGAAGCTGTCGAGCGGCGAACCCCGATCCATATCGCAACTATGTGACGGTCTCGAGCTAACACGGCAGGGAGTAAGCAAGCATTTGCGCGTGCTGGAGGAGGCGGGGCTGGTCACCAGTCAGCGCATCGGGCGTGAGCAGCGATTCAGGTTTGTGCCAGAGCCGATTGGAGAGGCTTCCGACTATTTGTCGCGCGTATCAGATCAGTGGGACGAAGCGATATTGAGATTGAAAGTGCTGGTGGAAGACTAACGCTCTAGTAGCTTTGGATGCCGACGTCGAGGATTAGAACGCCCACCGCTGCGTCGCCAATAATTTCGCGGCTCGTCTCGAGGAGGGCAGCTTTCGTCGCATCCATTTTTTCAACATCTTCGAGCAGTTGCGGCAACATTCCCTGGCTGGACAAGCCAAGCAATCGGGACAACAGCGCATCGCGCAAACGCGGCTCAAGCGTGTAAACGCTTTCATTCAGTGTGTTATCAACCTCAATGTTGATATCCAAGATCACCATCGATTTCGGCCTGCCGCGTTCGACAACCGGCACCACAAACTGGCGGCCGAATTTCATGTAACTCGTTGCGCCTGTATCCTCTTCAGCGCCGTGACCGCCTTTTTTCTTTTTGTCTTTCTTGCCATGCCCCTTGTCTGCCGCATCGTGTCCGCTGGAGGCTTCATCGTGGCTTTCGCTTGGGGCGGCGTTGGCGGTCAAGGTCTTAGCGAAGTAGCCGCCGCCGCCGCCGATAATGGCGCCGACCAGGATAACGATTATGGGCAGGAGTTTTTGCATTGCGAAGGTTTTCCAGACTTAGAAAGGCGAAAGCATATCGATAATCTGTTGGCCGTAGCGCGCGCGCTGCATGTCAGATATTTGCCCACGCCCGCCATACGAAATCCGCGCATCGGCGATCTTGTCGTATGTAATGATATTGTTGCGTGAGATGTCTTCCGGCCGAATGATCCCGGCCACGAGCAATTCACGCAGCTCGTAGTTGACCCGCACTTCCTGACTGCCGGATATGGCGAGGTGCCCGTTTGGAAGTTCGTTGATGACGGTTGCGGCGACGCGCAGCGTAATTTTTTCTTCACGTTTGATCG
>CAZAOB010000012.1:25191-44438 GCA_964486635.1 uncultured Caulobacterales bacterium | reverse complement strand
GCCAGCGGAGGCCGTCGAAGAGCTGGTTCCAATGGCGGGATCGAGCGTCGCGCCATTGGGCAACACGCGTTCCGCCAGAGAATTCAATCCCATGAACGAAGAGACAGCCATATCGTCCGATCCGCTGCGAGAACGCGTTGTGTTGTTCTTCATTTCAGCCTCTTCGTCGATTTCAATCACGACCGTGACAATGTCGCCGAGGGAACGGGCTCTGCGATCGCCAAAAAGCGAAGACGGGCCCTGGCGCCACAAAGACGCCGTTGTGACAGTTGGTTCTGTCGCTTTGGTTTCTTTAGCCGGTACGTTGTAGCGCGCCTGTGCCGGTTCCGGCATCGGATTACGCATCTCACCGACCGGGGACATGCTGGGCGGCTTAAACATGTGATCGGTGCGAGATGCGCATCCTCCAGTCGAAGCGATCAGCGGCGCCAGCAGCAACAGCAATTTCTTGTTCATCGAGTAACCGCCTTGTTGTGGCCGGTAACAGTACCGGTGAGAATGATTTTGGAAGAAAGGTTCATGATTCTGACCCGGTCGCCGACTGCGCCGGAATCAAGCGCGCGGCCTTCCGTGGTGATCATGAGCGGGCCGCGAATAAACTCGAGCATCACGATGGCGTTTCGCTCCACGGCTGTGGGCGGGCCGACATCGTTCGGCGACAATGTCTTGCCGGCATACACAGCGCGTTTGATTTCCTGCCCTACATAGATGTCGAGCGAAGAAGGGGCGCCACTCTCAACAACCAAGTCTGCGGCCGAAAGCACCATTCCTGGCCGCAGGTTTTGCGTTGCACGTACAACGCCAGGCGCAATCACAACGCTTTCTTTTGCAGGAAGAACGGACGTCATGTGCAATTCGTCGGCGTGATGAGACGCCGCCGGCGACACGCCAGCGAGCTGTTGAGCGTGTGTTTGCGCCAAAAGTGTAGCGGCGAGTGAGAGCGAAATGAGCGTGCGCTTCATGATGTTACCTAATCTGCGTAGTTGATCCGAGCATCTGGTCGGCGGCGGAGATGACTTTGGAATTAAGCTCATACCCGCGCTGAGCCTCGATCAAGTCGGCGATCTGTTGCACGACATCGACCGAGCTCTCTTCGAGAAAGCCCTGACGAATCGCGCCGCGGCCATCAATGCCAGGTTCGCCCGGAATCGGTGAGCCCGACGCCTGCGTTTCGCGGAAGAGATTGCCGCCAATGGCTTCAAGCCCTTTCTCGTTGACGAAGATAGAAACCTGAAGCGTGCCGATCTGCTGGCCAGCTGTTTGCCCGTCAAAATAAGCGAAGACTTCTCCGTTATTGTTGATCGTGATGGAGCGCGCATCCTGCGGAATAGTGATGTCCCCGGAAAGCGGGTAGCCTTCGGAGTTGACGATCAAGCCTTCGCCAGTCTTCTTGAATGTACCGTCGCGGGTGAATGCAGGATCGCCAGAGGGGAGCGTGACTTCAAAGTAGCCCCGGCCTTCGATGGCGATGTCCAGGTCTCCGCCGGTCTGACGCAAGGATCCTTGTTCGACATTGACGGAAATCGCCGACGTGCGAACGCCAAGTCCCAATTCGATGCCCGCAGGCGCGATGAGACCGGTCGATGAAGATATCGCACCCGGTGCGCGGAGTTGCTGATAATGCAAATCCGCAAATTCGGCGCGGCGCGCTGAGTAAGCAGTGGTGCTCATGTTCGCGATGTTGTTGGATACAACTTCGACGCGCTTTTGCTGAGCATCCATGCCGGTTGCAGCGATTCTTAGTGCCTGCATTGTAAGCCCTCCTGGCTATGCGCCGTTAGCGGCGCCTCATGGCTTCGACGGTCTTTGCGATCCGTTCGTCTTCGTCTTTCATCAGCTGCTGGTTGAGTTCATAGGCGCGCTGAACTTCGATCAAACGCGAGACTTCGATTACGGCATTCACGTTTGATGCTTCAACAAAACCCTGACGCAGCTTTGGGAATTCAACGGTTTCGTATTCTTGGGTGGCTCGAAACAGGTTATCGCCCTCGCGCGCCAGAGCCGTAGCGTCCACTGTAACCAGGCCGAGCTTGCCGACGGGCGCGCCGTCCGCTGCGATCGTCCCGTCAGGCGCCACCGTGATATTTGCCGCCTCCGCAGGGATGGTGACGGGCGAACCGCCTTCACCCAGAACGCGGTCGCCATCCGGCGTTACGAGCAAACCTTCGGCGTCAAGCATGAAGCTTCCCTGCCGGGTGAGACGTTCGCCGCGAGGTGTTTCCACCACAAAATAGCCTTCGCCGTCGATGGCGACATCAAACGTACCGCCTGTGCGAGCCAGCGCGCCCGGTGTTGCATCAAAGAAGTGGCCGCCCACATTTGCTTGCGAGACGCTGCGATCCTGGGGCTCCAGCCGTTGAATGTATTCAGAGAACAGGAAGCCTTCACGACGGTAGCCGGCGGTGCTGGCGTTTGCGATATTGTTCGCAACGCTGTTCAGCTCTTTGGAAAGTCCAGCCTGCTTTGACAAGGTGACGTAAATTGAGTTGTTCATTGTCCGTCTCCTGAGGCGGCGAGGCCGCGCTCCATGAACTCGGTTTCCTTGGTCACGCCTTTGGCGAAATCTGCGAGCATGTCGATGGCGCGGATATTTACGGCCGGCGCGGCCACAAACATGTGCGCCAGCGCGGCCAGAGTTGCCGGATCTTTGGCCAAGGTTTCTCGAACCGCCGGGGACATGGCGCTCGCGCCGGCGTTAAGCGCGGCGAGGGCGGCGCGTGACGCCGCTGATATATCTCTGTCTTTCTTCGGAACACTGACGAAAACTTCATCAACCAGTCGCCAGTCAGCCGCGCGCCATGCGGCGTTGGCGAGCTC
Source organism: uncultured Caulobacterales bacterium (assembly GCA_964486635.1). GTDB lineage: Bacteria > Pseudomonadota > Alphaproteobacteria > Caulobacterales > Parvularculaceae > Hyphococcus. The sequence continues at coordinate 41,621 of CAZAOB010000012.1, read as the reverse complement.
GTTGTCGCTTGTTCCGTCGCGCATGGCCGACTTGATCACAGCAACGGATCCGGCGCGGTCATGCAACCGCTCGTGCGCTTTCACTGCGACAACCGACAGGTCCGGGCTTTTCGTTCCGGCGTTGACGAGGTCAAGTGCGCCGTGAGGGTCGCCGCTATTGAGGTGGGACTGCGCGCGAAGCGAGTCTGCTTGCGCGCGCCAGGCGCCCGGCGCACCTTCGAGCGCCCGGTCGAGGAGGGAATTGGCGCCATACGCGGCTAGCTCGCGCGCGACGGCAATGTTCAGATCGCCGTCATCCTTGGCGTCAACAAAGTCGCGAAAATAGAAGAATGCCGATACCGCTTCGAGGCGAGTCTTATCGTCTGCCAGAAGTCCATTCATGATAAATGACTGCGCAAGCTTCTGGCTGGCGGAACTTGCAGCAGGCGCTGCCTTCGCCGCGGAGTCCAGAACTGCCACGCCTTCGTGAAGACGCCCTGCGCTTACAAGCGCCTTGGCGCCTGTGAACGAGGCGCGCGCATCCGAAAGTGACGTGTTGCGCCGTGAAGTTTGCGCGGCGATATCATCAAGCAATCCTTCATACGCGATGTCCGCTCGCTCTTCATAGTCTTTCGCCAAAATCGCGAGGGCCTTTGCCTGCATAGGTCCCGGATCTTGTGCGAGGACTTTAAGTTCTTCCTTCGCGCCAGACGCACCAGCTTGATGGAGTTCAGCGGTGTTTGCAGAATCGCCATCGTCTTGATGAGTGGTGTGTTCGGCGAGCAAACTCTCCAACACTGCGAGAGCAGGGCTGCGTTCGGCTCCTCTGGCGCTACGTGCAAGCTCGTAAAACTCTACCGCGATCGATACATCACCGCGATCGATAGCATTCAACGCAAGGTTTTCGGCGAGTGGTGCGCGGAGAACCGGCATGATCGGCCGAAGGGCGGCGACATGCTTGTCTTGCATCATCGGCGCACTTTCGTCATCTGATTTAAGCGATGCAGCGTACGCTGCCTCAGCGAACGCTCCGCAATCGCGAAGCGGTGACAACAAACGAGTGGCCCGCGCCGTGGAACCAATTACAATATCCGCAAGCGCACCGGCGACAACGAGGTCAACGTCTCCGTCTCGAGAACGGGGAAATGCAATTGCGCTTGCCTCTTCAAAGAAACCTATCTGCAGATAGGCGAGAGCCAATTTTGCTGCAACTTCGCGGCGCTCGTCTTCGTCGTCTGAGAGGTCAAACTTTTGGCGCAAGCTCGTGATGGCGGAGTAGTCCAGCACATCGCTCTCGTCCTCTGGCTCATGAAACAACGTTGGGTCGACACAATGTTTCTTGCTTTCGCCAGCATGCTGAGCCGAGATCAGCGTTTGGGGCTCTCCGATAGCGTGCTCGCGGTTTGGTGAAAGTGCTTGCTCGACTGCGTGTTCACGCAATGCGATTGCATGTGGATCGGGAGCGGGCGTCGCGTGCTGCTCCTCACTCGGGGAGGGGGAGTGGGCTGACGGAGTGGCCTCAATAGCAGCTTGTCCAGCTGGCTCTTCACTGTGTTCTTCGTTGTCGCGCCTCTCGTCCGTTTTGAGTTGAACGACACCCTGGCTGCGCGCTTCGGCCAACAGAGCGATCATGCGATCGCGGGCGGCGCGCATATTTTCTGGGGTCTGAGGCTGGCTGTTACGCGCGTCAAGTGAAATCGGGCGCTCTGTTTCCAGTTCTTCCGCCGCAACGTTTGTTTGCTCTGCGTTGAAGATATCTACGACAATGGAGTTATCGCCGCTCTTTGACGTCCGAACCGGACAGTCGCAAGTCAAAGAAAGCACTAGCGCGCGCGTTTTTTCTGTATCAACGATCTTGGCGCTCAAGACGCGATGCGCCTTTCTCTTATTAAGAATATCTGACAGGTTGAAGTCGTAGCTCTTGTCAGGAAAAGTGATTTCGATCTTTCTGTCAGAAGTGGCGATCTTCCAGTCAGCTGGCGCTTTCGGAATTACCAGACGCGAATAGTCACCATGTTCACCTGCGCGCACAGTAAGCGCTTCATCCGCGGCGATAGCCGTGGATGAACACAATGCGATCAGTGCGAGAGCGAGCATGCGTACCATCATGCAGCCGCCTTCTTCAGTTCTTTCAGGGCTTCATCGATGGCCGCAAAGTTCGGGCGGTCGTGACCGGGAATGTTGCGACGAGCGACCTCGATGCACATTTGCGGCGTGTGCATTTGGAGATGAGCAACGATGCACTCGCGAATAAGCTTGTAAAAGCTCTGCTCCTTTTCGTTGACCGCCGTGATCCGGGTCGCAAGCGGGCCGACGAGACTGTACGCGAGAAACACGCCCAGAAACGTTCCGACGAGTGCGCCGCCGATCATTTGGCCGAGCACTTCCGGAGGTTTATCAATTGACGCCATTGTTTTGATAACACCCAACACGGCCGCGACGATGCCGAGCGCAGGAAGCGCATCGGCGATATTCGTCAATGCGTGTCCGCCATGAAGGCTTTCATGGTGCATTGCCTCTAACTGCTTTTCGAGCAAGTCTTCAACTTGGTGCGGGTTATCGAAGTTCATGAGAATCGAACGGATCGTGTCGCAGATGATGTCTGCCGCCTCGTGATCTTTCGCAATCTTCGGATAGCGCTGAAAGATGGTTGATTCTGCAGGGTTCTCGATGTGCGCTTCGGCCTGAACGGGACTTTCCTTCGCAACGCGCAATAGTTCGTACATCAAGCAAAGAAGGTCTTGATAGTCTTTCTTCTTCCACTTGGGCCCGACAAGCGCTTTCATAAAGTCGCCGCCGACTTGCTTGATCGTTCCAAAATCATTGCTGACCAGGAAGGCGCCCACCGCAGCGCCGCCAATGATCATCATCTCATAGGGGAGGGAATGCAGGATAATCTCAAGTTTGCCGCCAGCCATGAGATAGCCGCCGAAGACCATGACGAGCGTGATGACGATGCCGAGAATTGGTCCCATGACTGTCCGCGTAAACTGTGAAAAACTTTAACTAATCGCTTAACCTGTATTTCATGAAGAAGTTAATCTTCACTGAAACAGCGCAGACTTATTGTTCGATCTGCTGAGTGCGGTTTGCGAGTATGACGCTGACGAGATACGCCTTTTGGGAATCCATGTTGGCGACGACAAGAGCGGCTTGTTCATTGTTCATTGATGAAATTAAACCGGCCGCAAACTTTGCATCCATTTCATTGATGATCTGACCGGCTTGTGCTGGCTTCATGCCTTCATAGATGGCTGCAAGCTTCTGAATATCCGCGTTGCGGGCATCCTGAACAATTTGAATGTTGGCTTGAAGTTTCTCGTTGGCGTCTTCCAGCTCCGCAAGGCGCTTGTCGATTTGTTGTTCGTAGGTTTTCAGCTCGGACTCGCGATCTGCAATCGCTGTTTCCCGGCTGTCCAGCGAATACATGCGATCTTTAACCGCAGCCGCCAGTTCTCCATCCACGCAGGAGGCGACGCCAGCGATGTCGTTCACATGCGGACCCGTAGAAGATTTTCCGACGCTCTCCGACGCGAGCACGGCGATACGGCCGACAAACGAGCCGAAAAATACGACGCCAAGAACGAGGAGCGCTCTGGTTTTCATTGTCTTACCCAGCGCGTTTCTTCATTTGGCGGACATTGCGGGCTTGCATGAGCGCTGCGCTGACTTTGGAATTGCCGCGTGCGCGAACGGATTTCGGGGCCACTTCATCTTCATCGTCAAGATAGGAAACGACGTCATCCGCCTCGGCGCCGGGCGTGGTTCGCGTGCCTGGACCGTCAGGATCAGGGCCGTCGACGAGGAAGAAATCGATTTGTTCGTCAAGGCGCTCCTGAAGCGCGCGCGCCTTGGCCAGGCGCGTTTCAAGTTCTGCGCCGGCATTACTGGACGCCTCGTTGACGTCGCGAATGGCGATTTCGGCCAGCTCGCTGATGACGTCGATCATTTCTGTCAATTGCGGAAGGATTTCTTTCGTTTCTTCGATCAGTGGTGAAAGCTCCGCGATTGATTGGGCGCTCGACTCTTTGGCGAGACTAACGGTGGCGCGCGCCTGGTCCACCGTATGCGACATTGTCGCGATTGTGGCGCCGAGACCTTTTTCAGTGCTTTTGAGCGCTTCAAGTTTGCGGCTCAGAATGAAGCAGTAGAATGTCGCTGCGCCTGATGCAGCAAGCAACATAAAATCAATGATCATCTCCATTTGAGAGCCTCTTAGGTTAGAACGAATTCGGTGATAAGAACGTTAGTGATTTCGGCATCGGGAACGATTGCACGAATGCGGCGCAAGATCTGCGCGCGAAGCCGCGACATTGATGCCGGATCTTCGAGAACGGCAACATCAACGGAGCGCAGGAACGTATTCAGCACATCCTGAACGTAAAAGCCGTTTTGCTGCAACGCGTCTGCGCCGTCGTCATCGGTCTCCAGCACAAGCGACACTTTCAAGTGCTTGGACCGGCCGATCGGCTGAATTGACACGATCATTGGTTCGAGCACCAAAAATGTGGCGTGTTCGGAATGCTGAACCTCGCCAAGTGGCTTTAGCGTACTTTCCGTCTTGTCGCCGCCGCCATGGCCTCCCGAAGACTTTTTCTTTTTCTTGTCTTTTTTTCCGTGGCCTGAGTCTTTTTCTTTTTTGTCGTCGTGTTCATCGGCGGCAGTTGGGTCACACTCGGGCGCGTCTTCGCTGTGCTCGTCAACATCTCCATGCTCGCCTTCGCCATGGTCTTTTTGTTCACCATGTTCATCAATCATTTCGGCGTCGCAGCCGGGCACAGCGCTTCCGCCGCCAGGCGCCAGCACAAATGCCGCGCCGCCGGCGACGCCAGCGGCGACAACAGCAGCTGCGACCATGGGAATTAGCCCAAGGCCTTTCTTTTTTGCTGTTTCCGCGCCTTCGGCTTCGACCGCTGCGGCGTCGCCTTCAGGAGCGGATTTATCTGGCTTTGCATCTTTCGACACAGGACTGCACCCATAAATTGCTGGGCGCACCATATACAACCAAACGTAAACCCTTATTTAATCAAAGCCCCGGAAATTAACCAAGAAATTTCAGAACTGCGTTTTTCGCGCAGATCGATCGAATTGGTGGTCCGGTAATGCTCAAACTTGCGTCTGTTTGGAATGAAATGTCGATGTCGCGCAAAGCGATTCTCGTCTTTGTTTTGGGCGCCACTCTTCTTGTTTTCTCGGCTGTCATGAACTTTGCCGCGAAGCCTCGAATGGCCTTTCTCTATGGGGGTCTGGACGCATCTGCGTCGGGGGACGTTCTTAGCGCACTTGAAGCGATGGATGTCGACCCTGACGTTCGTGGTGACGCGATCTATGTGCCGGAAAATCGGCGTGATGCGCTGCGGATGGCGCTGGCGCGCCAGGGGCTGCCTCAACAGGGCCAGCCCGGGTTTGAACTTCTTGACCAATTAAACGGCTTTGCAACGACTTCGGAAATGTTTGACGCTGCCTATTGGCGCGCCAAAGAAGGCGAACTGGCGCGCACGTTGCTGGCTACGCCGGGCGTGAAATCGGCGCGGGTCCACATTGCGGTTCCGAAAGCATCCTCATTCGCCCGGCGCCGGCGGCCGCCCAGCGCGTCTGCGACGATCACCATGAGCCGCGGTCGCCTCGATGTGCAGCAAGCGACCGCCATGCGCTATCTGATCGCCCTCGCGGTGCCTGATATGCAGGTCGAACAAGTCGCAATCATAGACAGCATCAATGGCGTAGTTTTGAAGCCTGGCGCCGGAGATCCCATGATCCAGGCCGAAGGCGACGGACTGGACCGCGAACGCCACATGGAAGCGAGCCTTGTGGATCTGCTCGAAGCCCGCGTCGGCCCAGGAAACGCTCGCGTTACTGTATCTTTGGATATCGACCGTGAGCACGAGACTGTTTCTGAGCGGATCCTCGATCCCGAAAGCCGCGTCATGATGGGGCGCGAAACGTCTGACATTCAGCAATCGGATTCCGGCGGCTCTTCGGGTGCAGTCACGGTTGCGAGCAATTTGCCGGAAGGCGATGTCGGCGGCGGGGCGCCTCAATCCAGTTCTTCACGTTCGGAAACGAATGAGCAAACACGCTTTGACATTTCGGAGGTTAAGCGACAGCGGGAAAAGATGCCGGGCGCTGTCTCACGTGTGCATGTCGCAGTGTTGGTCAACGACGCGCCTGGAGCTGAAGGCGCGGCGCCGACGCCGCGAACAGAAGCAGAGCTGCAGTCAATCAGGGATTTGATCACAGCATCCGTTGGATTTAATGAGGCGCGCGGCGACATCGTCACCGTCAAGTCGATGCAGTTCCACGAGTTTGAAGCAGTGGAAACGCTCGAAGAAACCGGCGGCGTCATGTTGTGGGTGCAGCAGAATGTGATGTCGATCTTACAGATACTTATCCCTGCGATTGTTGTCATCGTGCTTGGCATGTTTGTATTGAAGCCTGTTCTGACGCAGGACATTGCGGGAGGCTCCGCGGCAGCGCCCGCGCTGCTAACGGCCGAAAACGCACCGTCGACGCCAAAATCGCCGTTGGAGGAACTTCGCGACCTAAGCTCATCGAACAAGGACGCGACAGCGACTCTGCTAAAAGAGTGGCTCGGCGATACGGAACGGGCGGCCTAAATGTCGGGCGGCGCTCTCTCTGTTTCTCCTGACAATGCGTCAGTAAAGGCCATGCGGATACCTGCTTTGCCCGGCCGTGCGCCTGGCGCGCCGCAAGTCGATGTTGAATGCAGCGCATACAAAGCCGGATATAGCGCGGCGCAGGCGGAGGTGCGGTCTCAGCTCGCCGAGCAGGAAGCGCGCCACGAAGCGTTCGTGCAATCCGTTGGCGACATGCTCACGAGTATCGATGATCGCTATCGCGCAGAGAGTTTGAGTCTTATCGAAAGACTATTCACCGCGATTGCGCCGTCACTGGCCGTCAAGTCGTCGCTTGCGGACATCGCGGCTATTCTTGAAGAACGCGCCATGCGGGATCACTCCGAACTCACCTTGCGCGTTCACCCGACCTTGATCGCGCATCTCGGTAAGGCAGACCAACAGAAGCTCGCGGCCTCGCCACTGGTTACGTTGAATGCAGACGAAAATTGTGCGCCCGCCATGGTCGAAGCCGAATGGCGAAAGGGCGGGCTCTACCACGATCCCGATACGCTAATTGAGCAGATTTTGCTGGCGCTGCGCGAAGAAACCGCGCCGCAAGAGGAGACGAGCAATGAGTAATGAAGTTGAAGTGTCCGAGGGTGCGAGCGACGACGAAATCATCGCTGACGTATTAAATGGCGGCGACGGCGGGGCGGGCAATCGCAATATTCTCGAACTGCCAGTGCGGATCATGGTGTCGATCGGTGAGGCAAAAATCACCGTTCAAAAGCTTCTTGAGCTGACCAAAGACACCATCATTGATCTTGAATCCTTGATTGACGATCCCGTCGATATTTTTGTTGGCGACCGCCTGATCGCGAAGGGCGAGCTGGTCGAAGCGGCAGGAAACGAGAACGGTGTCGGCGTCAAGATGCTCGAAATCTGCGGTCTCGGGAATTAAACGAAGGGATTGCCGGATATGATCCGCGCAAAAGCGTTCATCGTTGTTTTGCTGGCGGCTCTGGCGTTCGTTGCTGAGCCGGCTGCAGCGCAGACTGTTGCACCAGCGCCGGATGCACTCGATGCGGCTGCTGCTGCCGCGACCGAAGGCGGCGGACTTTCCCGGCGCGTCGTTCAGATGTTCCTCATGGTCACGGTGCTGAGCCTCGCGCCCGGCATCGCCATGATGGTGACCTGCTTGCCGTTTATGCTGATTGTGTTGTCGATCCTGCGTCAGGGTGTGGGCCTGCAACAGGCTCCGCCAAACATGTTGATTGTCTCCGTAGCGATTTTTCTCACCTATTTTGTGATGGAGCCTGTGTTCAAGGAAGCATGGGCGAATGGCATTTCGCCGATGCTAAATGGGGCAGTGACCGAAGAAGTGGCGTTTACCGAAACCATGGCGCCATTTCGCATATTCATGGAAGCGCGCGTTGATCCCGGGGCCGTGGACATTCTTGAAGATGCGCGACCGATCGAAACGACGCCGGCTTCGGACGACTTGACGCCGCTGTCTTTGCTGGTGCCCGCGTTTGTGTTGTCTGAAATCCAACGCGCATTCGAGATCGGGTTCATCGTTCTCTTGCCCTTTCTGGTGATCGATCTGCTCGTTGCATCAATTCTGATGGCGATGGGCATGATGATGGTTCCGCCGGCGATTGTGTCGCTACCGTTCAAAGTTGCTTTCTTTGTTCTAACAAATGGATGGGTCGCCGTTTCCGGCGCATTGGTCAGAGGATATTCGTAATGTCGACGGCGTTGCAAACCACGGGCATGCAAAGAACCGACTTGCGTCGCAAAACGGACCTCAAGCGCAAGACCGATTTTCGCCCGGATGGCCACATTGAAACCTGGTTTACCAAGTCACATAAGGCCGCTATCGTTTTGGCCTCGTTGAGCGCCGAAGCAGCTGCGTCGATAGTCGACGATATGTCTGACAATGAGTTGCGCATTTTCGCCAAAGCGTTTTCCGAACTGAAAACAGTTTCGCCGCAGACCTTGCAGGCTGTTGCAGAAGAGTTTCTCGAACAGGTCACTCATGCAAATCACGACTTGAGCGGCGGCGCCGATGAGACCCGGCGCGTGCTGGGGTTGCTGGCGCAAGAGGAGCGTGTCGCGCGCATCCTGTCGGATGTCGGCGGCGGTGAAAGCGGCGAAGGCGGTTCGTCGGCTGTATGGCCGCGGATAGAAAAAATCGAGAACGATCGCCTTGCGGAGTATGTGCAAGCACAACGTATGCCGATTGCCGCGGCGATACTCGCGAAGCTCTCATATGAGAAGGCTGCGGGCGTGCTCGATCTCACCGAAGGCGACTATCACCAGAAACTATTGGTGGAGATTGCCCGCAAGAAGCCGCCGTCAGGTGAGGCTTTGGACGCCATCGCCAATGTTCTGGAAGAGGAATTCTTGAAGCCCGTCGCTGGCGCAAGCACCGAAGAAGAGGGCGAAGAAGAAGGAGAAGCGCCAAAGCCCAAAAACAACGCAGGTGCGGCGGTTGGTGAAATCATCAATTTCCTGCCCGGTGCGAAGCGCGATGCATTTTTGGAACATGTGAAGGCGGCGGATCCTGAAATCGGCGCTGAAGTTCGCAAGGCCGTGCTTACCTTTGAAGAGTTGCATGCCCGCATGCCAGCATCAGGCGCAACGGCGCTGCTTCGCGACCTTGACCGGGAAGTGATGCTGAAAGCCGTCAAGTACGGCGAAGTCAACGCGCAAGAAACAGTGGAGTTCCTGTTCGGAAACATCTCCAAGCGAATGGTGGAGCAGTACAAAGAAGAGCTCGCTGAAATGGAAACACCAAACGAGACCGATGGTGAAACTGCGCAGCGAGAAGTGACTACCGCCGTTCGCGCGCTTGTCAGCGCCGGCGAGTTTAAACTCATTGAGCTCAAGGAAGAAGAAGCCGCTGAAGCGGAAGGCGCCTAACAAGAGGAGCGCTGCCGTGCTTCTCTTGTAGGAGCAGTGCAGCAAGCTGCTAGGCTCAACCAAAAGGCCGCCTCGAAGGGCGGCCTAACGGTACCTTGAAGGTGCTGAAGAACTAATTCAGGACTGAGGGCCAATTCTTGTCGCCAGCCGCGATGAAGCCGGGAATGTCTTTGTTCCAGCGCTCCTGAATCTCGTCGTTGTAATTGAGATACAGTTTTCCGTCGACGATCGTCCAGTTCATCGGATTTCCGCGCGCCGTATAGTTCTGAGAGACCGCCCAGGCGCAATAGCCTCCATATTGAGGCGCATAGGCCTCCGGGCTTTTCTTGAAAGCTGCGAGATTGTCCGCGGAGACAAAACGCCACTCAGCGCCGTTGTATTCTGTGGAAAACTCTTTGCGTCCCTTCGTCGGCTCCCCGTTCGTGAAATAGGCGACGGGGTCATACCCGTCGACAGCGACAGAGGAGAAGCGGCCAGTATAAACAGGGTCTTTTGCGTTCGCCGGCGCCATGAACACAAAGAGGATAGTGGCCATGAGCGATAGCAAGAGCGAGTGCTTAGCGGTTTGGCGAGGCATGGGAAACTCCCGTCATTTTCTGGACAAGGAACGACTATCGAAACGTCGATGGGGCGGCAATACACAAGAAATCACGCTCTCGCGACCGGAAACGTGTCCTGACCGGGTGTACGTGCTAGCATGTATGCGATTCTCTCTGGCGCAGCTGCGCAGCGGATGACAAGGAACTGGGGCGATGAAGATTTTGGCCGGAAAAGCTGTGATGGGAGTTTGCGCGATTGGACTGGCGGCAGCGTCGCCGCTCGCCGCAGAACCCGCAGATGAACTGGAAGCGCTGTTTACGGATTACTGGACGAACGAGATGGAAGAATCTCCGTTTTCGGCGACCTCGTCGGGCATCGACGACTACAACGACAAGGTCACCAGTGTCGCTCCGGCCGATCAAGCGCGCCGAACCGCCGAAGCGCAAGAATTTCTTGACCGTCTCAACGATATCGACAAACGAGCGCTAGACGACAATGACGCGCTGAGCGCAGAGTTGTTGGCGTTTATCTTAAAGCATGATCTCGCATTGGCGCCGTTCAAGCGGTGGCGGATTCCGTTCCTCGCTGACACCGGTTTTCACACCAACTTCGGATATGTAGTCGGCGCCACCAGCTTTCGAACCGAAAAAGACTACGAGGACTACATCGCGCGCTTGAATGCGCTGCCTACATTTATTGAACAGAATATCGAAAACATGCGTCTGGGAATTGCGGAAGGGTTTACTCAACCAAAGGAAATTCTCCCCTACATCATTCCGTCATTTGAGGCCCAGATTAAAGACAATGCGGCGGCTCATCCTTATTACGCGCCGTTTGAAAAAATGCCTGACACTATATCAGCGCGCAGAAAGGCGACATTGCGTCAGGAAGGGCGAGCCGCATTGGAAGGACGGGTTATTCCCGCTTTTGCGCGCTTGCTCGAATTTATGAATGAAGAATACGTTCCTGCTGCACGGGATACGCTCGGCGCCTATGATTTACCGAACGGAAGAGCCTACTACACGGCGCTCGTCCGGTATTACACCACACTTGATACGGTGACGCCGGAAAGCATTCACGCGCTTGGCCTGAAAGAGGTCGCGCGGATCCGCAAGGAAATGGCCGGCGTAATGGCGGAAACCGGCTTTAAGGGCGATTTCAAACAATTCATCGCTTTCCTGCGCACCGACAAGCAGTTTTATCCGAAAACGCCGGAGGCGTTGCTTGAGCGCGCGGCATGGATATCCAAAGACATAGATGGACGCCTGCCGGCCTATTTCGGCAAACTCCCGCGCCAGCCTTACTCGGTTGAGCCCGTGCCTGCAGAGATTGCGCCCAACTATACGACGGGGCGTTATGTCGGTGCGCCTGCGAGCGCTTCGCGTGGCGGTCAATATTGGGTGAACACCTATGCGCTCGACAAGCGGCCGTTTTACGAGATGACTGCGTTGACGCTCCACGAAGCGGTGCCGGGCCATCATCTGCAAAGCGCACTGTCGCTCGAAATCGAAGACGCGCCGGAATTCAGGAAGGACTTCTATCCGCACGCTTTCGGCGAGGGCTGGGGGCTTTATTCGGAAAAGCTCGGCGTTGAGATGGGCGTTTACAAAACGCCTTATGACGATTTTGGGCGCCTCTCCATGGAGATGTGGCGCGCCTGCCGCCTGGTCATCGACACCGGGATTCACGCCAAAGGTTGGACGCGCCAGCAGGCGATGGACTACCTCGCTGACAACACCGCGCTTTCGCTTCACAACGTCCAGACCGAGGTCGATCGCTACATCGCCTGGCCGGGTCAGGCGCTCGCCTACAAGATGGGAGAGCTGACGTTGTGGGAATTGCGCGAAAAGGCCGAACGTGAGCTTGGCGCGAAATTTGATATTCGCGAATTTCACGATGCGGTTTTGACCGGCGGAGGATTGCCCCTCGATATTCTTCGCCGGCGCATCGATGCTTACATAGCCGATGTGAAAGCACGCGACTGAATGAACGCAGCCTTTGAAGTTCCAGTCATAGAGACGGAGCGGCTGCGCCTGCGCGGGCGCACGCTGGATGATTTCCCGTTTATCCGTGACATGTGGGCGGATCCGGTGACAACCAAATTCATTGGCGGGTCGCCGCTAACGGAGGAGGCAAGCTGGACGAAGTTCTTGCGCATGCTTGGCCACTGGCCGGCGCTTGGTTTCGGGTACTGGATCGTTGAAGAGCGCGAGAGCGGCCGCGTGGTCGGCGAAACGGGTTTTGCGGACTTCAAACGCGAAATTGAGCCATCATTGAACGGGCAGCTTGAAATGGGCTGGGCGTTTGCGCCGTCGTTTCACGGCAGAGGTTATGCGAGAGAGGCGACGCGTGCCGCCGTCGCTTGGGGAGATGAACGTTTTCCGGATAAGCAGATGTCATGCATCATCAGCTCAGGAAACGCGCCGTCCATCCGTGTCGCGGAAAAGCTTGGTTTTACGCTTGGCGTAAAAACCAAATATCACGGCGACGATACGCTCGTGATGTATCGTGAGCCGGGCGCAAAGGCTCGCTAGTTAAAGGCGTTTTTGAATTGCTCACGCAGCGCCTGTTTCTGCACTTTGCCCATGGCGTTGCGGGGCAGGGCGTCGACCCAAAAAAATTTTCGCGGGCGTTTGAATTTCGCCAGCCCTAAAAGCGCATCTTGTAAAGTCTCATCATCAGGCTCTGCGCCGTCAGTGACGATCACCGCGACGACGCCTTCGCCCATATCCTTGTGCGGCGCGCCGATAACAGCGCTTTCCGTAATACCCGGCAGGGCGTCGAGCAATTGTTCGATTTCAATCGGGTAAATATTGAAGCCGCCGGCGATGATGAGGTCCTTGTCGCGGCCCACAAGCGACAGGCGGCCGTCACGACCGATAACGCCGACATCGCCGGTCCTGAACCAGCCGTCCGCGGTGAGGGCTTCTTCAGTTTTGTCCGGTTTGTTCCAGTACCCCGCGCAGACATTCGGGCCTTTCACCTCGACTTCGCCGGGCGCATCGCCCGCGATGCGGACGGAAATGCCGGGCAGAGCATAGCCGACGGTTCCCGCGATACGTTCACCGTTAAGCGGGTTTGAGGCGATCATGCCTGCCTCCGACATTCCGTAGCGCTCAAGAATGCGATGGTCTGTGCGCAATTCAAAGGCGTTGAACGTCTCGACGGTGAGCGGCGCCGAACCGGAAATGAACAGGCGCATGTTTGCGCAGTCCGCTTTGTCGAAGTCCTTTTCGGCGAGAAGGCGTGAATAGAAAGTGGGAACGCCCATCATCACACTGGCGCGAGACATCATCGCGCGCACCATGTTCACATCAAACTTCGGTAGGAAGATAATTTCACAGGCCGACAACATCGCCGTATGCAACGCCACGAAAAGCCCGTGAATGTGAAAGATCGGCAGAGCGTGGAGAAGAACGTCCTCACGCGTAAAGCCCCACAACGCGTTCAGCGTCTTTGCATTCGACGAAAGGTTTTCATGGGTCAGCATCGCACCTTTCGAGCGGCCCGTCGTACCGGACGTATAGAGAATGACGGCGAGATCGCTCTTGGCGCGCGCAGCTATGTCGGCAACAGGCTGAGCGGCGTTCACCGCATCCGTCAGCGTGCCGGCGCCATCGGCGCCGAACGTCATCAAGCTGGTGACGCCGGCCTGCTCCGCAACCGGCGCCAATGCAGCCGCCTTTGCCGGATCGCAGACGAAAATCACCGGCGCGGCGTCGTTCAGGAAATAGGCAATCTCTGTTTCCGTGTAGGCGGTGTTGAGCGGCACATAGACGAGCCCTGCGCGCATGGCGCCGAGATAGAGTGCGACATTTTCCGGCGACTTCTCCACTTGCACCGCGATGCGGTCGCCGGGTTTGGCGCCGAGGGCCAGTAGCGCGCCGGACATTTGCGCCGACATGGCGTCAATGTCGCCATAGCGGATCGAGCGCCCGCCGGGAAGCGTCAGGAACGGTCTGTCGAGTGAAGCCCCATAGGCGCTCTGCAGCGCCGCAAAGAAATTGTCATTCGCCATGGCAATTGCATAGGCGAATTTCCGGGGGCGGAAAAGCTAAACGTGGTTCAGCGGAATCTTGAGATAGGAAACGCCGTTGCCTTCTTTGGGCGGCATGTCGCCGGCGCGCATGTTCACTTGTACCGATGGAAGGATCAGCCGCGGCATGGCGAGTGTCTTGTCGCGCGCCTCGCGCATTTTGACGAATTCATCCTCCGTCGTTCCATTGCGAACATGAATGTTTTTCTCGCGCTCCTCCGCCACCGTCGTTTCCCAAACATACTCGTCCCGTCCCGGCGCTTTATAGTCGTGGCACATGAACAGGCGCGTTTCCGGGGGGAGGGCGAAGATTTTCTGGATTGAGCGGAAAAGCGTTCTCGCATCGCCGCCCGGGAAGTCGCAGCGCGCCGTGCCGTAATCGGGCATGAACAGCGTGTCGCCAACGAACGCCGCGTCGCCAATGACAATCGTGGTGCAGGCGGGAGTGTGGCCCGGCGTGTGTATGACTTTCGCGTCGATCCCGCCAAGTTTGAAGGGTTCGCCGTCGGCGAAGAGCTTGTCGAACTGGCTGCCGTCGCGTTTGAACGTGCCTTCTGTATTGAAGACTTCGGCAAAGACATTTTGCACCAGGTCAATTTTGTCGCCGATGCCGGTCTTGCCGCCGAGCTTTTCCTTGAGATAGGGCGCTGCTGTGAGGTGATCGGCGTGGACATGGGTTTCGAGAATCCACTCGACGGTGAGATCATTGTCCCGGATATAGGCGATGATGGCATCGGCGGACTTTGTAGAGGTTCTTCCAGACGCCTGATCAAAGTCCAGCACCGAGTCGATAATGGCCGCTTCTTTCGTCGCCGGATCGACGACGACATGGCTCGCCGTAAACGTGTCTTCGTCGAAAAATGTTTTGACCAGCGGCTTCATTTCTTCCTTCCTTTCGGTTTGGGGGCGGATTTCGGACCGAATGCATTGCATAGCGCGTCAATCAGATTGGAAAGCCGGTTATCGGCGAGGGTGTAGTAGACGTTTTTGGATTCCCGTCTTGCTTTCACCAGCTTGGCCTCACGCAGACGCGCAAGATCCCGGGAAAGATGCGGCTGGGGAACGTCGATCTCGGCCTCAAGTTCGCTGACATTCATCTCGCCTTCCGTCAGCGCACAGGCGATGAGCAGGCGGTTCGGATGCGACAGCTCCTTCAAGAGGGCCGACACGCCTTCGGCGCGGGCTTTCAGGTCTTTGATGTTCAACGGTTTGGTCATTTACTCCGATCCATGCTTGTCAAATAACATAAATGATATATGTTATGTTTTCAAGAGGCGTCGGCCTGAATATCGGTTTGGCGCATGGAGCAAGGATTTATGGAGAATTTCACCCCTGTTTCCGCCGCAGCCGGCGGCTTTCTGATTGGCCTGTCGGCCGTTCTTTTCATGGCGCTGAACGGCCGCATCGCCGGGATCAGCGGTATCGTCGCGGGTGTCCTGACGCCAGTGAAAGGCGACTGGACCTGGCGGTTCGCCTTTGTGGCGGGGCTTTTCGCCGCGCCTTTCGCGGTCTGGGTGTTTTCGGGCAAACCCGAGGTCGTTTTCCCGCATCCCTTGTGGCTGACGGTCATCGGCGGCTTGCTCGTCGGCTTCGGCGCGCGGCTCGGCGGCGGTTGCACCTCGGGCCACGGCGTTTGCGGCATGGCGCGTCTCTCCAAGCGCTCGATCGCGGCGACACTCACCTTCATGGCGAGCGCCATCGTAACAGTCTTCATCGTCACTCATCTTTTGAGGCTTTAGACATGCGCATCCTCTCGTCATTCATTGTCGGTCTCATCTTCGGATTGGGGCTCGTGGTCTCGCAGATGATCAATCCGCAAAAGATCGTCGCTTTTCTCGACATCGCCGGTGAGTGGGATCCGAGTTTACTTGTCGTCATGGCCGCGGCGCTGGCGACGACTTTCATCGGCTACCGTTTGGTGCGCGTGCGCGAAAAGCCGGTTTTCGAGCAGGGTTTTCAAATCCCAACCAAGACAATCATCGACCGCCCGCTGTTGATCGGCGCGGCAATCTTCGGCGTTGGCTGGGGGCTTGCCGGGCTTTGTCCGGGGCCGGGGATTACGGCGGCGGCGCTGGGCGGGGTTGCGCCTTGGGCCTATCTCGTCGCCATGGCGGCGGGGATGCAGGCGCAGCGGTTCGTCAAGGTCTAGCGAGGGCGCGCATCGCACGCTAAGAACCCTTGATGTCAAAGGGTTATGGGATGTTCGACGAAAAAGAAGCCGGCGCGGAACGGCGCTCCAATTTCGACCAGCAGATCGGCGCGGCGATCGAGGCGGCGGCGGACTGGCTGGCGGCGCGGCAAAAGCCTGAAGGATATTGGGTCGGCCGGCTTGAATCCAACGCCTGCATGGAAGCGCAGTGGAGTCTGGCCCT
>CAZAOB010000012.1:314-25181 GCA_964486635.1 uncultured Caulobacterales bacterium | reverse complement strand
CGGCTCCTGGCAGATCTATTTTGAGGCGCCGGCTGGCGACATCAACACTACGGTAGAGGCCTACGCCGCGCTTCGCTCCATGGGCGACAAGCCCTCTACGCCGCATATGGTCAGGGCGCGTGAATGGATTATGTCGAAAGGCGGGCTAAAAAACATTCGCGTCTTCACGCGTTACTGGCTCGCGCTGATCGGCGAGTGGCCGTGGGAGAAGACGCCGAACCTTCCTGCTGAAGTGATCTTCTTTCCGAACTGGTTCGTGTTCTCGATTTACAATTTCGCGCAATGGGCGCGTGCAACCTTGATGCCGATTGCGGTCCTATCGGCGCGGCGTCCGTCGCGGCCGCTGCCCGGATCGCGGAGGCTCGACGAATTGTTTCCCGAAGGCCGGGATAAGTATGATTATTCTTATCCGAAAAAACCCGGCGCAGGATTCGCCGACGCGTTTTTCTTGACGGTCGACAAAATCCTGCACGGCTTACAGGGTTTCGGCGATACGGCGCGCATCGGCCTGGTTCGGTCCGGCGCAGTCTCGCGCGCGCTGGAATGGATCATCAAACATCAGGACGCCGACGGCGTCTGGGGCGGCATCCAGCCGCCTTGGATCTACTCGCTGATGGCGCTTTATAATGAGGGCTACGCCCACGACCATTCCGTGGTCGCCAAGGGGCTCGCAGCGCTCGATGATCCGCGCTGGCGTGTCGATGTGGGCGAGGCGACCTGGATTCAGGCGTCGACGAGCCCGGTCTGGGATACGGAGCTGACGCTGCTCGCCCTGGAAGATTGCCATCTGAATGAGCGCCATCCGGAAGAAGTCGAAAAAGCGCTCGACTGGCTGCTGGCGCAACAAGTATTGCGGCCCGGCGACTGGAAAGTGAAATGTCCGAAGCTGGAGCCCGGCGGCTGGGCGTTCGAATATAAAAACTATTTTTATCCGGATACGGATGACACCGCCGTGGCGCTGATCGCGCTGGCGCCGTTCCGCAATGATCCGAAATGGAAAGCCAAGAGCATCGAGACGGCGATCGAAAAAGGCGTGAACTGGCTCATTGGCATGCAGTCGAAGGGCGGCGGCTGGGGCGCCTTCGACAAGGACAATGACAAGAAAATCCTGACCAAGATTCCGTTCTGTGATTTCGGCGAGGCGCTCGATCCGCCTTCGGTCGATGTCACCGCGCATATCATCGAGGCCTTCGGCAAGCTCGGGATTGGGAAGGATCACCCGTCCATGGTGCGCGCGCTCGATTATATAAAGCGCGAGCAGGAGGCGGACGGCGCCTGGTTCGGGCGCTGGGGCGTCAACTATATTTACGGTACGGGCGCGGTTCTGCCGGCGCTTGAAGCGATCGGCGAGGACATGACCCAGCCTTACATTCGCAAGGCGTCGGACTGGCTGATCCTGCACCAGAATGAGGATGGCGGCTGGGGCGAGTCGTGCGCGTCCTATATGGACCCGAAGCAGATGGGGCGCGGCAAGTCGACAGCCTCGCAAACCGCCTGGGCGCTGATGGGGCTCGCCGCTGCGCACCGCCCGGAAGACGAGCGCGCGATTGCGGACGGCATTCAGTTCCTGATCGAGCGCCAGAAAGACGGCACATGGGAAGAGCCGGAATATACCGGCACGGGCTTTCCCGGCTACGGCGTCGGCGCGACCATCAAGCTCAACGACCCGTTGTTACAGGAACGCTTAAAGCAGGGCCCGGAACTCTCCCGCGCCTTCATGATCAACTACAATCTCTACCGGCATTACTTCCCATTGATGGCGATGGGGCGTGTGCGGAAGATGATGGCGCAAGGATAGCGGCTGATGGATGATTGGAATGCTTTTGAAAAGGCTGTAGCTGTATTTGTTCAAGCATTGGAACCAAAAGCTAAAGTTATTCACGATGCTAAAATACCAGATAAGGATACTGGATTACCGCGTCAAAGAGATGTTTGGATAGAAACATACTTCGGAAACTTTCTCCCAATCAAGATTCTCGTAAGTTGTAAGTATTGGAAGTCACCTTTAGATCAGCAGGATATAGATGCGTTTCTTGGCGAACTCATTTCGGCAAAAGCGCACAAGGGCGTAATATACTCTCGGTCCGGTTTTACTGAAGGAGCGATTAAGAAATCAAAAGCTCTCGGGATATCTTGTTGTAAGTTGTACGCCGACGGCGCGCCAGAATGTCCCGAGATGCTCACATTTACCGCATACAACAGTCGTGAGTGTTTTAAGTTCAAATTAGCGGGGCAATGGGACAAAGAAACTATGTTGCTCGCGGATTTATTAAATCAGGAAATGCGAGAAGGAACAGGGCGGGTTGGAGAAGTGCTCAGCACAAGGCACCGGCAAAACTGTGAGTTTGCAACAAAAGGAATTACGCTAGGCAGCTTACCAACATGGAGCACATGGCTAGATGTTAAAACCGAACCGAACGGCAATTACTTACGAATCATACTCGAAGGTAATTGGCAGGTCTATCAAGCGCGCCTAGACGCATGGTTGCTTAATGGCTCTTATTCGTTTTCAGACGATAGATACGTTGGGAACATATCAACGCCATATATAGACACGCAAGGAGAACACCCCGGACCGGGTTGGGATTTTCTCGGGATTAATCCTAGCGTATCGGCAGACAATATTATCAATATGATTTTTTCTCTAGGCCAAACGGAGCAAGCACTGCTGGATAATTTTGGCGCAACCAAAATTTGTGACTTTGCATGTAGGGATGCTGAATATTAAATTGATTCTAGCTAATCTGACTACATACAGAAAATTGGGAAGTTTTGAGGTGCACACCTAACCACACCCGCCCTCCATCACCGCAATCCACTCGCTCACAAGCTTCACGCCTTCTTCATGCGTTACAGCGCGGCCGAGCTCCGGCATCATCGCGCCGGGGTCGGTGGTTTCCATACGGAATACCGTGATCGACAAATCCGGCCGGCCGGGGACGATGTCATAGGCGCGCCCGCCGGTGCCGCGCCCGGCGGCGATGGGTGATTTGCAATTGCCCATGGCGGGGCCAGAGGCGCCGGGCTCGAGATCGAGGCCGGAGGTATCCGCCGGGCCTTTCGGGTTGTGGCAGTGGCTGCAATTCACATCGAGATAGGCCCGCGCTCTTGCGTCCAAAGTTTCGCTTTCATCGGTCCAGTCGGCGTTGCGCAGCGCCGGTTGCGCGACTTCGCCGGCGAGCAATCCTTTCGCCAGCCAGTGATCGAGCTGGTTGAAGCCGGGCGCGAAACTCGACGGCTTGTTGAGATGGCGCGCTTTCAGTCCGATCGGCTGGATTTCTTTTGTCGTTGCGTTGGTTGCATGACAGCCGGCGCATTGATTGGCGTTCGGCACCAAGTATGAAAACGGCTCGGTCCTTCCATCGTCGCGATGCAGGGTCAGCGGGATCACGGCGCCGGTGCGTTTCAGCGTCGCGTCGGTCTGTTCCTCGTTCCAGACATAGGGCAGGGCGTCCCAGCCCGCCTCACGCCGCACCAGCACACGGGTTTCGATCAGCCGCAGATGGTCGAGCGCCATGACGCCATTATCGACCAGGCGCTCTTGGCCGATGGATACGTCACCCGTCCATTCAATCGATGGAACCGGATAATAAAACGTTTTGGTGACGACCGTGCCGATGGGAAAGTCGAAGGCTGCACTCGCATCGTATTGCGCCGCCGCGCCGTTTGGCATCCATACCGTGCGCAGCTTCAGCGCATAGTCGGAAAACAGCGGTGTCGCGAGATCGTAAGGCGCAACACCTTCGCTCAGATGCAATCCGCCGTTTCTTGCGCCGATCATGCCCCATTCGCTCAATCGCTCCGGGTTTTCGGTCGCATGAAAGGTCGGCGCCGTTTCTTGCTCAACGGAGCAGGAGGCGACTGCCAGGAACAAAGCAACGGCAAGACTACGCCGGATCATAGATCCGCCAGCGGACCGGTCAGTTCAATTGCGGGAAGTTTTTCAAACGCGCAATCATGGGTCCCGTCGCTGACGATGCGCGGGGATTTGTTGTCATTGGGCCCGTCGACGTTTAAAACTTTCGCCTCTCCGTTCTGCACGCACAGTACATCGCTCGGGCCGGAGAGTGCAGGGTCCACATATCCGTCCCACAAGACATCGGGGATTCGTCCCAAGGGACCTGCAACGGCGATTTTCAGCGCTTGCAACTCGAGCCCGTCGGGATTATCGCCGCCGCCTTCAAACTGGTTGCCGTAAACATAGATGCCGTCCGCATAGGGATCGAAATCCGCCTGCATGCCGTCCGTCGAAATGCCTGACGAAAAAATGCTGGCGACGATTACATTGGCGGTCTTGTGATCGCGAATATTGTTGTTGAATATCTCGACTTCGTCATTGGCGTTGACCACGACGCCGGCACCGGCCGGCACCGATGCCACGGCCGTGCCTTCAAGGCCGAAATTCTTTGTGTTGTTCTCATAGATTTCGTTATTAAAAACCCGCGTGCGTGCGCCCGGCTGGGTCAGGTTCGGCATATTGAACACGAGAATGCCGCCGGTGTTGTTGGTCGCTGTATTGCCGTAGACATCGGCGCCCGTGGTGTTTTCGATTTCGATCCCGGCGACATTATATTCCGCGCGATTATTGCGGATGACGACATTTTCCGACTGGCCGATATAAAGCCCGGCGTCCGACGCGCCGATGGCGACGCTTTCCTCCATCAGCAGATTTTTCACCTGCACCGGATAGATGCCATAGGCGCCGTTTTCGGTCTTCGGCGTCCCGGTCCACTCCGTGCGCACGCGGCGGATGATGATATTCTCGCCTTCGGAGATTTTCAGCGCATCGCCCTTGGTGTCTTCGATGGCGAGATCCTCAATGGTGAAATCGCTGGCAGTGACGAGCAGCCCTTCGGCGCCGGCGACTTGGCCGGCAAAGGTAAGAACCGATTTATCCATGCCGGCGCCTTTGATGGTGACGCCGTCGACGGTGAGGCTGAGCGAGCGGTCGAACGCGAAGCGGCCTTCGGGAATTTCAATGACGTCGCCGGGTTTCGCATCGAGCAATTGCGTCATCAGCGTCTCCTGATAGGACGCATCGCCCGGCGCTGCCGCTTCTTGTGTTTCGCCGCATGCAGCGAGGAGCATCAATGCTGCACTCGCGAAAACCAGTTTCTTCATGTTCATTTCCCTCTTGCTGCCCCGGTCGTTGATCCTGCCGCTGAGTCCGCACCTTGATTTTGCGCGCGGCCCCTTACAGCATTCGATGATGCCGGAATCGCGGCGGGAGTTAAAGGAAACATTGCATGTCACTGACGCGGCGAAATCTGATGCAGTCCGGCGGCCTGGGGGCCATGCTTCTGTCGGCGGCGGGCGCCTGTTCGCGTCCCGATCAGGCGGCGTCCAACGACCTTGCCGAACTCGATGCGGTGGAGACCGCATCGCGAATCAAGTCGGGCGATCTCGGCGCTGTTGAGGCAGTAGAAGCTGCGATTGATCGCGCTGAGCGCGTCGATAAGAAACTCAACGCCATCGTCACCAAGACGTTCAGTCAGGCGCGCGAGGCGGCGCGCGCCAGCGGCTCATCTGCGGGCGTGATGGCCGGCGTGCCGACATTCATCAAGGATCTTTATGACGTGACCGGTGTGTCGACCGGTTTCGGAAGCCGCGCGTTTCCCGGCTACAAAGGTGCGGAGCAGTTGCCCTATGTCACCGGTTTCTTGAACCTGGGCGTCGTCAGCCTCGGTAAATCAACATCGCCTGAATTCGGCCTCACTGCGACGACGGAATCGATCGCGACGGGCAAGACGCGCAGTCCGTGGAATCTCGACCACTCGACCGGCGGTTCGTCGGGCGGCGCCGCAGCGCTTGTGGCGAGCGGCGTCGTGCCCATCGCGCACGCGACCGACGGCGGCGGATCGATCCGCATTCCGGCGTCCTGTTGCGGAACCATTGGCCTTAAAGTCTCGCGCGGCCGAACGCCACGCGGGGAACCTGCCGATATGCCGCTTTCCCTTTCGACCCATGGCGTTGAGAGTCGAACTGTGCGCGATACTGCGGCGGTCTCTGCCGCGATGGCGCTGCCCGCTTCGGAGAGCGGATTGCCGCCGCTCGATCTCGTGACGGCGCCAGTGAAACAGCGTATGCGTATCGCTGTCGTCACACAGGGTGCAGACGGAGGCTTCACTCCCGATGCTGCAGTCTCGGACGCGACACAAAGCGTCGCGGCTCTTTGCGCCGACCTCGGTCACCACGTCGAAGAAGCGAAATTTCCGCTGGGCGAAGGATTCTCGGCTGACTTCAGCCTCTACTGGGCCGCTTTTGCGCAACGTGTTGTGAAGCTGTGGGAGGAAAGAACGCGCTTGCCGCGCAATGGTCTCGCGTTCGAGCCTTTCACGCTCGGGCTGGTGAAAACTTTTGAGGACAATCAGGCGGATTATGAAAGGGCTGTGGCTCGCCTTCAAACCGTGCAGGCCATCATGGAAGATTTTCATCAAAACTATGATGTGATCCTGTCGCCAGTGGTTCGCACGCCGCCGCCGGAGATCGGCTATTTCGCCGGATCGCTGGATTACGATACGCTGATCGAACGGCTCACGGATTATGTTCAGTATACGCCGGTCTACAATGTTTCCGGCGCCCCGGCGATTTCGCTGCCACTTACCATATCGCCGGAGGGCCTGCCCATCGGAACCATGTTCGGTGCGCCGTTAGGACGTGAAGACTGGTTGCTTGGACTAAGCTATGAGCTGGAAGAGGCGCGCCCCTGGGCGGGACGGCGACCGGCTGTCTGGGGCTAGGCCGCCGCCGCGCTCGTCAGCGCGCGTCCATGATCGCGGTGTGCACGATCTTCCATCCGTCGTCCTGCTTTTCCCAGACAAAATGGAAATGGGTCCGCCGCAATTCCCGGCCTTCGATGACCGAGGGGCCGCGGTCGCCATCCGTATATAGATGATGGACGGCTGCGCTATCGCCGACATATCGAGTTGAAATCAGGGTCATATTCTCGGCTTCCCGCTTCGATGTTTCGGGGGAAAAGGCCGGAAACAGACGATGCTCGAAGAACTCGCCGAGCGCGTCGGCGCCGCGGAACATGCGCGCATAAGCGTTTATCCATTCAGTGTCCGAAGCGTGCAGCGCGACGATGGCGGGCGTGTCTTCCTCGGCCCAGGCGGAAATATAGGAATCGAGCGCCGCTGTGAGGGATTCGGCGTCCTGATCGCTCGCCGGTTCGCCGAATACACGTTGCTCGGGAATTTCGCGCCGTTCCTGCGCATGAACCGGGACGATTACCGGTGCGATAAGGACCAATGCGCTGAAAGCGACCGCGAGGTTGTTTCTCATTCTAAATTCTCTCTGTTATGGACAAATGAAACTGGCGATGCGATGCGCCGCCGAAGGTCGACATAACAATGCCTAAGCCTTTGAAAAACCGAAGAGTCGCGAAGTGACAGACTATGTCGTGAAGCGTCGTCGACTTGATTTGGCCGGCCGGTATGCGGCCGGCGTGGCGGCGCTCGCCATCGTGCTGACGGTCAGCGGCGCCTATGACACGGACGGTCTGAGCATCGCGCATCGATTGGGGTTATTTGCGGTGATCGGCGCGCTTCTGGTAGGGCAGGCTGCCTGGATGATCGGCCGGTTTGAGCGCTTATTCGGAACGGGCGCGGGAGGGATGATGCTCACCGCGCTCTCCAGCCTGATTGCGACGCTGGCGTTGATGACCGTGGAACTGCACGCGCTGAAATTCACGCCGCTATTGCCGAAAGCGCCGGATCCGCTTTTCGAATTTGCGCTGTTTCTGCTGCCCCTGGTTGGCGCCGCTGTCGGTTTTCTTGTCTTCATCAGGTCTCCGGCGGCGAAAACCATGCTGGAGCGCCCGCCGCTTGAGCTTGACTACGAGCCGGTTCGCAAACTGAGTGCGACTACGCGCATCGCCGGATTATTGGCGCCGCCGCGCGCA
The DNA here is from genome assembly GCA_964486635.1 of uncultured Caulobacterales bacterium. Lineage (GTDB taxonomy): Bacteria > Pseudomonadota > Alphaproteobacteria > Caulobacterales > Parvularculaceae > Hyphococcus. Next base: position 17,278 of record CAZAOB010000012.1, on the reverse strand, counting down.
ACGCCGCTCGCTGGCTGGCCATCCGGCACAGTCTTACGCGTGGTCAGCCGCGATCACTATCTGGAAATCGTTACGGATTCGACCCGCGCAATGATTCGCGGGCGCATGAAAGACGCGCTCGCCCTGCTACCGGGAGATGATGGCATTCGCAGCCACCGGTCATGGTGGGTGAGGGCCGATCAGGTGAAGGCGATCATCCCGCGAGGCCGCGACTATTTCCTGCAACTTGCTGATGGCGCGGAAGCGCCGGTCGCGCGCGGCCGATCGAAGAAGGTCAGGCAGTTGCTCGATGATATGATGCAGCCAGCGCAGAACGAGACGCCTGACTAGGAAATAGCTTCCATCATGCCCTTGAAAAACGTTGCACCGTCGGCGCCGCCGAGCAGCGGCGAGATTACGCGTTCGGGATGCGGCATCATGCCGAGGACATTGCCCGCGTCATTGATGAGGCCTGCGATATCGCGCGCCGATCCGTTCGGGTTATCAACATAGCGAAATGCGACGCGGCCTTCGTCTTCGATACGGTCGAGGGTTTCCGTATCCGCCACATAATTTCCGTCATGATGCGCAACGGGGAAGGTGACGTAGCTTCCCTTGTCAAAGCCGCTGGTGAAAATCGACTGATTGTTATCGACGCGCAATTCGACATTGCGGCAGACGAAATCGAGACCGGCATTGCGCATCAACACGCCCGGAAGAAGGCCGGTTTCACACAAGATTTGGAATCCGTTGCAGACGCCGACTACGGGCGCGCCGGCTTTAGCTCTCTCAATCACCGCGCGCATGATCGGCGACTTCGCCGCCATGGCGCCGGCACGGAGATAGTCGCCATAGGAAAACCCGCCGGGCAGGGCGATCAGGTCGACATCGGGAATATCGGTGTCGCCATGCCAGACCATGGCCGGCTTTTTGCCGGTCGCTTTTTCAAGAGCGACGGCGATGTCGCGATCGCAGTTTGAAGCCGGAAAAACGATAACCGCGGTTTTCATGAGTTACGCCAATATCTCGATTGAATAATTTTCCATCACCGGATTGGCGAGCAGCTTCTTGCACATCTCTTCTGCAGTCGCGCGCGCCGATACTTCGTCGCTTTCGGAGAGTTTCATCTCAATCACCTTGCCCTGACGTACGCCTGCAGCGCCTGCGAATCCGAGCCCGGCCAGCGCGCTCTCGATGGCTGCGCCCTGCGGATCAAGGACGCCGTTCTTCAAGGTGATGGTGATTTTCGCTTTCATCGGTCCGTCCCGTGTTTGGCGCAGAATTTAGTGGCCACGCCATACGCCGGACTGGGCGCGCAAGCAACAAGAGTCGCAGAAGATTGCGATTATGGCCGGCTTCGGCATAGGCTGGCTTTGGGTAAACAAAGGGACAGATCCATGATTCGAATGCTTCTCGCCGCCATGGGTGCGCTTGCTATGACCGTTCCGGCGACAGCGCAGGACCGGGAGCTTACGCCGGAGCGGGCGAAGGCGCGGGAAATTTACGCGAAAATCATCAGCATTCGCTCGGCCAAGGGGCACGGCAAAATGCCTGAGCTGGCCGCCTATCTCGCCGGCGAGCTGAAGTCAGCGGGATTTGCTGACGAGGATGTTGAGATCATGCCGCTCGGCGACACAGCGGCGCTCGCTGTTCGGTATCGCGGCGACGGGTCTTCCGGCAAGAAGCCAATTTTGTTTATGGCGCATATGGATGTTGTCGACGCCAAGCGCAGCGACTGGGAATACGATCCGTTCGTTCTGCGCGAAGAGAATGGATATTTCATCGGGCGCGGCACATCGGACAACAAGTATGGGGTGACCAATCTCACCCAGACGTTCATGCGATTGAAGCAAGAGGGGTTCACGCCCAATCGCGATCTCATTCTGGCGTTCACGGGCGATGAAGAAACCGACATGACGACAACCCGTATGCTCGCCTATGACCGCAAGGATTGGACGGATGCGGAGTTCGCGCTGAACAGCGATGGCGGCGGCGGCGGGTATCTCGAAGACGGCACAGTCTTGCCATACACCATGCAGGCTGCGGAAAAGACGTATGCCACGTTCAAGATAACTGCGCGCAATTCCGGCGGCCATTCTTCACGTCCTCGACCGGACAATGCCATCTACGATCTGGCGAAGGCGCTGCTCAACATTGAAGAGTACAAGTTTCCAGTGATGGCGAACGAGATCACGCGCGCCTCCGCTCGCGCTGATGGTGAGCTGTTGGGCGATGCGATGGGCAAGGCGCTTGTCGCATTCGCCGACAATCCTGAGGACAAGAAGGCGATTAAGGCCATCCGCGCGAGCAAGGACTATTCGAATATTCTCAGCACGACCTGCGTTGCAACCATGCTTGACGCCGGCCATGCGGAAAACGCGCTTCCTCAATCGGCCGAGGCAACGGTGAACTGCCGCATCTTTCCAGGTGTAGAAATTGAAGAGGTTCGCGAAACGCTTGTGGACGTTGTTGGCAATGACGCGCTTGAGGTTGTGTTGGCGGATGACCGTTTTGTCGCGAGTCCGGTTTCGGAAATGCGCGCCGATGTCACCGGAGCGTTACAAGCGGCGATCAACGCGCGCTATCCCGGTGTGACGATAGTTCCGGCCATGAGCTCTGGCGGCACGGACGGCATGCACTACCGGAGAGCGGGCGTTCCGACTTACGGCGTCAGCGGACGGTTTGGAAAAATGGGCGAAACGTCAAACGCGCATGGGTTGAATGAGCGTCTGCCGGTGAAGACTTTTTACGAAGGGCTCGATCACTGGATTTTGATGATCAAGGCGTTGGCCGGTCCTCAGGCGGAATAAGGAAGTCCGGTCACGTCGAACTCTTCCAGTACTCGATAAGCCGCCGCCGCCCGCTGCGCGGTGAATTGTGCGGCGCTGATCTGATCCGCCCTGGCTTGATGTGCGGCCAGTTCGAATGCGCGTAATCCTGCTTGCGCACGAATAATTTGCGTGTGTGCAAGTTGCGCGATGCTTCGCGCTTCAGCCGTGGCAGGCGAAGGGTAAAGCGCGTTGGCGCGGATCTGCTCGAGTTGTCGAATTTCCTCGCGTCGCAGCTCTGTATTGGGTTTGTCCATCGTTTGCGCGGTGTCGGCGTCGCTTTGCGGGGCGGATTCTGAACGCGGGCGTCCTGCCGTGACTTTCGCCAGTGTGCCGGCGAGTTCACGCGCTCTGGCGTCGGTGTCGTGCGAATTTTTCCTTCGCACTTCCGATTCCGCCAACGTCGTTGGTTCTTCCTGATTGAGCGATCCGGCGATTTTTCGGTCAGGCGAGGCCGATCGCAGCGGGCTGATCGCTGCGGCGCCGGCGCGGCCGGAAGCATAAGGTGAAACCGCGAGTGCCATAACAGCTTAGGATTATCAGAACAGTATTTGATAGTCCGTTGCCATCGAGGCTGGCATTGTATCAACTAGAGAAATGCCTTGTTCACCATGGTGCAGTGGCATTGAGAAAATTCCCAACATTCTTGCCAATCTCAATCATTCGCCATCCTTGAAACACGTCATGGGGTCTTCATCATTATCAGGCAAAGCATCGTTATTGAGTTTTTCAACCTGGCTGATGCAGGTTTGAAGTTTAATCAAGGCCTCGTTCGCTTTTATCTGCGCAGCCTGCATCTCTGCGAGCGACTTGTCCTTGGTGCTCAGATCGATTTTAAGCTGAAGGATGTCAGCGGGAATGGAAATGAATGCTTTTATCATGCGCACCGGGAGCCGTACGGCTTCAAGAGCTTCGCTTGGTCGATCCGTATCCCAGGATTTTATCAACCCATTTTCGAAGGTTACGTCGTTAATAGTCTTAACAAACGCTGCGCTCTTGATCGGTATGAATGCAGTCGGGGCTTCGTTTGGCAACATTACGATTGATGACTGCTCGACGATCAGCGCGCCGGGCAAAGTCGAAGGCGATTTAGAAATGTCCGCTATTTCAATTTTAATTTGGTCTTCAATAGCTTTTGTCTCCGCATCGGAGAGATAACGTTCGGGGACAATTTCAACGCCGTCAGCCGCCAATCCAGTCGAAAACAATTTGGAAACATCATAACCAAGAGCGGAATCGGGGTCGCCCACGACTTGTGCGATGGAAACCCGGTAAGGCAGCTGCGGCCGATATGCGAATCCAGGATACTCGTCTCGTCTCGGATAGGCAGCGCCGTATGGCCTGCTTGTGCCCACAGCGCCTCGATTTGGCGACGCATTGCCGTCATCGTAATCATCGGTGTCAGCGACGATCGCGGGGTCGGGTGAGCCGCCTTCGCGACCGAGCCGGTCTATTGTGACGACGCGCCCAAAACAAGCCGCGAGCATACTCTTGTGGTAGTTGATTTCACGTATTGCGCTTGCGTTTACATAGCTCGTGGCAATTCCGGGCTGCTTGTCCACGATGATCCATTCGATTGGGTCAAAAATATACTCGAATTTGAATGCGTCATCCGTCGGGCACCGGGAAAGAAGAGTGCTTCCGCGCAATGAGTTCAGTTTCATGTCCTCTGTGAGTGTTGCGACATTGGAGGGGCCGCCCGCTATGATTCCCGCCAGTCCGGCAAGCTCCACCAGAATCTCATCAGTTTGGTCGGCAGCCTCGATATGGCTACTGCTGAGGAGGCCTTTGTCATTGATAGTGATCTTGAACTTGTCGTCGCGGAACCAGTTATGCCAAATTCTCGAATAATAGGCGCCGTTAGGATCCGGTTCCGGGGGGAGGGCCTCGATTTTCAGCGCTGCTTTTCGAACCTTGACCTCATCCTTTGAGCCCAAAGCTGAAATATATGCGCGTGTTTTCGTATCGACCTCTGTTTGCGCTTTAGCTTCCGCTGTAGCGGCCTTTTCCGACTCGACCCTCGCCTTGTATTCCTCGTCTTTTAGCCTACTAATTGTATTGGGAGGCGCGTTGTCGGCTTCCGCCTTCTTTACTGCCGCAGTCGCTGCTTTGTGTTTAGACGCTTTAGCTTTGGCGTCAGTGTTGGCTTCTTTCAGAGCAGAACGGGCCTTGTCGAGTTCTTGTTTAGCCTTGGATTCTGCCGGAGTGGATTCAAACTTGATTTCTCCGACGAGCTTTAGCCGCTTCTTAGGCAAGAAATAAACAACTCCCGCCTGATCTTTCGGTGCAACGGCTATGTTGCTGCGTGCAGCGCCAGGCTCGTCTACTGGTTGAAATGACTCTGACTTGACGACCGCGCACCCAGCCAAAGAGCAAAGCGCGCCACCCAGCAAGAACGAGCGAGTAATTAAGGTAATATCCATAGCCTTGCCTCCCAATAAAGGCAGTAAAGACTACTCAATACTAGCTTAAGTATTAGTCAAGCCACCGTTAGAGTCAATGAAGGTGCGGGTTACACGCCCGATTTGATTCGAAGGGTTGCTGCACGCCGGCAAGGCGTTATTTCTCGTTGTCGCTGACCAGCACCGGGCCCGTTTGACCGGAGCTTTCCGTCTCGCGCAACACGCCGAGACGGCGAGCGACTTCGCGATAGGCGTCGGTGACATCGCCGAGGTCCTTGCGGAATCGGTCTTTGTCCATGATGTGCCCGGTTTCCATATCCCAAAGGCGGCAGGAATCCGGGCTAATTTCATCGGCGACGATCAACCGCATCATGTCGCCTTCATACTGGCGGCCGAATTCGATCTTGAAGTCGATGAGCTTGATGCCGACGCCGGCGAACAGGCCCGACAGGTAATCATTCACCCGCAGCGCCAGCGCCATCATGTCGTCGATTTCCTGGGGGTTCGCCCAGTTGAACGCCGTGATGTGCTCTTCGGAGACCAGCGGATCCCCGAGGTCGTCGTTCTTGAAGTAAAACTCGATGATGGAACGGGGTAGGGCGACGCCGTCTTCGATTCCCAGCCGCTTGGCGATGGAACCCGCTGCATAGTTTCGCACGACGACCTCAAGCGGTACGATCTCCACATGGCGAACCAACTGCTCGCGCATATTGAGGCGCTTGATGAAGTGGGTCGGCACGCCGATCCGCTCCAGACCGTTCATGATGAACTCTGAAATACGGTTGTTAAGGACGCCCTTGCCCTCGAGGACGGCCTTCTTTTGGTTGTTGAATGCTGTCGCATCATCCTTGAAATACTGGATGATGGTTCCCGGCTCCGGACCTTCGAACAGGATTTTCGCCTTGCCTTCGTAAATCTGCTTGCGGCGGGCCATTAATTTAATCCTTTCAATGCTTTATGCATTGTTCACGGGCGCTTGGCTGGCCTTTCGGGGCGTGCCGCGCCGACTCGGCAGGCGGCTGTCCCCGTTTCGCTAGCACGGCTGGCGCTGTGGGAGAAGCGGGGGGTTTACGCTCCGGCGGGGGTGAAAGGAAGCCCTTTTGCGCGAGTATTTCCGGCCCCTCGTTGCGCACGCCGTCAAGCGCCATTAAGTACCCGGTCAAAGGCCCGTTTTTACTGACAGATTGGAGAGCGCCAATGACGACTTTCGATGACCGCCAAGACAAGTTCGAAAAGAAGTTCGCCCATGACGCGGAGCTCCGGTTCAAGGCGGAAGCCCGCCGGAACAAGCTTTTGGGCCTGTGGGCGGCCGAGCTACTCGGCAAGACAGGCGATGCGGCCCAGGCATACGCCAAAGAGGTCATCAAGGCGGATTTTGAAGAAGCCGGCGACGAAGACGTGTTCCGCAAGGTGCGCAAGGATTTTGATGCCGCGGGCGTGGACCAATCCGATCACCAGCTTCGGCGCACAATGGATGAATTGATGTCGGAAGCCATTCGCCAGATTCAGGCCGGCGAATAATTAATTCCAGAGTCCGTTGTTTGGGGAGCGGCGTCGATGGTTGAGGGGGCTGGATTTGCAATCTTCCTCACCGGCACGCTGCTGTTAAACATTACGCCCGGTCCCGATATGGCGTTCACGCTCGCGTCGACAGCGCGAGGCGGGGCGAAAAGCGGGATCGCGGCCGCGCTCGGCGTGGGCGCCGGTTCGCTTGTTTGGGCGTTGGCGACCGCTTTGGGGCTGGCCGCCATGCTTTCTGCTTCACAGCATGCGCTGACTGTCATTCGTATCGTTGGCGGACTTTACTTGCTCTATTTGGCGGCGAAGACCTTGATGAAACCAGCGGCGGCAGACTTGCCGCAGGGTGCGCGAGGTTTGTTTTCGTCATTCCAATCCGGCGTAACGACAAATCTTTTCAATCCCAAAGTGGGCCTTTTTTTTCTCGCGTTCCTTCCGGGCTTTGCTTCCACTGACCGTCATGATTTGGCCCTTCAGATTTTCTTGCTGGGCGCCGTTTTCAGCGTTACCGGCGCGCTTGTTTTGATGCTCGTCGCGGTCGCCGCGGGGGCGGTGCGCGAGAGGCTCTTTGGCTCCACGCGTTTTCAGCGAACGTTGAAATGGATGTCGGCAAGCATGTTCGGCGGTCTCGGCGTGTTTCTCATTGCATCAGGCGATCGCTAGGTCTTCCTGCTGCTGTTCGCCATAGGCGCGTGCGGCGGCATGCTCTAGGGTTCTTCCAAAACTGGGAGGACTGAATGGGACGCGTAGCAGGAAAACGAGCATTGATTACGGGCGGCGCGCAAGGGTTGGGCGCGTGCTTTGCGAGAATGCTGGCGGATGAAGGAGCAAAGGTTTTCCTCACCGATGTGAACGCGGACGGCGCCGCGGCAAGCGCTGCAAAAATCAACGAAAAGCACCCGGGCGCGGCTTCATCCATCGCGCATGATGTGACCGATCGCGCTCAGTGGGAAAGCGCGCTGGCAGCCGGGGCCGATTTCATGGGCGGCATCGACACATTGATTAACAATGCCGGCATAGGGACTTTCGGCAACATCGAGACAGAGACCGAAGAGGGCTGGCGGCGCACTCAGTCGATCGACGTGGATTCAATTTTTACGGGCACCCAGCTCGCCATGCCGTATCTGAAGAAGTCGCAGCCCGCGTCGATTATCAACATCTCTTCCGTGGCCGGCATGATCGCCGATGGAAACATGCTGGCATACAACACGGCGAAGGCGGCGGTGTGGATGATGAGTAAGTCCATCGCGCTTCATTGCGCGCGCTCAGGCTACGACATTCGAAGCAACTCCGTGCATCCGGTGTTCACCCGGACGCCAATCATTGATCCGTTGATCGCGTTGGGCGGCGGCGGCAAAGACGGCGAAAGCCGACTGGTGCAGCAAATACCCTGGAAGCGCCTCGCCGAACCGGAAGATGTCGGTTACTGCATCTTGTATCTGGCGTCGGACGAGTCGCGCTACATCACGGCCTCCGAATTCAAAATCGACGGCGGCATTACAGCCCAATAGGGCCTTGCCGAACATTGCCGCCGCTGGGAAACCGCCCTATATAACAGGCGCTTGCTGCAATTCTGTGCAGTCGGCCAGCAATGTCGCGCAAAGTCGCGACCGCCCCGCGCAAAGGAGATCGCATGTCCGGCATTCTTATTCTACTCGGCGTCGTTGTTGTTCTCGCTGTATTTGTCATTGGCATCTACAACCGGATCGTTGCGCTCAGCCAGCGCACGGAGCAGGCGTTTGCCGATGTGGATGTGCAGCTCAAGCAGCGCCACGATCTCATCCCAAATCTCGTGGAAACGGTGAAGGGTTATGCGTCGCATGAAAAGGAAACGCTAGACGCCGTGATCACTGCGCGCAACGCGGCGCAGGCCGCCAGCGGACCTGCAGCGCAAGGTGCGGCCGAAGGGGTCCTGGGCGCCGCATTGGGCAAACTGTTTGCACTCGCGGAGGCCTATCCGGACCTCAAGGCGAATACGAACTTCCTCGAGCTCCAGCGCGAACTGTCTGATGTCGAAAACAAGATCGCGGCGGCCCGCCGGTTCTTCAACAATGCCGTTCAGGAATACAATACAGCGATCCAACAGATTCCAGGCAACCTCGTGGCGCCGATGGGCAGCTTTGGTCCGAAGGAATACTTCGAGGTGCCAGAAGCAAGCCGGGCTCACGTAGAAGCTGCGCCGGAAGTAAAGTTCTAGGCGAAAAGCATGCTGAAGCGCCGACAACCAAGGTTGAGCGCGCGATGAAGTTGCTCGGATTGATCGGCGGTGTCAGCCCCGAAGCGACGGCGATCTATTATCGATTGTTGAACGAGGCGGCGCGCGCGCGTCTTGGTCCTCTCCATTCCGCCAATCTGATGATGTACGCCCTCGACTACGGCGTGATGATCCGCCACTACGACAATCGCGATTGGGATGCGTTTACATCGCAGGTGGTGAAAGGCGCCCGGCGTCTGGCGGCCGCCGGCGCCGACGCGATCGTGATTTGCTCGAACACTACGCATGTCGCTGCGGATGCTGTGCAAGCTGCGGTTGATGTCCCTCTCATTCATATGCTCGACGTGCTGGCGAACGAAATGACGAAAGTTCGATCGCAGAGGCCGCTTTTGCTCGGCACCCCGGTTGTGATGAGCGGCGATCACTATCGCAATGAACTGTCAAAGCGATATGACGGCGACCTGCAGATACCGACGCCGGCGGAGCAGGCGGTGATTGGTCGGGTCATTCTTGACGAACTTGTTCTTGGCGACGTGTTCGATGCGTCGCGCGATGAGTTGCTGGCGATCGTCGATCGGCATGACTGCGATGGCGTCATTCTCGGCTGCACGGAGCTGTGCATGATCCTGGCGCAGGAGCACTGTCAGATCCCTGTATTCGATACGACATCCCTGCATGCGAATGCTGCGAGCGACTACGCTTTCAAGGAGGGCTAGTCGTTGGGCGCCTTCGGACTTCAGACTCATATCTGGAACAACAACCTCAAATCCGTTTTGCTTCTGGCCGGGTTCCCGGTTCTGTTGCTGTTTTTGATGTATGGGCTTTCTGTCGGTTATGTGGGTCTGACCGCGCCGATCGACAATCTGGGCGAAGGATTTGTGCTCGCATTCGAGCATCTGAAACGAATTTGGCCGTTCGCTTTCATCGGTGCAGGGCTCTGGTTCGCGATTGCATGGTTCTCCTACCATTCGATGATTGAGGCGTCCGTTGGCGCGCGCGGCCTGACACGCAAGGAAGCGCCGGAAATATACAACCTGCTTGAAAACTTGTGTGTATCGCGCGGCATCACAATGCCGAAACTCAACATCATAGAAACATCTGCGCTCAATGCATTTGCAAGCGGGCTGACGGAGAAAAGTTACAGAGTGACCGTGACCCGGGGTTTGCTGGAGTCACTTGATAAAGATGAGCTGGAAGCTGTTCTGGCTCACGAACTGACGCACATTATGAACAAGGATGTGCGTCTATTGATCGTCGCGGTGATATTCGCGGGCGTATTTTCTTTCTTCGGTGAGTTGGTGTTCCGCAACATGTTTCGTACGGGCGTGCGCGTCGGCGGGCACACGCGATCGCGCAATGGAGACAGCCGCGGCGGCGGCGCGTTGATCCTTGTCGCCATTGCTATGATCGTAGTGGCTTACCTGCTTGCCATGGTGATACGTTTTTCACTCTCGCAAAAACGGGAGTATCTGGCTGATGCGGGGGCGGCGGAACTCACGCGCAATCCCGACGCCATGATTTCCGCGCTGAAAAAGATCTCCGGACGATCACAAATCGACGCGCCAAATGACGTTCAACAGATGATGATCGAGAATAGTCAGCCGTTTGCCGGCATATTCGCAACCCATCCGCCGATCGAAAAGCGCATCGGCGCACTCGTCAATTTCGCGGGTGGCGCGTCATAAGGGTGCGGAAGCGAAAAGCGGGCGCACAGCTTTTCCGACTGCGCACCCGCTTTATTTTTTTTCGGCGCGAAAGCCGTCGCCGATGATTTAGTCGAACAGCCGGTACTGGGCGCGCAGGGAGATGCGTGCATCCGGAGCTTCGTCTGTCGCACCGAGCGCACCGCTGAGATTGATGCGCAGCCGGTTATTGACCGCATACGAGCCACCGAACACGAATGATCCTACAGTGGTTGCGGGCGACTCCGTGATTGTGTAGCGGGTTTCAGGCGCGGCGAACAAAAGATTGCCAGCCAAGTCTTCCGCCTGCACTGGCGGCGTGTCCGGATTCATATCGTCGTCGACCAGGATCGGTGCACGGGTCGTGATTTCAAACTCGTTGCGCGAGCGCAGGAAGAAGCTCTGGTCGTAGCCAAAGTTCATGGACAGGCGCTCGTTCAAAGAAAGGCCGACGCCGATGCTGGTGCGGATCGCGTCGCCCGGATCGAACTCAAGCAGGCGCGATGTGAACGGCGTTGACTGCGTGATGAATACGTTCGGCGAAGTCGGCATGTTGTACTGGTAGCCGAAGTTTGCGTAGAGCGACGCCGGGTCGCTGGACAGAATGAACGTCATGCTGGGCTCAATGGTCCAGAAGCCGGAGCCGACCGCCAATTCCGTTTCAATGCCGTTATTGGGGTTGCGTTCGACTTCAAATGGACCCGTGCCTGTCGGCGCTTTCACGCGGATATTGGCGATCGCGTAAGGCAGCTTGACGCCATTGTTCAACTGGTAGTGCAGGCCCATCTCGATATCGCCGAGACCTTTGCCGTCGAGGTCGCGAATCGTGGTGGTCGCGTCGTCGATGGCGACGCCTGAGATTCTGTCATTGCGCGAAATGTAGGGAACGCGCGCGTCGATCTCGAGCCGGCTGGTGATCCCGTACTTGGCAGTCAGGCTTTCGGTGATTGCGCGGCGGTCTGTATCGGTGGCTTCAATGGCGCCGATGAGAACTGCGTCGATGATCTCAACGCCCTGGAAGAAGAACCGGTTGTCGGAAGCGACCGTAAAGTCGAGCGCTGGCTCGATAAACATTGTGCCGCGCGGCGTCAGGATGCCGCCAATGTCTGAGAAAATAGCGAGGTAGGGGCGTTCGTTCTCTTCCTCGGGCCGCACGCCGACTTCCGTCGGCAGGGCGCCGTCACGTTTGTCGTCGTCCTTGCGCTCCGGCTGCTGGGTGTTCGCAGCCACTTGTGTGCGCTGCGCCGCGCCTGACGCGTTGTTTTGAGCAGGCGCTGCGGCTGTGCGTGTCGGCGCCGGCGACGGTGCTGTTGCCTGGGCGGCAGGCGCGTTCGTTGTCTTTTGCGCGGCAGGCGCCGGCGCCGGCTCAGCTGAAGCAACTTGAACGGCAGGACCTGCGCCCGGAACAGTGATGGTCGCGCCGGCGCGAAGCGAGTAGGGCGCCTTCATGTTGTTTGCATCGGCGATGGCGCGAATGGATGTGTTGTGCTCGCGCGCGATTGACGTCAGCGTGTCGCCGCTCTTGACCTTGTAATCGCCCGGCGCGGCCGAAGCATATACATTCGGCTGTGCGCCCATGGCGACGACGGTTTGATTGAGCGCTCTGAGTTGCTGGGCTTGCGCTTCGATCAGCGCTGCTTGCTGGGCGATCAGTTCTTCGGCCTGGTCGAGGCGGATGGTCTGCAGCGCGACAACGTCTTTCAGATAGACAAGGTCCTCCGCAACCGAAGGCTTCGGCATCATCGCGGTCTCGGTCCCCGCTGGCGTATCGGTGACCGCCGGATCCTGTTCGGCGACAGCGTTGTTGGTTAACGCCAGAGCCAATACGGCCGCAGCGCTACAGCGGAGCAGATTCTGTTTCATGCAACTTCCCCCTGGGATCTCAGCAATCTTTCAACAAGGCCTTCACGTCCGCGCAGACCGATTGGTAAGCAGATGCAAAATCCTCGCCCTTTAAGGTTTTTTTCAACGTCTGGAAGGTGCCGCGTGACCGACCCGTCATGGCCACCGCTTTGGCGATATTGCCGCCCGCCGCATTAAGCGCCTTCATCAGCATGTATTTGTTAATCAGGTTTTTGGCTTCATCGATGTCAAGATCATCCGCTGAAGATACAGCCGCGCCGCTGCAGTCGAAGCGAAGGTGGTCCGGCATGATTTTGCCTTTGTCTTTGCGCGCAAAAAGCAATGCGCGAGACAGAACATTTCGCAATTCCCGAACGTTGCCAGGGAATGCGTGCGCGCGAAGCCTGTCGGCGGCTTTCGGCGTCAATTTGATGTTGTGGTAACGGTCGTCCGGGTGGTTCGCGATGATCGATTCCGCAATTTCGACGACATCGTCGCCACGCCCGCGTAGCGGCGGAACATCAATCACCAAAACATTGACCCGATAAAACAGGTCGCGCCGGAATTTGCCGCTGGCGACATTATCCTGAAGATCGACATTTGTCGCCGAGACCAGGCGGAAGTCTACGTGACGCGCGGACTTGCCTCCCACCTTGGTGACCATGCCGTCTTCGAGCACGCGCAGCAGATGGGTTTGGATGGAAAGCGGCATCTCGCCGATTTCATCGAGGAACATGACGCCGCCGTCAGCCAGCGCGATGGCGCCTTCTCGTTCACCAACCGCACCCGTGAACGCGCCTTTTGCGTGGCCGAACAATTCCGCCGCCGCCAAAGTCTCCGGCATCGCGCCGGCGTTGATCGGAGAAAACGCGCCTTCGCTTCGGCGGCTCTTGGCGTGTAGATGCCGCGCCACCAGTTCCTTGCCGACCCCGGTTTCTCCGGTGATGAACACAGGAGCATCGTCGTCGGCGAACAGTTCAATGGTTTCGCGCAGCAAAGCGGCCTGCGCGCTCGACCCAACGATGTCGGGAAGCGGCAGTTTCATGCGTGATTTCAGCGGCGCATCCGGGCGCAGCTGGATCAGGTTCGAACTCAGCGGTTCTCGCTTGCGTTCAACAGCACTTCTTGCGCGCGAAGGCACATAAGCTTCGTGCGAAAAAGAGCCTGAAGAATAGGGCGGCTCGTAGCCCTCCGACCGGCTTGCGCCGTCGTACTCTTGGTCATCCATTCGCTTCCCCCAAAGCTGGTTAGGACGTCGGCAGGCATGTCGGATGTATTGGTGCAAAAACGTCCGCCCTCCAAAAAGGGCAGATCAAGACTCCCATTGCCTGACATCTCCCAGATGCCAGGCGCTCTCCCACACGACAGCACAACGTACTGATAAAATTACGCTAGAACACTGGCGGCAGGAATCAACCGGATTCGACGCCAGGGCAAAGATAAAACTGAAAATTGCGCCCTTTTTCGCCTCTTGCGCGAAGAATTTTTTTCCACGCAATCGAACCGGCTCTGCGACGCCTCAGCGGGCGGTTCCGGCAGTTTCCAGCTCGATATATTCCGGCGCCGCGCATTCGGGCGGCGTTGGCCCCGTTGAAAGCCGGCAAGTTTTGAGTTGAGCCCAGAAGCGCCCAACCTTTTCAACAGCTTGGGCCGAGATGTGTTTAACGCTCTGGCCCGGACCGGCGCTTTCGCCTTCGCTGAAGGAGACTGACACGGCCGCTCCTGCTTTTGGCGTTGACCAGGACACCGATGCGGCAATGAACTGCGAACTGATGGGGTCACAGTTCCCATCTCGTTTGAGCAATATCTGGTAGTCTTCGACGACACCGTCTGCGACAGCTGGCAAATGCAACTCGAACGACGCCCTCGAGCGTGCAACCTGCAACCGCGTTTCGCCTTTCTTGCGCCAGTAGGCGGTCAAAGGACAAAAGCCGATCCTGGAGCGAAGCGAGTAGTCGAACGCAAACAAGACATGCTCGCTGGAGCGGTCAACCGTGCGCCAGTATTCGGCATATTGCCCGGCTTCCTTCACGAGGAACCCTGCGGGCTTGGCCTCGATGGCGCCGTCACCGGAGGGTTGGGCGCTCTTCAGGTCCGGCGCGTCGAGGCGTCTTGTCTCTGCTGCAGCTTCGAATTCGAGTGTTTCAACCGATCGCTGGAAAGGCGCGCCGGTTACAGATTCAAATTCTTGAACGCGCGGAGCAGGCTTTTCACCGGGGCGGGCGTATTCCATGTAGAACGACCAGGCGAGCGCGTCTTCCGCGCGCGCCCAATGGGTGATGATTAGCTCCCACGCAGGCAGGAAGGTTTCATCCAGTCGTTGCTGATCGCGCTCAGGCGTCAAAAGATCGAACAACACTTCAGCACGCTGCGCTGCGCCGTCCGCATTTGAGCTTGTCGATTCAATTCCATGCGTGTGAATGCCGACAACCTCACCGGATGCGTTGATGATCGGGCTGCCGCTATTGCCGCCCGCGGTTGCAAGGCGATGAATGATCAGGTTGGCGATCACGGGACTGCGTGCATCGGAAGCAAAATCGAGCGGCGGGGTCATGGCGGCGATGACCCCTCGCTCTGCGCGCGGCGTTGCTGCATCGGGCGCAAAGCCGTCGTCCAGCGTGTCATAGGGATAGCCGATGACGGCGATGGCGGCGCCTGAATCCAGCGACAACAACTGGTCTTCCGCCGCGATCGCGAGATTGGGACCGAGCAGATTTTGACCGGTCGCAGCGTCAGAAGCGTCGACGTTGATGAGGGCGGCGTCAAACGCAAGATCGCGCAGCGGCGCCGCTTGCGGTGCGTAAATCGAGGAGTTCTTGCGAATGGGCTGATAGTCTTCGACAAGCTTGCGAAACGCGCCGAAGCCGGCGTGCAGCTGTTTTGCGGTCACTTTGAATTTTGCGCCGGAGTTCCGGTTGAGCACATAAACTTCGGACTCAGCTTCGTTCAGCGGCAAGGAGTCTGCGGTGTGCGCCGCGGTGGCTAGCAGTCCGCGCTCGCGGTCCACAACAAACGCCGTGCCGCGCGCCTTGCCGTCCACCACGATCAGATAAACAGAGCGCGTCGCCGATGCGATTGTTTCAGGCGCAATGACGGCGGAAAGCGCGGCGTCTGCTTTGGAGCGGGCATCATCGATATCCGCTTGCAGGACGGATGTCCGGTCCTGCAAGCGACGGATCTCGGCAAAGCGAGCGGCTTCAAGAATCAGCAAGGCCGCGCCGAGGCCGCCAATGGCCAACAACGGCAGCAGCCGTCCAACTATGTCGCCTCGTTGATTTCCCACTAGCTCCCCATACGCCACTAAGACTTGTCCGCGCAGCCCCGATCACGCGATCCGCATTGTGCTGCCAATCAGCGATCCGTGTCGAGCAATTCCGGGGCCAACGAGAGCTCAATGCAGGCGCACTTATGGTTTGGGGAAAACCGGGCCTGAAAAAGCGGCGGTCCGGCGGCGAGTTGAAGCGGTGTACACTGCGATGCTCATTCGTGATTGAAATTGCACATATTATTGCGGTGCAGCAAAGATCTCGCTGCGGCGGCTTGAAAGGTTAAAAATCGGTTATCCCCCTGTTTTTACAGATTGTTAACCTTCTTCACAGGGGCGCTGAACCGAATTGGCACAGCGATTGCAAAAGATGTCGGCGTTGGGGGGGACATACGGCTCCCCATGGCGATCTACGTGGTCTTCCTGAGGTTTCAGGGAAGGGCGCGCGGGTCGCTTAGTAGTGAAACCAAAGTGGGAGACGACAAAGTGAAACTTAAACTTTTGACTTCAATCGCGTCCGCCGCATTGCTGGCATCTGCCGGCGCTGCATGGGCGCAGCCGTCTGAAGCCGGTCCTGGCGCTCAGGAATCCGGTGCGGGCGACCAGTCCACCGATGACGATGTTGTTGATGCTGACATTCTCAGCAACAACCTCAACGGCAACAACAGCGACAACGACAGCTCGAACAATTCGGACAATTCGAACAATTCGGACAACTCGACGAATGATTCGGGCAACGCTGACGTAGATGCGTTCTCTGGCGACGGCTCGGACAACGATGTTCTCGACGTTGACAACTCCGGCAACGACAGCTCGGACAATTCGGACAACTCCGATAATTCCGATAACTCGGACAATTCGGACAACTCCGATAACTCGACCGACACGGACGTTGACGCATTCACTGGCGACGACAGCGATGTCATCGACATTGATGATTCCGGCAACACGGACAACTCGAACAATTCGGATAACTCGACGAATGATTCGAACAACGCCGATGTCGACGCCTTCACGGGCGCAGACAGCGACATCAACGACATCGATATCCAGGACAACGGCAACGACAGCTCGGACAACTCCGACAATTCCGATAACTCGGACAATTCGGACAACTCCACTGACGTTGACGCGTTCACTGGCGATGACAGCGATGTGATCGACGTTGACAACTCCGGCAACACGGACAATTCCGACAATTCCGACAACTCGACCAACGACTCGAACAACAAC
>CAZAOB010000012.1:0-304 GCA_964486635.1 uncultured Caulobacterales bacterium | reverse complement strand
CTAACGCTGACGCGACCGCCGACACCGACAACCCGACCCACCACGAGGCCCGCCGAGAGGCGGACGCCGGCGCCGGCGCGGACGACGATGTTCTCGACGTCGACAATTCCGGCAACGACAACTCGGACAACTCGGACAATTCCGACAACTCGGACAACTCGGATAACTCGATCAACGACTCCGGCAACCTTGACCTGGCCGTTGACGCTTCCGACAACTCCGACAACTCGGACAATGTCGATTCCGACAACCAGTCTTCGGCTGCAAATGACGGCTCTATCGCTGTTACTGCAAACGACAACTC
>CAZAOB010000011.1:0-60566 GCA_964486635.1 uncultured Caulobacterales bacterium | reverse complement strand
CGGCATGCCGTAGATCGGCGAGGTCTTGTCGGTTTTCGCCGCCGGGTTGGTGACGTCATTGGCGCCGATGACAAAGGCGACGTCGGCGGTGCGGAACTCGGCGTTGATGTCCTCAAGCTCAAAGACTTCGTCATAGGGAACCTGCGCCTCGGCGAGCAGCACGTTCATGTGTCCCGGCATGCGCCCCGCGACCGGGTGGATCGCGTATTTAACTTCGACGCCTTCTTCTTTCAGCGTGTCGCACATTTCCTTCAGCGCGTGCTGGGCCTGCGCCACCGCCATGCCGTAACCGGGAACAATGATGACTTTGCCGGCGTTCTTCATGATGAAAGCCGCATCGTCGGCCGAGCCCTGTTTGTACGGGCGATCATCATCGCCGCCTGCGCCCGCCGCCGCATCATCGCCGCCAAACCCGCCGAGAATGACCGAGATAAAGGAGCGGTTCATGCCCTTGCACATGATGTAGGAAAGGATCGCGCCGGAAGAGCCCACAAGCGCGCCGGTGATGATCAGCGCCATGTTCTCGAGTGTGAAGCCGATGCCCGCCGCCGCCCAGCCGGAATAAGAGTTGAGCATGGAGACGACCACCGGCATGTCGGCGCCGCCAATCGGCACGATCAGCAGGAAGCCGAGCACGAATGCGGTGAACGTCAACAGGAAGAACGTCAAACCCGACTGCTCGCCGGTCATCAGCATGCCGAGAAAGATCAGCATGAGGAGCCCGAGGCCGAGATTGATCGGATGCCGGAAGGGCAACAGGATCGGCTTGCCCGACATGTTGCCGTTGAGTTTGGCAAAGGCGATGAGCGATCCGGAAAAGGTGATGGCGCCAATGGCCGCGCCCAGCGACATCTCGACAATCGAACCGATATGAATGTGCCCTGGCTCGCCGATGTTGAACGCGCGCGGCGCAAGGAACGCCGCCCAGGCGATGAACACGGCGGCAAGACCAACCAGCGAGTGAAACGCCGCCACCAATTGCGGCATGGCGGTCATCGGGATCTTGCGGGCGATGTAAACCCCGGGCACGGCGCCAAGAGCGACAGCGACAAGCACGAAGAACCAGGTGCCGATGCCTTTGTTTTCGAGCACGAACAGCGTCGTAAAGACGGCGATGCCCATGCCGATCATGCCGAAGCGGTTGCCCTGCCGCGAGGTTTCCGGCGAGGACAGTCCGCGCAAGGCGAGAATGAAGAGAATGCCGGATGCGACGTAGAGGATCGCCGGGAGATTATCTGCCATGCGCCACCCCTACCGTTCTTTTTTCTTGTACATGGCGAGCATTCGCTGCGTGACGAGGAAGCCGCCGAATATGTTGACGCTGGCGAGCGCTACTGCGCCAAAGCCGAACAGTTTCGGCCAGAAGCTGTTCGCCGACTGCGACAGGTCCGCGCCGAGCGCGATCAGCGCGCCGACAATCACCACGGAAGAAATTGCGTTGGTCACCGACATGAGCGGCGTGTGCAACGCCGGCGTCACCGACCACACAACGTAGTAGCCGACGAAGATCGCCAGAATAAAAATCGTGAAGAGAAAAACGAAATCGGAAATCGGGCTCGATGCCGCGATAATCGCAAGCTGATCGGCGATGTCGCGCGCCTGCTGTGCGGCGGTTGTCGCCGCTTCAGCGTTGCCGCTGGCGTTGGCCGCCGCCGCTTCCGCCGCCTGCGCCGCTTGCTCCGCTGCGCGCGCTGCTTCTTCAACCTGTTCGCGTTTGTCCGCCATTGCCGTCGGGCTCCTTTGGGGGCCTACAAATGAGGTTTAGTCTTCGTCTTCGCCGTCCGTATCATCAGGTGTCAGTTCGGC
Source organism: uncultured Caulobacterales bacterium (assembly GCA_964486635.1). Lineage (GTDB taxonomy): Bacteria > Pseudomonadota > Alphaproteobacteria > Caulobacterales > Parvularculaceae > Hyphococcus. The sequence goes on along the minus strand of CAZAOB010000011.1, from coordinate 58,760 downwards.
GGGCGCAATTTCACTCTGCGTGAGCGCGACCGGCTCAGCTTCGACATCCGCAGTCTCGCTGCCCGCGAACGCAGGGTGCACCACCGCGCCGCCGCGTGTCAGCGCAACGCCCTTGATAATGTCGTCTGCAGGATCTGCTTCGAAGGACTTGCGCTCTTTGTCGAAAAACGCGGCGATAAAGTTGTAGACGTTGCGCGCGTAAAGGCTCGACGCGTCGGCGGCGAGACGCCCCGGCACGTTCTTGAAACCGAGAATGGTGACGCCGGACGTTTCAATGGCCTCGCCTGCGCGCGACAGCTCCACATTGCCGCCCGCCTCAACCGAGAGATCGACAATCACCGAACCGGCTTTCATGGACTGCACCATCTCCGCCGACACCAATTTCGGCGCCGGGCGGCCGGGGATCAGCGCCGTGGTGATAACGATGTCCTGTTTGGCGATATGCGCGGCGACAAACTCCGCCTGACGCTGCTGAAATTCCGCCGACATTTCTTTCGCATATCCGCCTGCGGTCTCGGATTCTTTCATCGCTTCCTCGTCGACAACGACGAAAGTCGCGCCGAGGGAATTGACCTGTTCCTTCGCAGCGAACCGCACGTCGGTCGCCGAAACCACAGCGCCCAGACGGCGCGCGGTTGCAATCGCTTGAAGTCCCGCAACTCCGGCGCCCATAACGAACACTTTCGCCGGCGCGATCGTTCCCGCCGCCGTCATCATCATCGGAAAGGCGCGACCGAAATAGGCCGCCGCGTCGATCACGGCCTTATAGCCGGCAAGGTTTGACTGCGACGACAGTACGTCCATGGACTGCGCGCGCGTGATGCGCGGCATGAAATCCATGGCCAGCGCGTCGATCCCGAGCCTTGCATACGCTGAAACTGACTCAGGCGAGCCATAGGCGGAAAGGAATGCAATAAGTTTGGCGCCGCGCGGAAACACGCGCAGTTCTTCGCTCGACGGCGCCTGCACTTTGAGAATGACGTCTGCGCCCTGCACCGCATCGGCTGCGCTTGGCGAAATGCTGGCGCCTGCCGCAGCGTAGTCGGCGTCCGCAAAGCTCGCGCCCTCGCCTGCACCGGCCTGAACGGCGATCGTCGCCCCCAGGCTGATGAATTTCTTTACGGTTTCTGGCGTCGCCGCCACCCGGGTTTCCCCGGCGCGCGATTCTTTCAGGACGGCTAGCTTCATCAGGCCTCCGGCGGCGGCGGCCGCACTAATGGTGCGAGAAGAACATCTTTACGATGAGGTGAGAGAACACATAGACGACAACGCCCAGAATAATGGACATCAACACGCCATTAGCCATGACGAGGCTGGTGAACATCATGGTCAGGCCGAGGCTGAACGGCACGCCGATCTCCGTCGCGGCGCCCATGATGCCTTCATAGGACTTCTTGTGCTCTTCGGCGTCTTTCGCGCGCTGAACCGTTTCGTCTGTCATTCGCAAACCCCGTTCAAATTTTTCCAGTGTTTTGACGGAATTCAAGGAGTTGGGCAAGTCTTCTCACGCGCCGAATCATCTAAACGCCAAAGCGGACAGGCCATGCTGAAAGCAGCGTTTTCAGCGCGGAAATAAAAGCCAGCGGCTGATCCATCATCAGATGGTGATACGCATCGGGGATCATCACGAAAGGCGAACGGCCCGTCGCCTGATTTTGCAGGTGTGCGATTCCGTCCCCCTGCACGAAGTGGGATTTTTCCCCATAGATGAACGCCAGCGGGCATCGGGCGGCGCGCAAAATATCGCGCTCGAAATGGATCTCGAAACCGCCCTTGTCCGCAGGGTCGAATTTCCACGTCCAGCCTTCGCCTCTTTGCTGTCCGCATTCGCCAGACGTCGCGGGACGCAGCCCTTCTCGGGCGATATAGTCAATTAAATAAAGGTGTTCCGCCGGTTGGTTCGGCAACAGCCTGAAGCGGGCGATCATTTCTTCTTTACTGTCATAGATATGCGCGCCGTGGTGCGGTTTGGCGTTATCGGCGGGCTTGGCCTTCACCACGGTGTAGCCCTCATGCGGGTCGGGTACGCCCAGCGGGCTGTCCACAACCACCGCGCCGCCCAGCTTTTCGCCTTCCCGCTCCACGGCCGCCAGCGTCACCCACCCCCCAAAGGAATGGCCGACGACGATGGGACGGCCACGGCTGGCGAGCCCGGCCTTGTCGATCACGGCAAAGACCTCGTCGACCAGCAGATCGAGCGTGTATTTCTCCCGCCAGTCAGAATCGCCCATGCCGGAAAGGTCCAGTGCCGCGACCCGGCGGTTTTCAGCAAAAAACGGCGCAAAGGGCCGCCACCAGTTGCGATGCGCCCGCCCGCCATGAACGAACAGCAGCCCGCGCTTGCCTTCGTCGCCCCACGCCGAATAGCGGATGCGCGCGCCAGCAACCTCCACCGCGCCCTCCTCCGACGGCGTCGCGATCGATTTCTTGAACCAGTCCGGCGACGGCGGCTCGACGCCCCCCAGATGTGACAACGGGCGGATCAGTTCAGGTTTTTTGTCGGTCATGGCGTAAATCCAATGGCGGCGCGGCCTTTGTGCGTTGCAACAGAGATAGCGGATCGGGCGCGCGGCGCAAAGAGTTTGAACACTATCCAGTCAGCTGACGCTTCTCCCACCCGTTGACGGAGGGCGTTAGCGCACAGCAATCACCCCCCATCCCCGGCTGCGTGGGTGCTCGCCCAATAAGTGAGGCAAGAAAGGCGAGCAGCGGGAATATAGCTAACACTCTATTAATCCGTAAACAAATCATTACCGTACAAATCCGCAAAATCGTACCGGAATGACACGGGTTAAACCGATCTTTACCTGGTTGCGGCAATTTCCCTGCACTGAATTTCTTTGATAAAGGGCCCGCCACTCATGGTGAAAACGATCCTGGTTGTTGATGACGATCCAACGCAGCGCAGGCTGATGCGCGCTGTCTGCGAAAAAGCGGGCTATCCGGTGTTGCAAGCCGCTGATGGTGAAAGCGCCATGTCGCTGCTGCAAAGCCACCAAGGCGCAGATGTCGCGCTGATCATGCTCGACCTCAGAATGCCCGGTCTCGGCGGGATGGAAACGCTGAAGCGCGCAAAGGCGTTTCGCGAAGACATCGCGGTCATCGTGCTGACCGCGCAAGGCGGCATCGATACAGTTGTTGAAGCCATGCAATCGGGCGCGGCGGATTTCTTCGTCAAACCGGCCTCGCCGGAACGCGTCATCGTTTCTATCCAGAATGCGCTCAACCTGTCGACCTTGCAGGGCGAAGTCTCGCGCTTAAAGCGTAAACGCGAAGGCGCCATGGGTTTTAAGGACCTCGTCGGCGATTCAACGGCGCTGCGTCATGTGATGCGCCTCGGCGAACGCGCTGCGGCGTCCAACATTCCGATCCTGATCACTGGCGAAAGCGGCACCGGCAAGGAAATGGTCGCCCGCGCAATTCAGGGCTCGTCCGACCGCGCCGGCCGGCCGTTCATCACGGTGAACTGCGGCGCCATTCCTGAAAACCTGGTCGAGAGCATTCTCTTCGGTCACGAAAAAGGCTCGTTTACCGGCGCGTCTGCAAAACATATCGGCAAATTCCAGGAAGCCGACGGCGGCACCATCTTCCTCGACGAAGTGGGCGAACTTCCCTCAGACATGCAAGTGAAATTACTCCGTGTGCTGCAGGAAGGCGAAGTCGATCCGATCGGCTCCAAACGCCCCGTCAAGGTCGACGTTCGCGTGATTTCGGCCACCAATCGCAATCTTGGTGAGGAAGTTAAAACCGGACGCTTCCGCGAAGACCTGTTCTACCGCCTCAATGTGTTCCCGGTTGAAATCCCGTCCCTGCGCGATCGCCGCGAAGACATCCCGGCACTGATCGATCACTTCATCCAGCGCTACAACGCCGAAGAGCGCCGCGACGTACGCGGCGTGCGCCACGAAGTGCTTGACGTGCTGAACCAGTTCAACTGGCCCGGCAATGTCCGCCAGCTGGAGAACACGATTTTCCGCGCTGTGGTTCTGGCCGAAAACCCTTATCTGTCGGCGGAAGACTTCCCGGTCCTTGCCGACGAGTTCAAAGCCGCCGGCATTGAGTCCGGCCCGCCCTTGCTGGGTGACTCTGACGAAGATGAGGACGGCGTTAGCAGCATTTCCCCTCCCCGCGCGACCGCTCCGGGCGCGGCCGACAGCGAAAGCGTAACGATTTTCGACCGCGAAGGACATCTGCGCTCGCTGCAGGAGATCGAAAAGGATCTGATCGAGCTCGCCATCGCCACCTATGACGGCAGGATGTCGGAAGTCGCCCGCCGCCTCGGCATGGGCCGGTCAACACTCTACCGCAAGCTGCGCGAGCATGATCTCGAGATCAAACGCGCTGGCTAAAGGTTGCCTAAGCTTTGCAACTCTGGAACAAGATCGGCGCCCGCAATCCGGGCGCCGACTTATTTTAAGGTACGCCGACAGTGAAAAACGCCCTCGCCCGCATCCTGCTGTCCAAGGAATTCCAGCTGTCGATGGGCGGCGTTCTGTTGCGCCGGTTCCTGCGTGCGAGCAGAGGCGCCTTTAATTACTCGCCCGAGTTTCTGATGGATGCGCAGGCGCTCGATCGCCCGCATTACGCCTATTGCATGTTCGGCGCGGCGTCGATGGCGAAGCGCCTCGGCCAAAATCGGATCTCAGCTATCGAGTTCGGCGTCGCCGGCGGCAATGGCCTTAAGTTCATGTGCGACCTTTCCGTTGAAGTTAAGAAACGCACCGGCGTTTCCATTGACTGCTACGGTTTCGACACGGGCAAAGGCATGCCGCCGCCGGATGGCCCGAAAGATCTGCCATACTGGTTCAAGGAAGCCCAATACGCCATGGATGAGCCGGCCCTGAGAGCCAAGGTTCCCGACGGCAAGCTGGTTATCGGCGAGGTCAAGGACACCATTCCGAGTTTCTGCGAAACCCATAACCCCGCGCCCATCGGCGCCATCTTCAACGATGTGGATTACTGGTCATCGACACGCGATTCGTTTGAGCTGTTCAACTTTGCGAAGTCACGCCCGCAGAATTTTCTGCCGCGCACCTATATGTATTTCGACGACATACTCGGCTGGGAGCACGAAATGTACGGCCCGTTCAACGGCCAGCTCGCCGCCATGCACGAATACAATGCGTCACAGGAAAATGTGAAAATCCATCTCAACCAGAACCTGCTGCCGCAGACGCATTTGAAATACCGGCATCAGATTTATTACGCGCATTTGTTCGCCCATCCCGACTACAACAAGTATATCGGGAACGCAGATCAGACCGAGTTGGAAAGCGCGTTGAAGCTGAATTGAGCAGCCGCTACTCGCCCAGCGCAGCGAGATAGAGCTCAAGCATGGCTTCCATCTCCTGGCGGTCGGCGCGATCCATTTTGCGCAAACGGATGACCTGGCGCAGCGTCTTGACGTCATAGCCCTCGCCTTTGGCTTCGGCGAAGACTTCCTTGATGTCGTTCATGATGGCGGCTTTGTCTTCTTCGAGGCGTTCGACGCGCTCGATAAAGGAACGCAGGCGATCCGCCGCGACTGTGGTTGCGCCTTCGACACTTGCTGCTGATCCGTCCGCCACGTGATGCGCTCCTTGAATGCAAATTAATTAGGCCGGACACGGATGAATATCCATCGCCCAAACCGGATTCACAGGAATAGAAAAGCGCACTCGAAACGCCAAGCGCGAACAGACTCAATGGGGAAAATTAAATCTCTTGACCGTCGATCTGGCGGCGCAAGGTCCGCGCCTGCTGACGGACGTAATCGTCATGGGGATTCCACTCGAGCGCCTTTTGAAACATCTCGTAGGCGGCGCGATCTTCCCCGCCCGAAAGCAACAGATCGGCGAGCGCCGTGCGCACTTCAAACTGGCGAGGCTCCAACTCCAGGACTTTGGAAAAATCCTCGACCGCGCCTGCCCGGTCTTCCGTCGTCAGACGCACCGTCCCGCGCAGGGCGTAGCCTTGGGCAAAATTCGGCGCGAGGCCCGTCACATGATCGAGCAAGGCGAGCGACAAATCGAACGCGCCATTGCTGGCGGCGAGATTGGCGCGCTCAAACAGCAGGTCGACCGTGTCGCTTTGCGAATCCGACCAGATATCGATGATCCGAGCGACGTTTTCCTCGGCCCGCTGGGCGTCGCCCACGCGAAGCTCCTCAAACAGCCCATCGAGACGCGGATCCGTCTGATCGGCGGCGGCCGGAAACGCGGCCAGAAGCGCAATGAGGAAAATGCAAAAAGGCCTTCGCATGAGCGAAAGCCTAATCTCTAAACCCTTAAAAACCAAGGAAAAGTCTCGTGAAGAGACGTTAAGCCTGCTTCGCCTTGAAGCGGCGCTGGGTCTTGTTGATCACATAGACGCGGCCCTTGCGGCGCACGACGCGGCAGTCTTTGTGACGGCTTTTCAATGACTTAAGCGACGAACGGACTTTCATGACAGGCTGCTTTCAAGCGGATTAGTGTGATCTGGAGCGCCGGGAGATAGTCAAACCGGACGGACCTGTCAACCGGGAGACGAGCGGGAATGCGGGGTTCGCTAGGGAACAGGCCCGCCCCCTCCACCCTGGCGGCGCCCCCATAGATTGAACCAGCGCGGCGTCATTCTATCAGCATGCGAGTCGCCAGTATATTTTCCGCTCACAAGCCGCTTTAACCGTCAAAAACCGGATCGCGTGAGTTGAACGCGGCCGCCGCCCCGCTAAAAAAGAAGCTTGTTTGAGTCATGGGGGACCATCGTGAAAATTCAAAAATACATCGCTGTCGCAGCTGCGGCGATTGCTTCATTAGCGGGCGCGCACGCCGCGACACTTGAAGGCGACGAAATCTTCGGGACTCTCAACACGCCGGGCGTCGGTTTCAATATATTCGACCCGGCTTTCACATCGCCAGACCCTATCAGCGCCGTCGTCGGCGCCGGGCCTGAATTCACCGTAAATGACACCGGGGTTGAGATTTTGGCGGATTTTACGGGCGATATGCTCGATATCAGTGTGGAGGTCCTTTCGGACCAGATTATCGGGATCTCCGCGCTGGAATATTTTTTCGATGACCTCGATTTCGGGCCCGGCCTTCAAATCGTCGGCTTCGATGTGTTGTCGAACAACTTTCCGGGAATGCCTTTGATCACAACGACAGCGAACAGCATCACGGTCAGCTTCAACGAATATGATGTTGTCGGCCTGGAGCTGCGATCCTTCAGTGGTCAGTTCATCGTGTCCGAGGTTCCCCTTCCCGCCGCATTGCCGCTATTTCTCGCCGGCCTCGCGGGTATGGGATTTGCGGGCCGCTTGCGGCACCAAAGCGCCAGATAAGCCACAATTTGGTTTTTCCGCCGGCTCGCGATCATGAACCGGCCTTGATCAGCCCCGGACCCGCGCGGAAGGCGGACGCAGCTTTCCGCACTCCCGCACGGATCCGGTTCCGGCGGCTGACCGTTCACACGGCGCGCTCCAGACCCCATGCCCGGCCCGCGCCAATCATTCACAATGTCAAAGAGCCTCCCGCGGCGGGCATTCGCTCCCGCGGGACGGCGCCGTCAGGACCTCTGATTGAAAAAATGCGGGCGCGCCTATCGCGCTGGCCCCGCCGACATCTCGGTAACAGTCCGGCTACGGATGAAGTCTACGCTCAGCCGGAAAGTGGTGGATAACTATTCACCAACACTGGGTTTCCGTGAAGAATTCAACAGAAATGATGTAAAATGCTGCGCCGTCACTCGCCTTATAGGGGTGGGATCTTCGCAGTTCCTTAGACAAAAAAAACCGGCGCCACTTTCATGGCGCCGGCTAATGGCTCTTGATTCAACCTCGCGAGATCAGAACAGGAAGTCGTCCTGATGCAGGCTGGCTTCCAGCACGCCGTTCAGCGTGATGCTGTTGCCGCCGCCGAGGTCTATAACGGTATTTCCCATACCATCGTCACTGGTGGCCGCCAGCACATCGGCGAAATTGTCAAACGTTCCATTGTAAATGGAGAGGTCAATGACGTCTTCGGTACCCATGCCGGCGGAAAATCCCTGAATGACATCATTGCCCGCGGCAAGATCGAACACATAGAGATCGTTGCCGTTGCCGCCATTCAGCGTGTCATTACCAGCGCCGCCGTTCAGGGTGTCGGCATTCGCGCCGCCGAACAGCATGTCATTGTCGCCGCCGCCACGCAGTTCGTCATTACCGTCGCCGCCATTGAGCGTGTCATTGCCGACATCGCCCAGCAAGAGATCGGCGTCAGCATTTCCAAACAGCGAATCGTCGCCGGCGCCGCCATTGAGCGTATCGAGGCCAGAACCGCCAAACATGTCGTCCATCCCGGCGTTGCCGAACATGGAGTCATTGCCGTTGCCGCCGACCACGGTGTCGTCGCCGTCGCCGCCAAAGACTGTGTCGTTGCCGTCATTGCCGGAAACAACGTCGTTGCCTTCCGCACCGGACGCCAGATCGTTGTCGAAACCGGCGTCGATGGTGTCGGCGCCCAACCCGCCATAGACTTCGTCAGCGCCCGCATTGCCGGCGACAAAGTCATTGCCGTCGCCGCCAACCGCGGTGTCATTGCCGTCACCGCCATAGACACTGTCATTGCCGGCTTCGCCAGCAACCAGATCGTCGTCGCTATTGCCGGTGACGAGATCGTCCTGGTTACCGCCCGACAACGTATCGTTGCCGTCGCCGCCATACACCTCATCGGCGCCGCCATTGCCGTAGACGAGATCGTTCTCGGTTCCGCCGGTCATGGTGTCGGCGCCATCGCCGCCAAGCATAGTGTCGACTCCGGCGCCGCCAGAGATCAGGTCGTTGCCGGCATTGCCTGTCATGGAGTCATTGCCGTCTCCGCCAGACACGGTGTCGTTGCCGGCGCCGCCGAACAATTCATCGGCGCCGTTCTGCCCGGCGATGTTATCGTTGTCATCGCCACCGGCAAGCGTGTCATTGTCGTCGCCGCCGACCATCGTGTCATTGCCGGCGCCGCCGAAGAGCTGATCGGCGCCGATGCCGCCGCTCAGCAGATCGAAACCATCGCCGCCGACCAGGATGTCATTCCCATCTTCGCCGTAGAGCGTGTCGTTACCGGCCGCACCGGCAATGCTGTCATTGCCGTTCTGACCGCGAATATCGTTGGCGCCAGCGGACCCGATCAGCGTGTCGGTGCCTTGCGAACCAATGATGTTTTCAAAATTGGCGATAGTTTCCGTGTTACCGCCGCCGCCGACCGATGTTACGCCTCCGGTCAGGTTGACGGTGACGCTTCCGGCAAAGGTGACGCCGGAATAGTCAATCGTGTCGATGCCGTCGCCGCCGTCATGGTTGTCAAAATTGACAAAGTCGGTGTCGACGATACGGTCATTGCCGGCGCCGCCTTGCGTGGTGTCAGAACCACCGCCGCCGTTCAGCGTATCGTTGCCGCCGCCGCCTTGCAGATTGTCCGCCGCGTCGACGCCCAACAGCCAGTCCGCACCCGCAGAGCCAAGGAGCGTTGTCGAACCCATGCCGCCCACCAGCGGGCCTTCATTGTCGAGAAAGTTCGGGGCGCCTGTCAGATAGTCTTCCGCGTTGATGGTGTTTGGACGCGGATCCCAGATCGACGCGTGAATTTCGCCGTCTTCTCTCCATGCGAAAAGGAGGCGGCCATCGGCGGAAAGGTCAATCTCGGACCGGTTCGCGACACCGGGCGCGAATGAGATAACGCCGCCGTCCGCCGTTCCGTCCGCGAGGAAAGACTGAGCTTCGAGCACCAGATCTGTGTCATTATCCCAGAATACGGTAAAGCCACCGCTAGGCAGCGCCACAACATCCGCTTCATTCTCGGAATCGGCGGTGTCTGTGATGTTGAACTCGCCGCTTATTGAGTTCCCCGATTGATCGTAGATGCGCGCTTTGATATCGCCGCTCTCGGCCCATGTGACCACTAAGTTGCCGTTAGCCAGCGTGGCGACTCGCGGATCAGAGCCAGAGTCAACACCATTTGTAGGCTGGACATTGGCGATGACGTTGCCGCTAGTATCGGTAATATGAACCTCAATACTGGTCACGCCGCCATCGTCTTCTTCGTAAACAGAGACGATATTTCCGTTCGCAAGGATGGCGACGTCGCCATCGCGGTCAAAGCCCGTGCTATTTTGCGCCAGCTCGAACTCGGCGCCGGCAACGCCATTCGCACTCACATACCGACCGTTGATATCAGTATTTGTGCCGACATCGTCGGTGTATGAGACGATGAAACTGTTGTCAGCCTGATTGACGGCAACCTGCGGGTTGGCGAGAAAATCATCCGCAGCGCTCTCTGATGCAAGTGTGCCGCCCGCAGCGTAGTCGCCGTTCGCGTCAAACCGCTCCCAACGAATGGCAGATTCATCAGGAGTGCCGATGTCATTGTCCACATAAACGAGAACAAATCCGCCGCCGCCAGTGGCGGCGATATCGAAGTCGCCTTCGTCGTCCACGAGCCAGTTGGTGTTTAACTGGAACGAGTTCCGAACGACATTTCCCTCTGCGTCGTAGATTTTTCCGACAATGTCGTGCCCGGCTGAACCGGCAACTACGCCGTCTTCTCCCTCCTCCCAAACGACAAGTATATTGCCGTTTGAAAGGCCGATTATTTTAGGAAAGTCCTGGACGCCAGTGGCGGCTGTGCCTGTGTTGACCTGGAATCCGTTTAACCATGGTGTTGGTGTCGGCATGATATAATCTCCCCCTAGGAAATCCGCCGTACAAAATCGCACAGCGTAGGTTTCAGTGCTCTCCATGCAAGGGAAGTGCGCAAAAAAGCGCCGAGCAGGACGAACCTGCCGTTAAAACTCTCCCCCTGCGGCGTTCACCATACATTTGTCGCCAAGTGCATTAAGGCGATACGCTGCGTGAACACTTTTATGCGTATAGGGACTAACTGTGGCAAGATGATGATTTGGTTGATTATCGCCTCACCAATGCAACCGGTGCGGCAACCACGCAAAAAAGTGGCGTGATTGTTGATGTTGCGCGTGGAATTGTAAAAATTCGCCATCAGATTAAAGATGCGAAAGCTGTGTTGTGCGTCACAGGCCCGGAACACAAGTTCTCGCCGGCCCGGCGCCGTTTGGCCCCAATCAGTAAAGTTCCTGTGATTCAGGCGCGCGCGGCGGCGGCGCCCCTTGTGTCCGGCGCAAGCTTATCCGGTGCGATCGGATAAACGCCGTCGGCGCCCATGACCCAGGCGACGGGGTCAGCGAAGAGCGGCGTGTAAGCTTCGTCGAGAATGTTGAGCCCGCCCGTATAGGCGCCCATGGCCGGCATGATCATTCTGTCATCGCCAACAGCGAAACACCGGCGCCGCAAGGAGCGCCCTTCGCTGATGACGCGCGCACAGGGGTGAAGATGCCCGGCAATTTCTCCGGGCGCAGCGCCGGGTTTGGGTTCGTGAACAAAAGTCAGCGCGCCGATGCGCGTTTCGACCTCCGTCGCTGCAGCAAAACGCGCCGGTGGTTCAGGATCGTGATTGCCGAGAATCCAGAGCCAGTCCGCCTCGCGCATCAACGCTTCAAGGCTTTGCGCATCGTCTTCGGCCATGCGCTCTTCGGCTTCGCCGTCATGAAAGGCGTCGCCCAGCGATATGACGCGCTTTGGTGAGTATTTCCGGATCAGCGCCCCGATGCGCATCAAGGTCGTGCGCGTGTCATAAGGCGGCAGCATCACGCCCTTCGCCGCAAAACTCGATCCCTTTTCAAAGTGCAGGTCGGAAACGATCAGCGTTTCCTCACGGCGCCAGTAAGTCGCGCCGAGGGGGTCGGGGGTGAGCGATTCCCCGTTGAGGGTGATGGTCTGCATGGAGCGAAGATGGCGGATTTCACATCAGATGAGAAGGCCCTCCCCCTCACCCCATCGCGGTCGCAATCAAATCCTCCGACGCGGCTTTGAGCATTTCCTCCGACGCAGACCGCGCGACGCTTTCGCGGCCGATTTCGAGCATCACCGGCACGGCGAGCGGCGAGACCTGGGTCAAGGGCGAGGCGACGACCCTGCCCTTCGCCCGGGTCAGCATGGCCTGCAGGCGCGCCACATCCATAAAGCCGCCCGCCGCATCGTCCCACGCCGCGCGCAAGAGTAAATGATCGGGCTCATGTTCGCGCAGCACGTCATAGATAAGGTCGGCGGAGAACGAGACCTGCCGTCCGGTTTTTTCCTGACCGGGATATTTCTTTTCGATCAGCCCGGCGATGATCGCGCAATTGCGGAAGGTGCGTTTCATCACTACCGCTTCCGCCGTCCACGCTTCGAGATCATCGCCTAGCATGTCTTCATCGAACAGCGCCGCCATGTCGATGTCGCTCATATCCTGACGCGACCAAACCGACAGCGCATATTCCGTCGGCACGAAACCGATCGGCTGCTTGCCCAATCGTTCGAGACGGCGCGTCACCAGCATCCCCAATGTCTGATGGGCGAGCCAGCCCTCAAACGGATAGCAGACAAGAAAATGCCGCCCCTGATAGGGAAAAGTCTCGACCAGCAATTCGTCGGGTTTCGGGATGCGCGCGACTTCGCGCTGTTTTTCGAGCCAGTCGCGCACCTGCTCCGGATAGGCGCTCCAGCTTTCCACGTCGTAAAGCATGTGACGGACGCGGTCTGCGAGATAGGTCGACCACGGAAATTTGTTGCCGCCCCATGAGGGAAGTTTTGGCGATTCATGCGCCGTGCGCGAGACGATGGCGTCATTGCCTTCGATGCGCTCAAGCCGCAGCACCTCGCCGGCGAAATAAAACGCATCGCCAACATTCAGCGTTTCGAAAAACCATTCTTCCGCCTTGCCGAGCTTTCTGCCGGGGCGTTTTGGACCGCGCGTCGAAGCGAGACGGATATTCATTTCCTCAGCAGCAGTGATGGTACCGACATTCATCTTGTATTGCTGCACCGCGAGCTTGTCGCGCACGCGATAGGTTCCGTCAGCGGTCTTCACGATGCGGCGATAGCGGTCATAGCGCTTCAGCGCATAGCCGCCGCTGGCGACGAATTCTATGCAATCGTCGAAATCCTTGCGCGGCAGATCGGCGTAAGGCGAGGCGCTGCGGATTTCCGCGTAGAGCGCATCCGCATGAAACGGTTCGGCGCAGGCCATGCCGAGCACATGTTGCGCGAGGACATCAAGCGTTCCCTTGCGCGGCGGCTCACCGTCGAGCGCGCCCTCCTCGATGGCTTGCTTAGCGGCGATGCATTCCAAAACTTCCATACGGTTTGCCGGCGCCAGCAGCGCGCGCGAAGGCTCGTTCATGCGGTGATTGGCGCGGCCAATGCGCTGCGTGAGACGCGAGGCGCCCTTGGGCGCGCCCATCTGAATGACGAGATCAACATCGCCCCAGTCAATGCCGAGATCGAGAGTCGAGGTGCATACCACCGCGCGCAGATCGCCCCGCGTCATCGCCGCCTCTACCTTGCGGCGCCGGTCAACCTCGAGCGAGCCGTGATGCAATGCGATGGGCAGATTGTCGTCATTGAGTTTCCACAGTGACGCGAAGGTGATCTCCGCCTGACTGCGGGTGTTGACGAACACCAGTGTCAGTTTCGATTGCCGGATGCGCTCATAGACATCGGCAAACGCGTGCCGCCCAGTATGGCCCGACCACGGAATGCGTTCCTCCGACAATAAAACGTCGACCTGCGGCTTCGCGCCCGCTGCCCCGCGAATGAGTTTGGCGGAGGCGGCGCCGTTCTTGTGTTGCGGCGTCAGATAATCGATCAGCGGCCTAGCATCGGGTACCGTCGCCGAGAGGCCGCAAAAACGCACCTCCGGCGCCAGCGCGCGCAGACGCGCAAGCCCCAGCGACAAAAGATGCCCGCGCTTGTTGGGGATCAGCGCATGCAACTCATCGAGAATGACCCGTTTCAGTCCTTTGAAATATTGCCGCGCATCGGGCGAGGCGATCAGGATCGCGAGACTCTCCGGCGTCGTCATTAAAATATCAGGCGGTGAATATTTCTGCCGCGTCCGGCGCACCTGCGGCGTGTCGCCGGTGCGGGTCTCGATGGCGATGTTAAGGCCCATCTCCTTGACCGGGGTTTCCACATTGCGCGCCACATCCACCGCAAGCGCTTTCAGTGGCGAGATATAGAGCGTGTGCAGCCGCCCTCTCTCATTCCCGATTGGCGGCGTCCGTCCGTCGAGATCGACAAGGCTCGGCAAGAACCCGGCCAGCGTCTTGCCGCCGCCGGTGGGCGCGATCAACAGCCAGGAAAGCCCGTCGCGATCCGCCGCGAGACACTCAAGCTGATGCGCCCGCGCCGCCCAGCCGCGCGATGCGAACCAGTTTTCAAATCGTGGGGGAAGTCCAGTCTCGTTTGACATTCAACAGTTTAGCCCGTCAGCGCGGCATGGTTTGCAGTATCGAAGCGAATATGGCCAGATATGCGGGTGTCGCCGCAAGGGGCCGCGGCGCGATAGAGGGGAAAACAATGAAGTTGAAAATTTTTGCTGCGGCTTTGTCCGCCCTATTGGCGGGACCGGCCTTCGCGCAAGACGCGCAAGCTCTGCGTGACGCTTCCATTGAGATTTACAACACATGCCTGTTTGCAGCTGGCGATTACAACGACGCGGGCTGCGCTTGCACGGCGGGTTTCGTCGGTGGCGCCATGACCGAGCGCGAGTACGATATCGCCGCGCGCCTCGGACGTATCGGGCGCCTGAACATGAGCGGCGCGACGCAGGACGCAATCAATGCAGAAGTGATGGCTTTTATAAGCGCGGGTTACACAGAAGCAGACGCCGATGCGGTGAACAGCAAAATGCAGTCTATCGCGGCCAAGGGCGACGCCATCTGTGCGCCATATGAAAAAACGCCGACAACCTGACCGCTAACGGTCAGTTGGAGCAAATAGAAAAGGGCCGGCGCAACTGATGCGCCGGCCCTTCTGTTTGTCAGCGGATGTAGCTCTACGCGGGCGCCGGCGAGCCAGACGGAAGGGCTTGCGTTTTCCCGTCATTGTCGCCCGCCGTCACTTCAGCTACGGCAGCTCGCAACGCTTCGATCCGCGTCGGATACCGCGTGTCGGCCGGCAGGCAGTGATCGGCGTTCAGCCCGGAAAGCACGCCGCCAACCTTTTCGCCCATGCCAGTGACGTAAACCGTCTTGCCCGCCTGTTTGGCGTCGCATGCAATGGTTTCGACCGCACGCGCAGCGGACACATCCATGAACGGCACCCGCGCAAAGTCGAGTACGATGGCGCTGGCTTTGCCTCTGACCCGCTCGCGGACATGGTGACCGAGATCAGCCGCCGCGCCAAAGCTCAACGGGCCGCCAAAGTCAAACAACATCACGCGGCCTTTGGCGCGCTCAAGAAGATCGCGCTCTTCCTGAGTCGCCAGTCTCGGCTCGCCCGCCTTGAAATGCGCAAGCTGATCGTCCGCCATTTTCTTGACGAAAGCGAGTGCAGCCAGAACAACACCGACCGCAACAGCCGTGATCAGATCGACAAACACGGTAAGCCCGAGCACCAGCGCCATCAGCGCCAGATCCCAGCGCGGGCCCTTGTGCGCACGCTTCAGGTAAGAGAAATCGATGATGTCGTAACCGACCTTGACGAGAATGCCCGCAAGCACCGCGTGCGGAATTTGCGAGGCGAGCGGCGACAAGCTGATCACCACCGCGAACAGGACCAGCGCGTGGGTCATGCCTGAAATTCGCGTCTGACCGCCGGAGCGGATGTTGACCACTGTGCGCATGGTCGCGCCCGCGCCGGGGATGGCGCCGAAAAGACCCGCGACCGTATTGCCGATCCCCTGGCCGATCAGTTCACGGTCTGAATTGTGTCGCGTGCGCGTCATGTTGTCAGCGACCAGCGAGGTCAGAAGACTGTCGATGGCGCCGAGCACCGCAAGAATAAACGCCGCCTCGACCACGATCAAAAACGTGCTCTGTGAAAAAGCCGGCATGATGAAAGACGGAAAGCCCGTCGGAATGTCGCCGAGGATCGGCGCGCCTTTGACGACGAGGCTCATCAGCGTGCCGATGATCAGCGCCGCCAGCGCCGCCGGCACATATTTGCCCCATGACTTCGGCCAGGCGAAGATGATTGCGAGCGTCGCGGCGCCGATCGACAAGGCGGCGATGTTCGGGTCCATGACCGCGCCGGGAATCGCTGTCAGCGCCGGAATGGTGCCGCCGCCATCCGGCTCATGGCCGAACAGCCGCGAAAGCTGAAGCGCAATAATGATGCAGCCGATGCCGCTCATGAAACCGGAAATCACCGGGTACGGAACAAGGCGGATATATTGTCCGAGCCGGAACACGCCGAATAAAATCTGCAGGATGCCGGCCAGCACCACCGCTGCGAAGATCAACGCCGGATTGCCGGTGAGCGAGGCGAACACGCCCGCAAAGACGACGACCATCGGACCGGTGGGGCCAGAAACCTGCGAACCGGTGCCGCCAAACAGAGCGGCGAAAAAGCCGACGAAAATGGCGCCCCACAGACCCGCGATTGGGCCAGCGCCTGACGCTTCACCAAAGGCGAGCGCGAGCGGAAGTGCGACGATGCCGGCGGTCAGGCCGCCCAGCAGATCGCCGCGTATATTGGATAAATCGAAAAACGGCGCGCTCTTCTGCGCGCCCGAAGCATCTGACATGAGTAGTCTCCAAAAATAGATGAAAGTTAGGCGGCGCAGCCGTTGGTGGCGAGCTTCGCCATTTCCGACGCATATCGCACATCAACAGGCAGAAACTTGTTCTGCGTCTCATCATAAGCGTGCACATCGCCGGTCTTGATGTCATAGACCCAGCCGTGAAGTTGCAGGTCGCCGGTCGCAAGGCGCATGGCGACTTTCGGATGGGTCTTGAGGTGCTGGAGCTGAAGGACGACATTTTGCTCAAGCAGCAGGTTCATGCGCTCTTCTTCGCTCAAGTCCTTGCCAAGCGCTTGTGTGATCTCGACGGCCGCCTTGGCGTAACCAAGCCACTCTTTCACATGCGGCAAGTCATCGGTGATCGCGGGGTTCATGGCGCCCTTCATGGCGCCGCATTCGGTGTGACCGCAGATAACGATGTGCGGCACTTTCAGGGCCGCGACGGCGAATTCGATGGAGGCGGTGATGCCGCCCGTGTGGTTAGTGTGCGGCGGCACAATATTGCCGGCGTTTCGAACGATAAACAGATCACCCGGTTCGGTCTGGGTGATCATCGCAGTTTCAACGCGGGAGTCTGAGCACGCGATAAACAGCGCTTCCGGCGCTTGTCCTTTGCTCAACTTTTCGAAGAGATCCTTTTTCTCAGGATACACTTCGTTCTGAAATCGAACGACGCCGGCGGCGAAACGAGGCATTTTTTTCTCCATCAGGATGTTGCGGTTTTCGCTGGCGCCGACCAAAGGCGCCGCGCTTGATTGACGCTCGATTTCGGCAGCCCGCTGATGCGGCCTTCCACGAAATCCAGTCCGTCGACGATCCACCCGGCGATTTCCGGTTGAATCAGATGGTAGAAATGATGACGGCCGTCCCGGCGCTCTTCCACAAGACGATGCGCGCGCAGCAAACTCAAGTGCTGCGAAACGCGGGCGCCCGGCAGTTCAAGCGCGTCGGCCAGCGTATTCACGTCCTTCTCACCTTTGCGCAACTCTTCGATCATCCGGATGCGATCCGGATGGGCGATGACCTTGAACACTTCGGCGAGCTCTCTCGCGACTAACTGACGGCCCGGCAAATCATTTCTCCAAGTTGCGCGGCGACGCGGGCCCAATGGGCCCGATTACTCAGCTTAACACGCCTGCGCATATATGCATATCTGCATGATCTTGCAGATATGCAGGCATATGGAACGCGTGCGCCGGCTTTCAAGAGGGGCATGGCGAAAAATCGGCTGCATTTCGTCGCTGAAAAGGCTCGCCTCGTCGCAAACCCCGGTTTCGACGGCAAATGCGGCGCCTAGGGTGCGCGCCAAAAGCACCCGGAGTCACAGATGAAATTCGCCGTCTTCGCCATTGCCAGCCTCACTCTGACCGCCGCAACGCCAGCCGCCGCGTCGGACACGGCGTCGTCCAGTCGGGCCGCAGATGAAGCCGCCCTCACCCAGATCAAAACACAGACCTGGCCGGGCTTTTACCGGGGACAGGACGCCGACGGACTTGGGGCGTTTCTGGATCTGGCCTTCGTGAATATCGGCCCAGACGGATCGGTCTCCACCCGCGCAGACGAGCTCGCGGGAGTGCGGTCCTCGCCATGGAACCCCACCAACTTTCGCTACGAGGTTGAGCGCTTCGTCTGGCTGAAGGACAATCTTGTCATCGTGGTCGGCAAAGGATTGAGCGAACGCAAAGACGAAACCGGCGAGGCTTGCGAACATTCATACACGTCGTCGAATCTTTTGGAGCGAGCGCCGGAAACGCCGACCGGATGGCGCGCCCTTTCCAGCCACGTGTCCGGCATCGGCTGCGCTCCGCTCTGACCCAGCCAGGTTCCCTCCGAAATAGAAAAAGACGGCGGTTTTCCGCCGTCTTTTTTGATGTTCGAAATTTGTGTGCGCGACTTAGATGTTCTGCGCGCTGACCATGGCGAATAGCATCGGGATCGACAGCACCGTGTTGGTCCGCGAGAACAGCATCGCCGTATTGCCCGCCGCCGCTTTCGCCGCCGCATCAAGATCGGGATATTTGTTGTCGATGTTGAGGGCCTTTTGCTGGTTCGGCCAGATGATGAACCACACATTGAACCACATGATCGCGCCCATCCACATGCCGATGCCGAGCAGCACATGAGTACGCACCGCAAATCCATCCATGGCGCCAATGGTCAGCACCTGAACCAGATAGCCGTTGAGCATGGCGAGGATGAGACCGGTGACGATGGTCGACATCGCGCCCCAGCGGAACCAGAACAGCGCCTTTGGCGCGATATGTTTTCCGATCGCCGGTTTCTGGTCATCGGGAATAGACGGCATGGTCGGGATCTGAACGAAGTTGAAATACCAGAGCAGCCCGATCCACATCACGCCGGAAAGCACGTGCAGCCAGCGGAAAAAGAAACTCCAATAGGCCG
Organism: uncultured Caulobacterales bacterium; assembly: GCA_964486635.1. Lineage (GTDB taxonomy): Bacteria > Pseudomonadota > Alphaproteobacteria > Caulobacterales > Parvularculaceae > Hyphococcus. Next base: position 39,786 of record CAZAOB010000011.1, on the reverse strand, counting down.
CGCCGAAGCTTCCGCCCATCGCCGCGTAAATCACCACCAGCACCGCCGCCAGCACAACGCCGGTGATCACCGCATTTCGTAAATTCGTCAGCAAGACTGTCATTGTCCCGTCTCCTGTTATTGTCGGCTTTCGCGCATAAGCAACTGATGCGGGTCCCGGAAGATTGGGAATGCCGCTGATTCCAAGGCAGTAGAACGCGAATCGGGGGTAAGGCGCAATATGCTGCGCGCGCAGTCTTCGCGCTTGATTGGGCCCGCGCGAGACGGGAATTCCGTATTGCCCGGCGCCACTCGCCGATCTAACGTCGCCGCCCTTGGGGGAGCGCATGATACAGGAAGTGCGATGGGACGAATGCGGACCCGAACTCATCCTTCTTCGGCGCAACTGCTGGCAAGCAATCACCGCTCTGGGCGTCGGCGACGATCTCGCTGATTCTCATGACATGGTTTCCAGCCATGCGGTGTATCGGCAACACGGGCTGATCGTTGGCGCGGTGCGCTGCTCTACGCATGCAGACTTGTTGCTCGCACCATGGGGCGGCGAATTCCTGAAATGCGCCCACCATCGCCAAGGCCCGTTCGCCGTGATGAGCCGTCTTGCTGTCGATCCCAAAATGCAGGGAAGCGGAATTGGACGGCGACTGCTCGATGCGATCATTGAGACGGCGAAGATGCAGGGCGCGCATACGATCTTTGGTGCGACGAGCAACCCCGCCATCGCAGCGTCGCTATTGAGACGCGGCTTCACTCAGATTTCAGGAGAATCTTGCTTTCCAATTCCGCCGACGCACCGGGCGACCGCGTTCGCAAAGTGAATGCAATGGCTGCGGACTAGCTATTGCTCGAGTTTTACACCGCCCACATAGACGTTGCCGCCCTTGCCGTGGCGCGTGATGCGGCCGTTGGCGCTGTCCATGCGCACCTCTGCGGAACCGTAAAGCGTCAGCTCCGGCTGCGTGACCGCCCCGCCGAAAAAGACGCCGCCTGAGCCGTCGATGAAAGCGCGCAGCTTGTCGGTACGACCGGCTTTTACGGCCAGCATGCCGGAACCGGCGATACGGGCCGTTGTCGGTCCGTCCATGCGCGTTGCTCGCACCAGCCCTGATCCTGCAATCGACACATCGAGCATGCCGTCAATATCGCCGAGCACAACATCGCCCGGTCCCGCCACATCAACATCGACAATCGACGCATTGCCGACGCGCACGTCGGCGTTTCCCGAAACGTCGATCTCAAGTCCGCCCTTTACGTTTCCGACGACGAGGCGCGATCCATGGACGACGCCGATAACGGCCTCGCCCACATCGCTGGTCTCGCCATAGACATAACATGCATCGAGATTGAGCGATCCGCCAAGCCGTTGCATGGCGAGCTTGATGCGTGCGTCTATGAATTCGACGTCGCCCTCGAACGGCATCAAAACTTCGATGGTTGGATAGGCGGCGAACAAATCTTCATCAACGGGTTCGCCGGTTGTCACCTTGCGGCCGTCGCGCGGAAGAAACTGTCGATTGATACGGCGGTCGCAACAATCGAGACCATCGTCTTCTTTCCACTTTTCACCGGTGATGATCAGCACGCCGTCTTTTTCTTCGAGGGAAATCGGCGCGTATTTCGATCCCTGTCGAATAGTAATGTCGACTTCGTCGCCGCTGGTGGTCTTGATCTCAACAGAGCCCGTATAGTCCCGGAATGAGACATCGCTGAGCGCATATGTTTCGGCCTGGGCCGCAGAGGCCGCCGCCGCCAGGAGCGCAGCCGCACTCGCAAACGCTGATTTCATCTGGAATCCTGCCGTCATGATCTCACCCTCACGCGCGTATGCCTACTATAGCCTGGAATGGCGCTCGGTTCGAAGCAGCAAAAACCACGCCGCCGCTTTCGCCGCCGGGCGAGCCACCATATAAACCGGGCCATGTGGGACCAACTCTTCACCAATGCGCGGCTGGCGACCATGGCTGGCGGCGCTCCTTATGGGCTCATCGAAGCCGCGGCAATTGGCGTCAAGGACGGTGTCATCACCTTTGCCGGGCGCGCCGTGGACCTACCTGCAAACGTGCAACCCAAAGAAACGACGAACCTTGGCGGCGCGCTGGTGACGCCGGGCCTGATCGATTGCCACACCCATCTGATCTTCGCGGGCGAGCGCTCGGCTGAATTTGAAGCGCGCCTGCTGGGCAAGTCTTACGAGGAAATCGCCAAGGCGGGCGGCGGCATTGTTTCGACGGTGCGCGCGACCCGCGCCGCCAGCGAAGATGACCTGATCGAACAAGCCCTGCCCCGGCTCGATGCGCTGATTTCCGAAGGCGCAACCACGGTAGAGATCAAATCCGGCTACGGGCTCAGCGTCGAGCATGAGCTGAAAATGTTGCGCGCGGCTCGGCGTCTTGGCGAGCTGCGTGCCGTGCGAATCAAAACCACGCTTCTCGCCGCTCACGCGCTGCCGCCGGAATTTTCAGGACGCGCTGACGACTACATTTCCCATGTCTGTGACGAGATCATGCCGGCGGCTCACGCAGAGGGCCTCGCCGATGCAGTTGACGGCTTTTGCGAGGGCGTGGGATTTTCACCCGCGCAAATCGAACGCGTGTTGGATAAAGCCGACGAGCTCGGCCTGCGTGTGAAACTTCACGCCGAACAACTCTCCGATCTTGGCGGCGCAAAGCTCGCGGCCCGCTTTGGGGCCCTTTCCGCCGACCATCTTGAATATCTCAAAGCCGAAGACGTTTCGGCTCTTGCAGAGGCAGGAACGGCTGCGGTGCTCTTGCCTGGCGCCTTCTACTATTTGCGGGAAACGAAATTGCCGCCTATCGAGGCGCTTCGCAGCGCTGGCGTCGCCATGGCGCTGGCGACCGATTGCAATCCGGGCACATCTCCCATGACCTCATTGCTTCTGGCGATGAATATGGGTTGCACGCTATTCCGGCTAACCCCTGAAGAAGCCCTTGCCGGGGTGACGCGCCACGCCGCCGCAGCGCTTGGACTCACGGATTGCGGAACGCTGGAAGCGGGCAAACGCGCTGATTTCTGCACCTGGCGGGCCGACCACCCAGCCGTTCTCGCCTACGAAATCGGCGCCAGCCGGCTAAAGGCGCGCTTCTTCGCAGGCTAATTTTCTCTCGCAGTGCTCACCGGCCTTCAAATTTCCGTTCGCCGCCCTATGTGACCATTGAATTGCCGCTCGGGGCGGTGGATTAATATGGCCGTTTTGTAACATGGAAAAACGCTGGCTGCGGCGGTACCAGCTCGGGAACCGTTCAGGTTGCCTGTCATTTTACCTGTATCCGCAGCGGGAATTGAGCAACAACAGCAACATAGTTCGTCCGAGCGCCTCAAAGTCGGGCGTCGCCGTTCAGTAAGTGAAGTCTATGTCGATCGCATCGATGATCATCAATGCAAAAAGCAGCCGCAACGCAGCGATTGCGGATGATCTGCTCTACGTCTCGAAACGTCACAACGACATTCGGCCGTACGTGCTTGAAAGTATGAATGATCTTGGCGGCGCGCTCGAGGCGATTGAAAACGGCAATTCCAATACGCTGATCCTCGCCGGCGGCGACGGCACCATGCAGGCTGCGATCACTGGCTCGATCAATCGGCGGCGTTTTCCGATCCAGCCAAACTATGTCGCCCTTCCCTGCGGCATGACTAATGTCATCGCCAATGATTGTGGTCTGCAGGGACCGCCGGCGGAATCTCTCGACAATTTTCTGTGGCGGCGCGGACATGGCGAGATCCAACGTGTTGAACGGCCGCTGATCGGACTCCAAATCACTGAACGGCAGGATCCAATTTACGGATTCTTCCTTGGCGCCGGATTGTTTCATGACGCCATCCAGTTCAGCCGCCAGAACGTGCAGAAGATGGGCGCCAAGCGTTCGCTTGCAGTCGCCTTGTCAGCCGCCGGATTTCTTTTCAAATCCGCATTCAACAATTCAGGCGGCGATGCGCCCTTCCCGGTTCAGGTGCGCGGTGAAGACGGCGAACTGCATGATCGCGACTTGTCGATGATGATCATGACAACGCTTCATCAATTGTCCGCCGGAATTTTTCCGTTCTGGGGCGAAGGAGACGGTCCCATGGATGTAACGACCGTCAGCTATCCTCGCAAGAGACTGCTGCGCGCGGCGTTCAAAGTCCTGCGCGGCAAGTCTGCGCCGTGGCTGGAGCAAGCGGGCTATCACAGCTGGAAGGATAGCGAACTCCGGCTGCGGTTTGATGGCCCAATCGTCTTTGACGGCGAAATTTATCATTCGGCGCCCGATGAAGACGTCATCATCAAGGTCTCCGAAAAAGCCGCATTTCTGGTTTGATGAACGCTGCCGCCAATGACCGGATGGCGCAGACGCACGCGCAACAGGCCTTGCAATCGCGCGTGTGCGCCGTCTCATCAGCGCCCTTGGACGAGCCGGCGAAGATACTCATCGAAGCGTTACAAGAAAAATACGACGGCTGCGGCGTTCTGTTTTACGGATCGGGCGCAAGCATCGCCAAACTGGACGATCCGACCAGCGTCATATTTGATTTTTACGTGATTGGCGCGTCCTACGAAGCGCTCTACCCGTCGTCACCTGTGCTTGCATTAGCCAACAAGATCGTTCCGCCCAATGTCTTTTATTTTGAAACGCCGTCCCGGTTCGGCGTTTTGCGCGCGAAATATGCGGTCCTCTCGATCGATCATTTCGAAAAGTTGGTGAGCGAGGCTACGTTTCATTCCTACTTCTGGGGGCGCTTCGCTCAACCCTGCCGTGCGCATGCAGCCGATGAGGCAATGAAATCACGGCTCAACGCAGCGCTCGTCACTGCAATCGTTACATTCTGCAAGCGGACAGCCGGCCTGCAAGACAATCGCTTCGCGCCGCGCGAACTGTGGCTGTCCGGCCTCGGCGCATCGTACAAAGCCGAGCTGCGCGCCGAAGACAATGCTCGCGCCGGCAAGCTTATCGACAGCTATGGCGACTGGGCCGACACCGTAACTGCGCCTGCACTAACACTGGCTGGCGCCGAAATCTCGGTTGAGGGCGACATCATAACTTTGCAGGCCTCGCCCTCAAGTAGCGCGAGAACAGCATGGCGTTTGCGCGCAATTTTCGGCGCCGGTCTTTCAGCGCTTCGCTTGTTAAAGGGCGCACAGACATTTCGCGGCGGCATCGACTATATCGCCTGGAAAATACAGCGGCACACCGGAATCGATCTTGCCATTACTGACTGGGAGCGCAAACATCCGATGTTAGGCGCTCCGGGCGCAGCCATCCGTTACTATCGATTGCGCGCCGCCGCGCAGAAAGGCGCCTGACATGCCGGTGTTGAACAACAGCGACGTTCACCTTCACTATGAAACAGTTGGCGAGGGGCCGCCGCTCATGCTCATCGCCGGGCTCGCCAGCGATCATGCGAGCTGGGGGCCGGTCACGCCGACGCTCGCAAAACATTTTACCCTCATCATGCCCGACAATCGCGGCGCCGGACAAACGCGCTGCGGCGCTCCGATTTCAATCAACGCCATGGCCGACGACATTGCCGCGCTGCTCGATCATCTGTCGATCGAACGTGCGCATGTGCTCGGCCATTCCATGGGCGGTATCATCGCCATGAAACTGGCGGCAAGCGCACCGAAGCGCATTGCCCGGCTCGTGCTCGCGGCAAGTTGCGCGCAGACGCAGGCGCGCGCTGTTTCCGTGGTCGACAATATCCTCGCCCTGCGCGAAGCCGGTGCGCCGCAGGAACATTGGCTGCGTGCATTTTTTCATTGGCTGTTCAAACCGGAATTCTTCGAAAACAGGAACGCCGTCGATGCGGCGATTGCGCTTTCCATCGCCTATCCGCATGCGCAAACAACGGAGAACATGCGCCGCCAGATCGACGCCCTGCGCCATTACGATGCGAGCGGGCTACCCGCCGCCATCGAAACCGAAACCTTGCTGCTCGCGGGCGAATTGGATTTGATGTTTTCGCCTCACAATATCGAAAGCGCATTTTCCGCCGCGCGCAACGGACGGATGACAGTCCTTCCGGGCGCCGCCCATTCGCTCCATTGGGACGCGCCGCAGGCGTTTTGCGAGACTGTCACCGGTTTCCTGTCGAATTAGTGAGCTGTCGCGCCGCGTTCGAGTTGAAATTCGGCGCAGCAAAGCGTACACCGTGCTGGTCGTGCAGCCGCTGAACGGGACGCTGGCCGGGTAAATCGGTCTTCCTTTAATGGAAAAGCCAACGCGAACCGGGAGCCATTTGACGGCGAGTAAAACGCCTATTGCGGATGGGTCGGTGCGACAGGGAGGAGACGAACGGAGCCGAGTAAAACGGCGCCGGTCGGGCTTCGTCGCAAACGAGTAAAAATTTCCATGAAAAATTCGGTCCTTTGCGCCGCCCTTTCGGGCGTTGCGCTTTCGTCAATTGGCGCTGCCCTGGCGGAAGACGAGATCGTCGTAACCGCTCAACGTCGCGAACAGTCGCCGCAAGATGTCGGCGTCGCGCTCAATGTATTTTCCGGCGCCGATCTCATCGCGCAGGGAACGCGCAAGGTGAACGCACTTGAAAACTTCACGCCCAATCTCGAAATCGAAAGCCAGTTCGGCTCCGGCCAGCCGAGCTTTTCCATTCGCGGCGTCGGCTTTCGCGACTACGCCACCAACAACGCGCCGACTGTCGGCATTTATGTGGACGATGTCGCTTATCCGATCCCCGTGATGACGCAGGGCGTGTTGTTCGACGTGGAACGAGTTGAAGTCCTGCGCGGACCGCAAGGAACGCTCTATGGCCGCAACACCACCGGCGGCGCGATCAAGATCATCAGCGCACAGCCGACCGACACCCATACCGCTGGCTTTGTCGTCGAAGGCGGGCGTTTCGGCCGCGTCGACGCGGAAGCCTATGTTTCCGGTCCGATCACCGATTCCGTTCGCGTGCGGCTTTCCGGCGCGACAGCGCTGGGCGGCGCCTGGCAAACAAACCGCGAAACCGGCGAAGAGACTGGCGACGCCGAACAATACGCCCTGCGCGGCCTCGTCGCCGTTGACCTTACGCCGGATATCGAAGTGCTGTTCAATCTGCACGGCTTTATCGACCAGTCGGACGGGCTCGGCCTGCAACTCTTTAACGACTCGAGTTTCGGTCCCCTCGCCCACGACCGCCGTGAAACCAGCTATGGCTCGTCAGCAGGCTTCGCCGCTCTCACCGGTATCGCGGAAGACGCGCATCCGTTCCGCGACAATGAAGGCTGGGGTGCGAGCCTGACCCTGAACGCCGGGCTTGGCGAAACGACGCTCACCTATATCGGCGCTTATGAAGTGTTGAACCGCAAAGAGTTCAACGATTTTGACGCGCTCACAATTGGCGGCGCCGGCGTGTACTTCCAGTCATCCGCCGATGTCATGTCCCATGAGCTGCGGCTTTCCGGCGAGACCGGCGCGCTCAACTGGGTCGGCGGGCTTTATTACAGCGAAGAGGATTTGAACGAACTCTATCAATCTGACTTTGCCGCCAGCTTTGGTCCCGGCTTTGCGGTGACAACGCCTTATACCCAGACGGTGCGCACACTCGCCGCCTATGCCCATGGCGAATATGAAGTCTCACCGTTCATCTCGATCATCGCGGGACTGCGCTACGAAGACGAAGCGCGCAGGCTGCGCGATCTCGGCACGTTCTCCGCCGGAACCGGTTCGCTCAACTTCGCCAATGGAACTGTCGACGGCACACTTGAAAACCGCGATCTCGACAGCGGCAATCTTTCGGGAAAAATTGGCGTTGAGTTGCACCCCGCCGATGATGTGCTCCTCTACGCTCACGCCAGCCGCGGCGTGAAGTCCGGCGGATTCACCGCCTACAACACGCTCAATCCGAATGCGCTAACGCCTTTCGCCCCGGAAAAGCTCAACGCCTTTGAAGTCGGATTCAAATCATCCTTCGGCGTGCTGCAGCTCAACGGCGCTGCGTTCTATTACGACTACAAGGACCAGCAGGTGCAGTCGGCGATTTTCGATGCGGCGACGACGGCGATTGTCGGGCGCATTGTCAACGCCGACAGCGAAATCTACGGCGCGGAAATTGAGGCGATCCTCGCCCCTGCGCCGTGGCTGACCATTGGCCAGTCGCTCGGCTACAAGACCGGCGAATTCACCTCCTTCACCGATCTCGATACGGCGGCGACCGGCATGTCCGGCATGGCGGTCTATGTTGATCGCGCCGGTGAGGATCTCGGTTTTCCGAAGCTGAGCTATCAGGGATTTGTTGAAGCGACGGCGCCCATCCATGACGGATGGTCGGCGCGCGCTCGGTTCGACTACTCCTATCGCGATACGCTTTCGCTGCCGCTGCTCGGGCCGGACTATGCGGTCAGCGACTACTGGCTCGCCAATGCGCAGCTTGCGCTTGGGCCTGATGACGGTAGCTGGGAATTAGCGCTCTGGGGCCGGAACATCTTCAACACAGACTATGATGAAACGCGCAACTTCTTCATTGCGCCGGGCGGCGTCGCCGATGTCGCCGCGCCGGGCATGCCGGCGACTTACGGCGCAAGGTTGAGTGTGCGGTACTAACAAAAAGCCCCTCTCCCGCCAGCGGGAGAGGGTTGAGATCGCTCAGTCCAAATATCCCGGCAGGCGCGGCAGCGCATCATAGTCCGCAGTCACATGCTGGATGATGACCCGCGCACCGGTATCTGCGGCGATCTGCTCGAACCGGTCCATGGACGCGAGCGTATCGTCGACATTGGTGTTGAATTTGGGAACGTATCGGTGCTCGCGCGATTCCTGAAGGTGATAGAGGTCACCGGAGAGCAGCACCGCACCGGAATTGTCGAGTTGCAACAGCAATGATTTATGGCCCGGCGTATGGCCGGGCATGTCGAGAATGGTCACCGTGCCGTCGCCGAAGACATCGTAATCGCCGTCGAACTCAATCGTTTCCGCATTTTCAAGCGCACTGTAGTTTGCGAAGCTTTCAGTGTCAGCGCGCGCCGCATCACGGAACATATGCGCGCGTTCATCCTTGTCGATCAGAAACTTGGCGGCAGCGAATTCATTACTCGCTCCCAAATGATCAAAGTGCGAGTGCGAGATCGAAAAATAATCAACATCTGCGGACGTCAGTCCCAGCGTTTCCAGTTGGCTGGCAATTGTTGTCGGAACCGACACATGGAACGCTCCGGCGTCAAAGCCATCCTGCATCTCATGAAGCGCCGACGGCAACCCCGCGTCCCACAGCAAGTCGCCCTTTGGGTGTCGAACGAGGAAGCACATAACCGAAGCGCTATTGGTGCGGCCATCATATTCGCTGCCTTGTGTGAACAACGACAAGTCTTTCATCTCGATCCGGCCGCAATCAAACGCATAGAGCCGGACATGGTCGGCGGCATCGACAGATGCGCCGGAAACCTCTCCATCGCCGGCGGATTTTCCCGGCTTCGCCGCGGGCTCGCCGCCTGGCGAACAGGCCGCCACAAGACTCAACGCCATCGCCGTAAATGACAATAATTTATTCATCTCGCCCTCCAGAAATCTGAGCCCCCTTGCCTATCAGCGTTTCAGCTTCGAGGAAACTCCGCAATTGAGGGTTTTAGGGCGCGTGCAACTCGCTGTAGACTGACCGCCATCAAGCTTTGGGGCGAGACCGGATGACTGATTTTCAAGCGCCTTACATTCTGTCCATCGATCAGGGCACGACATCGTCCCGCGCCATCGTTTTCGACAGCGCCGGGCGTATTGTCGCCAGTGCGCAGCAGGAATTTGCGCAGCATTATCCAAGCGACGGCTGGGTCGAACACGACCCTGAAGACATTTGGACGACAACGCTGGCGACTGCGCGCGAGGCACTTGACGCTGCGGAGAAAACCGGCGGCGAAGTCGCGGCGATCGGCGTCACCAACCAGCGCGAGACGACCATCATCTGGGACCGCAAGACCAATGCGCCGGTCTACAACGCCATCGTCTGGCAGGACCGGCGCACGGCGGATGTTTGCGCCGCCCTGCGCGAGGACGGGTTCGAAGCCCATGTGAATGCGCGCACTGGCCTGTTGCTCGATCCCTATTTCTCCGCGTCGAAAGCCGCGTGGATTTTAGACCATGTGGACGGCGCGCGCGCCAGGGCCGACAAGGGCGAGCTTGCCCTTGGCACCGTGGATGCGTTTCTGATCTGGCGCCTCACCGACGGCAAGACCCACGCAACCGACGCCACCAACGCCAGCCGCACTTCGCTCTACAACATTCACGACAATTGCTGGGATGACGCGCTGCTGGAAAAATTCCGTGTGCCCTATGCCTTGCTCCCCGATGTGCGCGACTGCGCCGATGATTATGGCATGACCGATCCGGAATTGTTTGGCCGTGCCATTCCGATCTGCGGCGTCGCCGGAGACCAACAGGCCGCCGCTTTCGGCCAGGCCTGTTTCGCGCCCGGCGACATCAAAAGCACCTACGGCACAGGCTGTTTCGTCCTGATCAACACGGGCGACAAACCGGTCGTGTCGCAGAACAAACTGCTCTCCACCATCGCCTACCGGTTAAAGGGCGAAACGGTTTACGCGCTGGAGGGATCGATCTTTATCGCTGGCGCCGCCGTCCAATGGCTGCGCGATGAGTTGAAAATGATCGACAGCGCTGCGGAGACCGCCGAACTCGCCGAGAGCATCGAAACCAATAATGGGGTCTATCTGGTGCCCGCCTTCACCGGCCTTGGGGCGCCGCACTGGGCGCCGGGCGCGCGCGCTGCGATCACCGGCCTCACTCGCGGCGCCGGCCGCGCGGAATTCGCCCGCGCGGCGCTGGAAAGCGTTGTCTATCAAACCGCGGATTTGATGCACGCTATCGCCCGCGACGGCGCGCAAACCAACACGCTGCGCGTCGACGGCGGCATGGTCGCCAATGACTGGCTGATGCAGTTCCTCGCCGACATTTTGGGCCTTGATGTTGAGCGCCCGAAGGTTCTTGAAACCACGGCGCTGGGCGCGGCCTATCTCGCCGGTCTGCAGGCCGACATTTTTCAGGATACGGAGGAAATCGCCGAACGCTGGCGGCTCGATGCGCGCTTCCAGCCGGCCATGGCGCCGGAATTGCGCCAGCGAAATCTTTCCGGCTGGGCCGACGCGCTCCGCCGCACCCTTGCGTAACTCAAAGGAATTTTATGCGTAGTATCGTCGCCCTTGCGTCACTCGTTCTTGCCGCCTGCGCCAGCAACCCCGCCCCTTCCGCTGCAGTCGCCGAAACGCCTGCAGTTTCGCCCATCATCATTGGCGACAGCGTCAAGCTCGACTCCGCAGTCCTCGGCCAGACTCGCACCTATAATGTCTGGCTGCCGCCATCTTATGCGTCCGGCGATGCGCGCTATCCGGTGCTCTATGTGATCGATGGCGGCCTGGCGCAGGACTTCCATCACATTTCCGGCCTCGCGCAGCTTGCTTCTATTTCCGGCATGTTTCGCGAAGTGATTGTCGTTGGCGTCGAGACCGTCGACCGCCGCGCAGAACTGACCTCGCCTTCATCCGATCCGCGCGACATCGCTGACTTCCCAACACATGGTCACGCCGGTGAGTTTCGCACCTTCATCCGCGACGAAGTCATGCCCGATGTGGCCGCGCGTTACCGCACCAGCGGCGAGGATGCGCTGATCGGTGAAAGTTTAGCTGGTCTTTTTATCGCCGAGACATTTCTGCGGTCGCCGGACTTGGTAGACGCCTATATCGCGATCTCTCCGAGTCTGTGGTGGGACATGGCGAGCCTCGCCAAAAGCGCTGAGGGCGACCTCGGCCTTCACCCCGAAGTCGAGAAAAAACTTTATCTCGCCATCGCCAATGAAGGCGGGCTGATGCGCGAAGGCGTTCTCGATGTAGTGAAAGCAGTGAAGACGAAAAAAGTTCCGGGCCTTGCCTGGACCTTTTCCGACCGGCCAGATCTCCAGCACTCAACCATCTATCACCGCGAAGCGCTGGATGCGTTGATATGGACCTTTCCGCCCAAGGAAGAACAGAAGCACTAGCGGACGCTGATCATCGGCGCACCGGCCTTCACTTCGCCGATCACCGCGGCCGCATGGTGACCGTGCTTGCGGAACGCCGCCAGCACTTTATCTGCGGCACCGCTCGCGCACGAAACAAGCAAACCACCGGACGTTTGCGGGTCGGTCAGCATGTCGCGTGACGCGTCAGTCCAAGCAGCAGGCGCGCCCACCCATTCCTTCACGCTTTCCCAGTTGCGGCCCGACGCGCCAGTCTTGACGCCATCGGCGAGCAAGGCCCGCGCAAGATCGAAGACCGGGACGGCTTGTTCATCCAGCGCTGCAGCAATCCCGCTCGCCTTGCAGATTTCCGCGAGATGCCCGAGCAAACCGAAGCCTGTCACGTCGGTCATCGCATGAACGCCGTCGGTGTCGGCAATCTCCGTTCCGGGACGATTGAGCAAGGTCGTGGATGTGATCATTTGTGCATAGCCTTCGGGCGGTAAAATTTCGCGTTTCAGCGCCGCGCTGAGCACGCCGACGCCGAGCGGCTTGCCGAGGATCAGCACATCGCCCGCGCGCGCGCCGTTGTTTCGCAGGATGCGATCCGGATGCACCAGCCCCATGGCGACGAGCCCGTAAATAGGTTCAGCGGAATCGATCGAATGACCGCCAGCCACCGGCGCGCCGGCCGCCTCGCTTACCAAGCGGCCGCCATCGAGAATTTTGCGGATCGTTTCCGTCGACATCTTGCCGATGGGCATGCCCGTGATCGCGAGGGAAAAAATTGGCCGCCCGCCCATAGCGTAAACATCGGACAAGGCGTTGGTGGCTGCGATGCGTCCGAACTCGAAAGGATCGTCCACAATCGGCATGAAAAAGTCGGTGGTGGCGATCAGCGCCGCCTCATCCGATATCCGGTAGACCGCCGCATCGTCGCTGGTCGCCGCATCCACGAGCAGATCCGCATGGCCCGACGCCGCCGGCATGGAGCTCAATATCTCCCGCAGAACGTTGGGCGCAATCTTGCAGCCGCAGCCGCCACCATGGGCGAGCGAGGTCAGGCGGGGTTCTTTTTCGGCGGACATGAAACGGGCTCCTTGCGGCGGGCGCAGGAAAATTTAGAACACTCATTACGGCCAAGAGGCAAGCGCTGACTGATCATGATCGGGATTGAAGACATTCGCGATATCGAACCGGAGACGCTCTCGCGCTTCGATGCGATTATTGACGTGCGCTCGCCAGCGGAGTTTGCGGCCGATCATCTGCCCGGCGCAATCAACCTGCCGGTGCTGAGCAATGAAGAGCGCGCGGAAGTCGGTACGATCCACAAACAGGAATCGCGGTTCAAGGCGCGGCGCATTGGCGCCGCCTATGTGGCGCGCAATGTTTCGCACCACCTCGAAACCGCCCTCGCCGACAAGACCAATACTTTCCATCCGCTGATCTATTGCTGGCGCGGCGGCATGCGCTCCAACGCCATGGCGACGATCCTGTCTCAGGTGGGCTGGCGTTGCGGCGTGTTGAACGGCGGCTACAAAACCTGGCGGCGCGCGGTCGTCGCCGAACTGCGCGACAGCGAGGCGCCGCTCAACATTGTCCTGCTCGACGGCCAGACCGGCACAGCGAAGTCTGACATTCTGCGCGCCTGCGCCGCGCAGGGCGTTCCAACGCTCGATCTGGAATCGCTCGCTAATCATCGCGGTTCTGTCTTTGGCGGCTTCGTTGACGATCCGCAGCCGGAACAAAAGCTGTTTGAATCGAATCTGTTCGACGCGCTTCGCCGGCTCGATCCGCGAAAACCGATTCTCGTCGAAGCGGAATCCAATCGCATCGGACGTTGCGAGGTCCCGCGGCGCTTATGGGAGGCGATGCTGGAGGCGCCGCGCATCACACTCAATGCGCGCCCCGCCGCGCGCGCCGACTATCTCCTTAGCGCATATGCGGACATTATCGCCAATGAGCGTTCCGTCGTCGCCGCCATCGAACGGCTGAAGCCGTTTCACGCCAAGGAAACGCTGGCGGCATGGCGCGAGATGGCCGCGGCGCGAGACTGGAAGACGCTCGCAACCTCCCTCATGACAGCCCATTACGACCCGCTTTATGAGCGCAGCCGGCAGCGCGGGCGTTGCGGGGCGCCGCTCGCCGCCATAAGCCTCGATCAATTTGACGGCGCGACATTTGAACGGGTTGCGCGCGAGATCGCTTCCGCCCTATCCAGCGCGGAACACAAGGAACACTGACCCATGGCCGCTCCCGACCTCTCCGGCAAAACCGCCCTCGTCACTGGCGCCTCGCGCGGCATTGGCCGTTCCATCGCGATAGCGCTGGCGAAAGCGGGCGCACAAGTGCTGGCCGTCGCCCGTACCCCCGGCGCACTCGAAGAGCTAGATGACGAAATCCGGAGCTTCGGCGGCAAAGCCTCGCTTGTGCCATTCGACCTTACTGACGGTGAAGGCATTGAGCGGCTCGCCGGCGCGCTTGCGCAGCGTTTCGAAGCGCTAGACATTCTCGTGCTGAACGCCGCCAGCATTGGTGAGTTGGCGCCTGTCGGCGATATCGATCCAAAAGTCTGGGTGCATACGCTCAATCTCAATGTCACCGCCAATTGGCGGCTGTTGCGCGCGCTCGATCAGATGCTGCGTAAATCATCCGATGCACGGGTAATTACGCTCACATCGAAAGTCGGCGGCGAGGAAGCGCGCGCCTTCTGGGGCGCCTATGCGGTTTCGAAAGCCGCGCTTGAAATGCTGATTGAAACCCACGCAGCAGAAACGAAGAACACCAATATCCGCCACGCCATCATCGATCCTGGCGCCATGCGCACTGACATGCGCAAAGTCGCCATGCCCGGCGAGGATCCGCAAACGCTGCCGCACCCGGACGAAATCGTGCCGACGCTGTTTGAAGCAATCGCACGTACGACAAGCGAACCATTACGGTTGAAGCGCGCTTAATTGGCGCGCTTTTTCTTTTTCTCTTCGGTATCGTAAGGATTGCCCGGCTGCTTGAAGATCAGACGGATCGGCACCGCCTTGATGTCGAACGCCTCGCGTATGCCGTTGATCATGTAGCGTTTGTAGGATTCGGGCAAATCGTTCGCGCGGGTGCATTGCACGACGAATGTCGGCGGACGGGTTTTGGTTTGGGCGATGTAGCGCATCTTGATGCGCTGGCCTGAAACAGCCGGCGGCGAATGGCGTTGCAGCGCTTCCTGCAGCCAGTCATTCAAGGCCGGGGTTTTCACCCGCGCGTTCCAGTCGATGTACACTTTCACCACGGCGGGCATGAGCCGATTGATGCCGGCTCCGGTAAGCGCTGAAAAAGGCGTTATCGGAATGCCCGGCGCCTGCGGCAACAGGCGATCGCACATCTCGCGGATCTCACCCATCTTTTGGTCTTTGTCTTCGATGAGATCCCACTTGTTCACCGCGACAACCAGCGCTCGCCCCTCGCGCAATGCAAGATCGGCCAGCTGCAAGTCCTGTTTGTCGAACGGCGTTTCCGCATCGAGCAGGAGGACAGCGACTTCGGCGAATTTGATCGCGCGCACGGAGTCGGCGACCGACAACTTTTCAAGCTTCGACTGGACTTTCGCTTTCTTGCGCATGCCCGCCGTGTCGAACAGTTTCACTGGCCAGTCGCGATCGCGCCCCTGCCATTTCCACTCCACGGAAATCGAATCGCGCGTGATCCCCGCTTCGGGACCCGTGAGCAAACGGTTTTCACCGATCAGACGATTGACCAGCGTCGATTTGCCTGCATTAGGACGGCCGATAATGGTGACGCGCAATGGCTTTAGCGGATCGTCCCATTCCGCTTCTTCTTCCGGTTCATCGGGCTGCAAATCAGATAGGAACGGCTCAAGCGCGTTGTAAAGTTCGGCCATGCCTTCGCCATGCTCGGCGGAAATCGCGATGGGATCGCCGACGCCGAGACTGAATGCGTCGTAAAACCCAGCCTCACCCGCCGTCCCTTCCGCCTTATTGGCAAGCAAGATCACCGGTTTGCCGCTGGACCGCAGAATGGACGCAAAAGTTTGATCGAGCGGCGTCACGCCAGCGCGCGCATCGATGAGGAACATACAGGCGGCCGCCTCCGCCACCGCCATGTCGGTCTGCTTGCGCATGCGCCCTTCAAGCGCCGCTTCCGGAGCTTCCTCGAGGCCGGGCGTATCGATCACCGTGAAATACAGATCGCCGAGCTTGGCGTCGCCTTCGCGCCGGTCACGCGTCACACCCGGCGTGTCGTCGACAAGCGCCAGACGCCGGCCCACAAGCCGGTTGAATAAAGTCGACTTGCCCACATTGGGCCGGCCGACCAGAGCGATTTTTACCGACATGACATCAAGCCAAGCAGCGCCGCGTTACTTCATCGCGACGAGCTTGCCCTCCTCGGTCAGGATAAAGACTTTTTCGCCCGCAACGACTGGCGCAACGACGGAACCGCCGTCAATTTTCTTGGTTTCCATGACTTCGCCGGTGAGCGGCGAAACCTTCACGATCTCTTTTTCCGTCGAGACCAACACAAGTGCGTCTCCGGCGAGGACCGGACCCGCCCAGGAAATGCGGTGTTTTTTCTTCTTCTCATTTTTGAAGCGCCGCAGTTGAGTCAGCCAGACGATGCCGCCATCGGTACGCGATACGCAAATCAGCTCGCCTTCGACGGACACCAGATAAATGTAGTCCCCCGCCACCCACGGCATCTGCAGACTGGCGATTTCACGTTCCCACACAGGCTGGCCCGAGCGGATATCGATGGCTGAAAAACGTCCGCCATGGCTGACAACGTACACCAGGCCACGGTCAATCACCGGGCTGCCGGCAATGTCATTCAATGTCGCCAACGACGTGAGGCGCGTCTGCCGCGCCAGCGTCATATCCCACACAGCGCGTCCGTTTTCCGCGAGGAATGCAACCAGCTCGCCTGACGAGAACGGCGCGACCACCAAGTCGCCGGCCGCCGCCGGACTGGAGGACGAAAGAAAGCGCGCCTTTTCTTCGAACGACTGGAAGGTCCAGGATTTCTCGCCTGTCTCCTGATCGAGTGCGATAAATTCGTTCGTATTTGTGGAGAGAAACACTTTGCCGCGATAGGCCGTTGGCGGCGTACGCGCTGGCGCATCCGTTTTCACTTGCCAGAGCAGTTCGCCGGACTGCGCATCCAGCGCGGCGACGAATCCAAATCCCGATGTGACGAAGATGCGTCCCTGTTCAAACGCAACGCCGCCGCCGAAGCCGATTTCGGCCGCATCCGGACCTCTGAAGATTTCACGTATCCGGAAGCGCTCGTCGACATCAGGCGCAAGCTCTGTCTTCCACTTCAAATCGCCGGTCTCTGCGTCATAGGATGAAACCGTCGCAGCGGCGTCGAGCACAAACACGTGGCTATCCACAACGATCGGAGGCGACGTCAACCGCGCGCGCCGCGGCGATGCATCGCCAACGTCAACCGACCAGACTTTCTCCAAGGTAAGCGGCGCGCTGAGATGGTGCAGCGTATGATCCGCTTCGCCGCCCGGCTGCGTCCAGGACGAATTCACATAGGATGGCGGCAAGTCGATCGTCGCGCCCGCGTATCGCGGGTCCACGCTCAGCTGTTGATCAAGCGCCAGGATTGAAATCCGGTCGTCCTCTTCGGGCGCGTCGCCGTCTTTCTTGTCGTTGCCGCTGAAAAGATTTGTCACCGGATTCGATCCGCAAGCGACAATCAGGGAATAGGCGACTGCAATGGATAGAGCGCGCCACTTGACGGCTGCTGGGGACGAGTCCGAAACAGATTTCATTTTCTACTCTTCGTGATTGTGGCCGCTATGATCTTCTTCGATCGCTTCTTGCGCGACAGCGTCTTCGCCGACCGCCTGCAACAGATCGTCGAGTTGGGTTTCCCCTGTGATATTGACGCCGGCTTTGCCCGCTGCCGCCAATGCAGCAAACTCTTCGGCGCGTTCGCGCACCCCTCCCGGCGACTCAAGGTCGAGACTTAGCGTCGAGAACGTCGCCGCTGCGCTCTCGTAGTCTTCGGCGTTCAGCGACGCCACGCCGAGAATCTCTCTCGCGTAAAAGCTGTACGGTCCGCTTTCTTCCGGAAGGCTGCCGAGCTCAGCGATCACTGCATCGCGTCCATCCGCCAGGGCGAGATAGCTTGCGCGAAGCTGCGCGAGTTCGCGAATGCGCCGGGGCGAGTCGCCGTTGGCAATCGTCCGGTAGACTTCGATCGCTTTCAGCCGTTCGCCCGAAGATGCGTAGGACGCCGCCCGCCGCAGTCCCGCCAAAGCGCCATATCCGCCTTTTTCAGCGGCCACCGCTTCGAGCGCCGCACGCCCGGCTTCGGGATTTTCCGACAGAAGTTCAAGCGCGGTTCTGAACTCAAGCGCCTGTCTCTCGGCAGACTGAGTGCGCAGGTGATCCCAAAGCTGCCATCCGGCGACGCCGCCAATAATGAGCACCGCCCCAGCAATCAGCGCCGCGCCGTGCTTGCGAAAGAATTCCCACGTCTGGTCTTCCTCGAGCGCCTGATCGACTTCTTTGAGTATTACGCTGTCTTCGTTCGCCACTGTGTTTCATCCTGCAGGCGCCGCAACAAGGCGCGCTTCGCCGCTGTCGGCGCTAA
Organism: uncultured Caulobacterales bacterium; assembly: GCA_964486635.1. GTDB lineage: Bacteria > Pseudomonadota > Alphaproteobacteria > Caulobacterales > Parvularculaceae > Hyphococcus. Next base: position 21,249 of record CAZAOB010000011.1, on the reverse strand, counting down.
AATTGGGGTCAGCCCGGAAGCTGAGCCGGGCCGGTTCTAACGGCCTTTGGAGCCGCGCGCAACGAGCGGGCGGGAACCACAGACAATGGCGAGTATTGCGGCGAATTCAAGCCTCTAGCGGGCCGCGCGCTGTGCCGAAATCGGGTTTTCCGCCCATTCCGGCGCGACGCGAAATGGCCGGCGTCAAGCTGCGGCGCGAAGCGCGCTGCGTACCGCTTCGATTGTGGTGTCGATTTCCGCTCGGCCCATGGTCAGGATCGGGGCAATCGCCAGATTGTCGCCATTGGCCCGGATCGCCACGCCTTTCTCATAGGTTTTCAGGAACACCTCGCCGCCGCGCGCGCCTGGGACGCCGTCGCGCACCGCAACCGTCACACCAGCGGCCAGCCCGACGTTGCGGATATCGATCACATGCGGCTCACCCTTCAGGCTGTGCACCGCTTCTTCGAAATAGACCGCCAGTTCCGCCGCGCGCTGATTGACGCCTTCTTCCTGAAAGATTTGTTGCGTCGCTAGTCCCGCCGCCGCCGCCAGCGGATGTCCGGAATAGGTGTAGCCGTGAAACAGCTCGACGCCGTTTGGCGTAGCATCCATGAAGGTGTCGTAAATCTGCTTGCGAATGACGGCGGCGCCCATGGGCACTGCTCCGTTATTTATGCCCTTCGCGACCGTGACGATGTCGGGTTCGACGCCGAACAGCGTGCATGCATTGGCCGCGCCCATTCGTCCAAAACCGGAGATCACTTCATCGACGATGAGCAATATCCCGTGCTTTTTCGTGACTTCACGCAGGCGTTTCAAATATCCCTTTGGCGGCACAAAGACGCCGCCCGATCCAGCGAAGGGTTCAACCATCACGGCAGCAATAGTCGATGCATCATGCAAGGCGATCACGCCTTCAAGCTCATTCATGTAGGCTTCAACATCTCGCTCGGCTTCGCCGCGCGTAAAAGCCTGGGTTTTCATGTCATACGGGAATGACAGATGGTCAGAGCCCGGCAGCAGTGCGCCAAAAAACTTCCTGTTGTTGACCATGCCGCCGACACTGATACCGCCGAAGCCGACGCCGTGATACCCATGCACCCGGCCAATGAGGCGCGTGCGCGTCCCCTCGCCGCGCGCGCGATGATAAGCGATGGCGATTTTGAGCGCGGTGTCCGCCGCTTCAGACCCGGAATTGACGAAAAACACATGGTCGAGATCGCCGGGAAATTGTTCGGACACGACATTGGCGAGTTCAAAAACTTTCGGATGTCCGAAGTTAAACGCGTTTGAATAATCGAGCTCGTCAATCTGCGCTTTCATCGCCTCACTGATCTTCGGATGACGATGACCGAGATTGCAGCACCAAAGACCGGAAAAAGAATCGAGAATCTTTCGTCCATCGCTGGTGTGATAATAGAAACCTTCAGCCCGTTCGTTGATCCGCGGCGCCGCCTTGAACGCCTTGTTCGGCGTAAAGGGCATCCAGTAAGACTGGAGCCAGTCGTTGCGGCCGGTTTTTGTTTCGCTACTCATCGTGCTTTCCGCATCACTTTCGTTTTACAGTTGCATCCAGATCGTTTTGAGTTCGGTATATTTATCGAGCGCGTGCAATGAGCGGTCGCGGCCGAAACCGGATTGTTTGAACCCGCCAAACGGCGTGGTGATATCACTACCGTCCCAGCAATTGACCCAGACATTGCCCGCGCGAAGCGTTCGCGCCGCACGATGCGCCGTGTTCAGATCCTTCGTCCAGATGCCCGCCGCAAGACCATAGATCGTGTCATTTGCAATGGTCATGGCCTGCTCAAAATCATCGAAACCTATTGCTGATATTACGGGGCCGAAAATTTCCTCCCGCGCGATCGTCATCTTGTTCGTAACGCCGTCAAAAATGGTTGGCTGTACGTAAAAGCCGCCGCTCTGTCCGAGCGCGCGTTCGCCGCCGCAGACCAGCGTTGCGCCTTCCTTGGCGCCTTTTGCAATATAGCCAAGCACAGTGTTCATCTGCGCTTCATCGACCAGCGCGCCGAACTGCGTCGCCGGATCGAGCGGGTCACCCGGCGCTAGATCCTTCGCAACCGCCGCTACTTTCTGGAGGAAATCTTTCTTGATCGAATTTTGAACCAGCAGTCGCGTTCCAGCCGTACACACCTGGCCCTGATCGTAAAACACCGCCCACGCGGCCGCATTGGCGGCTGCATCGAAGTCGGGACAATCCTCCATCACAATTTGCGGACTTTTGCCGCCACACTCGAGGGCGACGCGTTTCAGATTGCTTTGCGCCGCATAGCCCATGATCAATTTGCCGACCGCGGTTGAACCGGTGAAGACAACGCTGTCCACATCCATGTGAAGCGCCAGCGCCTTGCCTGCCGCAGCGCCGTCGCCGGGCACCACATTCAAGACGCCGTCCGGCAGCCCCGCTTCTGCGGCCAGTTCCGCCGCGCGCAAAATGGTGAGGCTCGCCTGTTCCGCCGGTTTCATGATGACCGAATTGCCCGTCGCCAGCGCCGGCGCGAACTTCCATGACGCCATGAGCAATGGAAAGTTCCACGGCGTCACCGCGCCGACAACGCCGACCGGCTCGCGCACGATCATTGAAACGGCGTTGTGCGGCGAAGGCCCGAGTTCGTCATTCACCTTGTCGATGGCTTCGGCGTAGTACCGGATCGCCTGCACCACCAATGGAATATCAACGGCTTTGGTATGAGAGAGCGGCTTGCCCATATCCAGCGTTTCAAGCAATGCCAGTTCATCTGCGTTCGCCTCGATCTTGTCGGCGAAGTCGAGCATGATTTTGCGCTTCTCGCGCGGCCCCATCTTGCGCCAATGGCCCGCTTCAAAACTCGTGCGGGCGGCGGCGACCGCGTCATCGATGTCGCGCCCATCGCCGGCGCTGATCCGGCCGATCTCGCTGCCGTCAATCGGCGTGATGCACGGCAGAGTCTCGCCGCTTCGCGCCGGCCGGAACCGGCCATTGATGAAAGCCTCGGAGCGCATGGTCACACGACCAACCGCCTGCGCGACATTTTCAGAAAACATCATATCTAACTTTCTATTCGATCAGTCCGGCGGCCCGGCGTCCGGCGTTCTCCGTCTGCCAGGACACCATATTCATTTCGATGAAGAAAAATGCGACCAGCCAAAGGAACGCGTCCCACGCATCCCAAGGTTCGCCAAGCATAAACCAGTACGCTGCATTCACAAACAGGATCAGGTACAAGAAAACCTTGAACGACTTGTAGGCTTTGTAAAAACGTGTGCCGACAAGCTTGGAGGATTTGAGATAAATCTCGAGCTCGAGAATGATGACGATCAATACCCAGATGCCGGCGTTCAAAACGTCGGTCCACACAAGGCGCTTCATCAGGCTCAAGGTTTCACCCGTGGTGAACATGTTTGCATCAGCATTGTAGAACGCCGTCGCAGCCAAGGCCTGACAGTTGCTGAGATCAAGGGCCGCATAGTCGTCAAGGCCGCTGGCGAAGGATGCTCCCGTCGCAAGCAATCCGCACGGATCAGGGCCGGCATAAGCCTCAAACCCGAGCGGCAATCCGACCGAAGCGACGTATCCATAGAACGAGTAGAGAATGACCACCCAGCAGGTGAAACTGGTGACGCTGATGACGCCATCGACCCAGCCCTTCATCTTTTCGTCAGGGATGACCCAGGTTTCCAGCTCCAGCAACACCAGAAGAACCAGCCATGCGGCTGTGTCGATCGCGTCCGTATAGGCGACAATAATGTCGCCTAGGCCAACACCCTCTTCGTAGGTGAACGCGCTGCCGCCAAAATTTTCGAGGAAGAAGTGTCCGGTGTTAACCGCCAGCAGCGCGTAGATGAAATACTTGAACGTCTGAAACAGCGTGCCGGGCTTTACGGTCATTGCAGGTCCATAAATTTGCGCCGGTCTTGACGACCGGCGCAATGTTATCACTCGGAAGGAGTACGCAACAGTTCAGCGTCAGCCGCCGAATTCGTAACTCATGCGCACACCGAATGTGCGCGGTCTGCTCGGCCCGATGAAGTGCGCCGGGATGATGTTTCCGGATTCTTCTGAGCCTGTGTAGTAGAGTTGGTCGGTGACGTTTTCGACGTAACCGATGATCGACCAGCCTGCGTCGGCCTTGTAGCCAAGGCGAAGCGACAAATCGTGATAGCCCGGGTTAATGCCTTCGGCGAGATGCATCGCGCCGCCATAGGTCATGGTCTGCGCTACGAATTCCGCTGCGCCGTGAACCGTGCCCGCGCCGAGCGGAATATCCATTCGCAGCACGGCTGCGCCTGCAAACTTTGGCACCTGCTGGAGGGACAACCCCTCGCAAGCATCAGTGCCATCGCACAGCGATTGCACCTGGTTCGCTTCCGTACCGGTATACGAGCCGGAAAGCAGCAGGCCGAAATATTCGCCGAAATCGGTATCGATCGAGCCCTCGATGCCCCACCCCTTCACGCTGCCGATATTGTCAACGACGATGCCGCCGCCCGTGCCGGTAATGGACTGCTGGAGGTCGGTGTAGGTGTAGTAATAGACGTTCGCATCAATACGCGAGCGTCCGCCAAAGGCCGTACCCTTGACGCCGGCTTCGTATGACCACGCTTTTTCCGGATCGAATGGGTCAGGCGTTGCATCACCCGCCGCAAGGTTAACGCAACTATCGTCGAACGGACCGCAGAAGGTGATGTCGTCCGGCAGGATTGAGAAGCTGCCAAAACCGCCGGCCTTAAAGCCGCGCGTTGCACTGGCGAACATCATCCAGTCGTCATTGGGGTGATAGCGGACGATAAAGCGCGGCGTGAACGCGTCCCAGCTCTGCTCCGCTTCATGGAAATCGGCCGACGTGAAGCCGAGCCCGAAGTAAGGACCAAGCTGGCTCGCGACTGGCAGCGCTCTAATTCCAAACTTCTTGATGTCTTTCGCGTAGCGCACGCCAACGCCGATATCGAGCCGGTCGGTGATCTTGAGCGTCGTGTCCACATAAGCGCCCCAGCCGTGATAGCGGCCGCGCACAGCGTTCTCCTCGACAAGCCCTTCAGCAGTCGGCGTAAACGCATAATAGTAGTAGGCGAAGTAATCCGAACAGGTATTGAAACCGTAGTAGCTTAGATAGTACTGGCACATCACTTCTTCATCAGCGCCCTGACCGAACAGCACGTCGATTTCCTCGTGATAGTAAGACGCGCCGGCGTACCAGGAGAATGGTCCGTCCGAATCGGAAACGACGCGCACTTCCTGTTCGAAGTATTTGCCTTCCTGATCCTGACGGTAGTCATTGATGCGCAAAGGCGTGCCGTCGAAATCTTCGGCGTAATAGAAGTTGTGGTCCTTATAGCCGGTCAGCGACGTGAGTGTTGCGCCGCCAAGGTCGAAGTCGAGCTGCAGGCCGAGTGCGATCGCCTCGCCGTCATCGGCTTCGCCAAATCCCTGATCGCTGTCGATATCGCGTCCGTCGCCTTGGAGCGAGACGCCGAAAATGTCGACCAGATTGTCCCAGTTATCGCCGATTTCCGTCGCACGATAGAGCGAGCCCGATTGTTTGCGGTTTTCATATTCCGCCGTGAACAGGGCCTCGAATGTGTCGTTGCTATAAAGCGCGGAGAAGCGGCCGGCGTATTTTTCCGGCTCGTTCTGCGGGTCGGTGCCCGGGCGTGCAAAGTTGTCCACATAGCCATTCTCATGGCCGCCATAGACGGCGAAGCGGACCGCGAAATTCTCCGACACCGGAATATTGAGCGCGCCCTCGCCGAATAAGCGGTTCCGCTCGCCGACATCGATGTCGATATAGCCACTGGTTTCGCCGAGACGCGGTTTCGCCGTCGTTACGCTGATGGCGCCGCCGATGGCGTTGCGGCCGAACAGAAACCCTTGCGGGCCGCGCAGCACTTCAGCGCGCTCCATGTCGAACAGGCTGGATACTGCAGATCCGTTGCGGCCCTGATACAAACCGTTCTTGAACATCGGAATAGACGGGTCGCCGCCGACGCCGAAGTCATTGGTGCGAATGCCACGAATGTTGATGAAATCGATGAAGCTGTCGAAGGAGTTTCCAGAGACGCCCGGCGTGAACTTCACCAGATCCTTGATGTCGTCGATATTGGCGTCGCGCACGAACTCGCCGGAATAGGCCGAGATTGCGAGCGGCACTTCCTGAATCGATTCCTGACGCTTGGTGGCGCTGACGATGATCTCGTCGGCTGCAACCGCAGCGGACGCGGAGAAGATTGCCGCCGCTGAACAGCCGGTCAGCAAAGCCCGCTTACGAATATTTGACGTTGAAAGATTGGAGCGTTTCATTGATCGGGACCCCTCCTGAGTGCGCCGCGTCTGGCGCAAAGAACCGCATATGCACGATTAAAATCTGCGTCGGATTCGTATCAAGAAAGCCGGGCGCGAACAATCAAAGAACCGGTTTCGCGATCCCAACAGGCGCATTATTTGCCGCAGCGCGGCGAAAATGCCACGGAATCCTGGTCGAGATTCCAAAAATAATGCTTCATTTTCATGTAGTTAAGAATTTTTGGCCGCAATCCGCCCCGCTCAGGCTATTCGCTCATTTTTTCAAATTATGTGATCACATTTTTAACGGGAAACGAATCATCGCCGCCCTCTAACGCTTCCCGCATGGGCGCGAGCCTGGCCTCATATCGCCGCCAGCGGCCCACTGAACGGGTGTGCGGCTTTTCGCGAACCTGAACTGCGCTGGCAGTCGAGACCGCCCCTTCCTGCCGGTGAAACTCTAGGCACTGGTCTTCCCAGGGCAGTTCCAGAAAGTCGATCAAGCGTCGCGCGTTGGGTTCGAGATCGGCAACGGTGCTTTCGTAGGAAATGTCGAGGAACCGGCCGGGAAAGAGTTCCCGCCAGTGCTTCATGAGCGCCAGATACCGCAAGTGATGGCGCGCCATTTCCTGTTGGTCGTAGGAGTGAAAATACGCCTCTGCAAAAAGCTGCTTGTAGCTTGCGAAGCAGGAATCCATCGGATCGCGCGTCAGGTGAACAATTTTTGCATTTGGCAGCGCGGCGAGTATGAGCGGAATGTGAAAGTAATTCCCTGGCAGTTTGTCGACGAAACGCGCCGCACCCTTTCGCATCGGCGCCGACGCGCGCAGATATTCCTTGCCCAACGCAGCCACATCGATATGCGCTGAAGCGGCGATCGCTTCCGGCGCCCATCGATCTCCAAACTCGCCTTTTGTCAGCCTGCGCACGGAAAGCCCAAACTGTTGCAACTCGCCCGCCGATTCCGTCATGGAATGGCTCGTGATAATGCGTTCGATCAGCGTCGTGCCAGTACGTGGCTGACCCACTACAAAAATGGGCGACGCGTCGTCATGACCGGCGCGTGGCGTCGCGGCCCATTCGGGCGTGAACGTTTCGTGCAGCGCCGCGAACCGCGCTTCGTCGGCAGCCTCCTCGTAGTCGACAGTTTTGCGTTTGGCGCTGGCGCCCAGCTCGAACGCCTCAAAGGCTCGCTCCCACTCTTCGCAATCTTCAAACTCCTTGCCTGCCGCGTAGGCAAGAAACGTTCGCGCGTAGTCGTCTGGGGTTTGCGTAGCGCGGTTGATGAGCGTGTCCGCCCGGTTGCCTTCCGTTGCTTTCTTCAGCGAAGACAGCAGCCATTCCGCTTGGGCAATTCCCTGATGCGCGGCGAGCGTTGCAATCAGGACTTTTTCCGCTTCGTCTGTCTTGCCGAGAAAGATCAGCGCGCTCGCCAGATTGACTTTGTGCACGGGCTGATCGGGCGCCAGTTTCACAGCGAGAGCGTAATGGCGGCGCGCGGTCTCCTGATCGCCCAGAAGCGACGCCGTCACGCCAATCAAGTCGGCTGTTGCGGCATCCTGCGGCTCTGTGGCGAGCGCTTTTTCAAGCGCCTGTTCGGCACGCGCTGGCTGACCGATGCGCATGAACAATCGCGCAAGCTGCGCCCAAGCCGCTGCGTGAGAAGGGTCAAGCTTCACGACAGACCCGAACGCGCTCACCGCCGTGCGCAGGTCTTTCATATCCAGCGACACTAGGCCGACCAGAAAGTGCGTATGGGGATGGGCGCGGTCGATCGCCATCGCCGCGCGGCAATACTCGGCCGCTCGCTTGGGATCGCCTGCATTCAACGCCGCGAATCCGTCGCGCAGAAGAATCTGTAATCTTTCTTTGGGCCCGTTCATCAAACCTATCCGCTTGCGTCACCCACTTGTGGAATGCGCCGCACCCGATCATCATCGCCCATGATGGAAGATTTTGCGGGACGATGAAAGCGCCGCCGCAAATTCTCGTTAAGGGGATGCGCAATGGCTCGGACTACAATCGGAACCGCCTTCTGTTTTTTGCTGCTCGCCGCGTGTGGCGCACAAGAGTCCACAGAGGCGCTGCCCCCGGACACGATCTTCGTTAACGGCCGCATATATACGGCGAACGCCGAGCGCGAGTTTGTTTCCGGCATGGTGCTTCGTGGCGACGAAATCGTTCGATTGCTTCCCGAAGGCATCAAGGACGTTGAATTCATGGATGCAAAGGCGGAGGCCGCGACCCAGATCATCGACTTGAAAGGCCGCCTGGTTCTTCCCGGCCTGCACGACGCACACCTTCACCCGATCAGCGCTATGCCAGTGCCGGTGTGCAGTCTTGAAAATGTGGCGTCCACGCTCGAAGAAATTGCAGATTACGCCAGCGAGTGTACGGCGCAGGAAGGGATGGCCAGCGGCGAGTGGCTTCCAGTTCTCTTGTGGAATTTCGCTGCCGGCAACCAGCCCGGAGAAAAGTATCAAACCATCCGGCAGGCGCTCGATGCCGTTTCCACGACACAACCGGTTATTCTTCGCGGCAGTGACGGGCACCATTTCGCGGTGAATTCCGTCGCGCTCGCCCGCGCAAAGAACGCAGCTGGCGAAACCGTCGGATTCTCCGCTGCAACGCTCGCAACCGATTTTACCGAGCTTGCTCCCTATATCGGTGTTGATGAAAGCGGCGAACCAAACGGGCGGTTAACCGAAGATTATGCGTTGACCTCCATCGGCGCCACCGGCCTTCTCGACGAGGGTATCGACAAGGCGCGCGCTGCGCCCGAACTGATGATGGACGTAACTTTGCCGCGCGGCATTACCTCGTTCCTTGATGCGGCCGCCGATCCCGACACGCTCGACATCTATGACGCGCTTCGAGCGAAGAACGGATTTCATGCGCGCGCGCATCTAGCGCTCTATTACGATCCCGGCGACTACGCCGATGAGGCAGGCATTGTCGACTACGCTTCGCTGCTGGGCGACGCGGCGGCGATCCGAACGAAGTATGAAAACGACCCGCTTATTGAGGCGGATTTTCTGAAGCTTTTCGCCGATGGCGTGCTCGAGGGCGACCCCCTCGCCGATCCGCCGACTTTGCCGAATGCCGCTTATTCGCGAAACTATCTGCAACCGGTCTATGAATGGGATGACGCGGCCCAGTGGGTGAACGTCGCAGGCTATGTTGATACGACGAGCGAGCTTTGCGCTGCGACGCGCGGGCAAATCGATGCTGGCGCCACGCCAGATGTCAGCGCGTTTAAAGCCACGCACGGATTTCATCCATTGCAATGCCTGGAGGCAAACGGCGTATTGCAGCATCCAGAACAAGTCATCATGGATTATGTGCGTGAAGGCGATGCGGCGGGATTCACGTTCCATATCCACGCCATCGGCGACCGAAGCGTCGCGACTTCGCTCAACGCCATCGAAGCCGCGCGATCCGGCAACCAAAGCGACACCAAGCACATCATCACGCATCTGCAACTGGTGCGGCCGGAAGCTCATGCGCGTTTCGCCGCCGACGATGTCTACGCTTCCTTTACATTCGCCTGGGCGACACGCGACACGCAGTATGACACCACCGTCATTCCGTTTGTCGATCGAGCTTTCAACGGCGACGTTTACGACGAGAATGGCTACTACTTCAAAAATGTTTATCCAGCCGAATCCATTCGCAAAGCGGGCGGCACGATCATTGCCGGCTCCGACGCTCCGGTGGACACCAAGGACCCACGCCCTTTCGTCAACATTGAAGGCGCCGTGACACGCTCGATTTTCGGACTGCCGCCGCTCAATGCCGGTGAAGCGCTGTCAATCTATGACGCGGTCGACGCGTACACGATCAATGCTGCGCATGCACTGAAACAGGCTGATATTGCGGGATCTCTGGAGCCCGGCAAGAAGGCTGATTTCATTGTCCTCGATCAGGATATCTTTGAATTGGCCGAGACCGGAAAAGGCGAAGACATCAGTGAAACAAAAGTGATGGAGACATGGTTCGGCGGCAAGCTGGTTTATCAGAGAGACAACTAGGACAAGTCCGCGTGGGCGATGTTCAACATCCCTTCCTGAATGTCGTCCCGGATCGCCGTTTCAAGTTTTGCAGCATTGCCGGCGCGAATTGCGCGCACAGCCTCTTGATGCTGATCGACCAGCGATGAGGTTCCGACGCGGCCGACAACAACACGCATAAATGGACCCATCTGCAGCCACAGGCTTTCCACAAGCCCGAGATACACCGGCGCCTTCGCGGCTTCATACAGCTTGAAGTGAAACTCGCTGTTGAATTTTGCGTAGTCCGCACTGTCGCCGCGATTGATTGCTTCATCGAGCAACGCATCTATGCGCGCCAGTTCGGCGGCCAGTTTTTCACGCGCTGCAGCTTTTCCATTTAGGGCTCTAACCGCCAGCGCAGGCTCGAGCGCCAGGCGCGCTTCGCGCAGTTCGTCGAGCTTGGCTTTACTCATGCGCGCAACGGTCACGCGCCGCGTTGGCGTGAACTCAAGGGCTCCCAACGCAGCTAATTGCCGGATCGCCTCGCGCGCAGGCATGGCGCTGACGCCAAATTCCGCCGCCAACCCGCGAACGGACAGCGAGCGGCCCGGCTCGAACTGACCGGAGATGATTGCGCGCCGCAATCGTTGATAGACTTCTTCGTGGACCGCAGTGGGGCGGGTCGTTCGCGCCTTTTTCTGAACCGAAGGCGACGTCACGAGCATTGCTTTCGCCAAAGTCATCGCCGCCTCCCCATTCTGATTTTCCGGGCGTGATCGCGCTTAGCGTGGCGACAATAAGGTCTTTGGGCCCAAAATAAAGTGGCCAATATGGGCGATCCAGCCCACAACCGCGTGATTTCCCGCCAAAAGCGGGACCTTGCGGAAGCCGAAATGGCGGCGTAAATGTGATCACATTCTGCCCGCTTGCGCCGGTTTTGCCTTCGACTAGGCTGGATATTGGGCAGTTGCGCACTGGCGGGGCGGCAAAGGTTGAACCGTCAAACTGTGCTAATCGGCGAGCGCGACCAAAAAACAAAAACAGGCGTTTGCGCGCTAATCCAATCCGGACCCGGCGCGGCGCTCAAGGTGATTTATGGAACTGGACGAACTGAAGGAATGGATGCGCGAGCGACGCATCGGCGATGTCTCTTGTCTGACGCCCGATATGGGCGGCGCAGCGCGCGGCAAGAACATGACGCCGGGCCTGTTCCTTTCCAGCGTGGAGAACAAATCTCTTCGGATTCCCGAGGCGACCTACACAATCAGCGTGCATGGCGACATTGTCTTTAACGATCACGTCAAAGGCACGGAACACGATCTGGTCCTGTCGCCGGATCTATCCACCATCCACCTCGCGCCGTGGAACACCGACGCAACCGCCGCTGTTATTTGCGATGCTTATACCGATCAGGGCGCGCCGTTTAACCTAGCGCCGCGTCAGGTGCTGCGCAATGTCATCGATCTCTATCGCAAGAAGGGATGGACGCCGATCGTGGGACCGGAAGTTGAGTTCTATCTGATCGCGCGCTTCACCGATGTGGTGCTGGAACCGCGCGCGCCGGACGGCGCGTCGGGACTTCGCGAATTTGGCCAGCATGTTTACAGCCTCGACGCCATCGACGAGTTCGATAAGCTCTTTGAGGAACTTTATCAGTTCTGCGATGCGCAGAATGTCGACCTTGAAACGCTCATCCACGAAGACGGTCCCTGTCAGTTCGAGGTCAATATTCGCCACGGCGACGCCATGAAAGTCGCCGACCAATTGTTCCTGTTCAAACGCCTCGCCCGCCAAGTGGCCAAGCGCCATGGCATGTTCGTGACCTTTATGGCGAAGCCCTACGCTGATGAGAGCGGTTCATCGATCCACTTGCACCAGAGTGTTGTTGACGCGAAAACGTCAAAGAACATCTTTGCGACGCCGGACGGCGAAGATACGGACCTGTTCCGTCACTTTATTGGCGGACTGCAGGCGCACTTGCCGGCCGCCATGCCGCTGCTGGCGCCCTACACCAATTCATACAACCGCTTTGAAGCGTTTATGAGCGCGCCGACAAACACACATTGGGGGCGTGAGAACCGCACTGTCGGCCTTCGCGTTCCAGCCAGCGGACCTGATGCACGCCGTGTGGAAAACCGCATTTCCGGCGCCGACATCAACCCCTACCTCGCCATCGCCGCCTCGCTCGTCTGCGGCTATATCGGCATGGTCGACAAGATCGAGCCGCGGGCAGAGTATGTTGGCGAAGGCTACGAAGATCGCGAACGCCCTCTTCCGTCGACGCTAACCGAAAGCGTCGAAACTTTCGCCAATTCAGCGCCGCTGAAAAAATACCTTGGAGAGGGCTTTGTCGAGACTTACGCCGCCCTCAAGCGCGCCGAATATGAACACCGTTCCAGCGTCCTAAGCCCCTGGGACGTCCGCTTCCTTATGGTCAATGTGTAATGACAATCAGCAATATCAACATCAAGACGACAGACAACGCCCACCATCTGCACCCCTTCACCACGCATCATGAACTGCGGGAGAAGGGTCCGCGCGTCATCACCCGCGCCGAGGGCGTCTACATCTACGATGAAGACGGCAACAAGATTCTCGACGGCATGGCGGGGTTGTGGTGCGTGCAGCTTGGCTACGGCCGGCAGGAACTCGTCGACGCCGCCGCAGAGGCGATGAAGACGCTTTCCTACTACAATCTGTTCTTCCAGACGACGACGCCCTATGCGGCGAAACTGGCCGATCTCATTGCACAGAAAACACCGGAAGGTCTCGACCAGGTATTCTTTGGATGCTCTGGGTCTGAGGCCGTCGACAGCGCGATCAAACTGATCTGGTATTACTGGAACCTGAAAGGCAAACCGGAAAAGAAAGCAATCATTGCCCGTGAACGCGCTTATCATGGCTCGACCATGGCGGCGGCGAGCCTTTCCGGCCTCACCTTCATGCAAGGCATTTTCGATTTGCCTCTGCCGCGCTTCCACCATGTCGCGCCGACGCCACATTACTACGGCTACGCAGAAAATGGCGAGAGCGAACACGACTTCGCTATGCGCTGCGCCAAGGCTGTCGAAGACAAGATCCTGGAACTCGGCCCCGAAAATGTCGCGGCCTTTGCGGGCGAACCCGTGATGGGCGCTGGCGGATTAATGACACCGCCCGAAGGCTACTGGCAGGAAGTCGAGCGAATTTGCCGCAAGTACGACATCCTTCTGTGGTCGGATGAAGTCATTTGCGGATTCGGCCGCACCGGCGAATGGTTCGGATGCCAGACTTACGACTTTACGCCTGACATCATGACCATGGCAAAGGGCATTTCGAGCGGCTACCAGCCGCTCTCCGCTGTTGTAATGAACAAGCGCATGGCCGATCCGATCATCAACGCCGATACGGAAATGGCGCATGGCTTTACCTATTCTGGCCACCCGGTCGCTGCGGCAGTCTCCATTCGCAACATTGAGTTGATCGAACAGCTCGACCTAGTCGGCGAGACTGGCCGCAAAACTGCCGCTTATTTCCAGGAAAAGCTCGCAACCCTCAACGATCACCCGCTGGTCGGTCAAACGCGCGGTGTTGGACTCTTAGGCGCGCTGGAACTTGTCAAAAACAAGCAAACCCGCGAGCGCTTTGCGCCGGACGGCCGCGCAGGAACAGTATGCCGGACCCATTGCTTCGAGACGGGCGTTGTGATGAGAGCCGTCGGCGACACGATGTTCTTGTGTCCGCCATTGGTTATCACCGAAGCCGAAATCGACGAATTGATCGCACTGGTTCGCACCAGCCTCGACAAGACGGCTGCTGAGCTGGGGTGAGCTAGTCATATGACGGAGCAAATCAGACCCGCTGATCTCGACAGGCTGCGCAAGGAAGCCAAAGCGATGCTGGATGCATCGCCGGACCTTAAATTTGTCGATGCGTTTTTCACCGATCTCAACGGTGTGTTGCGCGGCAAGCGCCTGCCGGCGGATGCGGCGCTGAAACTGTTCAAGAACGGGCTAAAGCTGCCGCGTTCGCTGGTTGGCGTCGACATCTGGGGCAATGATGTCATGGACAATGGCCTTGTGATGGAGACCGGCGATGTGGACGGCGTCTGTTATCCCGTCGGCGCCGGCATGCTCCCCTCGCCCTGGGCGGCGGAACCGACTGCGCAAATTATGATGATGATGGGCGACGAAGACGGTGGCGCGTTTCTCGCCGACCCGCGGCAATTGCTCAACGAAATGAAGAGCCGGCTGGCCGCTATGGACTTGCACCCGGTCGCGGCGATGGAACTGGAGTTCTATCTTCTCTCCCGCGATACGAACGAGCTGGGCATTCCCTTGACGCCCGCGCTCGGCGCCACCGGCCGCCGCATCGACGATGCGCGCATGTACGCCATGAACGAACTCGATTCATACAGTCCCTTCTTCAATGACCTTTATGCCGCCTGCGAGCGCCAGGGCATTCCGCTTGGAGCAGCGATTGTCGAAGGCGGCGCAGGACAGTTCGAAGTCAATTTGATGCACCAGCCCGATGTGCTGCACGCCGCCGATCAGGCGATGCTGTTCCGCCGCGCAGTAAAATGCGTCGCCGACAAGCATAGCATGATCGCAACATTCATGGCGAAACCGTTCGGCGATCGCGCTGGCAACGGCTTGCACGTGCATATGAGCCTGCTGAACGGCCAGGGCGAGAACGTATTTTCCAGTGATGACGATCTGGGGTCTGAAACCCTTCATCAGGCCGTCGCCGGACTGCTTGCGGCAGCGCCTGAAGCGATGATCTTCCTCGCGCCGCATTTGAATTCCATGCGGCGCTTTCAGGACGGCAGTCACGCGCCGACGTGTCTTGCGTGGGGATATGAAAATCGCACCGCCTCGATCCGCATTCCCAATGATTCGAACGCCAATCGCCGGTTCGAATTCCGCATCGCCGGCGCGGACGCCAATCCGTATCTGGTCATGGCGGCGCTGCTCGGCGGCGTGCTGCACGGCGTCCAGAATAAATTGACGCCGCCGCCAGCCACTGAAGGCAACGCCTATGAATCCGGCGCCGACAAGGTGCCGACCTCATGGCGCGCGGCCCTCTCCGCTTTTGCTGACGGCGGCATTCTGGCGCCGATGTATGGTGAGCTTTTTACACGAGTCTTCTGCGCGCTGAAGCAGCAGGAAATCCGCACCGCCAGCACGCGCGTGACTGACTTTGAATACGATTCCTATCTGCAGGCGTTTTAACGGCATTTCAAAATGAACACACGTGAAACGCACACAGCGTCCTATTACGCCGCCAGCGCGCATCCAGCGCCGGAGAGACCAAGCCTTAAAGGCGATATCGACGTTGACGTGGCAATCGTCGGCGGCGGATTTACCGGCGTCGCATCGGCCTTGTCACTCGCCGAGCGCGGATTTTCCGTTGCGCTGCTCGAAGCCAACCGAATTGGCTGGGGCGCGTCGGGCCGCAATGGCGGACAAGTTCTGCCCGGCTGGTCCGGAGAAGGCGAACTCGTCAAGCAAGTCGGCGAGCGCGCAGAGGAGTTTCTCTGGCGCACCCGCTATCTCGGCAACGATATTGTCGAGGCGCGCATCCAAAAATACGACATCAAGTGCGATTACACTCGCGGCGCGGCGACCGTCGCGCTAAATGCTCGCCAGATGCGCGCGCTAGAGGCTGAACATTCTGAATGCGTCGCGCACGGTCACGGCGATATAATGCAGCTGATTGATGCGGCGGGCGTCCGCGAACACGCGGCAACCGACGCCTATATCGGCGGGCTGATCGACCGGCGCGGCGCCCATTGCCATCCGCTCAATCTTTGCATTGGCGAAGCGGCGGCGGCGGAACGCCTCGGTGTGCAGATTTTTGAAGGTGCGCACGTCACCAGAATCGAACATGGCGGCGAACCAGTGATCAAAACCGCGACAGGCCGCGTGAAGGCAAAGCATGCAATCCTTGCCGGCAATGCCTACCACACGCTCGAAAAGCAGAAGCTTGCGGGCTACATGCTGCCGGCAAAGACATATGTGATCGCCACCGAGCCCCTGGAGGAAGATCTCGCGAAAGAGCTTCTTCCCGACAATCTGGCGATCTGCGATTCAAACTGGGTGCTCGATTATTTCCGCCTCACTGGCGACAATCGTTTGCTGTTTGGCGGGCGCTGCACTTATTCCAACCGCGATATTGACGACATCGAAGGTTCGCTCGGCCCTCGCATGCGGAAGATCTTCCCGCAACTCGCCAACACAAAGGTCGAGTTCGCCTGGGGCGGCGTGATCGGCATTCCGCTCAATCGCGTGCCCCTGATCGGCAAAGTCAGCGAGAATGTGTTCTACGCGCAAGGATACGCCGGTCACGGCGTCAACTGCGGACACATCGTTGGCGAAATGTTTGCCGAAGCCATCAAAGGCAAAGAAAACGGACTGGACTTCTTTGAAGACGTAAAGCATTTCCGCATTCCCGCCGCAGAGCAAGTAGGCGGTCCGATGCTGGCGCTCGGGATGACTTACTTCCGGATGCTTGACGCACTCGGCATTTAGGCGGCGGCTTTGGGAATGCGCCGACGCACGCCCGCAACGCCAATCAAAACCTCTCCCAATATCAATGCACCCAGCACGCCGGCGATCGTCTCAACCTGAAAGCCATCTCCGGGAACGTAAAACAACAGCGCAATCGCGCCGAGCAGTCCGGTCAAACACAACAAAGTCAGCAAGCGTGCGAACGGCGCTTTGAAAGGTCGCTCCCGCGACGGATCGATTCTGCGCATTTGCTGGAACGCCAGCACCATGCCGACATAAGGCGCCAGAAAAATCACAGCGCTGAAGGCAAACAACGCCCAGAAAAGATCTTCATTTGAGGTTGATATCTGCCCATAGGCGACCAGCACAAGCGTGCAGACTACACCCATCGAGATGGCTGAACCGACTGGCGCGCCATGTGACTTGTTAAGGATGCCGAAGAAGCCGGGAAGCTGCCCTTCTGCGGCTGCTTGCGCCGAAGCACGATTGCACCCCAGCGCCCAAGTGACGCCGCTTGAAAAGAACGTGTAGAGCGTCGCCAGTCCTAGCGCCATGACAATCGCCTGGCCCAATGGGTCAACGCCGAACAGAAGGTCAAACACGTCGATCAACCCTTCGACCAGGTTGATATCGCCTGACGGCAACACGGCGAGCACGCCAACGGTTCCGAGAATGTAGAGCGCGATGATAATGAATCCCGAAAGCAGGATCGATGTCGGAATATCTCGCTTGGGATTTGAAACCTCTGCCCCGCCCGCGCTCACCAGTTCAAACCCGAGCATGCCGTATATGATCGCAGGAAGGTATCGCAAGCTGTCCGACCATGTGGGCGTCAGTTCCCTGGCCGGAAACGTATTCGCAAAGCCGTGTGTTATGCCATAGCCAATGCCGCCGATGATGATCGTTCCGAACACAACCATCTTGAACAATGCGCCCGTATTGGGGACCCACTTTCCCGCTTCCAGCGCCACGCAATTGACGATCACTGCGAGCCAGACCAATGCGATGCTGATCCCGATCTGACCGGCGAGAGAAATCTCAACGCCGAACAAGCGAACCGCGAAGCCGGAGAACAACACGAAAATCGACGGCACCCATACTGCGGTGTTGATCCAATAGGCCCAGGCCGCGCGCGCGGCCCATTTCGGCCCGAAAGCAGTGCGAACCCACGCGTAAATGCCGCCTTGCGCCGGGTAAGCTGTACCCAACTCTGCTGTAATCAAGCCGATGGGAAGAGCGAAGAAAACCGCCAGCAGCGCCCACCAGCTGACGCTTGAAACGCCAATCGATGATGTCGCCGCCAATGTGTCGAGCAGCACGATCGCCGACACAGTAAACAAAGTGAGGTCGGTCAGACCAAGCGTCTTCTTGTAGTGCGGCTCAGTCATTATCGCTCGCCCCGTAAATCAGCTAATTCCCCAGCCGCGGACCCTATGCCAAGCCGCGGCGCCCGTCCACGATAAACAACCGGATAAAAAAGGCCTCCTCCTTTACAGGAAGAGGCCCGTCTTGATTGCAGTCGCTAAAGCGTGGCGTCAGTTTTTCGCGGCGGCCCGTTGCTCATCGCGCAGAGCGCGGAACTCGTTGCCGTCATACCAGTTCGGCCAGATATCTGTATACGCCATTTCTGCGCCGACTTCTTCGAGGATTGCCAGCGACTTCATCATGCCACGAACATCCCAATCATCGGAGTATTCGTCCGCCGGTTTGTGATAGCGGTTGGCTGTGTAGTCCTCTCCAAATGCGCGGCCGGCCTCTTCGCCGCCTTCCACCAAATCGATTCCCGCATCGGCATACAGCATCGGCACGCCTTTCTTCGCGAGAGAGATGTGATCTGAGCGGTAGAAATAGCCTTTCTCCGGCTCCGCATCGGGACGAAGATACATGTCGCGCTTGTCGGCCGCTTTCTTCAGCAGATCCTCAAGCTCGGACGCGCCGTAACCGACCACGATCAAATCCTTCGAAGGCGGCGCCGGGAGGATAGCGTCGATATTGATGCCGCCCACGATTTGCGCAAACGGCACGATTGGCGATTCGCCGAGATACGCCGAACCCAGCAACCCGGATTCCTCCGCTGTCACGGCCACAAACAGGATCGAGCGTTTGGGCTTTTCTTCGGAGGCCATGAAAGATTCAGCGATGGAAAGAATGCCTGCGGTTCCAGTCGCGTTATCGACGGCGCCGTTCCAGATGTTGTCGCCGTTAGCATCTGGCACGCCGACGCCGTTGTGGTCCCAATGGCCCATGTAGAGCACATACTCATCTGGGTGCTCCGTTCCCGGAAGAAGTCCAGCGACGTTCGCCGAATTGCTGCGGCGGATGGTGTTCTTCAACGTTGCGGACGCGGTAAGCCCGGTCATGGGCAATGCGGAAAAGCCGCGCTCATGGGCCGACGCCGTGACGGCGTCAAAATCCAGTCCAGCCTTTGCGAAGAGATCGCGAGCAACGCTTTCCTGAATCCAACCCTCAAGCGCTGCGCGTCCCGCACCGCCGTCTGGGCGTTCAAGGTCGAGTTGCGCGCCGCTCCAGCTTCCTTCAACGACGCCCCAGCCATAAGCGGCCGGCGCCGTTTGGTGAATGACCAGCGCCGCTGCTGCGCCTTGGCGTGCTGCTTCTTCAAACTTGTATGTCCAGCGGCCGTAGTAAGTCATGGAACGGCCATTGAAGAGTTCCGGGTCTTCGGTCGCATAACCCGGATCATTGACGAGAATGACGACCGTCTTGCCGGTCACGTCGACGCCGGCGTAATCGTCCCAGCCATATTCGGGCGCGACGGCGCCATAGCCGACAAAAACCAGCTCGCTGTTTTCAAATGACACGTCTTCCTGAACGCGCTTGGTCCAGTAGACAGCCTCCGGTCCTAACTCCAGGGTTTCACCATTGATCGACAGGTTTGAGGCGCTGGCGTCGGCCGTCAGCTCGACCAGCGGGACCGGCTGCTCGTAGGAATCGCCATTGCCCGGCGCAAGGCCGATTTCCTTCATCTGTGAGATCAGATATTCGCGCGTTTTGGCGCCGCCCGGCGTTGCTGGCGCTCGGCCTTCAAACTCATCCGAAGCGAGAGTCTTGATGCGTTCGCGCAGTTTCGCTTCGTCGATCGGTGCGAGGTTTAACTCACCGCTTTTTTCGGCAGCGGACGGCTCGCTGGCGGCAGGCGCAGGCGAGTCGCCCCCCTGCCCGCAGGCGGCGAGCGCAAACACGGAGATCGCCGCGGCGGCGGCCGGAAGTCTGAAAATCATGAAATTTACCCTCTGAAAGTGAATCAGTGGGCCGGACTTTGCGCTTCTCAGCGCGGATCGTCAAACGCCTGCAACCAATTGGAAACTGGAGACAAAATTGGCCGAACTAATACTGGATCGATTTGATCCGAAGGGCGCGGACGCCGTCGCGATTGCCAAGCGATCCGACCATTGCGAGCTTCGATGCGCATTTGTCGTCCGCGTGAACCGAAATCTCGTCAATTGTGGCTGATGTCAAATCGATAACCTGACCCGGCTGCAGGTTCATCAACACGCCCAGGGTGATTTCCTGTTCCGCGAGATCGGCGCGAAGGGTCGTCGGCGACATGGCCGCCAGCCGGCGGAGGTCACGCTTCCATTTCTCTTCGGCAGCGGGCACCGCCTTCTCGTAGTATTCGCGCATGGCGAGCGTAATCCGCTCGGCGGCAAACACAGTGACGGAGCCCAAGACTTCCGACTCGAGAGTTTGAATCGAAAATGTCGCGCCAACGACGCGCTGCTTGTCGTCAGTGAAGTCAAACCGTCGCGGCTCATCGCCGCTGGCGATCAATTCCGCAGCGCCCTTTATCACTCCGCTGTTGTCCGCTTTGGCGAAAATCAATTCTGCCGATCGAACCGCAAGCCGTTTGGCAAGGCGACGATCGATTGGACTAACAACGTCAGCCATCTGCTCCGGCAAATCGCGTGACGCGGCAAGCGACCATCCGGCTGCGCGAATGGACGTTTCAACATCGAGCACAACGATGAAATCTTTGTCTGCACCAATGCGGAAGTGATAAATACCGGACTTTGCAGCGTGCGGCGCCAGGGCGGCGTCAAGTGTTGTGAAGTGCGGCGCTTGCGCTTCTGCAAGTTGACATTTTTCACCGTAGAATTCGCCGAAAGCGCCCGCCGCCTCCTTGCCCATTCGAGCAGAAAGATCAGCGACAAGATGCAACGGCCCCGGATCGCGACCCGACGTCGCCATTTTTCGCTTCAGGATGTTGGAATTTTCTTCGCCCATCGGCGCCCGGCCCCAAACTCGTCTTCACAATCGAATTCCTTATCAAACATGAATAGCTATAAATTGCGTAAACACGTAAAAGCCGCCGTAAGGAGTTTAGGTTAACCCCTTTGCCTGATTGCAATCGGGTGGGTTTTCATGGCTGGCGGCTCAAAAGGCGTAGCGCCAATCATCATTAAAAAGAAAAAGGTGATCGCCGGGGGCGGACACCATGGCGGCGCGTGGAAAGTCGCCTATGCCGATTTCGTGACCGCGATGATGGCGT
>CAZAOB010000010.1:62252-65352 GCA_964486635.1 uncultured Caulobacterales bacterium | reverse complement strand
TGTCGGAGAACCGGATTCAGCTCATTCTGTGCGAAGTTGTGTTCATCGCAAAGTACCAGTCGCAGCCGCTTTTCTGGCGCCTGTGTCAGCATCTCGATCAGTTTGGGTTTAGCCTGTTCTATCTCGATGATCTGAAAATTGGGCTATACGACGGCCACCCGACAGATTTGCGTCAGCGCCAGTGGAACCAGGCGGACGCTTTATTTCTGTCTACGGAGTTACGCAAACGCCTTGACGCGTGATTGTGACGTTAGCTGTTCCGGATAAGCGCCGAACGTTTCAACAGCCGGAATGGCGACCATGCAAATGTGCGCGCAAGCGAAAGTGTGCTGACCTTCCGCTCGGCTTGCCGGCGGCGACGCTCGGCCATCAAAGACGGCAGCCCCCCAAAACCGTCTTTCATCGCCCGCCAGTAGGCCGCACCATTGCCTTGGGTGGCGCAATTCAAGGCTAACAGCACATTGAGCGCCAGATGAAATGGCCAGGTCAAAACCAGCAACGCTAGCGGCATGTTGAGATGGTAAGTCCAGATTCTGTTTCGGTGACCGTGATATACGGTGAAGTCGCTTTTTCGGCCCGTGACGCCCGACCCTTCATGATAGACCACGGCGTCTCGTACTTGCACACAATGCCCGCCGCGCAATCGCAGCCTGAACCCGAAATCCACATCCTCGCTGTAACAAAAGAATGGCTCATAAAAGCCGCCGGCGGCGATGAATGTTGCGCGGCGCGCCAGCATGGCGGCGGCGCAGGGTGCGAAGCATTCTCCTTCCGGCGGTAGCGCTTCGACCGGCCAGCCAAAGTGCCCGCGATAGGCGAGACCGAAAGCGTGATAGACATCGCCGGCGCCGTCGATGATCGAGCGGTCTGACGCATCGATCTGTGTGGAGCCAAATGCATCCGCGCCGGCAAAGCGTTCACGCGCAGACATCAGATTTGCAAGCCAGTCAGGCGCCGCATAAGCGTCCGGATTGAGAAACGCCAGCCATTCGCCGCGCGCCGCCTTCGACGCCAGATTGTTCGCCGCCGCGAAGCCGAGATTCGACCCCGCTTCGATGAGTGAATACTGAGCTCCCGCATCTTGCGCCGCCGTGAGCGAGGCGTCGGAAGATGCATTGTCGACAATGATCGTCTCGAAGCCGCTAAAGGTTTGCGCCGTCAACGCCTCAAGGCACCGGCGCAACCGATCCCCGGAATTAAAGTTGACGATGATGACGCTCACCGCAGGCGCGCGATCGCCGGGCTTCAGCTCGTGGTTCATGAGAGTGTTTAAGCTGCGACCGCTTCCGTCCGCAAGGCTGTCTATTTGTCCCGCAACGCCTTTTCGCCAATCGACGACATGGGTTTCATGATGTAGGCAAGCACCGAGCGCTTCCCATTCAGGACCGCGACTTCCGCCGCCATGCCGGAATGGATCTTCAAGTCCCCGCGCTTGCTTTCCAGCGCTTCGGCGGCAGTGCGAACCGTGATCGTGTAAAAACGCTCGCCGGTTTTTTCATCCGCGATGGCGTCAGGACTGATCGTCTCAATGGCGCCGTCCAGGGACCCGTAGAGCGAAGAGTCGTAGGCCGTAATCGACACGCGCGCTTCCTGACCGATTCTCAAAAACCCGATGTCCGCCGGCTTTATCTTGGCTTCCACCAACAGGGAGTCTTCACTCGGGACAAGTTCAACAATCGTTTCGCCCGGCGAAACAACGCCGCCAATCGTGGAAACCAGCACGCGGTTGACCACGCCCGCCACCGGCGCACGCACATCGGTTCTGGCAACCTTGTCCTGCAGCGCCGGCAATTCGCCCTTCAGTTCTTCCAGTTCCGCCTTCGCTTTGTTCAATTCATCGACTGCGGACGCTGCAAAGGTTTTTTTGATACGCTCTATCTCGCCTTCCGCCTCGCCAATCTCCAGCGCAATGCGGCTGACCGCAATCTCCGCTCGCTGGACATCGCCGCGCGCGGCGGCCTCACGTTGACGCGCGCGCAGCAATTCAACCTTGGGTTCGATACCTCTTCCGACGAGCCTTTGCATGATCGCGTATTCTTCGGCCGCCAGCGTGTAAGCCTCTTGTGCTGTCTCGAGGGCAACTTGCGCATCGTCGTGCGCCTTCTTGCGCTGATCCAGCTTTTTCCGTTCGATCTCGATTGATGCGTCGAATTCTGCAGCGCGCGCCGTAAAGAGCTGACGCTCGTTTTCCGTCACGCGTGGCGCGCCCTTCGCCAGCGCAGCGGAAAAGGTAAGCGGTTTTAGCGACGCCTCGGCTTCCAATCGGGCGATCTTCGCCGCAAGAGTGTTGTAGCCTTCCTGGCCTTGTGCGAACGCCACATTCATCTGCGTTGGATCGAGCTTGACCAGAATATCCCCGGCCGCCACCTTCTCGCCGGCGGATACAAGTATTTCCTTGACAATCCCGCCTTCGAGGTACTGCAACTCCTGCAGCTGGTTTGATGTCACCACCCACCCTTGTCCGCGAGTAACGCGATCCAGTTTGGCGAGCGACGCCCACATCAAGGTGACGACGACAAACGCAGAAAGAATATACAGAAGATACTGCGCCGCCTTCGCCGGTTCGACCGGCATGGCTTCATCAATATCGATGGGCGCAGGGGTTCGACTGCTCATTTTAAGCAGCCCTTGTCGACGAAACGAGCTTGGGGCCCGCGGCGGTGATGCGCTTGGTTTTCAACTGGCTCGCGGTCGACATTGCGCGCATCACTGTGTCGCGCGGACCGTCGACAAGCACGCGCCCCTTGTCGAGTACGATGATGCGGTCGACGAGCCTGACCATGGACATGCGATGGGTGACGATCAGCAGAGTCTTGCCGCGCGTCGCATGCGCAAGCCGGCCGATCAGGGCGGCCTCCGCCTGCGCGTCCAGCGCACTCGAGGGTTCATCAAGGAGAAGAATAGACGGTTTCGGCGCCAGCGCGCGCGCCAATGCAATCGCTTGGCGTTGCCCGCCGGACAACCCTTCGCCGCGCTCGGCGAGACGCTGGTCATATCCACCTGCCGTCGCGCCGACAAAGTCATGCACACCAGCAATTTTTGCCGCTTCGAGAATATCTTCGTCGGAAACGGCGTCGAGACCCAGCGCGATATTCTCGCG
>CAZAOB010000010.1:32736-62242 GCA_964486635.1 uncultured Caulobacterales bacterium | reverse complement strand
GCGGATGCTGCCGGAAAACAGACAAACATCTTGAAGCACTGCACCGATATTCGAGCGAAGATCGGACGGCCGCAATTGCCGCACATCAGTGTCGTCAACGAGCACCGAACCTTCGGTCGGCTGATAAATCCCCGTCACCTGACGCACAATTGTACTCTTGCCCGAGCCGTTCTTGCCGAGAATGGCGACCCGCTCGCCTGGCTCGATCGTGAAGGATACTTCGTCGAGCGCACGATTAGTTTCGCCGGGATAAGTGAAGCTGACTTCGCGAAACTCTATCTTTCCGGAAAGGTCTGGCCGCGCCAGATACTCTCGCGTGTTGTCCGTTTCGCTTTGCGCGGTCATCAGATTGTTGAGGGACTTGAACGATGCATAAGCACCGTTGACGCGGCTGAGCAGCGACGCCACCTGGCCGAGGGGGCCCATGGCGCGCCCGGTAAGAATGACGCAGGCGATCAAGGCGCCGGTTGTGATTTCATTCGCGCCCACAAGAAATACGCCGATGACAACAACACCGACCTGGCTCGCTTGCTGCGCAAAGCCGGATGCATTCACCGCGAATTGATTGAGAAACCTGCCAATGGCGGAAACCTTCGCATGCCGCGCCACGCCAGAGCGCCAGCGTTCGCGCATGAGGCCGTCGGCCTTCACGCTCTTGATCGTTTCGAGCCCGCCAAGCGTTTCAATCAGCACAGCATTCTTGTGATGTCCTTCGCTCATCGCTTGCTGCGTGCGGTGCATGATGAGCGGCTGGATAATCACGCCGGATGCGATCGCGAGCAACACGCCGATCAGCGGGATCAGCGCGATTGGCCCGCCGATCATTGCGATGGTCGCGATAAAGAGAAAAATGAACGGCAAGTCGACAATCGCCACCAGCGTCGCCGATGAGAAAAAATCTCGCAGATTCTCAAATTCCTTGACCAGCCCGGCGATGGCGCCAGTGGCGCCGCGGCGCGCATCAAGACGCATGGCCATCAAATTATCAAATACGCTCGCCCCCACCGTCGCATCGAGTCTCTGCCCTGCTATGTCGATGAAGTAGCCGCGCAATGACTTGAGCAGAAAGTCAAAGATGTGAGCGAGAGCGACACCGATGGTCAGCGCGATCAGCGATTCAATCGCCTGATTGGGAAGCACCTTGTCATAGACGGCCATAATGAAAAACGACGACACAAGCCCCAGCAAATTGACAATTGTCGCCGCCAGGATGGTTTGACCGTAAATTTTGGCGTTGTCGCGCAGCGGGCCGTAAAGCCAATGCGTGGTCGGCGCCAGGTCTTTGAGGAATCCGCCCGCCGTCATCGAACAACCTCGAAAATTGCAGCTTCGTAGTCGGTTTGCGGCGAGAACAGACGCAAGAGATCGCCGGTGTGCTCCATCAATGCATAGCCAGCCATATCGTGGCCGGACAGCGCAATCACATAGGCGACGCCCGCTTCGAAATAGTCGTTCTCTGCTTGCAGTACGTCAATCAGATCGCCGCGCGAAAGTTTGTAGCGCTCAAGCACAAGATCGCGCGTAACGTCATTGGCGATGAGCGAGTCGCCGAGCGCCACGAGGCGTTCATCAGCACCTTCAAGGCGCTCAAAAGCCATAGCGGCTTCGCGCGCGACATCCTGACGGGTCTGCTCTTCGTTGAACTGCTCGCGCTTCGCACGCGAACGGGCGATCGCAATGTCGGCGGCGCGCGCACCGCCGCCGAAGATGTTGTAGTTAACTGTCAGGCCGGCGCGAACATCAAAATCATTGTCGGTGTCAAAAACGTCATATTTTTGGGCATCAACAGACAATCGCACCTCAGGGAGTCGCGCGCTGCGCGCAGCTTTGAAGTCAGCCTGCCTTGCAGCCGCGCGCGCTTCCGCCGCGGCGATCTCCGGATTGGCCGCCAGCGCTTCGGCGACCGCATCGTTGCGGTTTTCTGCTCCAGGCGCCGCCATAGCGGGACGGTTCAACCGCGCCGGCGCCTCGCCAAAAAACTCTTCATAGCGGATGTCCGCAATGCGCTTGCTTTCGCGGATATCGGCCAGCCTTGCCCGCGCCGCCGCCAGCCGCGCCTCGGCCCGCATCACATCCGCCATGGACCCGGCGCCGAGACGCTCGCGTTCTTTTACATCGGAGAGAATTGATTCCTGGCGCTTGATAAAATCCTGGCTGAAAGCAGTAAGCGCCTGATGAGCGGCGACATCGTGATACGCCGTCAAAGCGGCGACAGCGAGATCATTGATCCTGACCTCAAGTGCGTTTCTGTATTCCTGGTCCACCGCGCGAGCGCTGCGAATACGGTTGATCGTCGCGCCGCCATCAAAGATCAGCTGTGACGCGGAAACGCCGGCAGTGAATTGTTCGCGCGGGCGAAGCGACTCGACCACATTGTCGGTTCCTGCCGCGAAATTTCTGGTGATGGAATAATCGCCGCGCAACTGCGTTGAAAGCTGCGGGTAAAGAGCAGAGCTCGCGCGCCGGCGCATGGCGCCCGCCTCATCCAGATTCGACGCTTCCGCATGAAAGGACGGGTGACGCCCGATGGCGCGCTTGATCAGTCCATTGAAATCGGACGGGGATTCGTGCTGCGCGGCGAGATAGCCTGCGGCGCCGAGCGCTTTGACGAGCTTGTCACTAACCTCCGCGCGTTGCGACGCGCGAGCGGGCTGAGCATTTTGCTCTAGCGGCGCGACCGTATCTTGTGGATAAAGCGAACCGTAAACCTTCGGCTGGGCGTCAGATCGCTGTGTCTCCGCCGCCTTGGATGAAGTGTTAATCGCACAGAGCGCGGCGCCAGAAAGAAGGATCGTCTGAAGCCTGATCATTACGCGCACCCGCTCTACATCAAGACAGCCGCCCCCTCAAAAGACAGCAACCGCCATTAAGGTTAACCAAAACCTTAGTAGTGCGAGATCACTGAAAAAGACTTAATCCGAGGGACGATCTGAGGTGCGAACGGTACGAACGGAAATGAAACTTTCTTAAAATTTTGAGCTGAAGGATTTAATTAGTTTTTAGTAAATAACGCACGATTTGCATGCCTTGAAGGGCGCGTCGGGCGTCTCATTTCGCGACGACTATCCGATCGCAAAGATCAGAAAAATGAGCAATACTAATGCAAAAAGTGCGCGCCCCTCTACCAGAGGATCCAATTTCAAACGCGCGGCGCCTAGCGTCCAGATGATCGGCAACGAGACTATCTCAATCACGGAAAACACCACAACCGCTGCCTTTTCGCCAAGAAAATGAAACGCAAGCGGCGTCAAGATAAGCATCGATACTCCGGCGAGCACGGTCACGGCAGTGAACTGTTTGCTGTCGCCTGCCGCCAAGATGGTTGTATTGATCAGCCGAAACGGCGTCAGCAGCAAAAAGGGCGACAATAGCTTCATGAAATATCCGACACCTTCATATGCGTCAGGATAGATTAATCCAAACACCGGCCCCGACAGGAAAAATGCGCCATACGCCATGGCGATCGACGCGGCATCGATAATCGCTCTGGCTTTGCGATAGGCTGGCGTCAGCGCCTGTGGGCGCTCGCGAATGATTTCGCTGAACGCAGGATAAAATATTCGATTGATCAGCGTTTGCATCACGGTAGACGCCGCCATGATCCAAATCGTTGCGATAACGTACAAGCTGAATCGTTCCGCCGGCATGTAACCGCCAAATACGATCTGGTCGCCTCGATTTACAAAGAATCCGAAAAACGATGCGAT
This sequence comes from uncultured Caulobacterales bacterium, assembly GCA_964486635.1. Lineage (GTDB taxonomy): Bacteria > Pseudomonadota > Alphaproteobacteria > Caulobacterales > Parvularculaceae > Hyphococcus. The sequence continues at coordinate 58,535 of CAZAOB010000010.1, read as the reverse complement.
AATCAGCCATTTGCCGAAATGGAATATCTCCGAAAAATACTCGCGCTTCATTGCGATCTTCATTTTCGGTCCAGCGAACACAAAATGGCTCGCCACTGTGTTGACCACCGCACTGGAGAGCATTCCAATCACTAGCGCCCACACGCCATATCCCGCCGCTGCAAATCCAATCGTCGCCAACATAGCGAATAGCTGGACGGATACTTCAAGCGCGACGACCTTCCCCATGGCGAGCTTGCGTTGCGCCATCATCTGGTTTGCCGACGAAAAGGCGGAGATGGCAAGTTGCGCGCCGGTCGCCGACATTACCCAAGGAAGCAGCGGATTTGAATAAATGCTCTCCGCGCCGAACACGCCGGCGCTTCTCAAGGCGACGACCCCAGCTGCGGCGAGCAGAATGACTCCCCAGACGATGAAATTGCGTAATATCTGGAGGGTCCAAGCCGTGCGCAGAAAGTCAGGATCGTCGCTATTCTTGCTCCGAATGACACCGGCGCCGATGCCGATATCGGTCAGCATGATCGCCCAGATGTTGATAGAGACCGCAACAGCCATCAAACCGAACGCTTCCGGCATGACGAGACGCGTAAGAATCAGGTTGGACAAAAGACGCAGAACTTGCCCGACGCCAAAGCCGCCCAAAGTAAAGATGCTGCCAGTCCGAACCCGCCCACGCAGAGAAGAATCGGCGCGCAGGCCAACTCTCGCAGCCAAACCCGATACCAGATTGGTTAACTGATTCATTGTGATTTATCGACTAGCCTGACCAATCACGCTATAGCAAGCCGCATGCTGTGTGGTCTGCTTTTTTCTGACCCGCAGCCAACTTTGTCGGCGTTCGTACCGCACACTATTCGAGATGACGAGAGCAGATCAGGCCGACTTGCATGCCAGTTCATTTAAAAGCCTACATCGTCGTCCTGGTGTTTTCCGTGATCGCCCTGGCCTTTTTCCGGAAGCCGTTCTCCGTGTTATTGGGCTCGCGGAGATTCGATAGCTGGGCAGCTACTTGGCTCGCCGTGACAACAAGCTACTTCTGGCTGACGAATTTTTGGTTGGCCATTCTCGTAAGCGCAATTCTGGTGGCAACGCTTTCACTTCGGGAGCCGCTGAAGCCGGCCATCTACTTGCTGTTATTGTGCGCGATCCCGACTTTTGGCGAGGCGATCCCAGGCTTCGCGGGCATCAACAAGTTTATCGAAATCTCGCCGCAATTGGCGATTTCATTTGCGGTGTTAATTCCTTCATTCTTCGTTGCGTCCCGCATGCGAAAGCTTAACAAGAGTTGCTTTACGCCGGATCTCTTATTTCTGCTCTTTCTTTCACTCCAGATCTTACTCGCTGCTCGGGCTGAAAGCATCACCCACGTGTTGCGAACAGCCATTCAGGAGTTTTTGTTTCTCGCACCAATCTACTATGTTCTGAGCCGGGCGCCGAAATCCAGTGAAGATATGAGAGTTCTTACGGCGGCGATCATCTTGCCGGTCCTGGTGTTATCTGTCGTCACAATTCCCGAATTCCTGCGCAACTGGCACTTCTACACTCACGTGGTCGACAACTGGTTCGGACAACTTCCATTTGGTTACTCCATGCGTGAGGGATATTTGCGCGCCACGGCATCGGTGTTTAATCCGATCGTCTGGGGATACGTTGCCATGACGGCAATCGGCCTAGGCTTTGCTTTTTTCAATGACAGGTTCTCGCCGCTCTATCGCTTTTCTGCGTTCGGCGTTCTCACTGTAGGTTTGCTGCTATCGCTTTCGAGAGGGCCTTGGGTCGGCGCCATCATCATTGTCGGGGTTTATATTTTACTCAGCCGCAAAGCACTGATGCGCTCAATTCAGGCCGGCGCCATCGCAACAGTCGCGCTCTTGGCGTCACTCATGACACCGTTCGGTAGAAACGTCATTGATCTCCTCCCTGTGATAGGTGACAGCGCGGGTGACACTATCAGCTACCGTCAGCAATTGCTCGATGCCGCATGGGAAGTCATGAAGAAGAATCCGCTGCTCGGCTCAGGCGACTTTCTTGAGGACAGTGCGCTGCAGGCCATGCGTCAAGGTCAGGGCATTATCGATATCGTCAACACCTACCTTCAAGTCGGACTAAAAAGCGGGTTTATCGGCCTTGGACTGTTTACTCTTTTCTTCGCCAGCGTGCTTCTTTCTCTATTTAAAGCGATGAAACTTGCGCGAACACAGAACTCGCCAATGGAAAATTATTGCCGCGCCTATCTCGCAACGCTCGTAGGCGTGCTCGTCACGATTTTCACAACCAGCAGCGAGGGGCAGATCCCACACATTTATTGGGCGCTTGGCGCGCTTGGCGTCGCCCTCTCAAGAATTGTCGCACATCCGCAAACGGCCGAAAGCACCTCAACCGAAGCGCCCGTCACAAAAATTAACGAATACGACTGGAAATAGCAGCTAGCGCGTGCGCACTTTGACGCTAAAAGGCGGCATAACAAATTTCAGTGTCTCCGGATGAGCAATGAGTAAAAAACTCAAAATCAATATTCTCCTTTATCACCCCGGACTCGGCGGCGGTGATAGAGTTGTCGCAATTTATGCTGACTATCTTCGCAAGCGCGGACACGACGTCGTACTAACAGGGCTGAAACCGCCGCGCACGAGGATCCGAAAAAGCATTTCGGATTTTGTCCGCACCGGCAAGTTGCCTGGCCGCGGACATCAAAAAACGCACTATGATCACGTCGGTCTTGATGTGGCGGTCGCCAATGCGCCAAAGACCATTAGCAATGATGACTTGCCCGACGCGGACGTCGTCATCGCAACGTTTTGGCTGACCGCCGAGTGGGCGACTGCACTCTCACCGACCAAAGGCGCGCCCGTTTACTTTATACAAAACTACGAGTCTTTGTTTCCGCACTCGGATCCAGAGAGGGTGGATGAGACTTACCGCCTTCCGATGCAAAAGATTGTGATTTCCAAATGGCTCGACACCCTGATGCGCGAGAAGTTTCATGCCCCGCCGATCGCTCTCATTCCAAATAGCGTCAATATCGACCAGTTTTTTGCGCCGCATCGAGAAAAGAACCGGACGCCCTGTGTCGGATTCCTTTATGGAGACAGTAAGATAAAGGGTGTCGATGTTACACTGCGTGCTATCGAGAAAATTCGGTCGAAGATCCCTGCGCTGAAAGTCATCAGTTTCGGATCCGGACCCATTTCTTCGAATTTGCGCCTGCCTTCGGGTTGCACCTACTACCTCTCGCCAGAGCAACACAAAATCCGGGATATTTACGCGCAGTGTGATGTCTGGATGTGCGGCAGCCGTATGGAAGGATTTCACTTGCCTCCGATGGAAGCTATGGCGTGTCGCTGCCCTGTTGTTTCTACGGCGGTGGGGGGGCCTGAAGACGTCATTGAAAACGGCAAGCAGGGATACATCGTCCCAATCGAAGACTCAGATGCGCTTGCTGAAAATACATTAAGAATTCTGCAGGGCGATGATGCAGGGTGGCGACGCATGTCAGACGCGGCGTTTTCGATAGCGACTGGTTACAGCTGGGAAGACGCAGGTGCGCGCTTCGAAAAGGCGCTGCTCGAGGTCGCAAATCTAAATGGCCCACAGGGCACCGCCAAGCAGCGGTGACTAGATCGCGCTAGCTTACTCGGTGTTCATCGCCAGTTGCAGCGGCACCTGAAACTTCGGCTCGTCGCACCCGGGACACGGCCCGTCGCATGGGGCTTTCGTTTCGCACCGGCGACGCAGAGCATGGACGAAACAAATCAGTTCGGTATGAGATGTGTTGTGAGTGACGGCGGCGACTTGGTGTTCATCGGCGGAGCCCCCAGGTCGGGCACGACCCTATTGCGCGCCATCATAGGCGCGAGCAGCAACATTGCCTGCGGTCCGGAACTACGCGTCATTCCGTCCCTCTGCAGCCTGACAGAAAATATGCTGCGGGCGTCTGGCGCGACGCTGGCGGCGAGCTACGGCGTCAGCGCCGCACACCTCGACCGGCAGGCCGCGCAGGCGATCTCCGCGTTTTTGCGCCCGTTGAAAAACAAGTCTGGCGCTGAACTCGCCGCCGAGAAAACGCCAACAAACGCCCTGCATTTCAAGACTTTGCGGCGCTTGTTCCCGAAGGCACGCATCGTCAGCATCGTCCGCGATGGACGCGATGTCGTCTCATCCTTGATGACAATGAACTGGCGCGATGAGCACACGGGGGAAAGACTTCCAGTCACCACCTGCCCGCAGACCGCCGCCAGCCTGTGGATCGCCAGCGTCGCCAACGATTTCGAGATGCGCAGCGACGAAAACTTCTATTCGCTACAGTATGAAGACCTTGTGCGCGATCCGGCCAAAGAAATCGGCGCCCTCTTCCAGTTCATGAAAACGCCAACTCCCAATCTGGCGCTGTTTCACAACCGCGCATTTGATGCGCTTGAAGGGGAGAATGAGTTCAGCGCCTCACGGGTCGCAGAGCCCATCGACACGTCTTCTATCGGAAGATGGCGCGCTGACTTGAACCCCGACCAGATCGCAAATGTCGAATCCGTCGCAGCACCCTGGCTGAAACGCTGCGGCTATGTCTGACAACGCGCCTGAGGGCGGCGACCCGGATCCTCGCCGCCGCATCGGCGCCGGCATAGTCTTTGCGGGCGGGTGCCCGCGAAGCGGCCTGACATTACTGCGCCGTTTTCTCGCGCGCCATCCGCGCGTGCTTGCAGGGGCCGATACTGCGATTGCCCCCTCTGTCGCTTTTCAGTGGCGGCACTTCGCTCAGTCGCTCAGCACGCTGCACCAGGATTTCTTTGAGCTTGCGCCGGAAGACGTCGCCGGCATCATGGGGCGCTTTCTTGAAGGTACGCTGCGCGCGGACAACGAATTGCGGATCATTGTGGAGAAAACCAGCGTCAATGTCGCCGCATTTGACGCGCTCGCCGAAATGATGCCCGGAGCGAAATTCATTCACGTCGTTCGTGATGGCAGAGATGTGGCGGCGTCTTTGTTACAAAGGGACTGGCGGGACCCGGCGACGGGTCATCCGTTTCCGCATGTGAGCGATGCACACGCCGCCATGAGCTATTGGGCGTCGCTAGTTGCGACCGGAATCGCGGCGGAGCGAAAGCTGAAGGCCTCAGGGCGCATCCTGCGCGTCGCCTACGAGGACCTGGTTTCAAAGCCGGCGGAGACCGTCAGCGCTATTTTGAAGTTCATTGGCGCCGAGTGGCCGCCCAGCGCGCCGCTGCAAGCGCCGCTCATCGATAGCGACTATCGGGGCATGGAGCGTGAGAGCCTGCCGCTGATGCTGCAGCCCGTTTCGGCGGCGCGAGTCGGCCGTCACAGATCGGAATTGACGCCGGCTGTCATTCGCGACCTGGAGGCGAGCGCCGGCCCGGCGCTGACAGCGCTCGGATACATCTAAGGGGCTTGAAGTGGTACCGCCTTCTGGGATCGAACCAGAGACCTCTAGATCCACAATCTAGCGCTCTAACCTACTGAGCTAAGGCGGCGTGCATGGGTTCCGGCGGACACATCCTGTCCGGAAAGAGCGCGGAACCTACGCGCCAGCGCCGGGCAATTCAAGCACCCGGCGCGTTGTTTTTAAGGGCGCGCTCTTGTGGCTCAGGAGCCCGAATTCAGCAGCGCAATCTCGCGCTTGAGCTGGGCGATGCGGGTGGCGTCGCTCGGGTGGGTCGAGAGAAATTCGGGCGGCGCACCGCTCTTGCTCTCGGACATTTTCTCCCAGAATTTCACCGCTTCGTTCGGGTTGTAGCCCGCGCGCGCCATGTAGCGGACGCCGAATTTATCGGCTTCCAGTTCATGTTTGCGCGAGAAAGGCAGCAACAGGCCAACCTGCGCGCCGAGGCCGAGGGCCTGCATTGCGGCGCCGCCGACCTGGCTGTTGCCAGCGATCGCACCACCCGCGCCGAGCGCGGTTTGCGCCGCTGCGGTCTGGCTGTAGCGCTCGCCGGAGTGGTTGAAATTCACATGCGCGACCTCGTGCCCCATGACGGCGGCGATCTGATCGTCATTGGCCATAATGTCGAGAATACCGGTGTAGATGCCGATCTTGCCGCCCGGAAGCGCGAAAGCGTTGAGCTGGTCGGACTTGAAGACCTGCACTTCCCACTCCGCCGGATTGCCGCCGGCCGCCTGAATGATTTTCGGCGCCACGCGTTTGACCCGGTTCACATATTTCGGATCGGTCGTGACCGGCTGTTCCTTTTTCAGATCCGTCCAGGCCGAACTCGCCAACTGAGCCATCTGGTCGGAACTGACAAATAACAGCTGGTTCCGGCCGAGCGTTTCGTTATACGCGCATCCCGCCGCGACCAGCACGCTGAATGCCGCAAGGCCGCGCACGAGCCAGGCAGGAATTGAATGATGATTCAGTTTCATGAGCTCCACCTCCGTCCACAATCACAACAGCGAGGATCATAGGCCAGTCGGCCCGCAGCCTCAATGTGACCGGAAGCGGAACATAAGACCCGATTGAGCTGAAATTATGGCTCGAGTTCGCAATCCCAGTAGAGGAAATCCTGCCAGCTTTCATGCAGATAGTGCGGCGGGAAGGCGCGGCCGCGCTCGTTCAACTCGAACATGGTCGGCCGTTGCGGCTCGCGAGCCGGAAACATTTTCGCTTCACGCGGCGTGCGTCCGCCCTTCTTGATATTGCAGGCGCTGCACGCGGCGACAATATTTTCCCAAGTGGTGCGCCCGCCTTGCGAACGCGGCACGACGTGATCGAACGTCAGCAGATCGCGCGCGCCGGAGCCGCAATACTGGCACAGGAACTTGTCACGCAGGAACACGTTGAATCGGGTGAATGCGGGCGAGCGCGAATGGCTCACATATGTCTTGAGCGACACCACTGACGGCAGGCGCATTTCGAAATTCATGCTGCGCACTTTGGTTTCGTACTGCGCAACGACATCGACGCGATCTAGGAACACCGCCTTCAGCGTGTCCTGCCATGACCAGAGCGATAATGGAAAATAACTGAGGGGCCGAAAGTCCGCATTCAGAACAAGAGCTGGGCAGGCCTCAGGGGTGCGGTGCGCAATAGTCATCGGCGCGCCTCCCGCGAGGCAAATCGTTCACTCTGAAAATTCTGACTCAAACTCTTGAAAGCGGGACTCCCCTGCTGTCGGTTCAGTTTAGCCGGTTCTCATGCTCGAATTCTATATATGATTCTGCATGACAGAAGTTTGAAGGTGTAGGCGATATTTTCGCAACACCCGGAATTAACCACCTAAATTGGCGTGCGCCCGCGAATATGCGCGTAATAGGTCCACAAAATGTGCGCCGCGACGCCGCGATAGGGCCGCCATTTAACAGCTCGCCCGTCGAGAAATTTCATGTCCGGTTCAGGCCCCTTGGATCTTACTTCCTGACGCGCTGACCGATAGGCGCCGAGCAGCGCCACATCCCCCGGCGGCCAGATATCGACCCGGCCCTCGCAAAACAGCAGATAAATCGCCGCCGTCCACGGACCGATTCCCTTGATCTTTTGCAGCGCGAGGGAGGCGTCCTGATCGCTCAACCCTGCGAGTGTTTCCTCATCAATCTCGCCGGCTGACCATTGTTCGGCCAGCGCCGTCACATACCGCACTTTCGGCCCGGACAATCCGAAGCCGCGCAAACCATCCTCACCCTGACGAAGGGCGTGCGATGGATCAGCGCAATTCATGCCTGCCTGACAACGCGCCCAGATCGCTTGCGCGCTGGCGACGGAAACCTGTTGCTCAACGATGATGCGGAACAGCGCTTCGAACCCGCCGGGGCGGCGGCGAATATGCGGCTCACCAATCGCATTTACCGCACGCGCCAGCGCCGAATCTTTTTTGGCGAGCGCCGCACAGGCCGCACTCGTATCGCCAAACACATCAAGGCGCTGCGCTTGCTTTGCCGGATCAGGAATTTTTCACGCCGATCTTGTCTTGCGTCTTGGTGTCGAAATCACTGGCGTCATGGCGTTCATGCAACTGCGTTTCGGGATCGCCAAAGGCGCGGTTCACCATGCGTCCGCGCTGCACCGCCGGACGTTCAAACAACTCATTCGCCCAGCGCACGACATTTTTATATTCATGCACCTGCAAAAATTCCGCAGCGTCATACAGTTTGCCCAGCGCCATCGCGCCGTACCACGGCCAGATCGCCATATCGGCGATAGTGTATTCCTCGCCGGCGATAAATTTGTGGTTCGCCAGTTGACGATCAAGGACATCGAGCTGGCGCTTTACCTCCATGGCGTAGCGATTGATCGGGTATTCAAATTTCTCCGGTGCGTAGGCGTAAAAATGGCCAAAGCCGCCGCCAAGAAACGGGGCCGAGCCCATCTGCCAGAAAAGCCACGACATGACTTCGGCGCGCGCCGCCGGGTCTGTGGGGAGAAACGCCCCGAATTTTTCCGCGAGATAAACAAGGATGGCGCCGGATTCAAAAATGCGCACGGCCTTGGCGCCGGAGCGGTCCAGCAGCGCGGGAATTTTCGAATTGGGATTGATCTCGACGAAACCGCTGGAGAATTGATCGCCTTCGCTGATATTGATCAGCCAGGCATCGTATTCCGCGCCTTTTTCGCCGCGCGCCAGCAGCTCTTCCAGCATGATCGTCACTTTGACGCCATTGGGCGTGCCCAGCGAATGAAGCTGCAAAGGATGCTTGCCGACAGGCAGGTTTTTTTCGTGCGTCGGGCCGGCGATGGGGCGGTTGATGCTCGCCCAGTTGCCGCCGCTCTCTTTGTCCCAGGTCCAGATTTTCGGCGGCGTATAGGTGTTTGCGTCTGTCATTACGATTTCCTGTTGGTTGCAGCGGCCTGCAGGTAGGCGTTGGGCGGAAGCATCAAAGTCGCAATTGCGTGAATGACGCAATTTGTCGTGCGCTAATACTTGCACTCTTCAAAAAGCTTCTTCGCATCGCCGCCGAGTTCGCCGAGGAAATGATCGACCGTGTATTCGCCCATGGTGACACCGCTCTTTGCGATTTTCACCAGCGGATCGAGATAGGTGGTTTCATCTTCTTTCAGATTGCCCATGCGCGCGCGTTTTTTAAGACCGGCGCGGGAAATCTCCAGAACTTCGAGCGCCACATCCTGCACCGTGCGCGATCCGATCTTCGCCTGAAACCCGAATCTTGCGGCGTCATCGCGCAATTGCTCGCGCATTTCCGTGGTCCAATCTTTCGCCACGTCCCATGCGGCGTCGAGCGCGTCCTGTTCGTAAAGGAGCCCGACCCAGAAAGCCGGCAAGGCGCAAATGCGCGCCCATGGCCCGCCATCGGCGCCGCGCATTTCAAGAAACGTCTTAAGGCGCACTTCGGGAAACGCGGTTGAGAGATGATCTTCCCAATCTTCCATGGTCGGCAATTCGCCGGGCGCCGCCGGGAGCTTTCCCTTGATCAAATCGCGGAACGACATCCCCGCGGCGTCGATGAACCTGTTGTTGCGGCGGAGGAAGTACATAGGCACGTCGAGCATGTAATCGCGATAGCGCTCGAACCCGAAACCATCTTCAAATACGAAATTCAGCAAGCCGGTGCGGTCGGGATCCGTGTCAGTCCAGATATGCGCTCGCCACGAGGCGTAGCCGGAATCTTTTCCTTCGACCAACCCCGAATTGGCGAACAGCGCAGTTGCGATCGGCTGCAGCGCCAGCGAGGCGCGAAACTTTTTCACCATGTCGGCTTCCGACGCGAAGTCCAAATTGACCTGCACGGTGCAGGTCCGGTGCATCATGTCGAGACCGAGAGAACCGACCTTCGGCATGTAATTGCGCATGATCGTGTAACGCGCCTTCGGCATTTGCGGGATCTCGCTGCGCGTCCAGGTCGGCGTGTGACCCATGCCGAGAAAGGCGACGCCAAGCGGATCGCAAACCGCCTTCACCGCATCGAGATGGCGATGCACCTCGTCGCATGTCTGGTGAATATTTTCGAGCGGCGCGCCGGAAAGCTCGAACTGTCCGCCGGGCTCTAGGCTGACGCTTGCGCCTTCGCCTTTCAAACCGATGGGCAGATTGTTTTCTCGAATAATGTCCCAGCCGGTCTCTTCGGCTAGCTTTTCCAGAATCGCGCGAATTCCCGCCTCGCCCTCATAGGGCACCGGCTTTAGGGACGTGCGGCAGAACACGAACTTTTCGTGCTCGGTGCCGATGCGCCATTTGTCTTTCGGCTTACAGCCGCTGGCGAGATGGGCCGTGAGCTGATCCAGCGATTCAATGGGCGGCAAGGCGCCGGTCTGTTCTTTGGCGGTTGTCAAAACTCTCTCCGGAAACGGGCGCGTCGCCTTTTTCGTTTGCTCTATCCCGTGATGCGCCAATCGCCAAGCCTGACGCGCATCACGCTCGCGTGCTCTCAGGTCTCGCGCCAATCGCCCAGCGCCGCCTGCCATAACACAAGCGCGGCGATCGCCGCCGTGTCAGCGCGTAAAATTCGCGGGCCCAGCGTTGCGGCGGTGACGAATGGCTGCATTCTAAGGCGTTTTTGCTCCGCTGCTGAGAACCCGCCTTCGGGGCCCGTGAGCACACTCCATGCCACACCTTGTCCATCAGATTTGCTATCGCCGTGATTTAGCGCATCTAATACAGGTGCGGCGCGGCCGTTTTTGCCGCCCCATTCTTGCTGTTCGTCATCGCCCGCCTCATCGCAGAACAACAGCCGCGCGTCTTGCGGGAAATTCTCGATCATCGCCGCCAGCTTGATTGGTTCGCCCACGGAGGGAACAGTCATGCGTCCGCATTGCTCGGCGGCTTCCGTTGCTATGGCTTGCAAGCGCTCGATGTTCAATTTTGGCGCGACAGTGCGCTCCGTGATGACGGGTTGCAGCCGCGCGGCGCCCACTTCCACCGCCTTTTGCACAATGACTTCCAGCGGCCCGCGTTTCACCGGTGCGAAATAAAGCGTCAAATCCGGTTCAGCGATTTGCTCTCTTGTCTGATGCATCACCTGCGCCGCGCCGGATTTCTTTTTCAGCTCGGCGATGCTCGCCGCGAACTCGCCATCCTTGCCGTTGAATAAGAGCAGCGCGTCGCCTTCCGCGCGCCGCAACACGTTTTTGAGATAATGCGCCTGTTCCGCCGAAAGCGGCGCGGGCAATCCCGCATGCAGCGGTCCATCAATGTAAAGGCGTGGGGTCATATCGCTGTTTGAGCTTTGGTTTCCGGTCAGGTCAAGAACCTGAACATTTTGTCTTTTGAAATAGCCTCGCGACGGCGCTAAAACCCCGCCATGACCAACACCGCCTCCACCGCCACGCCCGACGCCGCGCCCGGCAACTGGGTCGAGGCCATGCCGGGTTTCGCAAAACCCTATTTGCGGCTCGCGCGCGCCGACCGGCCGGTGGGAACGTGGCTCTTGTACATTCCCTGCCTTTGGGGCCTCGCCCTCGCCGCAGCGGCGGGACATGCCGGTCTGCATCTTCTCTATTACGCGGCGCTGATGGGCGTCGGCGCCTTTGTCATGCGCGGCGCGGGCTGCGCCTATAATGACATTGTCGACCGTGACATTGACGCCAAAGTCGAGCGTACAGCGTTGCGCCCAATCCCATCGGGACAGATTTCGGTGAAGCGTGCATGGGTGTTTCTGATCGCGCTGTCGCTGACCGGCCTTGCGGTGCTGTTGCAGTTTAATCGCTTCACGATTTTGCTCGGCCTCGGCTCGCTCATTCTTGTTGCGATATATCCGTTCATGAAGCGCATCACCTGGTGGCCGCAAGCCTGGCTCGGCCTCACTTTCAACTGGGGCGCGCTGGTCGGCTACGCCGCCGCGACGGGCGCGCTGAACCCGGAAGCGTTCGCCCTTTACGCCGCTGGTTTTTTCTGGACGCTGTTTTACGACACGATCTACGCCCATCAGGATACGGAAGACGACGCGCTCATTGGGGTGAAAAGCTCCGCCCTGCGGCTTGGCGAGAAAACGGCGCCGGCGCTCGGGCTCTTCTTCGCGCTCACGATCACGTTGTTCGCTCTTGCCGGAACATTGATTGAAGCGCATTTCATTTATTACGCGGCGCTGCTTCCGGCGGTCGCGCATTTCGTCTGGCAATTGAATCGTCTCGACATTCATGACAGTCACAATTGCTTGACCCTGTTTAAATCGAACCGAAACACCGGGCTGCTTTTGCTACTCTCGCCGCTTTGTGAACTGGCGCAGCGTTCCTTCTGAACTGTTGCGCGCCTAGGTAACCCTTTCCATTCTGCACGAGAGAAAATGGGAGTATAGTGATGAACGGACTGACGCGCCGGCATTTGACGCTCGGCCTTCTCGGCGCCGCCGCCGGTTGCGGCGCGCAAACACAGGAACAAGTCATGGCCAAAGACGATCCCGATCCGAAAACAATTCCCGATTACGACAAGTGGCAATTGTCGGAAGCGGAATGGAAACAGCGCCTGTCGCCGGAAGCCTATGCGGTGTTGCGCAAGGAAGCGACGGAGCGCCCGCGCACCAGCCCGCTCAACGCCGAGAAGCGCGCCGGGATTTTCGCTTGCGCCGGCTGCGGACTGGATCTGTTCAAATCCGATACCAAATTTGAAAGCGGCACCGGCTGGCCGTCTTTCTGGGACTACATTCCCGGCTCGCTCGGCTTCAAGAAAGACTTCAAGCTGATCGGGCCGCGCGATGAATATCACTGCGCGCGCTGCGGCGGCCATCAGGGTCATAAGTTCCGCGACGGGCCGGAACCGACCGGCTGGCGCTATTGCAATAACGGCGTCGCGCTGACCTTTAAGCCCGCCTGACATCACGCGCGCGCCTTTAGCGATTTCACTTCCGAGCTCAGCTCCTGCACCGCGCGGATCAGGATCGAAACAAACTGATCGTATCTGAGCCCTTGCGTGCTTGATGCATCGTTTTTATCGGTGAGCACCCAGCCGGCGAAGTCCGCAACACCATGCTTGTCGAGCGCGGCGCGGACATTCTGCGCAGAAAGCCCGTAATGGGTGCGCTGTCCGGGCGTTGCTTCATATTCCGCCTTGTCGGTTTCCGGGTCGACGCGCGTCTGCCGCGACCCGCCGCGGCGATAGCGGAACTTCACCGGGCGGATGTCTTCGAGAAAAGCGAGCCCAAGATCGCTGTCGCGCAGATCGAGTTTTTCGCGTTCGTCGGACGTGTTGATCGTGCCCGTCGCCGAATAGACCACCGACCAGCGTTTCGATGCTGTGCCGAGCGATTGCGAATTGTCGCCGCCGGGCTGCAGGGTTGCGCCGCGCGTGATCACATGCCCGGCGCTCGTGCCAAGATAGAATGTGAACTCATCATTCTTGTACCAAAAGATATTGGTGACGCCGCCAGTGTCCTGATCGATGATGTAACAGTCCTGATTGGTTGCCGGGTCCGACGCCCAGAAGCGGAAACCCCCGCCCACATCAAGCGCAAAGGTTCCCATATTGTCGCGACCGGCGACGCCCAAGAACCCCGTATCTTTTTTGACGCGGATCGCTTCGTTCCAGCTTGAGCCGTCGGCGCTGACCTTGACGTGGAAGTCGTCGTCGCCCGTCAGGCCAAACTCGGCGCGGCCCGATGCGCCAGTCTGGAACAACAGGCTTCCCGTATCGCCCGCCGCATCCTTGTTGATCTTGACCTGACAATCGCCGGAACCTGGCGTCACATCATCATGATTGAACAGCACGGCATCTGATTTCACCGCGAGCCGGTTGGTCGTGTCGGCCGTTGTATTGACCCCGAACTTTGCGGCAGTCTCCGACGATCCGCCGCCGCTTGAAATTTCCGTCCACGCCGCGCCGTCAAAAACGAGGAACTCGTCATCGTCGCTGATCCAACACCGCAGGCCTTCTAGCGGCACGATGCGCGCCCAGGCGCCGTCCTGATAAACAACGATGTCATGCTCGTCATAGCTGTCCCACGCATCGCCGCTGGCGCCCGAAGGCAAAATGTAAGCGTCCCCTTCCGCAGGCGACGCGGGCTCACTCGTTTCGCTGCGCGAGACAACGGACATCTGCGTCAGCGCATCGAGACGGCGGAATGTTTCATTCACCGTCACATGTTTTTGCGCCTGAGCAGGCATGACATAGGACAAGGAAAGTCGTGGGGATTGCTCCATGGATCGGGCTCCGGACTACGCAACAAACTCAATGCGCGCATCGTAAGCCCGTGCCGAAAGTGGTGGATAACTATTCACCAACACTGGGTTTTATGAAAGAATTCAACAGATATGATGAATTTTTTCGCGCCCCACTCAACTTATTGGGGCAATCGATTTGGCGCGATTTCACCGCGCAAATTTGCCCTCGTGACGGATCACCCTATACCCCCAGCAAGCAGTGAAGGAGACGAACCATGCAAGACGGCGCAACACGAACCGCAACGGATGGCGCATCGGGCAATCTCGACATGGCGCTCACCTTTCTGAACGGACTGGTGGAACAAGCCGCAGGCTATTTGCCCAGCGTTGTCGGCGCGCTTGTCGTTCTGTTTGTCGGCTTGTGGCTCGCCGGGCGCGTCAAGAAGATCGTCTCCGCCGCCATGTCGAAGTCTGGCCGCATTGATGCGACGCTGTCGGGATTTTTGTCGAGCCTTGTTCATTACGGTCTGATTGCGCTGGTGATCATTACAACGCTCGGCGTCTTCGGCGTGCCCACAACAAGCTTCGCCGCCGTCATTGGCGCCGCCGGCCTCGCCATCGGCCTTTCCCTGCAAGGAACGCTCGGCCATGTAGCGTCCGGCGTAATGATGCTCGGTTTTCGCCCCTTTGATGTGGGTGATTTCGTCGACACCGCAGGCGTTTCCGGCACGGTGAAAACGATCGGCCTGTTCACCACCGAGCTCGCCACCGTCGACAACAAGAAAATCATCATCCCCAACGGCATGATCTTTGACGCAGTCATCACCAACTACGCCGGCTACCCGACCCGCCGCGTCGATTTCGTCTTCGGCATTTCCTATGGCGACGACATGAAGAAAGCGATGGCGCTGATCAAGTCGGAAGTTGAAAAGGAATCGCGCGCCAAGACCGATCCTGAACCGGTGATCGCCGTCGATAATCTCGGCGACAGCTCGGTGAACATAGTTTGCCGCGTATGGGTCGAACGCGCCGATTATTTTCCGGTGAAGTGGGCGCTGACCCAAGCCGTAAAAGAACGCTTTGATGCGGAAGGCGTTTCCATTCCCTTCCCTTGCCGCTCCGTTTACATGGAAAAAGCGGCCTAGCGCCGGCGCCATTGCGCATTGTGTAGTTTATTCCTCAATGCGAAACGCGTTGCGGGATCACGCGGCGCGCCCGCGCAACGCGTTCCCGCATGCGTAATAATGCCAGGAAATTCCGTATACGGTTTGAATTGGATTTAACGCAGCTCCTGTAATCTCCCGACTGATCAAGCAACCGGTTGCAACGGCGCGCGACCCGCATGCCGCCAACCAGGCCGAACTTCAGGCCACTCAGCTGGGAGAACAGACATGACCACGACTTCAACATTAAAACGCGCGCTCGCACTTTCATTGAGTTGCGCGTTGGCCGTATCCGCCTGCTCGTCACATGGCGGCGATCGCATTGCCAGCGTCGGCGCCAAGGGCGAAACCGGCAAGACCGGCTCAACCGGTCCGCAAGGCGCAACCGGTCCGCAAGGGCCTCAAGGCGCGACCGGCCCGCAAGGGCCTCAAGGTCCGCAAGGAATGCAAGGCGAGCCCGGCATGAACGGACAGGATGGGAATTTCAATCTCGGCGGCGCCGGTCAGCTTGCAGTGGGAGGGCTAATTGGAGAAGGAGGCGTCGCCGGGACCGGCCTGCTCGCCAACACCGGCGAACTTGGCAGCGCGCCGGAAGCCTTGTCGGAAACACTGATCTTCACCGGTCAGCATGCAAGCCTCGTCGCCGGGGGCGCGTATTACATGGCCGATATTGTCGACGACGCCCTACCGGGCGCAACACCGCTCGCCGGCACGGTGGTCGGCGTCATCGACGCAACCGGTCAGGCGCTGGTGCAGTCCGGCCAAGGCGAGATCTATTTGCTCGACGGGCTGACCGCCGCGCCGGGCGACTTGATCACCGCGAGCATTGGCGGCGCGACCGCCCTTGGCGCAAGCGATGTCGACTCTCTGATCGGCCTCAGCGTGCTGTCGAGCGACCAGCAGCAAGGCAGTCTGCTGACCGTCGGCGCAGCGTCGGGCGGCGATCTCGTCACGCTTGGCGTCGGCGGCGATACAGTGCTCGGCGGCGGCGGCGCACTCGACGTGATCCCGGCGAGCAGCGGTGGCGATGGCGGCCTGACGGACATTGTCGACGACACGGTCGGCGGCATTCTCGACCCCAATAGCGAAGGCGGGCTTCTCGGCGGCGTCGAAGACACAGTCGACGGTCTGCTCGATCCGCAAGACGGCAATCGCGGCGGTCTCCTCGGCGGCCTGTTCGGCGACAACTAGGCCGCGCTCCCTGGAAAAGGCGGCGCAGAAGCCGCCGCCTTTTCCATCGGGAACGGCAAGTACGGATTTCGGGGGGCGACATGCCGGGTTCATATATCTTTATACGGAGTATTGCAGCGCTCTGCGCGGGCCTGACGGCCTTCAGCGCCATTGCTGTCGCCGCGCAGCCGGAAGAGCGGTTGGCGCCTGGCGAAGTGCGCGCGGAAGCCGTCGGTGACAAGCGCATCATTCCGCCGGTCCTGATCCGCGGCGTTCAGTTCGACGGCGTCGACGTCCCCGCTAATGTCGCCGACGCAGTGCGCCCGTTTCTGGCGCGCACCGCCACGCGCGAAAGCCTCAACGATCTCGCCGCCGCGATGAACCGCGCCTATGGCGAGGCGGGCGTTGCGTTTTACTCCATCGCCATCCCGCCGCAGTCCTTCGCAAATGGCATTGTCCGTGTGCGCGTCACTGAAGGCGCAATCAAAACCGTCAGCTTCAGCGGCGAAACCGAAGGCCGCAAACACCGGATGGTCACGGCCTATGCGGAGCGCCTGACCGCCGAGACCTCCACCAAGCGCACAACGCTGGAGCGAGCGGTGTCGCTGTCGCGCGATATTCCCGGGCTCAACGTGGAGCCGACCCTGCACGCAGGGGACACGCCCGGCGAGGTCCGTATGGAGATGGCCCTCGATTATCAAAAACCCACTGTCACGTTTGGTTTCAACAATCGCACCACGCGGCTGGTGCGCGACGGCCAGTTCAGCGCGCTCGGCAAAGCGTACCGGCTGTTGCGCGACGGCGACGCCACGAGCTTGCACCTCGCTGCGTCTGTCAATTTCAAGGATTCGCTACAAGCGAGCCTGACGCACTCAACGCCGATTGGAACATCGGGCATTCGCGCAGAAGCAAGCGCATCAGTACTGCGATCGAGGCCCTCCGGCACGCCAATCTCCGGCGACGCACAGATATACGGCGTTGCCCTGACGGCGCCGCTGATCCGTTCGTTCAAGCGCAATCTTTATGTCCGCGCCGGGATAGACGGCGTCAACAGCGACAACGCCGCATTCGGTTCGCTGATCGCCACGGAGCGCACGCGCGCCGTGCGCCTTTCTGCAACCTACGCCGCCGGCGAAGACAAGCTGAGTTACCGCCTCCATGCCGGCGTCGCGCAGGGCATCGACATGCTTGGCGCCGACATCACGCCGGCGATTGGCGAGCTGCAATACACAAAAGTGACTGCGGAGGCCGGACTAACCAGACAGTTCGGCAAGTCAGTGTACGCCCGCATCAATGGCGGCGGTCAGTGGACGGAGAATGCGCTGCCCGCCAATGAGCGCTTCTCCATGGGCGGGCCGCGTTTCGGCCGCGCCTTCGATACGGCGCTCGTCAATGCGGACCGGGGCTTTGGTCTATCCATCGAGCCCGCCTGGCGGCCGATTAGCGCCGGCGACTTTTCCAAGAGCGAAGTCTATGTCTTCGCCGACTATGTGCAGGGCGATGTATTCTCGCGCAGCAACGGCGACGCCATCACCATCGATATGGGATCCTTTGGCGGCGGCGTTCGGGCCGCCTATGACGATCTGGGCGTGCTCGAACTCGAATTCGCCCGCGCCTATGATCAGCCAGTAGCGGGTTTCGATCAGGACTGGCGCTTTTCCGTCGGCTGGCGGCTCGACATCAAGCCCTAGGAAGTTTGGCGGGCCTCATTCGCCGCCGGATTGGCGCAGACTTGAATCGGGCTGCTTGATAATGTCGCCGCCTTTCATGACAAAAGTCACGCGCTCCATTTCACTGATGTCTTCGAGCGGATTTCCGTCCACCGCGATGATATCTGCCAGCATGCCGGGTTTTAGCTGGCCCCGATCGGAAACGCCCAGCAAGTCCGCCGCGTTGATTGTCGCCGTACGCAATGCATGAGCAGGCGTCATCCCCCGCTCCACCATGGCGCCAAATTCTTTTCCCGCCTCATTGTGCTTGAAGACGCCGACATCCGTACCAAGAGCGATGTTTACGCCGCTCTCCACCGCCATCTCGAAGCTCTTTTCAACAAAGGGCGCGAGGAACTCGCTTTTCTTCACCGTCCACTCGGGCGTGTCCGGCGGCAAAGGAAGATCGTTGAGATAAATTGTGGGGACGTAATAGGTGCCGCGCTTTTTCATTTCACGAATGATTTCCGGCGTCAGCATCGAACCATGCTCAATCGATGCGACGCCCGCTTTAACAGCGGCCAGAATGCCTTCAGATCCGTGGGCATGCGCCATGACCTTCAAGCCGTGGCGCGTCGCCTCCTCGACGATCGTTTGCAGTTCATGATCGGAATATTGCTGTGCGCCGGGCTGGTCGCCTTTCGAAAATACGCCGGCAGTGGCGCACACTTTGATCACCTTCACGCCGTGTTTCGCCTGATACCGTATGGCCCGAAGGATTTCATCGTCCCCGTTGGCGATACCTTCGTTCGGCCCGAGCTCCATGACGCCAGGCGCAAAGCCCGTCACATCACAATGCCCGCCGGTGATTGAAATATAATGTCCCGCCGGAAACATGCGCGGTCCGACAACGCGCCCCGCTTCAATCGCCCGCATAAGAGCGACGTCCGGAAATCCGGGCCACGCTCCCGCATCCCGAACGGTTGTGAACCCGGCCTCCAGCATCTGACGGCCGAATTCGACGCCGTAAAGCGCCCAGTCCGCAGGCGTTTCAAACACAGCCGCTGTCGTCCAGTGGTCGCCGGTAAAAAAATCGAGGGTGACGTGGCTATGCATGTCCATCACGCCCGGAAGTATTGTCCTGTCGCCAAGATCAAGGAGTGCGGCGTCTTCCGGAAGTGCTTCAGGATTTACCGACTCAATAACGCCGTCGCGAACTACAATCGCCGCCGGGCTGATGACTTTGCCGGACGCCACATCGATCATTCTCGCGGCGCGAAGGATAGTCGCGTCCGCGAAAGCCGGCCCCGTGAATAACAAGGCCGCGATGAGACTCATCAGACAAGTGCGAACAGAATTCATAATCCCCTCCAATTCGACGCGAACCGTACGCGTCGGCGCCGCGCCGATCAATGACGGCCGCTTATTTAGGCCTGTTCCGCGTTGTGGAAGGGAAACCCATTCGCCGCATTCCCTTGCGCCGCATCCGCTGAATCGCTCGCGTATCCATCACGCGACAATGGGTTTTGGGCCAAGGCGTCGCCGGAATATCAATCGCATTGAACCGACGCCCATTCGCGCCTAGATTGTCGCGTCTGGGGACTGTGACCGAGTGGGAAGCGATTATGCCTGAACCATCCTTGAAAGACCGGCTGACCGGCGGCAGCACAAGCCGCACCGTCATCAAACTGGTCATCGCTAGCATCATCGTCGGCGCGGTGTTTTCTTTTTTCCGGATCGGCGTGCGCGAATTCTGGAGCGGCGTGTTTCACAATGTCCGCGATCTGGTGGGCAATCTCGGGGAAAGCTTCGGCGAGATCGCCCTTACCCTCGGCACCTATTTGCTCATCGGCGCCGGCGTCGTCATTCCGATCTGGCTGGTGGCGCGCCTTTTGTCGTCGCGCAAATAACAAATTTTTGCCGGGCGCTTTACTCAGCTGCTTTCGGGCGAAGCAATTCCTCCATCCGCGCAATATACGCAATCCACGCCTCGCGACCCTTCTTACTGAGCGTCACCGTGGTTTGCGGACGTTTTCCGCGCAGGCCTTTTTTCGTGACAATGTAGCCCGCATCTTCAAGCTTGCTGAGATGAACGGAAAGGTTTCCGTCGGTACCGCCAACCCGCGCTTTCAGTTCATTAAAGTCCGCCGCACCAGCGCCTGACAGAAACGCCATCACCGACAGGCGCACGCGCCCATGAATGACATCGTCAATTTCACGATAGTCAAAGTCGGAACCGGCGCTCATCGGTTAGACAATCTCTTTTGGCTCGTCACGCATCAACAAAAATCCGGGCAATGCAGCGCATACGAGACTTCCTATCGCGCCCGCAAGGAACTGATAGTTGCTGCCAGCGAGAAACACGCACGCAACGGAGAACCCCCAGGAAACCAGCGAAAACCACTTCAACCAGTCGAGACGGGCGGCCACGGCGCTCGCATAGAACGCAACGCCGTAGAGTCCGAACGCGGCGGGGAACATCATGGAGAACAGAAAGTAAGGCGGCACGCCGAGCGCGGTGAAATTGTCATGCGCAAAAATGATCGCGATCCACAGCAAGGTCATGAACACGCCCACGGAAAACCAGACTGCCTGCGCGGTGCGATTGCCGATGGTGAGCGCGCCGGGTTTGGCGCCGCTGCGCCGGTCATGCAGAAGCGACGCCGCCCAGCCAATGAGACCCGCAGTTATCCAGACGCTGAAAATGTTTACGGGCCCGAGCGAAACCGCGCCCGTCGCCAGCAAGAATGCAGCAAGCGCGGCGGCGCCCATCAGTCCGCCCCAGAGCAGATAGTAAAATCCGCCGATTAGCGGCGCATCGCGCCCTTCCTCTGCAAGCGCGCGCACATAAGCGAGTTCGCTCGCAAGGTCGGGGCTCATTTCGTCCGGTTTTGTTGCAGTCATAGGGGCTCTCCTCGCCTGACGCGGCATTTCGCTTTAAAAAATAAAGTGTATTTGCCGGTTTTCAAGGGGCGCGCGCAATTCTCTGACGGAACCGTTTAATCCGGACGCGCAGCCTCCGGTGCGAAGCTGATGCGCGCGATGACTTCGCCTTTCGACAAGTCGTAGACAACAACCTCAACGCCGTCGGGTCCATCGATGCGCACGGCGAGGCGATCGCCATCCAGCGCCAGCGCTCCCGGCGTCTGCCCTGCGCTAATGGCGACGCGTTCCGCTATGTCAGCCGCCGGAGTCGCAGCCAGCCCTTCAATCGCTGCAGATTCCTCAGCCGGCGCATTCTCTTCCTTCTTGCCAAAGATCAAGATGATCAGCGCAATCGCCACGAGAAATATCAGCGGCATGGTGACAATGGCGATTTTCAGATTGCGCGCGCCAATCGCGTGCGCCAGGCCGCCCATCCCCGACACTGGCGGATCGTTCGGCTGCTGCTGGTCATAATCGCTCGGCTGGTTTGTCGTCACCGATCTCACTCCCGCTCTCTGGGCTGGCGGTCCGCGTAAAGGCCCGCTACACCCCGCTTATGACCTCAGACGAAGAAACCCTCAAGCCCAATGAAGATGGCGCATATACCCTGTGCGTTGACGCCGACGCTGCTGGCGGGCGCCTCGACAAATGGCTTAGCGAGCAGATACCCGACATCACGCGCACACGGATCAAGGCGCTGATCGAGGAAGGCGCGCTGACGCGAGACGGCGAAGTCGCGTCATCCGCATCGTGGAAACTTCGCGAGGGCGAGGAATACCGTCTGACGCCGCCGCCGCTGGTCGACCCAGAGCCGCTCGCCGAGAACATCCCGCTCGACGTCGTCTATGAAGACAACGATCTGATCATCGTCAACAAACCGGCGGGGCTCGTCGTGCACCCGGCGCCGGGCGCCTGGACCGGAACGCTGGTGAATGCGCTCATTCATCATTGCGGCGACAGCCTGTCCGGCATTGGCGGCGCGCGCCGTCCCGGCATCGTTCATCGCATCGACAAGGAAACGTCGGGGCTGTTGGTGGTGGCGAAACATGATGCTGCGCATCAGGGATTGTCCGCCGCGTTTTCCGCCCATGATATTGACCGCGTCTATGAAGCCATCGCTGTTGGCGCGCCGCGTCCGGGCGTCGGCAGCATCGACGCCGCGTTGGGACGAAACCACCGTGACCGGACCAAAATGTCCGTTGTCGATGAAGATGAATATGACGGCGCGCGCCACGCGGTGACGCACTACAAGGTCGTGGAGTCTTTCGGACGCGCGCGCGCGAAGCTGAAAGGCGATGCGCTGGCATCGCTCATTGAATGCACGCTGGAAACGGGGAGAACTCACCAGATCCGCGTTCATCTGGCGCATATTGGGTGTCCGTTGATCGGCGATCAGGTCTATGGCCGCGGGCCGGGCCTTTCAGGTTTGAAGCCCGGCGAGCCCGAAACTGATCACGCCATTGAGACGATCCGTAACTTCAGGCGGCAGGCGCTGCATGCGCGCGTTTTGGGCTTTGCTCATCCTGTGACCGGCGAGACGCTACGCTTTGAAGCGCCGGCGCCGGAGGATTTTCAAACACTGCTCCAGGCGCTGCGCGCCCTCTAGCATTACGCAGACAAAGCGTTCGCCGTCTCGGGTTCGAGCCACTGCGCCATCACGCGATCAAGCTCGCCCTTCTTGATGGGCTTGGCGAGAAAATCATCCATGCCCGCAGCAGCGCAACGATCGCGATCTTCCTGCATCACATGCGCCGTGGTGGCGATGACCGGGGTCGGCGTCTTGCCTTCCGCCTCTTCAAATGCGCGGATCTGTTGTGTTGCTTCGAGCCCGCCCAGAACCGGCATGGACAGATCCATCAAGACGATATCCGGCGCGTGTTTCTTAAACAGATCCACTGCCTGCTCACCGTTCTCTGCAAGAATGATTTCAAACTTCTCGCCATTGATGAATGTCTTGATCACCATCTGGTTGACCATGTTGTCTTCGGCGATCAGCACTTTCTTGCGTCCAACGGCCTCTTCTTCGACAGTAGCCTCGGGTTCAGCCGAAGCATCTTGCCGCGAGCGCTGCGCCGTTTCGCGCAGCGTGGCCGCTGCTTTGTCCGACAAGAGGCGCGCAAAGCAATCCATCAGTTGAGAGGGGCGAACGGGCTTTGCGAGAGATGCCGCGATGATGTCACCTTGAGAATTGTCTTCATTGTCGACGCCGTTGATCGACGACAAGACAATGATTGGCAAACCAGCGAAGCGGGCGTCTTGCTTGATGCGGTTGGCGAGCGAAATCCCGTCTTCGCCTGGCATCTGGTGATCCAGCAGTGCGATGTCGTATTCATCGCCCTCGATCGCCGCGCGCTCCAGCGCCGCCATCGCACGCACCGGACTTTCAACGACCGTTGACCGCAACGACCAGCCATCCATGAGTTCTTTGACGACGCGGCGGTTGATTGCGTTGTCGTCCACCGCCAGAATTCGCACATCGTCAAAAATCTGCTTGTCGCAGGCGGGAAGCGAAACGACGGATTCATCCACCGGCAAGCGCAGCCACACACGGAAGCACGATCCCTGATCGACGACGCTTTCGGCGGTGATCTGGCCGCCCATCAGCTCAACAATGTTGCGGCTGATGGCGAGACCAAGGCCAGTGCCGCCATAGCGGCGCGTATGCGAACTGTCGGCTTGCTCAAATTTCTCGAACATGCGCGGCAACTGATCTTCGGCGATGCCGATGCCCGTGTCGCGAATGGAAATGGTAAGGTCGACTTCCTCGCCGACGCGATCTCCATCGACTTCCACCAGCACATAACCATGCTCGGTAAACTTTACGGCGTTGCCGATAAGATTGCCCAGCACCTGACGCAATCGCGAATCGTCGCCAACCACACCTTCTGGCAAGCTCGGCGCGTACCGCACGATCAACTCGATGTCTTTTTCAAGCGCACGCGCCTGCATCATGGTGGTGACTTCGAATACGGTCTTGCGCAGATTGAACGCCACCGGCGAGATGCGAAGCTTCCCGGCGTCGAGTTTGGAGATGTCGAGAATGTCGTTGATCACCGTCATCAGCGCATTACCCGAAGAGGTGATGATGCCGGCGAGTTCTTTTTGTTTCGCATCGAGGCCGCTATTCGACAGCACTTCCGCCATGCCGAGCACGCCATTCATGGGCGTGCGGATTTCATGGCTCATGGAGGCGAGAAATTCGGACTTCGCCACATTGGCGGCGTCGGCGGCGATGCGCGCCTGGTTGAGCGGGCGCACGAGCAGACGATGGATCACAAATCCAAGGACAAGCACCATAAAGACAGCAGCAGCCAGCGTTGCAATCGCAGCGAGCTGACGGAATTCATTCAGGCTTTGAAAGGCGCGGTGTTGTTCGACGCAGACGCCGAGGCTCCAGTCGATCGCAGCAAATGCTGGAATTTTCGCAAACGTGACGACCTTTGGCGCAGCAAGTTTGTCGAGATACTGGATTTCAGAGCTGATGGTCGGCGGATCTGCGGCGTAGATATCGCGCAAGTTGCGGGAAATATTGTTACGGTTCGGGTGCGCGAGCATCTTGCCTTCGCTGGTCACAAGGTAGACCTGACCGAGACCGCCAAGGTTTGTGCTTCGCAGAACATCGCTCAGGGTTTCTGTTGAGAAGTCCGCGCCGACGACGCCGATGACTTTGCCATCGCGATAGACAGGCGTCGCAACGGTGATCGTCTCCACGCCGGTGGCAATATCGAAATAAGGTTCCGTCAGCGTTGTGCGACCTGCCTCGATAGCGGCGAGATACCATGGCCTTGTGCGCGGGTCATAATCGGCGGGGAGTTCGTCATCCAGCGGCCAGATATGGTAGGTTCCGTCGGCCTCTCCGAAATAGGTCCAGATAAACGTCTTTTCAAAAATCGGGCTGCGCAGATTGTTAACCGCATCGTCAATATCGTCGAGCTCGCTCAACTCGTAAGCGATCTGTTCCGCCATCTTAACGCGCTCGGTCAGCCAATTCTCGACGCCCCATGCGGTCGATGCGCCGATCGATTCGATATGGCGCTCCAACTGACTTTTTTGCAGACGGCTCTCAACGCTCAGCTGGTATGTGGCGAAGACAAGAAAGATTGCGAGAACCGTCAGCGTGCCCGCAGCGAGCGTTGTCGCCATGAGCCGTGTGCCGGAATCCACAGCCAAGTGCTTCTGCACCTTTTGAATATTAACCATGCGTCAAGACCTTCGGGCATTGCCATTCGAAACTCCCGTGACGCTATCGTTGAATGGTTAATGAGTGCGTATACGCTGCAGGCGCCGCGCCGAATTTCTCAAGGGAATTCCCGTCAAGACTGGTTAACGAACACTTGCAGCGTTGGCGGCGCTAGCGGCCGATTATTGATGCGCGGCGATGATGAAGCACATGCCGGTGACAGCGATTGCAATCGCGACCGGAACCGTCAGCACCTGGATCATCGCTTCGCGCCCCGTGATGACGCCCGTCCATGTGTCAAAGGGTTCCTTCAAAAACTGTGACAGCGATGATGCGCGTGGCGCTTTTTTCGCGCCGAGCCGCGCCATCAGATATGGCGTCCCCATATAGGCAAAAAGATAGAATGCGCTGATCGCCACCATGAACAGCGCCTCCCGGTCGCCTTGAAGCGCAATCCAGAACGCCAGCAACACATAGGCGTTCAGTCCCGCCAGCATCTTCGGGATCGCATGATGCAGCGTTGTGTTCGCCGCCGGCACCAAAACCACACGCGGTTCCTGTAATGGAAGAGTGCGCTCGGTACGGCGCGGCAGCGTCAGGCCCGGGTGTGGGCTCCATGCCGCGGGTTCATAAGAGAATGCAGGCATCACGGCCATGTCGGCCTCCTCACATTAGATGTATTGGATATCCATCCGGACGTGCGTCACGTTATTTCTGGT
>CAZAOB010000010.1:0-32726 GCA_964486635.1 uncultured Caulobacterales bacterium | reverse complement strand
TATCCATCTTATATGTTGCCTTTCCGCAAAATTGCAATATATTATATGCATCTTTTTGGAGATCTTATGCGCCTCAATGTTCAAACCGACTACGCGCTGCGGCTGCTGATGCATCTGGCAGTGAACGGCCCCGGCCCGGCGACGATTGCCGATATCGCGAACAAATACGCCATCTCGAAAAACCATTTGATGAAAGTCGCCAATACGCTGGGGCGCGAAGGGGTGATCGAAACCGTGCGTGGGCGCGCGGGCGGATTGCGCATCGCTGAAGTGGGACTGGAGCTGTGTGTCGGCGATGTTGTGAGGCTCATGGAAGCAGACCTCGCCATCGTCGAATGCTTCGAGGGCGGCAAGGGCGAATGTCTGATTACGCCTGCCTGCCGGCTGAAAGGCGTGCTTGGAGAGGCTGTCGACGCCTTCCTCGCCGTTCTTGATCAGTACACGATTAAAGATCTGGTGAGCCGGAACGCTGCCCTGCGCGCGCTGCTGGGAGATCGGGCCGCATGACGACGACGCAGATCACCAGCGCTGAAGCACGGCGCGAAGAAATCAGAGCTTACGCTGACTCAATTGGCGTTGACGAAACCTACATCTCGCTGCTGGTCGACAGCTTCTATGACAAAGTGCGCGCCCATCCGGCGCTGGGGCCGGTATTCGATGACGCAATCAAGGACAACTGGCCCGCGCACCTTGCGAAGATGAAGTCTTTTTGGGCCTCCGTCGCGCTGAACGCCGGAAGTTATTCCGGAAAGCCCGTGCCGGCCCACAAGAAACACGCTTCCATCCGGTCGTCGCACTTTCCGGTCTGGCTCGGACTGTTCCGGCAAACACTCGATGAAACGGCGCCCACGCCCGCCGCCGTACAGTATTTCATGGAGCGCGCCGAACGCATCGCCCAGAGCTTGCAGCTCGCTATATTCGGCGCGCCGGAGGTCAATGCCGCGATCGCGCGCGCAAAACCGTAGTCATGCTCGCTTCGCTTCCAGAGGGTGTAACCTTCTACGCGCAAACGCCGCTCTTCACGGAGACGTCCACGCCCGCGAAACTGACCACGCTGCACGACACCAAACCGGGCGTTTGGGGCAAACTGGTCGTCATGTCGGGCGCGCTGGACTACGTCATTCCCGGCCCGCCGGAAGAACGCCTGCGCGTGCAGCACAATAACGTCGCGATCATCGAACCGGAGAAGCTCCACCGTGTCGCGCTGTCGGGGCCGGTGCAATTTCGGGTCGAATTCTATCGCTGACGCTTCCGCGCGGAGCGCGTAGCGGGTGGTTTACGCAAAAAGAAAGTCGTCTGGATGAAGTTCGGACACGCGGACGTTGTTCAGCGTAATCGAAGCACGTCCATCCAGATCGATGATGGTGTTGGTTCCATCGTCGGTGGCGGCCGCAAGCAAGTCTGAAAAATTATCTATGGTGCCGTTATAGGCGATAATGTCGATGACGTCCCCGACACCAGCGCCAGCACTGAAATCCGTGATGACATCGTGCCCTTGCAATCTGAGGAAGTTAAAATTGTCGTTCCCGGCGCCGCCGGTCATCGTGTCATTGCCGTATCCGCCGTCCAGCGTGTCATTGCCGACATCCCCAAACAATCGGTCGTTGTCATTCTCGCCGGCGACGTAATCGTCCCCTGCGCCGCCATTCAGCAAGTCGTCTCCCCAGTTGCCGCGCAGGAAATCCGCGTCTGCGTTGCCGTAAAGTGAATCAGCACCTTCGCCGCCGTCCAGCGTATCAGCGCCCTCTCCGCCAAAGAGGCTGTCGTCGCCCGCCTCTCCCGCAAGCCTGTCATCGCCCGCAGCGCCAGCAAGCAGGTCTGCATCGTCTCCGCCAAACAGTCGATCGTTCTGCGCACCGCCATACAGCGAGTCAGTGCCCTCATAGCCGTAGAGCCAGTCATCGCCATCGCCGCCGGTTAATGTGTCGGAGTTGAACCATCCAACCAGCGTATCGCTTCCCAGGCCGCCGCCGACAACGTTAATCCCGCCATGTCCGGCAACAAAATCGTCGCCATCGCCGCCAACCACTGTGTCGTCGCCATCGCCGCCATAGACTGAGTCGTTGCCGCGCGTGCCGGAAACCACATTATTGCCGTCGCCGCCCGTCACCACGTCATCGCCATCGCCGCCGAGAACGGTGTCGTCCCCGGGCCCGCCATCGAGACTGTCGTTTCCACCATTGCCGGTCATTAAGTCGTCGCCGGTGTAACCGTAAAGCGTATCCGCGCCGGCGCCGCCGTAGAGCGCATCGGCGCCCTCGTCGCCGTACAGAAGGTCATCGCCGTCGCCGCCAGCGAGCGTGTCGTTCTGCGTACCGCCGCGCAACACGTCATTATCTGCGCCCCCGTAGAGCGCGTCATCACCATGTTGGCCCACGAGGGAGTCACTTCCAGCGCCCCCGGTCAGCGTGTCGTTTTCAAGTTCGCCTTCCAACGTGTCATCACCCGATCCGCCGGCAAGAAAATCTGCACCAGCGCCTCCAAACAATGCATCGTTGCCCGCAGCGCCAGACAGCGAATCGTCAATCGCACTCAGCAGGACAGTGTCATTTCCACCGGCGAGCACGATAGCGCCTTCGATCGCGCCAACCCGGTTTTCAATTCGCACATCGTCGGCGCCGCCGATTATGTCGCCAATAATTGTGCCGGTATTCACAATTGAATCGAGGGTTCCGGGCTGCGTCACCCCACCTTCTCGAACAACACCCAGATAGATATCGCCGACGATCAACCCCTCATTCACGATCTGATCAGTTGAGTTCTTGAGATAAAAGTCTCCGTAAACTTCGCCCTCTTCCCTGTTGTAGAAATAGACAGTACTCTGATTAAGGTAATCGACGTAGATTGCATTGTCAGCACGGATGACTCCGGAGTTCTGCACAATCCGATATCCTCCGCCGGAGAAACGAATTCCAATCGCCAAGCCGCCTTCGTCGGCGTACGCCTCAATCAACCCGGTATTGGTAAGTCTTGAGTCCGCTTGCTGTCCGTCAAAAGCGGCGGCATACATGTGACCGTAGGCGGCGAGGCGGCCAGAATTGATAAAGGTCGCGCCGTTGTAGATGATCGCGCCCGTGGCGCCGATGCCATCCTCAGGGACAACGGATGGATCAAAGTATCCTGACCACGCAACAATCTCTCCAAAGTTCTCATTGTTCATGCTTTGAGAGTAGGAATGCGGCGCGTGTGCTTCATAGCCTACAGCTGGCCCACCTGCACTGACAGCGAATATGGCCCCGCGGTTCTGCAGTGTACCCCAATCAGTAAACTGAACACCCCGAGAGACGCCGCTAACCGACAGCGAAATGATTGAGCCGTAATTATAGAGGGCGTCAATATTCCCTCTGACGCTCGCAACTTCGCCAAGGGTCGATTGATTCCAGAGCACGCCGTTCTGATAGATCCGCGGCAAGTCCGAACTGAAGAGAAGCGCAACAGGTCCGTCGTCAGCAAAAATGGTTTCGTCCGCAGCCACCGTGTAGTCGCCGTCCGCAATGGTGACGCCACTGTCAAGCGCCTCGACAGTCGGCGTGGCGCCGGGGTCTGGCAGCGGCGCCCAGGGTTCTTCGCCCGGGCCGAACAGGAATTGCAAAGACTGCGGAATATCTGGCACCCGGCCACCCCCCAATACCAAATCTGTGCTCTTGCTTAACTCAAAAGCCAACCGGATACGACCGAATTCCATCCGGATGGCTGACGCGCGGAAATTGGGCCCGCCTTCTCAGACTTCGGCGGATACACCCCTCCACCCGGGCACTCGCTCCAGTGAAGATTAAAGGCGCCGGATTGAGTGAAAACATCGCGCCCTTTCAACCCAGGGAGATTGAGATGTTGATGACCGGAAACCGACGCTCGCCTCCGCCAGTTGCGCAAGCCCTTGGTGCATTGACGGGTCGGCCCGCCGCCTCACGCCAATGTGCCCGCCCGTTACCGCCAATTCATTGGCGTTTCGCCCTGATTTCGCCGAAAAGCCGTTTTATTAGAAGAGATTGCGCTGAAAGCTTGGTGATCGCCCAGCGGCTTCCTATATGGCTCTTTCAAGCGCCCGAAAGAGGCGTTCCTGTGGGGCCTTCCGAAAATCGATCGCCGGCTACACGCTTGTTAAGTTGAGACACGCCCTTTCGACGGGCGTTCTTTGGAGAGAAAGTTGCGCCGATGAGCAATGCATTGACCACCACCGCTTCGGGTCTGACGCCGGAAGGAAGCCTGTCGCGCTACCTCGCCGAGATCCGCAAGTTTCCCATGCTCGAAAAAGACGAGGAATACATGCTGGCGAAACGGTTCGCCGAGCATGAGGACCCGGACGCTGCGCAAAAGCTGATCACCTCGCATCTGCGCCTCGTCGCCAAGATCGCTATGGGCTATCGCGGTTACGGTTTGCCGATCGGCGAAGTGATTTCCGAAGGCAATGTCGGCCTGATGCAGGCGGTGAAGAAATTTGATCCGGAAAAAGGCTTCCGGCTCGCAACTTATGCGATGTGGTGGATTCGCGCCTCGATCCAGGAATACATTTTGCGCTCATGGTCGCTCGTTAAGATCGGCACCACCGCCGCGCAGAAAAAACTCTTCTTCAATCTGCGCAAGATCAAAGGCCAGATCGATGCGGTCGAGGACGGTGATCTGCGTCCGGAACAAGTTGAACATATCGCCACCAAGCTTGGCGTCACTAATGACGACGTCATCTCCATGAACCGGCGCATGTCGGGCGGCGAAGCCTCGCTCAACGCGCCCATGGGCAAGGACGCCGAAGGCGGCGGCGAATGGCAGGACTGGTTGGTCGATGAGAACGCTGTCAATCCAGAAGCCAAGCTCGCCAATGAAGACGAGTATGAAATGCGCATGGGCCTGCTCGAAACCGCGCTTTCGACGTTGAACGAGCGCGAGCAGCACATCCTCACCGAGCGCCGCCTCAAAGATAATCCGGCGACGCTCGAAGAGCTTAGCCAGGAATATGGCGTTTCCCGCGAGCGCGTGCGCCAGATCGAAGTGCGTGCGTTCGAGAAGCTGCAAAAAGCCATGAAGCGCATGGACAAGGACGCCCGCCAGCAAACGGTGGAAGCGGCGGAAGACTACGCCAACGCCTAATCGCTCTGCGTTTCTTGCGCGCGAGGCGGGAGCCGCCATACCGGCTTCTCGCCAACGCCTGCAAGCGCGCGGTTTCCAAGCGACTGCATATAATTGGCGCTGCCCAGCGCGTCATTGAAACCGCCTCCCGCCAGAATTTCACCGGGCGCCGCCGCCTGCTGCAGTCGTGCGGCATTGTTCACCGTGTCGCCCCAGACGTCATAAGCGAATTTTGCGCGGCCGATGACGCCGGCGATCAACGGACCGGATTCGATGCCAATGCGCAGTTTCAATTCGCGGCCGAACGCCGCCGAAATACGATCTAATTCTGCGCGCATGTCATAGGCGAGATGCATGATCGCTTCTGCATGATCGGCGCGGTGCGCCGGCGCACCGGCGACCACCAGATACGCGTCGCCAATTGTTTTTATCTTCTCGACACCCCGTCGCTCGGCCAGAAGATCGAAACTTGAAAACAGCTCGTCGAGCAGCGCCACGGTTTTTTCCGGACCCAGTTCCGCCGCAAGACGCGTAAAGCTCGTCAAATCCGCAAACATCACCGTCGCCGTGTCGTGGTAATCAGCGACGACCTTGTCGGGAGCTTCCCTGAGGCGGTGCGCGACCATGGCCGGCATCATGTTCAGCAACAACGCCTCGGTTTTCATCTCGGCGACTTCGGAAAGTCGCAGCACATAAAATGTCGCCACACCAAGAATGATCATGATCGTCGTCGCCGACTGGATGTAGATCGCGGACATCAGCGAGGGCGCAATCGCCGCTTCGGCAAGCCCTGTTGGAAAGGCGAACCACACAGCAAGGTGCAGGATCAGACCGAGCGCCGCCAGAAACGCGGCGAGCCGGAACCGCTCGACGCCGCAGATCGTAATCGCGATTGCAGCCGCTGCGATGTAATTCAACTGAATGCCCGCATCGCGCCCAAGCTGCGCCACAAAAAAGAACAGCGTCGAATAGAAAACAAATGCAAGATAGATCACCGCGGCGCTGCGCCCATAACGATGAGTGAAGGGTGTGAGCGCGCTCCCCGCCGCAGAAACGAGATTGCCAAAGACGGCAGCCTTCAATGCATTGAAATCGACCATGGCGAAAGTGAGTGCAAAGGACAGCGATGATAGCGTACCGAGATAGCCGGTCATATTGGCGACAGCGAGAAATCGCTGATCCTTCGCCGGAAAATTTCCGACGCCGGCGAAAACCAGCGCTCTTAAATAATGCGGCAGCTCAAACGGCAGGAACCGCCACGGCCGGAATATCGCTTCCCTCAATTTCATATTGCCCCCTGCGCCGCCGGACGGCGCAACCGGTTGTCAAAGTGCGTCTTTAGCGGCGCCCCGCAACTCATGACTGTGAATGAAAGGCCCGACCAGCTTAGCGCGTTTCGTCGCCGCCATCGAGTTCGCTGCCGTCAAGGCGGCGGCGCGCCAACTCATTTTCTGCGCCGGTCTTTTTCTTTTCCGCTTTCGTCCGTCCGAATTTCACGCGGTTTTCCTCGGCGCGCTTTTCCTGGTCGGCGCGGGCCTTCTTTTTGCGGAACTTGTTGAGGTTGACGATGTCGGTCATAGCCCAAGCTCACCAGGAACAATCGGGCACGATATCACAGTCGCCCACGTCGCACCCGCCCCCGTCGGTGTCTCCGCGCCCTCTCCTGCCGCCGCAGCTTGGCGCGCCACAGTCAGCGCCTGAGCACCAGCGCTCGTACCATTTTTCTTTCTTTTCTTTTTTTGTTTTTCCGCGCGCTTCCTGTTCAGAAGCTTGAGTTGCGCTCACTGTCATGCTGCGTGCCGCATTCTTGCATTCCATGAACCGTGTCCGGAGCTTGTTCAAACCTTCGCGAAATCCATAAGTTCGAAATGCAGTCAAACCAAAATCAGAACAGCTCCCGCCTCCATGAACGAGATGATGTGGACAGTTGAATCCTTTTATAGGCGACAGGAACCGCCGATAGGCTGAAACCACACCGGCAGCTCCCAACCCAAGCAATCTATCAGCGCTCAAATCCCGACCTCTTCGCAAATCTTTTTGCCGAGCTGTTCTTTCAACTGCTTGCCGGGCACCTCTTCGATGTCGTCCTTGGCGAGCTTACCGAGCTGGAACGGTCCGTATGCGGTGCGAATGAGCCGGTTCACCTGCAAATCGAGATGGCGCATCAGATTGCGCACCTCGCGGTTCTTGCCTTCATTTATCGACAGCGTCACCCAGACATTGCCGCCTTGGGTTTGATCCAGCGTCGCGCGCACCGGGCCGTATTGCACGCCGTCAATCTCGACGCCGTCTTTCAGACTGTCGAGCGACTTTTGCGTCACGCGGCCGTAAGCGCGCACGCGATAGCGCCGGGTCCATCCCGTCGACGGCAGTTCCAGCCGCCGCGACAGTGCGCCAGAATTGGTGAGGAGCAGCAACCCTTCGGTCGTCAGATCGAGCCGGCCGACGGAAATCACGCGCGGCAACCGCCCGGCAAGACTTTCAAATACGGTCGGGCGTCCTTGCGGGTCCTTATGGGTCGTCACCAGACCGTCCGGCTTGTGATAGCGCCACAGCTTCGTCGCATCGGGCTTGCCGACCCGCGTGCCGTCAATGCGCACGTCCATGTCCGGCGTTACTTTGAAGGCCGGCGTCGTCAGGACTTTCCCGTCGACGGTGACGATGCCCTGCTCGATCATTTTTTCTGCTTCGCGGCGCGAAGCGATGCCGGCGCGAGCCAGGAATTTCGCGATGCGCTCTCCGTCAGCGTCTTTAAGGTCGGCCATGCTGTATTGCTTTCAGTTCGGGAAGCGCGCCGATAGCACACTAAGCCCTAAAGGCGAAACTGGCGATCCGCGGCGCTGGCGCGTAGAAGGACGGCATGGAAAACGATCTTCACTTCATGACCCTTGCCCTCGACGAGGCGCGCAAGGCGGCGCAGGCCGGCGAAGCGCCGATCGGCGCGGTGCTGGTTGGCGCTGAAGGCCAGATCATCGCCACGGCGGGCAACGCGCCCATCGCCACGCACGATCCGACCGGCCATGCGGAGATCAGGTGCCTGCGCGCGGCGGCGGAAAAGACCCGCAATTACCGCCTTCACGACACAACCCTTTATGTGACGCTGGAACCCTGCGCCATGTGCGCCGGGGCGATCTCGATTGCGCGGGTGAAGCGTCTCGTCATCGCAGCATCGGACCAGAAAGGCGGCGCGGTCTGGCATGGGCCGAAATACTTTGAGCAGCCCACCTGCCACTGGCGTCCGGAGATCGCTCAAGGACCGCTGGATGAGGAATCGGGCGCGTTGTTGCGAGACTTTTTCCGCGCACGGCGATAGGCTGCGCTCAGCATAGAGACGCAGAACAGGGGCGCAGATGAATAAACTGATTTTTCTGGAACCGCTCGCTGGATTGCAGGACGCAACGCTTCTGTTTACGCGCGTTTTAACCGGCGCATTTCTCGTCTGGGGCGTCTGGGACAATATCGTCGATCCGGCGCGCATGACCGAGTTCATCGAGTTCATGCGTCATTTCAAGTTTCCGGCGCCCGAGCTGATGGCGCCGCTCTCGGTCTGGTTCCAGTTCGGCTGCGGCGCACTGCTCATCGCCGGCCTCTTTACACGCTGGGCCGGGCTGTTGATGGCCTTCAATTTCATTGTCGGCTTTTTGATGGTGCACCTTGCCGACGATTTCCGCGCCCAGTTTCCGGCGTTGATCCTGATCGCCGTCAATCTGCACTTTGCGGCGGCGGGTGGCGGGCGGTTTTCCCTCGATAAGTTGTTTCGCTAACTGCGTTTGCGGCTTTCCCTCACGGCGGCGGGCGTTATCATGCGGCCAGAAATGAAGGAGCCCCCGCATGGATTTCGCCTATTCCGCCACCGCCAAAGACTACATGAAACGCATCTCCGATTTCATGGACAAGCATGTCTATGAAGGCAATGAGATCTATGAACGTCAGCATGCGGAGTTTGGTCCGGGCGAAGGCCGCTGGAAAGTCCCGCCGATCATCGACGAACTGAAAGCCAAAGCGAAGGCGGAGGGCTTGTGGAATTTGTTTCATCCTGACCCGAAATGGGGGCCGGGTCTTTCCAACGCTGACTACGCGCCGCTCGCGGAGCTCATGGGACGCTGTCACATTGCGCCGGAAGTGTTCAACTGCGCGGCGCCCGACACCGGTAATATGGAAGTCCTGATGAAATACGGGACCCCGGCGCAACAAGAGCAATGGCTCAAGCCGTTGCTCGACGGCAAGATCCGCTCTGCATTCTTGATGACCGAACCGCGCGTCGCCTCCTCTGACGCCACCAATATCGAAACCGACATCAAGCGCGATGGCGATCATTATGTAATCAACGGCCGCAAATGGTGGTCTT
The DNA here is from genome assembly GCA_964486635.1 of uncultured Caulobacterales bacterium. GTDB lineage: Bacteria > Pseudomonadota > Alphaproteobacteria > Caulobacterales > Parvularculaceae > Hyphococcus. The sequence continues at coordinate 23,314 of CAZAOB010000010.1, read as the reverse complement.
CAGGCGCGGGCGATCCGCGCTGCAAGATTTTCATCGTCATGGGCAAGACCGACAAGAACGCGGAGCGCCACGCGCAACAATCGCAAATTCTCGTGCCTGCCGACGCGGAAGGTGTCACGATTTTGCGCCACCTGCCGGTGTTTGGCTTTGACGACGCGCCGCACGGCCATATGGAAGTCGAACTGAAAAATGTGCGCGTGCCGAAAGAAAACTTGATCCTTGGCGAAGGCCGCGGCTTTGAAATCGCACAAGGCCGTCTCGGGCCGGGCCGCATCCATCACTGCATGCGCACCATCGGCGCAGCAGAAGTCGCGCTTGAGAAAATGGTCAAGCGCCTCCTCACCCGCGAAGCCTTCGGCAAGCCGATTTACAAGCATTCGATCTGGGAGCAGCGCGTCGCCGAAGCGCGCATCGACATCGAAATGTCGCGCCTTCTAACGCTCAAGGCGGCGTGGATGATGGATACAGTCGGCAACAAAGTCGCTCAGGGCGAAATCGCCATGATCAAAGTCGCCGCGCCGCGCATGGCGCTCAGGATTATCGACGACGCCATTCAGGCGCATGGCGGCGCCGGGGTCACAACCGATTTCGGTCTCGCGCAAATCTATGCGGGCATCCGAACGCTGCGCCTCGCCGACGGGCCTGACGAAGTTCACTGCCGCGCGATTTCGCGGATCGAATTCAAGAAGCATTCAAATGTCGCATAGGAACGAGCCATGACCATGCTCACGCCAGTCCTTGCCCTCGTCGTCTGGACGCTTATCATCTGGTTGTGGATGTATGCGACGCGCATTCCGGCGATGCAAAAAGCAAAAGTGCACCCGCAGTCCGCACTTCATGCGGGGGCGCTTGATTCCCTACCCACAAACGCCCGAGTCGTCGCCGACAACTACAACCACCTGCATGAACAGCCGACGATTTTTTACGCGCTGGCGATCTATTCGCACCTTGTCGGCGTCGGCGACCCGTTGAACATATGGCTCGCCTGGGGATATGTCGCCTTGCGCGTTGCGCATTCATTCGCGCAGATCATCCTGCAAAAGGTGATGGTGCGGTTTTATATTTTCTCCGCATCAACGATCCTGTTGATGATCATCGCCGTGCGAAATGTGATCGCACTACTCGCGGTCTAGGAAGGCTAGACGGAGCCTGGGGCGGACTTCATCAGATCGTCGATCTCGATGAAGCAGCCAACCACACGCACCGGGCGGCCGGCTTCATTGCGCACCGCCTTGCCGCGCGACCGGAACCAGCGATATGCGCCGGCGCTGTCACGCAGCCTGATGTTCACGTCAAACGGCGCCCCATCGCGCAAGTGATCGCGCAAAGCATTCGCGTACAATGCGCGCTCTTGCGGATGAATGGCGTTTTCGATTTGCGAAAGGTCGTAGGCGCCGCGTTTGGAATAGCCGAGCAGTGACTGGATGGATGGCGACAGAATTGTTCCGCCGGTGACGACATCCCAATCCCACACGCCTTCCGTGGCTTCGGTGACAGCCCATTCATTGCGGTCCGCCGTTTCCGAGCTCTCTACTGTGGCGGCGATGCGGTGACAGAAATGTTCGAGCACGGCGCGGGCGGCGTTTGCGTTCTTGATCGGCCGCTTGGTGAGCGCAAGGACCACGCCTAGCGTTTCGCCGCGTGCGCCGCGAAGCGCGGCCCCGGCGTATCTCGAGATGCCGTAATCCACGAGAAACTTGTCGTGGGGGAAAAGGTCCGCAACATTCTCCGCGTAAACGCAGCAGATCGCATTTTCCACGGCGCGCGCGCATGGCGTGCCGTCAAGACTATAGGCGATGTTGTCCGCTTCGGCGCCATCCACCACAAAGCGCAATGACCGCATGATGTTCGAATATGGATTGAGGCGGCTGATGATCACGAAATCCGCTTCGATCGCCCGGCTCAGCGCCAGCGCGCAGGCGCTGAGAAACTCGCTGTCCGGGATCGCGGCCAGTTCGAGCGACAAGGATGCGATGACCCGAGCCGGCGTATCGCTATTGATGGTGACGGATTCCCCGGCGGATACCTGCTCAGCGGAAAGGGCGGCGTCTTGGTCGGCGCCGGTCAGTTGCGGAGCGAAGTCACACGCCTTTTCGGCGCCTGCGGAATGCATCATCTCGGTATTCTTTGGTTGGCTCTATTCAGAACTGGGGACCGGTGTCATTTATTCCGTGGCGTTCTTAAGAATAGGTTATGATGCGGAGAAAATGGCCGGCCCGCAGCTGTTGCGGGCGACCGGCGCAAGCTAGGCTGTCCGCCCTACTCAACCCGGAGCCCTCACCATGGAAAGTCTCGATCCAACAGGCCGCTGGCTCTTGCTCACGGTGACCGCGTTCGTCGCTTTCATGCTGGGGCGCGCCAGCAAAGGCGGCGATGGTGTCGATCCGGTCGCCCGGCGCATGGCGGAAGAACAAGACATCGCACAAGCAACAGCCAATCTTTCACCCACAGTATGGGCCGAAGTTGATCGCCTGTTGTCAGAGCGGAAAAAGATCGAAGCGATCAAAGTGCTGCGCGAAGCGAGCGGTCTTGGACTGAAGCTCTCCAAGCAGGCTGTCGAGCAACGCGCCGCCATTCGCTAGAACCGGATCGGAGCAATACGTGATGTCGAAATTTGCGGGCCTTCCGAGCGATTATTTCAAGTTTTTCTCTGAGCTGAGCGCCAACAACAACCGCGAATGGTTCAATGACAACAAGTCCAGATTTCGTGACAGCGTGCAGGAACCGCTGGCGTCATTTGTCGAAGCTATGGCGCCGAAGCTGAAGAAAATTTCAAAACACATTGTCGCCGATCCGCGATTGAACGGCGGCTCGGTGTTTCGCATCTACAAGGATGTGCGGTTTTCTAAGGACAAGGCCCCCTACAAAACCCATGGCGGGGTGCAGTTTCGGCACGCGCTCGGCAAGGATGCGCACGCACCTGGATTTTACGTGCATCTCGATCCGAAAGAAGTTTTCTATGGCGGCGGCGTCTGGGTTCCGCCGGCGCCAGCCCTGTTCGCGGTGCGCGAAGCGATCCGCGACAAGCCCGCCGCGTGGAAGAAAGCAACCGGCGGCGCGCCGTTCGCAAAGCGTTTTGGCGGCGTGCGCGGCGACGCGCTCACCCGTCCGCCGCGCGGCTTTGACGCAGACCATCCGCTGATTGAGGACATCAAACGCAAAAGCTTCTTCGCAATGGCGCAGGGCAAGCCCGCGTCGGCGAAAAAGCCCGGCTTTGTGGATGACGTCGCCGCGGCGTTTTCCGATGCAAAACCCCTGATGAAGTTTCTTTGCGACGCGACGGGAGCGCCATTCTGATCATGTCTCTTTTTTATCTGACCCTGAACTCTGATAGCGTTGCAGCAGAGAGCGGCGGACCGGCCCCCGACCGCGTTTTGTCGGGCGACCCCAAATTCAGAACCTGGAACATCGAGGAGCTGCCTGGCGGATTATACGCGGGCGTCTGGGAATCGACGCCTGGCAAGTGGGACATTCAGTATGATGAGTGGGAATACTGCCGGATTTTGTCCGGCGTATCGATCATCACCGAAGACGGCGGCGAAGCGAAACGCGTGACGGCAGGAGACAGCTTTATCCTCCGTCCCGGATTCATCGGAACCTGGGAAGTCATTGAGACCACGCGCAAGGAATATGTTGTGCAATTTTAGTCCCGGGTGATCAGCCAAAGCCTGCCACCGAGCAGCACCGCCGCTGCGACGAGACTGGCGAGCAGCCCCCACCAGACGCCGACGGCGCCGAGGGGCGTGCCAAGACCAAGCCACGCCGACAGCGGAAAACCAATCACCCAGTAGCTGATGCCGGTTAATATCATCGGCATACGGACGTCTTTCAGTCCGCGCAACGCCTGCGCCGCCGACACCTGGATCGCATCGAACAATGCAAATGCAGCGGCGATCGGCAGGAACGACGCCACCAGCGCCAGCACAGTTTCATTCGCGGCATCAGCGCGCTCCAGATACAGCCCGGCAATCCCCATGGGCGAGATCATGACCGGAACCGCCACAAGCATGATTGCGCCGATGCTGCAGACAATCGACATCACCGCAGCACGCCGCACGCCGTTGCGATCTTTCGCGCCTTCCATCAGTCCGACGCGCACACTGCCCGCCATGGAAAGCCCAAGCGGCATCATGAACGCCACCGCCGCCACGTTGAGCGCGACCTGATAGGCGGCCATTTCATTGACGCCGATGCGACCCATGAGAAACACAGCCGCGTTAAACAGCAACGCTTCAAACCCGATCGTCACGGAAATCGGCCAGCCAAGCCGCACGACTTCCTTGAAGCGCGGCCAGTCCGAGGAAAAGAAGTTGTGAAACAGCTCGAACCGCTTCGCGCTTTTCTCCCAGCGAATATAAGCAACGAGCGCAAAGAACCCGATCGCATGAGAGATCGAAGATGCTATGCCTGCGCCAACGAGCTCCAGACGCGGCGCACCCCAATTGCCGTAGATCAACACGTAGTTGAGAAGCGCATTGAGGATCGTTGTCAGGATGATAAACACGAGCGGCGCCCGCGCGCGTTCAATCGCCGCCAGAAAATTGCGCAGGACGATGACGCCCAGCGCAAAGGGCAACCCTGGAGCGAGCGCAAGCACATATGGTTCCGCGAGCGCCGCCACTTGCGGCGGCTGGCCCGTCGCCAACGCAAATTCCTCAGCGAATAGATAGATCAGCGAAAAGATGGGGGCTGAAACGCCCACCGCCCAGAGCCCCATGCGCACGGATCTGCGGACATCGCGCACATCATCGGCGTCAGCGCCTAACGCCTGGGAGACCATTGGCGATGTCGCCATGGCCGGCCCCATGCCGGCCACGAACAAGGCGTAATACATGACAAGACCGAGCGCGCCGGCGGCGAGCGGTTCTGCGCCAAGACGGCCGATCATCAACACATCAACCGTATTGATGGAAAACTGGACGAGCTGGGTCAGCCCCATCGGAAGGCCGATGGTCATCAGCGCGAAAAATTCGCGCCGCCATGGCCCCCGCGATGGAGCCGGCGTGATGGAAGCCGTGGTCGTCATGAAGAACTCTCTCGCGCCCAAAACACTTCAAGGAGCGCATGGCGCGAGGGTTTAACCCATTACCTGCTTCGGGAGAAAGGGGCCATAACGCGAAGTTGACGAAGGGGTTGCCTTAAAGTCACCCTTTCAGGAAGGGCCCGACTTTCTTGGCGCCGTCGCGATTGGCGCCCAGCATGTCAAATCTTCCTTCGCTCAACATGTCGCTCGCAGCGCCCAGTGTGCCGTAAGCGTTCCACGCCAGACCGCCGCCAATCGACAAGCGCGAAGCGCCCGCTTCGGCGAAGTCACTGACATTGTGTTTCGCCAAGGCGCCGAGAATTAGAACATTCACCGGCTTCGAAACGTTCGCACAGACCGCGCGCACCGCATCCATGTCGGGCAAACCTGGCGCATACAGCACATCGGCGCCCGCCTCAGCGAAGGCGTTCAAGCGGGCGATCACTTTATCGAGCTCGCCAATGCCGTAGAGAAACGCCTCAGCGCGCGCCGTGAGAACGAAATCACGTCCGCTTTCCTTCACCGCTTGCGATGCGGCCGCGATGCGATCGATGGCGAGCTTGTCATCGGTGATGACAGGCTGCGATGTGTCGCCAGTGGAGTCCTCGATCGATCCTCCAGCGAGATCTGTCGCGCAGGCGCGCGCGATCGTTTCTGCTGCATCTTCCGGCGCCGGCCCGAAACCATTTTCGAGATCTGCATTGACCGGAATCTCCACCGCATCGGCAATGTCCGCGCCATGAACAATCGCCTGTTCGCGCGTGACGCCGTAATCGCGGCGGCCCAGCGTCATGGCGAACCCGGAACTGGTGGTCGCCAGCGCAGCAAAGCCCAGCCCTTCGAGCATCCGTGCGGAACCGCGATCCCATGGATTGGGTATGATGAAAGGCGCACCGGTCTTGTGCAGCGTGCGAAAGGCGGCGGCTCTGGTGTTTGTGAAAGACGACATCTCAACTCCATGAACAACGGAACAGCATTTCTTCAAGCAAGGACGCTAAGGCCGAAGCGTTGGCGTTCCACCCGATTGTTGCGGTCAGTCCGTGACCGCCGCATGCCAGGGCGCGAACGATCCGCCGCCGAGCACGCGCGCCTGGATCTGCGCCATGGCGCCGTTCGCCGCGTCCGTCGCTTGCGTATTCGGGTGCACCGGACGCCGCAGTGGCCGCGTGCCCGCAGGCATGGCCATGATCGCGGCGATGGCGCGAGGCACATCATTCGGATCCGTGTCGCCGCCGCTGAACATGCCGCGCGAGGCTTGAATATGCGTTGAATACGCCTCCAGTCTTTCATCACTGACACGCGCCAGGAGCGCATCGGAATTCTTCGCGGCGTTGCTCCAGATTTTCGTCGGATAACCGCCCGGTTGAATGATGGTGACTTCAACGCCAAAGGGCGCCAGCTCATAGGCCATGGTTTCAAACATCGCCTCAACGCCGAACTTGGTGGCGCAATACATACCGAGTCCGGGGATCAGAATACGCCCCAACTGCGACGACACATTGAAAATCTGGCCTTCGCCCTTCGCGCGCATGTTTGGCAGAACCGCGCGCGCCATGCGCAGATAGCCGAACAGGTTTGTTTCAAACATGGCGCGCGTAATTTCCATGTCGTTGATTTCCACCGGACCGCCGACTCCAATCCCCGCATTGTTGACCAGCACATCCAGCGCGCCGCCGGCGATGTCTTCAGCCTGCGCAACGCCTGCATTGATCTGTGCTTCATCCAGCACATCGATCTCGATCACCGAGAGCTTCAGCCTTTCTTCGCGGGCAATGTCCGCCAGCTCACGCGCTTCCGGGCGGTCACCATTTTGAAGATTGCGCATGGAGGCGATCACCGTCGCGCCGAGCCGCGCCAGATGCAGCGCCGTCAGCCGCCCAAATCCCGAACTTGCGCCGGTGATCAGCACCGACTTGCCAGACATATCCGCCGCCGCCGCGTCATCTTGAGCGCGAACAGAGGGAGCGAGCGCCGCCGCCGCCAGGGCCGAAGCGCCGCCGAGCAGCGCTCTGCGGGAAGGTTGAAATCGAGGTAACGTCATGGCGGTTCCTTTCCTGTTTTGCATTGGGTGCGCCCCTCGCATAAAGAAGGCTTCGAGAACGGCTGGAGCCGATCCGCAGCGGATTTCGAACGGCCAGAATTCCCGAATGAATTCAAAAAGATGGCCCAATGAGTCCGCGCGCAGCTTTTTTTCCGGAAACTGCGACGGATCGTAACAATTCCTACGTTACTCTATATTAGGCAGAATTTTACGTCGGTCGCCAAGAACGGCCGCTTGGAGAGCTTCAAAATGAAAGTGCCCGGATCGCTCGCCGCTGGCGGCCTGATCGGACTTGTCATCGGCGCCGCCGCCACCGCCTTTGTGCTGGTGAGCCGGGATGGCGACGCAGCCGGCAACGCCGCCCTCAACGGGGCCGGACAAAACCGCGGCAGCCAGGCGTCCGGCAGTGGCGGCGGCTATGCACCCGTCGTCAGTATGATCGCCGCTGAAGCCGCATCGGTCGGCAAGACGCTCGACGTGATCGGCGAGGGCCGCTCGCTGAAAAGCGTGACATTGACGTCGGAGGCGACCGGGCTCGTCACGCAGGTCAATATCGCACCGGGAAAAAGCGTCGCTGAGGGCGACGTCTTGCTGCGCCTTGACGATGAGCAGCAGCGCATCGCGCTGGAGCGCGCCCGCGCCCAATATCCGATCGCCAAAGACAACGCAGACCGCTACGCCGAACTCGTCCGCACCGAAGCCGCCTCCGCGCTCGAGGCGGAAGCGGCGTTCAACAATTTCAAAACAATCGAGGCGGACATGCGCGCGGCGCAGTTCGCCGTGCAGCAACGCACCATTCGCGCGCCTTTCGACGGCGTCATCGGCCTGACCGAAATCGAGGCCGGCGATTATCTTCGCGCTGGCGACGTGGTGGCGACGCTTGACGATACGACATCGCTGATCGTCGCGTTTTCAATTCCGCAGGAAGCCGCCGACGCGGTCGCCATCGGCCAGACGGTGACGGCGCGCCTTGCATCCGGAGGCCAGGCGCATCAGGGCGTTGTCAGCGCCATTGATAGCCGCGTCGATCCGACAACGCGCACACTGAGGGTCGAAGCCTCATTTGAGAATGAAGATGGCGCGCTCTTGCCGGGCGCGATCTTTGCGGTGTCGACCACCAGCCGCGGCAAACCCGCAGTCTCCATTCCCGGCCTTGCAATCCAGTGGGATCGCGACGGACCATTCGTATGGAAGCGCGGCGCCGACGGTTCCGCAGTTCAGACCAGCGTTTCCATTTTGCAGCGCACGGACAATATGGTTCTGGTGGGCGGCGCCCTGCAAAGCGGCGACATCATCGTCTTCGAAGGCGCAGACCGTGTGCGTCAGGGTTTGCCCTTGCCGGCGCTCACCCAGCAAAACATGAGAGATCATAGCAGCGGCCCCAGTTCCGCGAGCCCAAGTGCAGCCGGCCCAGGCGCAGCCAGCGGAAACGACTGACCGTGAGCGACATTAAAACAGACAACACCACAAATGCTGGCGGCTTCGTCAGCATTTTTATTCAGCGCCCAATCCTCGCGGCCGTTCTCAGCCTTCTCATTCTAATCGCCGGCGTCGCCGCTATGAACGGCGTCGAAGTGCGCGAGTTGCCGGATGTGGACCAGCCGGTCGTCTCCATTCGCACCAGCTATCCGGGCGCCACGCCGGAATCGATCGACGCTGAAGTCACAGCCATCCTCGAAGGCGCACTGGCGCAGGTCGACGGGGTGCGCTCCATTTCATCTTCTTCAAGCTTCGCCCAGAGCCGCATCACGGCGGAGTTTTCGAGCAGCGTCGATATCAACATCGCCGCGACGGACGTGAAGAACGCCGTTTCCGCCATCACCGACGAACTCCCCGAAGAGGTGGAAGAGCCGCAAGTCGTGAAAGCGGATACGGATTCTTCTCCGATCATCCGTCTTTCCATCGGCGCAGAAGGCATGGATCCGGGCGATCTGGCGGATCTCGTCGACGATGTGATTGTCCCTCGCCTGCAAGGAGTAGATGGCGTCGCGCAGGCTGACTCCTATGGCGTTAAGAACCGCGTCATGCGTGTTCGGGTCATGCCGGTTTCGTTGGCGGCCCGCGGATTGACCCTTGAAGACGTCACGCGCGTAGTGCGCGGCGCAACGCAATCGGCGCCGAGCGGACGCTTGCGAAATTCATCACAGCAACTGCTCATACGCGCCGAGTCATCAGCGCAGACGCCGGAACAGCTTGGCGCCTTGAGGCTCAATCCCGAAACTCGTTTATCAGATGTCGCTGTGGTCGAGTGGGGATTTGAGGACGAAACAACGACAGCGCGCATCAATGGCGCGCCGGGCGTCGGCGTCGGCATCGTTCGGCAAGCGCAGTCCAATACGGTTCAGGTGTCGCGCGATGTTCACGCAGCCGTCAGGGATCTGCTCGCCAGCTTGCCCCCGAACGTGACCATCGACGTTTCGGTTGACGATTCGATTTTCATCGATGCAGCGATCAAGGAAGTTATCCGAAGCCTGCTCCTGGCCACCGGGATTGTCACGCTGGTCATTTTTTTGTTTCTGCGATCCGCCCGCGCAACCATCATCCCTGCGGTCACGATCCCGATCTCGCTGTTCGGCACGGTCGCCGCGCTCTGGCTCGCAGGCTTTTCCATCAACATCATAACGCTGCTGGCGCTGGTCATGGCGACTGGCCTGGTTGTCGATGACGCCATCGTCGTGACGGAAAACATTCAGCGCTGGCGCGGCATGGGCGCCGGCAAGCGCGCCGCGGCCGTGCTTGGGACACGTGAGATTATTTTCGCCGTGCTAGCGACAACAGCGACGCTCGTCGCGGTGTTCATTCCGATTTCGTTCCTGCCCGGCCAGGCTGGCGCCTTGTTTTCGGAGTTCGGCTTTGTCCTCGCCTTCGCCGTGCTGGTGTCGTCATTCGTTGCACTGACTTTGTGCCCCGTGATGACGGTGAAAATCGGCCGCGAATTTCGCGAAGAAATGGCGATGGCGGAAAACGATGATCCGACCGAACGCCCAAAGAAACCGGCAGGCCCGCTCACGGCGATTTACGGTCCAGCGGTTCGTTTCTGCCTGAACCGTCCGATCGTCCCGGCTGTGGCATCGCTTGTGTTCGCCGCTGGCGCAGTGACGGCATACAATCTCACGCCGAAAGAACTGACGCCGACAGAAGACCGTGGGCGCGTGGTTGCGGTGATTTCCGGCCCGGATGGCGCGAGTTTCGACTATCTCGACAACAAGATGCTGGAAATGGAATCGCGCTTGCAGCCATTCGTGGACCGCGGCGAATCTCCCATGATCATGTCGCTCACTGGCGTGTGGGGCGGCAATCGCGCTTTCCTCATCATGCAGCTGCCGGATTGGAAGGATCGCAAGAAATCTCAGACCGATTACGAACGTGAAGTGCGCGCGTTGATCGGCGATATACCTGGCGTCAACATTTCCGTACGAAACGGTAACTCCCTCGGCATTCGCGGCGGCGGACAGGGATTGCGGTTCGCAGTCGTCAGCGATGACTACGCCGGCTCAGCCGACGCGGCCGCAGAAATCGCCGGCCGTCTGCAGCAAAACCCGATGTTCGCCGACGCGCGACTGGATTTTCAGACGTCTCAGCCGCAGGTTTCCGTCGAGATCGATCGCGAAGCTGCCGCCGCGCTCGGCATTCCGATCAGCGCAATCACCACAACGATCCAGGCGATGGCGGATGAGTTTCGCGCCGCGCAGATATTTATTGGCGACGACATCATTGACGTGCTTGTCTCTTCCGGGGGCGATCCCGTCAACGACCCGACAGACCTTGCAAACATCTACGTCCGCACCGCCAGCGGCGGATTCGTTCCGCTTTCTTCTGTCGCCACCATTCGCGAAGTCGCTGTCGCTGCGAATCTCGCGCGCGAACAACGCCGCCGCGCCGTCCCTGTATCCGCCGGTTTGACCGACGGCGCCAAGCTTGGCGATGCTGTTCGGGAAATGCGCAAGATCGCGCCGGACGTGTTGAGCGGTACGCAATCGGTCACTTTGCTGGGCGAAGCCCGTATTTTGCAGGAAGCCAATCAGACTACGCTCCTCGTGTTTGGATTTGCAGGCCTGATCGTGTTCCTGGTGCTCGCCGCACAGTTTGAAAGCTTCGTCAGCTCGCTGATTATCATTGTGACCGTGCCGTTCGGGCTTGCGGCCGCAATCTATGCGATCCTGCTCACTGGCGGGTCGATCAACTATTTCAGTCAGATCGGGCTGGTCTTGCTGATCGGCATCATGGCCAAGAACGGCATTCTGATTGTCGAATTCGCCAATCAGCTGCGCGATCGCGGCGCCAATATCCGCGATGCGATCGAAGGCGCCGCCATGACCCGCCTGCGTCCGGTGCTGATGACGGCGATGTCGACGCTGCTCGCCAGCATGCCGCTCATCCTTGGCTCCGGCGCTGGCGCGGAGGCCCGTGCAGCGCTTGGCTGGGTGATTTTCGGCGGGCTTGGTTTCGCCACGCTGTTCACGCTGTTCCTGACGCCGGTTTCTTTTTTGCTGTTTGCCAGGTTGTCGAAGCCGCGAGCTGCAGAAGGCGCCAAAGTCGAAGCGGAACTGGCGAAAGCGAACTCGCTTCGCTGACTTCCGTCAGGTCTGCGCATTCAAAAGCAGGCTTGCCGTGGCGGTGATGCGTCGAATCGCTGCTATGAATTCCGCTACAAGGCGCCAAGCCAAGGGTTCTGACAAATCTGATGCGCATTATCGGCGGAAAGTTCAGCGGCAGGCGCATTGATGCGCCCAAAGGATTGGTCGCCCGGCCAACGGCGGACCGGACGCGCGAAGCGCTCTTCAACATTCTCAACGCACGCACTGACGTCGACTTTTCAAGCGCACGCGTTATCGACTTGTTCGCCGGTTCCGGCGCGCTGGGACTGGAAGCCATGTCGCGCGGCGCCCAATGGTGTCAGTTTGTGGAAACTGATGCCGCCGCGCGCGGCGCGATCCGCGACAATATCGAAGCGCTGGCGCTGTTCGGCGCAACGCGCATTCACCGGCGTTCGGCGACCGACCTTGGCGTGCTCCCCGCTGCTGCGGGACCGCCCTTCACGCTTGCGTTTCTCGACCCGCCTTACGGCAAGGAGCTATGCGCGCCAACGCTATCAAGCCTGCACTGCGGCGGATGGCTGACGCCGGGCGCTGTTGTCGTCGTCGAACAGGGCAAAGACGAAACGCCGGTTGATGCTGAGCAATTCGTCGAGGATGATCGCAGGCGCTACGGCGCAGCGCAGATCGGCATCTATCTGTACGCTCCCAAAGCGTAATTTTCAGCCTCGTTACAATTATTCGTTAACCAACCGTTCGCGTCGGTTAAGGCGCGTTTAACTCAAACTGTATAGTCTGGAGGTGAACGGGTTAGGGGAAGACGATGTTCACCATTTTTGATTTGTTCTCGCTGGCGCTGCTGCTTGCATCGATGGGACTGTTCGTGAAGCGGTACATGATCCAGAATCCGCCGGTCTATCCGTATCTAATCATTGCCTGCACTTGCCTCGTGGCGAACTGGCTTGGCGAAGCGGGCGGCGGAATCTTCGCCATGGCGCTGTTGGTGGCCGCGTCGTTTTCATTTCTCGGCTGCCTCCTTTATCCGAGCTGGCGCTCGATGACCGCGACCGAGACCAAGCGCTCGAAAGCCGCCGCAGGCAAATAGAACGGCGCAATAGCCGTTGCGGCCCCTCTTTACGGACCGCGCATCGCTCCCTATTTTTACGTCGCTGCCCGGCCCGTCAGGACGAATTTCCCCGGGGCCTTATCTCTTCTATCGGGAGCTGTCTCTGGTTTGGGCCGTGGCCCTTCTCATGCGGCGCCCACCTGTACCTTAGGGTCCAGGGCGAACAGAAAGTCCAACGGCCAGGGCGGCGCCTATTTTGGGACAAATGCCTGATATTGCGGGCATATGCGCCCAAATTCGTGTTTCTTCAGCATCTCTGTTAGGCTTGCGCACCGATCTTGGGGAAGGGGAGCGGCATGAAAGCCTTTGCTTACGCCATGGGCGCGGCGATTTTACTGACAAGCAACGCCCTGGCTGAAGAACAGCATCGCATCTTGCAAACCGGCGACTGTATCGATCTGAATGGCGACACTTATCTGGACTATCAGGAACTGCGCCAAGTGCTGCGCCAATTTGGCTACACAAGGCTGGGAACTGGCGGGCGGTACGGATCGATTTTGGTGATCACGGCCTTGGGGTACGATAAGAATCGATACGAAATCAAAGTGAACGGACGCACGGGCAAAGTGGTTCGTGTCCAATTAAAGCGCCGGCTGTACTGACAGTCACCGTCAACACACGTACAACTGAAACAACATCATGCTGCCGCCGATCACGACGTTGTTCGACCCGAAAGCTGTTCTTCGCGAACGCATGAAAGGCGAGCGTCGCGCTGCCGCCAAGGCTCGACCGGATGCAGGCGTACACGCCGCCGCGTATTTCATGCGCGCCATTGATACGACCGCAGACACAACCGTATCGCTGTATTTCCCGATGCGCGATGAACTGGACACGGAGCCGCTGGTCGCGGCCCTGATCGAAAAAGGCGTGCGCGTCGCACTGCCCGTCGTTTCCCGCCGCAAGGCGCCACTGGTTTTTCGCGCTTATTCTCCGGGAGATGAACTGGCGGACGGCGCCTATGGGGAGCTCGTTCCCACCGCCGACGCACCGGAAGTCACGCCCGACGTCCTTGTCGTTCCTTTGCTGGCTTTCACCCGCGACGGCGGCAGGCTTGGCTATGGCGGAGGGTACTACGACCGCACCCTAAAAGCCCTGCGGTCGGCCGGTTCGCCGATCGCGGTCGGATATGCTTTCGGCGCACAGGAAGTTGACGCCCTCCCCCTCACCCCCCTAGACCAGCCTCTCGATTGGGTCGTCACGGAGCGCGGCGCCATCAAATGCTAGCTACGGATCGGAGCGGGTTTTGCGGATTGCAGTCTTTGGCGACATTGTCGGCCGCAGCGGCAGAAATGCCCTGCTGGACCGCTTGCCCGGCTTAAAGAAAAAGCTCGCCCTCGATTTTATCGTGGTGAATGTCGAAAACGCCGCCGGCGGCTTTGGCGTCACCGCACAGATTGTCGACGCCTTTCTTGAGGCCGGCGCCGACGCGCTGACCACCGGAAACCATGCCTTTGATCAGCGCGAGGAAATCGACATCTTTGATCGCGAAGACCGCTTGTTAAGACCGGTGAATTTTCCCGCCGACAATCCCGGGCGCGGCAGCGGCGTCTATCAGACCAGGAATGGTGAAAGCGTGCTGGTCGCTCACGCTCAAGGGCAAATCGGCATGCACCCTTGCGACGATCCGTTTGCGGCGCTGGACCGCGAGCTGGCCGGCGCCGTGCTTGGCAAGGATATGGATGCGATCATTGTCGACTTTCACGCCGAGGCGACGTCTGAAAAATGCGCCATGGGGCATTTCCTCGACGGACGCGCAAGTCTTGTCGTCGGCACGCACACGCATGTTCCGACAGCGGACGATCAAATCCTGCCCCGCGGCACCGGCTACATCACCGATCTTGGCATGTGCGGCGACTATGACAGCGTCATCGGAATGGAAAAATCTGAACCGTTGCGGCGCTTCGTGACTAAAATGCCCGGCGGCCGTTTCTCACCGGCGGCCGGCGAGGCGACAATTTGCGGCGTCATGATCGAGACGGATCCCAAAACCGGGCTCGCCCAACGCATCGATCCGATTCGTCTCGAGGGACGGTTGCGCCGGGCGATGCCTGACTAAGCCGTCGCCGAAAACACCACATTCCAGAATACGAGCGTGACCGCGAGCGCCGCCAGCGACAGGGCGAACAGCGAATGGTGCAGTTTCCGCCACACGCTCCAGCCGGAACTGGTCCAGGCCGGCCCTGTGCTGATCAGACCCACGAGCGCCGCCGCAACCACCGCCAGCGCAACCATGCGAAACACCGCCACTGACGCCGGCGGATAGGCCTGCATGGTTGATGCGTTTGCGTTTGAAAGCTCGGCCATGAGCCAGCCGCCGGTTCCGGCCAGCGCGAAGGTCAGTATCGCCGCGCATAGGGCCCCGACGCCAATCATTGCGCCGATGGCTGTTTGCGTGACGTCCCGCCCCTGACGGCGCCACGCGCCGAGCAATGTGGTGGCGGCGAAAAACAAACTCGCGAGCAGCGCCATGTTCAGCAAATCCGAATTGCTCGCAACGCCTGCGCGTTCAAAGGAGTGAACGCCTGAACCGTCCGAGAAATGCGTGACGGCGCCGCGCTCGTCGCGTCCAAAGACGATGCGCTCGCCATTGCGGTCTTCAAATGTGTCCGCAGCGCCCGGCAATGGTGCGAAATGTTTCGCTTTGTCTCCAAGCGAAACCGTCAGAGCGCCGCCGGCGGCAGGCTCGACAGTCGCCGCGTCACTCGACGCAAACAGTTTCTCAAATCGCGAGAACGAACGGCGATTGCCGAGATAGGTCCCGGCGAACGCTTCCGCCTTGTCTTCGAAGTTGGGGTCGTTCTTGGCCGGAGTCGCGGGGCGATCAAGAACATGGTCAATAACAAGCGGCGCCAGATCAAAGACAAGCGCCCGATCATCGGATGTGCTTTGCGAGATGAAAACGCCCAGCCCCAGTTCAGGAACAAGCGTCATGTCCGTATAAAAGGCCGTAGTCGCGCCGCCATGACCAAACGCGCGCACGTTGCGATACACACGGGATTGGAATCCGTGAGCGAGATCGGCCCCGTCGGCGCGGTCGTCAAAGGCGCGCCGCCACATGAGATCATGCGTGCTCTGGCTCATCAGTTGCACGCCGTTATGCGCGCCGCCGCCCAGATGCATCAGCATCCATTGCGCCATATCATTGGCTGACGACCCCATGGCGCCCGCCGGCGCGAATGGTCCGATTTGCATGTAGTCTTCGCGCTCATAGGCGCCGTTGCGCAGCGAGTAACCGACCGCCAGCGCCGGACGGTCTGCTTCGCTCATCAAACCGGGCGCTTCAATCGTCGTGTGCGTCATCGACAACGGCGCCAGGATCTCCCGCTCAAGAAACTCGCGGTAAGAAACGCCAGAAATGTCTTCCACCAATTTCGCAGCGAGCGTCGCGCCCCAATTGGAGTATGAAGTTCGCTCGCCCGGCGCATAGACCCGCTTTGGCATGGTGTCGACGAGCGCTTCGGTCAGACTCGCCTCGCCGCCGTCAGGATAGGTGAAGATCGAAAACGTATCTTCGAATCCGGCGCGATGCGCCATCAGATCATTCATGGTCACCGGCGCGCCGAACGCGTCGGGGATCTGCATGCCTTTCAAATATGTGTTTACATCAGCGTCGAGATCGAGAAGCCCGCGCTCATGAAGCATCATGACTGCAGTCCAGGTAAAGGTCTTCGACACCGAGCCGATGCGGAACATCGTATCGACGCCGTTCGCCGCCTTGCCTGATTCAATATCGGCGTCGCCGTAAGCTTTCGCAAAAACGAGACGCCCGTCACGCACGACGCTCACCGAAACGGCGGGCGCAGCATGTTCGCGCCGATGCGCGCTGACAACTCCGTCCACATAAGCTTCCAGCACCGCATCTTCGCGGCTCGGCTCAAATGGCAGCAACACAACTTCGTCCACCGGCGTCGACGGCGAGGCGTCCGGCGCGGGAGCCTGCGCGAACGCCGACGTCACGGAAAGCGTCATCACAAACGCAACGAGAGATGAGAAAATGGCTGGCCGCATCGTCGAACTCCTTGATTTGCGCCAAGGTAGCAGACAATGCGGCTGCGCCCAATCGCCTGGGCGAATGCTCAGGCGCGGTTATCGAGCTGTGCGCGCACAGATTGGCGGCCGAGAAGTGTCGCCCGGTAAGGCCCGCCATTGGACGACGCAATCAATCGCCGCCGTTTCAGTCGCTTGAAAACGCATAAATTGCAGTCTTCAAGCGTCCAGCCCTCTCTGGTTGCGCAGTTAACAGCGACGATTTTTCCGGCCTCGTCTTTCTCGACGAGGATTGCGCCGCCGCGTGCGAGCGCATGGAGCGTTCTCTGCTCCGCTTTCGAAATGTTCATTGATAGAAAGTCCGACTCTCAAAGCTAAACCGGACGCATGGACGCGCGCTGCGATGAGCAGCGATCGGCTTTCAACATGCGCCGCTCAATGCGGTTTAGCTTGTGACAATCTCGGACATAGAACCTTCACGATGAGGCAGGTCCTACTTAGTCGCCGCCGCGTATGGAGGCAAGCCACGATAAAACATCATCGCCGCGAAGAGAGGCCCTAGTCGGGGGCAGGCCCCTGCTCCGCGGCGACAACGCCTGTCGCCCTTAGTGAAGCTCGCTGATTTCGACGGGGCTGCTGTCGATCAACGGAGCCCGGGCGGCATTGTAGTCGGGGTGGCTTTCGGTTTCCGCGCGCCGCATTTTTTCACGGCCCGTAGCGATGAGCTCGTTGCCGGTGCGGACGGCCGACTCGCCATTTGCGATTTCCGATTGCGCGTCCTGCAATTTCGCTTGCGCTTTCTCGACACGCTCATACGCGTCCGACCAGTCGTCAGCAGCTTTCTTCAGCGCCTTGATTTCAGTCTCAACCGCAGCCGGAGTGGCCGCGCCGCCAAAGCCGGTAACAAGTCGCACATAAGCAGCCTTCTGCTCGTCAGACGCAGCAACAAACTTCGCCAGCTTGTCGTTCGCCTTGCGCTCGTTCTTCTGACCCTGACGGATCAGCTTCTCGCCGGCTTTGACCTGATCGAGACCGGTCATTTCCTGGCGGCGGCCGTCAACCCAGACAGCGGCAAGCTCGTCGGCGTTTTGAACGGAGCTCGACGCAACGGAGAGCGGCGCAACGATGTCTGCGGTTTTTCCGGCATTAGCGCCCGTTGCGCTCAATGCGGTCAGCGCCAGCGTTGCGGCGGCAGTCGTGAAAATTCCTTTTTTCATCTCAGCGATCCTTTCGGTCCAAACGAGCCCTTGCCCGTTGCTACGAAGATCGGGATTCCCATTACATTTTGCAAACGAATATAATTGTATGATAGTATCGGCTTTACCGAATTAAAAGGATTGCCCGTGGATATCACCGCCGCCAAGACCTTTCTGGCCGTCATTGAGGGCGGCAATTTCATCGCCGCAGCCCGCCGGGTGCATGTCACCCAGTCCACAGTGAGCGCCCGCATCAAGGGGCTTGAGGAGCAACTCGGCAAGACGCTCTTTATCCGCAACAAGGCGAGCTGCGACTTAACCCCCGCCGGGCATCAGTTTCATCGCTACGCCCGCGCCATGGTGCGCGCCTGGGAGGAAGCCAAACATCAGGTCGCGGTTCCCGACGGTTTTGAAGACACGCTGATCATCGGCGGGCAGTACAGCCTGTGGAACCGCCTCCTTCTGTGGTGGGTTCCGGCCTTTCGCAAGACGGCGCCCAGCGTCGCGCTGCGCTGCGAGGTTGGCATGCCGCAACGGTTGATGCGTGAAATGGCGGAAGGGGTGATGGATATCGCCGTCATCTATCAGCCCGAACACCGGCCCGGCATGATCGTCCGTGAGCTGACCGAAGACCGCTTGGTGCTGGTCACCACCGATCCGTCAGTCCCGTTTCAGGATCAGTATGTCTTCGCCGATTGGGGCGAAGCGTTTCGCGACTTGCACGCCGCCGCCCATCCCGATCTCGTCACGCCGGCGATGACACTCGATCTCGGCGCGCTCGGCGTCAATCTGTTGCTGAATGTCGGGGGCGCCGCGTATTTTCCTGAACGCATCGTCCAGCCGCACTTGGCCAAGGGATTATTGGCCCGCGTTGAAGACGCGCCGGAATTTCCCTACCCGGCCTATGTCGTCTATCAGGAGGATTTTTCCTCGCCCGCCATTATGGAACAAGCGCTTGAGACGCTGTTCGACATCGCCGCGCAGTCACAAGCCGGAGCGCTGCCGAAGCCTTACTGGATGTAACCACATTCACCGAACGTATGACGCCCCGTTAATATCGAACGTCGCGCCGGTCGCCGACGGGCATGCGCCTGACGCAAGAAATGCAATCATCTCCGCCACTTCTTCCGGCGCGGCGACGCGGCCCAGAGGAATGTCTTTCACCGCGAGCTTGCGGTTTTCGATATCCTGCGGCGCCATGCGGGTTTCGACCCAGCCCGGCGCGACGGCGTAGAAGAGAATGTTTTCACCCGACAGCGCCCGCGCGTAAGTTTTGGTCATGGCGAGCACGGCGCCTTTTGATGCGGCGTAAGCGGCGTGATCCGGTCCGTCGCCGCGATGACCGGCGCGGCTGGCGATATTGACGACAATCCCGCCGCCCTTCTCGCGAAAATGCGCAACGGCGGCGCGGCAGATATCCGCCGGCGCCTGAACGTTCACAGCCATGGTCGTCGTCCAGCCTTCGCTCCATTCGGCGTCAGCGCCGGTCAGAGGCGACGGCAGGTAAATGCCGGCGTTGTTCACCACAACATCGACGCGGCCGGCCTCTTCAATTGCCGCCGCGATCAGGCGGGCGCCCGCGCCAGCCGCTGCAAGGTCCTCATAAACAATGACACCGCCGGCCGCGGCCGCGGCCTTTTCTGCTGATGCGCCCGGGCGCGATGCATGCAGGATCACCTTCGCGCCCTGATTGTGCAGGAGCTTCGCCGCCGCCGCGCCAATGCCGCGCGATGCGCCGGTCACCACCACCCATTTTCCCGTCAGCGACGCCATAAACCCTCCCGGTCTTGAATTTTAGCCAGCCCGCGCCATAACGGGCGGAAAATCAACCCCAATACGCATCGTAAGGACACCCCATGGCCGGGCACAGCAAATGGGCGAACATTCAACACCGCAAGGGCCGTCAGGACGCCAAGCGCTCGAAGATGTTCTCCAAACTTTCAAAAGAAATCACCGTCGCCGCAAAAATGGGCGCGCCGGACCCGGAGTTTAATCCGCGTTTGCGCCTCGCCATTCAGGCGGCGAAAGCCCAGTCCATGCCGAAAGATAATATCGACCGCGCGATCAAGAAATCGACCAGCGCGGATGAATCCAACTTTGAGGAAATCCGATACGAAGGATTTGGTCCGGCCGGCGTCGGCGTCATCGTCGAAGCGCTGACTGACAACCGCAACCGCGCGGCAAGCGAGATCCGCTCGATCTTTTCCAAAGGCGGCGGCAATCTCGGCGAGACCGGTTCCGTATCCTTCATGTTCGATCTTGTCGGGTACATTGAATATGCGGCGGAGGTCGCGTCTGAAGACGCCATGCTGGAAGCCGCGATCGAGTGCGGCGCAGACGATGTCCAATCATCGGAAGAAACGCACGAGATCTACTGCGCGTTCGACCAGCTCAACGAAGTCAGCTCCGCGCTGGAGAAATCTTTCGGCGCCGCCGTTTCTGCAAAACCCACCTGGCGGCCGCAGAACACCATTCCGGTCGAGGGCGACAAGGCGGCAAGCCTGATGAAGATGATCGACACGCTCGACGATTGCGACGACGTCCAGAACGTCTACGCCAACTTTGAAATCTCTGACGAAGAGATGGAGCGCCTCGCCGGATAGTCAGTTTGCGACCAACCGCCTCTGAAGCGCGACCAAGCGAATATCAAGCGCCGCACATGGGCATATGGTGCGGATAGCTACATCTGTAGCGGAAGAGCGATCGACAAGCGGTAAGCGTTCCGAAAGTTCCGGCGCTTAAGAACAAGACTGGCGCTCGTGACGCCGGATGAGGGGATGTAATGCGTTTGTCGGGAGTGTGGATCGCCCTTTCCGCGGTAGTATTCAGTGCGAGTGCATTGCCAAGCGCAGCGGCCGCTCAGGAATCGGTCACGCCGCTGCGGGACTTCGCCAGCTTCGCCCCCCGCGTCGAGGCCGTGCGGATCAACCGCGAAGACGCGCCGGAAATCGACGGCGACCTGTCGGATCCGGTTTGGGAGCGCGCGAACGTCATCGAAGAGTTTTATCAGGTCGTTCCCGTTCAGGGGGGAACGCCGACTCAACCGACCCGCGCCTACATTCTCTATGACGAGCGCAATCTCTATATCGGCGTTTACAACTACGATGACGCGCCGGACCAGATCCGCCGGTCGCAACTGCAACGCGACCCCGCGCTCGAAGATGACGACGGCATCCGAATTCTCCTCGATACGTTCGGGTCTTTTCGAGACAGCTACTTTTTCGCAACCAATGCGAACGGCGCGCGCAACGACGCTCTCGTTGAAAACAACAATGCGTTCCAGGATCAGTGGAACACGATCTGGCGCGTGAAGGCGCGCGTTGTCGAAGACGGCTGGATCGCAGAATTCCAGATTCCATTCCAGTCGATTTCGTTCGATCCGTCCCTTGAACAATGGAACATGCAGATCGTCCGCACGATCCGCCGCAACAATGAGGAAATTCGGTGGTCGAATATCGACCGCAACCGAAATCGCATCGACATGACCAACCCCGGACTTCTTTCCGGCATTCGCGACATCGAAAGCGGGCTGGGACTTGAGGTTCAAACCTTCGTCACGGGCTCCGCCTCCTATGACTGGTCTACTGACGACACAGATTACGATCTTCGCCCCAGCGGTAATGCGTTCTACAAGGTTACGCCGTCGCTGACCGCTTCGCTCACGCTGAATACGGATTTTTCCGACACGGCGCTCGACGCGCGACAGGTGAATACTGGCCGCTTCTCTCTATTCTTCCCGGAAACCCGCGATTTTTTCTTGCAGGACGCGCAGGTTTTCGAGTTCGGCGGCCGTATCTTCTCGAATGGTCCCGTGAACGGCCTGCCGTTCTTTTCGCGCAATATCGGCATCGTCAATGGCCAACCGGTCGATCTCGTCGCCGGCGCGAAGCTGAGCGGCAAGCTTGGTCCGGCGAATGTCGGCGTCATTTCCGCGCGAACCGGCGCTGCTGATAATCTCGGCATTGATGGACAATTTCTGTCCGCGGCGCGCGTATCCTTGCCCGTCTTCGCAGAGTCAAAGGTCGGCGCCATCTTCACCAATGGCGATCCAACGGGCGCGGTGAATAGCACTGTCGCCGGCGCGGATTTTCAATTCAAACGTTCAAATGTTCTGAATGGCGGCACGATCTATTCGGACAGCGCGCTGATTGGAAGCTTCAATGAGGGCGAGAGCGGCCATTTGCTCGCCAATGAGACGGCGTTTCGCAGCCAGACGTGGAACGCAACATTACGCCTGCGCGATGTCGACGAAAACTACGCGCCCGAACTCGGCTTTGCCAACCGCACCGGCATCCGGCAGTACAATGTGAACAGTTTCCGCACATGGCGGCCGGACCAGGGCTTTATTCGGTATGCGGAGGTCGGCGGCTTCGCCAATTTCATCACGGACCGAAACGGCCGCAAGCTGGATCAGTATTTAGGTTTCTTCGCAAACACCCAGAACACCCATGGCGACCGGGTCGCCTTCGAATATGAGCGTGGCTTTGTCGATATCATCGAGCCGTTTTCAATCGCTGGCGAAGTTCCAGTTCCCGCCGGCGAGTACAGCTGGAACCAGTATGAGCTCGAAGTTTCCGCAACCAACGCCCGCATGTTTGGCGGCGGCGTGGAAGTACGCTGGGGCGGTCTCTATGGCGGCGACTATCTCAGCATCGAAAACCGTCTGAGCTTTCGGCCCAATCGCTACATCGAACTCGCCGGCGAGTATGAGTACAGTGAATTCAATCTGCCGGGCGGCAGCCTTGGCGTGCACATCGCCTCAATCGATTCGGTCATCGCCTTTTCGCCTGTGATGACGATCAAGACTGAAG
This sequence comes from uncultured Caulobacterales bacterium, assembly GCA_964486635.1. Classification (GTDB taxonomy): domain Bacteria; phylum Pseudomonadota; class Alphaproteobacteria; order Caulobacterales; family Parvularculaceae; genus Hyphococcus. The sequence goes on along the minus strand of CAZAOB010000010.1, from coordinate 595 downwards.
TTCAGTACGACAACATTTCCGAAGCGCTCACGTTTTTCTCCCGCTTCAGCTGGGAGCCCGTCCCTGAGCGCGAGATCTTCCTTTCATTCGGCCATACGGCGATCATCGATCGCGTGGCCTTCCCGCAGCAATTTACCTCGCAGAATTCAAGCCTGGCGCTGCGGCTTGGCCACACGTTCCGGATGTAGCGCCCTTGGCCGCCGGGTTGCCTGCAGGGGGCGCGGCTGCTACATGCGCCGCTTTCCCGGCAACAGGCGCGCAAGGCGAATCCCATGAAAATCAACGGCAACGAAATCCGTCCCGGCAACGTCATCGAACATCAGGGCGGCATCTGGGCGGCGGTAAAAGTCAACGCCGTCAAGCCCGGCAAGGGCGGCGCCTATGCGCAGGTTGAGCTGAAGAACCTGATTGACGGCCGCAAGATGAACGAGCGCTTTCGTTCCTCCGAGACCGTTGAGCGCGTGCGCCTTGAACAAAAGGATCACACATACCTCTATGAAGAAGGCGACATGCTGATCTTTATGGATCAGGAAAGCTATGAACAGATTTCAATCCCGAAAGATCTGATCGGCGAGCGTACGGCATTTCTGCAGGA
>CAZAOB010000009.1:38384-69142 GCA_964486635.1 uncultured Caulobacterales bacterium | reverse complement strand
GCCACATGATGTATATTCACCAACCATCGCTTGAGGCGCTTGCGCGCGATGTGCGCGCCTTTGTCAGGAACGAGAAATGAGCTTGGATCTTCGACTCGCCGCTATTGCCGCGCTTCTGGCGCTGACCGGCGCATGTGCGCCGAAATCAGGCGATGACCAGACGTCAACACCAACGGATGAGAGCGCGCCGCAACCGGCCGCTGCAACCGGTTTGCCTATCGCGCACATCCTGCGCGGGGATGTTGTCGCGGATGAGGGCGGCGAGGGAATCTCAGTCGTCGACATCGGCGCGATCCTCGACTCGCCGGGCTATCAGAATCAGCCGGCCTTCTTCGGCGCGGACGGCCATCAGTTCTACTACGTAGCAGAGAACGAGAATGCGAAGACCGACCTTTGGGCCTATGATTTGAGGTCGGGCGAAACGCGTCAGATCACCCAATCGCCGGAGAGAAGCGAGTATTCGCCCAAGCCGGCGCCGGATGGCGGCGTGTCGTTTATTCAAGAGAGCGACGACGGCGAAATGACGCGGGTCCATTTGATTGGCGAGGCCGGCGGGCCGGGCGCCGCGGTCGTGGAAAACGGTCCGGTCGGATATTACGAATGGCTCCAATCAGGCGCGTCAGTCGCTGTGTTCTACCGCAGCGAACCCCCAATGCTGCAGATTATTGATGTTGCAACCGGCGCGACGCGCGATGTGTTCGACAATGTCGGGCGTGTGCTGATGGCGTCGCCCGATGGCGCAACGCTTTTTGCAGCACGCGCCAGCGAAGATGGTGCGTATCACGTGATGGCCGTAGACGTGGCGAGCGGCGACTTCGAACCTGTGATCGATCTCCCGCCCGGCGCGCAGGATTTTTATCTGACCTTCGAAGGCGGCGGGCTTCCTGCGGTGGCGTTTTCGTCGATGGGAACGCGCGTGATGACGTATGATTTTGCCAGCGATTCCGTTTGGCATGTCGCTGCTGATATCAGCGAGCTTGGCTACGGCGCCATTTCGCGCGTGGCGGTTGCGAATGCGTCTGACAATCCCCGCCAGGGCGCTATCGTGTTTGTGGCGCATCCGGCCGAAGGATAGTCTTGTTCGAGTTATCGCTTGCTGAGGTGAGTTCATCGCAAACCGCTTTACGCGGCGGCGAGGGCTAGGCAGGCTTTGGTGTGCGAGAAGACGAGGGTGAACATGAATAAGTTTCTGATGATGATCGCTGCGTGCGGCCTGTCGGCTTGTGCGAGCGCTGAGCAACCGCCAATCGCCGCGCCAGCGCCCATAGACAAGGATGCAGTGCAAGTCATGGTGATCGGGGCGTTCCATATGGGAAACCCCGGACAGGACGTCGCCAACGCCGAAGTTGAGAACATGCTCACTGCGCAGCGGCAGGCGGAGATCGCGAGTGTCACGTCGGCGCTGAAAGCGTTCAATCCAAATGTTGTCGCGGTGGAGCGCATTACCTCGGCGCCGGATTATGTTGATCCGAAGTATACGGACTTCACGCCGCAGATGCTGACCGAGCACGCTGATGAGCGCTATCAAATCGGTTATCGCCTCGCAAATGAGCTTGGCATCGAGCGCGTGTATGGCATCGACGAGCAGCCGAGCGACGGCGAACCGGATTATTTTCCCTTTGACGAGCTCATGGCGCATGTCGAGGCGACCGGCCAGGGCGAGGCGCTGCAGGGGCAGATCACGGATATCCAGGGATTGATGGCTGATTTCAGCGCGTCGCAGAAAGGCAAGTCTGTTGCGGATCTTTTGCTGATGTTCAATTCCGGCGGTGAGCTTTCAAGCCCCGAATTCTACTATCGCACTTTCTTTTATGACCGAGGCGAAGCACAGCCGGGCGCCGAGCTTCAGGCCTACTGGTTCATGCGCAACGCCAAAATCTTTTCAAAGCTGGTTCAAGTAACCAGCCCCGGAGATCGGGTTGTGCTCGTATACGGTGCGGGTCACAAATTCTGGCTGGACCACTTCGCGGAGAATACGCCCGGCTTTGTCCGCATTGATCCGTCTCCGTATCTTGAAATAGCGAACGCGCGATAGCGCCATTAGCGAGCGGCCGATGCGAAGGTCGTGCGCAGCGCTTAAGCCGGGCTGATTCCGTCCGGCACGGCGACCACATGGAAGCCTGCATCGACGTGCAACACTTCGCCCGTGCAAGATGCGCCGATGCCGGAGAGGAGATAAAGCGCGGCGCCGGCGACGCCTTCCATGCTCGTGTCTTCTTTCAACAGCGACCAGTCGCGTCCGGTAGACATCAGTTGACGCCCACCGGTGATGCCGGCCATGGCGAGCGTTTTCATCGGGCCGGCGGAGATTGCATTGACGCGAATGCCCTTCGGGCCGAGGTCGCGGGCCACATAGCGCATGGACGCCTCGAGCGTCGCCTTCGCCACGCCCATGACATTGTAGTTCGGTACAACGCGCTCAGAACCGAGATAGGTGAGCGTGATCATCGAGCCGCCGTCAGGCATGATTTCAGCAGAACGGCGCGCCGCATCGACGAAGGAAAAGGCGGAGACATCCATAGTGTCTTTGAAGTTCTGTCGCGTGGTGTTTTCGACGAAAGAACCTTTCAGCGCTTCCTTATCCGTGAAGGCGATGGAGTGAACGAGAAAATCGATCTTGCCCCATTTGTTTTTGATCTCTGCAAACGCCTTGTCCATATCGTCGTCGCTGGTGACGTCGGCCTCGACCAGGAAATCAACGCCAATGCTTTCGGCAAGCTGACGGACACGGCTTTCCATGGCGGGGATATACGAAAACGCAAGTTCAGCGCCTTGGGCGACGAGCTGTTGTGAAATGCCCCAGGCGATGGAGTTCTTGTTCGCGACGCCCATGATCAGGCCGCGTTTCCCCTTCATCAGATCGCCTTTGGGGAAGCCGATTTCATCGCTCATCGTCTTAGTCCTTTTGATTGAAAGCCGGTCTTACCCGCTGCTGCGGGCGATCACCAGCATGGTCAGAATGAAATAGGCGAGCCAGACAAGGCCGTAAACGCCAAATTTTGTTGTTCGGGGTTGCTTGCGAACAACCGGAAGAATAAGCCGGAACCACCACAGGCCGATGCAAGCGATGAACGCTGCGACGCCGGCGGCGATGAGAGATTCCTGCGTCACGGTCTAGACGCGTGCGACCACGAGACAGCCATTTGTGCCGCCGAAGCCGAAAGAGTTGGTCAGGAACGCATCAACCTTGGCATTGTCGATGCGCTCACGAATGACCGGCAGGTCGGCGAACTCAGGATCGATGTTCTCGATATGCGCAGATGCCGCGAGAAATTTGTCGCGCATCATGATCAGTCCGTAAACCAGCTCTTGCGCGCCGACGGCGCCGAGCGAGTGACCTGTCAGCGATTTGGTGGATGAGAACGGCGGAATTTCGGAACCGAAGACTTCGCGGATTGCCGCTGTTTCTTTCTGGTCGCCGACCGGCGTCGAGGTGCCGTGCGGGTTCACATAATCGATCGGCTGGCGCACGGTTTCGAGTGCGCCGCGCATGCAGCGCACTGCGCCTTCGCCGGAAAGCTGGACCATGTCGTAGCCGTCGGAATTGGCGAAATAGCCGACGATTTCGCCGAGAATATTCGCGCCGCGTTTTTTCGCGTGTTCGTATTCTTCAAGCACGACTGTCGCCGCGCCGCCGGCGATGACGAATCCGTCGCGGTCGCGATCATAGGCCCGGCTCGCAACATCCGCGCGGTCATTATAGCCGGTCGACATCGCGCCCATGGCGTCGAAGATGTTGGCGAGAGTCCAGTCGAGTTCTTCGCCGCCGCCGGCGAAGACGATGTCTTGCTTGCCCCACATGATTTGCTCGGCGGCGGCGCCAACGCAATGAACGGACGTGGCGCACGCGGAAGAGATTGAATAATTGACGCCGAGAATTTTGTACGGCACCGCGAGCGTCGCCGAGTTTGTGGACGCCATGGCTTTAGGCACAACGGTCGGGCCGATCTTTTTCGTGCCGCCGGTATTTCGCGTGATGTCTGCAGCCTCGACAATGGCTTTCGTGGAAGGGCCGCCCGACCCCATGATGATGCCCGTCATCGGGTGGCTGATCTGATCTTCGCTGAGGCCGGACTGCTCCAGCGCTTCGCGCATGGCGATATAGTTCCACGCAGCGCCTTCGCCCATGAATCTGCGCGTGCGCCGGTCCAGCACCTCTTCGTAATTGATATCCGGACGCGCGGACACCTGACACTTGAATCCGTGTTCAGCGAAACTTGCATCATGGCTTATTCCGGAACGGCCTTCGTAGAGCGCGCTCTTCACTTCCTCGACGTTTGCGCCGATGGAGGAGACAACACCCATGCCGGTTATGACCACTCGCCGCATATCAATCCTTTTATTTCGGTCGAAAACGCTTGCGTCTATTGAGCGCCGTCTTTGGCGCTCGCCACGTTCGAGTCTTACAGAGCGAGACCGGCGTCGAGCTGTTCGCGCGAGAACAAACCGACACGGAGGTCTTTGGCCGCATATATTTGCTTGCCATCGACTTTCATCACGCCGTCAGCGATTCCGAGCACCAAGGGCCGCGCCATCATGCGCCGGATATCGAGTTCATATGTAACCATTTTTGCGGTGGGAACCACCATCCCGGAAAACTTCACATCTTTGGCGCCAAGCGCCCGGCCATGGCCGGGATGTTCGGACCAGGTGAGAAAAAATCCCACCAGCTGCCAGAGCGCGTCGAGACCCAAACAGCCTGGCATGACGGGGTCGCCTGGAAAATGGCAATCGAAAAACCACAGATCGGGATTGATATCGAGCTCGGCGACGACGCGCCCCTTACCGTAGGCGCCCCCATGGCTGGTGATTTCGGTGACGCGATCAAACATCAACATCGGCGGCACCGGCAATTGCGCCGTGCCCGGGCCGCGAAGCCCGTGATAGCCGCATTCAAGGAGTTCTTCGCGGCTGAAACTGTTTTTCTTTTCGCTCATGCGTCCTGTGCAAATTGTTGCTCGCGCGCGCAGGATTGTCGCGCGTGTCCGCCGTTAGGTAAAGGCGGCGCCGCACAGGGTCAATTATGCGATGCAACAATCGCGCAGGCGAAATCAGCGCGATTCAGACTAAGGCTGTGGATAATCCGCCAGGGGCGTATCCGCCTGCGCGCCCCAGAAGGCTGATGCGCGCGCCCAGCCCTTCATGCCGTCTGCGGAAACCCGAAGCCAGGCCCCCCTTGACGCCTCCACCCGGGCGATCACGCCGCGGCCCAGTCTGGCCTTGGCGGGCGCATTTGCGTCCGGACGCGCCCGCAGCGCCAGTCCGTCTTCCAGCACAAGCGCGGTCTCATCGCCGGAGAGCTTGGATTTGTGCGTCCAGCATTCGTCGCCTTCGAGATCCCGAATTTTGCGCCAGTGGTCCCGCGTCTCGGCGACAACCACGACCGGCAACCCCTGACGCATGAAGGTCAGCCGCACCGGGTGCGAAAAGCTGGGCCCTGCACGGCAGAAGGTTTTTTCCGCTTTGAGGGAGACCATTCTCGGCACCGGCAGTCCCGAGGGCGTATCAAGGCGCACATTGTCCGGCATTGCCGCCTGCGCGGAAAAGGGAGCGGAGAGTGCGGCTTGCGCCAGCAAGACGGCTCCGGTCAAATAGGCGACGCTGATCAGGCGAGAGAACAAGGTTGAATACGCAGGCGGCATGTACAGCGCTCGAAAATCTGGCGAAAGATGAATAAACCCTTACAAGACGGCAAAGCCGTTAATCTTGGGTTAACCAGGCGCATTTCTTCCGGTTTGCGAAGCTTCGCAAGCCGTATCGCGCTGCGCACAGGGATTTATGTATGACCGTCAAAACCGTCACAGTGGCGTTGACGCGGAAACTTCCGGATCCGGTTGAATCTCGCTTGGCGGATCTGTTCGATGCGAGACTGCACGACAATGAAACGCCGCTGTCTCCGTCCGGCTTGTTAAAGCGCGCAGATGGCGCAGACGTTCTTGCAGTGACGTTGGGCGACCGGCTTGACGCTGCATTTTTCGACGCTGTTGGCGATCGGTTGCGGCTTGTTGCGAATTTCGGCGCCGGCACCGATCATATCAATGTGGCGGCGGCCAATGCGCGCGGCGTTACTGTTACGAACACGCCATCAGTGCTCGCGGAGGATGCGGCGGACATGGCCATGGCGCTGATCCTGGCCGTGCCGCGCCGCATGGTCGAGGGCGTGCGCGCGCTTGAAACCGGACAGTTTCACGGCTGGTCGCCAAACTGGATGCTCGGACGTCGCGTCCGAGGCAAAAAGCTGGGCATTATCGGTTTGGGCCGCGTCGGGGAGGCCATCGCGCGACGGGCGCGGGCTTTCGGCCTCTCGATTCATTACCACAATCGTACGCCGATCAACCCGCATATCGAAGAAGAGCTTGATGCGACGTATTGGGATAGTCTCGATCAGATGCTTGCGCGCGTTGATATCGTGTCGGTCAACTGCCCGCACACGCCCGCAACATTTCATTTGCTGTCGCGCCGCAGGCTCGAGTTGCTTCAACCTCAAGCCTATGTGGTGAATATTTCCCGGGGAGAAATTGTCGACGAGGAAACGCTCGCCGAGATGATTGAACAAGGCCGCCTCGCCGGTGCGGGCCTTGATGTTTACGAGCGCGGCGCGCCCAGCGAAAAACTGCTGAAGGCGCCCAATGTCGTGCTTTTGCCGCACATGGCGTCGGCGACGGTGGAAAGCCGAATTGAGATGGGCGAACGAATGATCATCAATATCAAGATGTTTGCAGATGGGCATAAACCGCCCGACCGGGTCATTCTTGGGTTGGATGACGGGATCGCGCCCCGGCCCTAGGGCGCGCGCCGTTCAACTGCATTCCCACTGCCAGAACTCTTCGCGTTCATGCCGGGCTTCTGCTATTCGCCGCGTCCTTTGAATGAACGGATGAGATCATGGGATTTTACAACAATCATATCGAACCGGCGCTGGTTTCGTGCGCATGCGGCATGAAAGCGATCACGCGCGAGCGTGCGAAAATCGTTCCGTTGGCGAAAGGCGTTGTGCTCGAAATCGGCTTTGGTTCGGGACACAACGCGCCTCACTATGATCAGCAGGCGATCACTCACCTTTATGCGCTCGAGCCGTCCGCGGCTTGGCGAAAAAGGGCGTTGAAAAGAATTAGCAATCTCACCGTTCCGCTTGAATGGCTCGATCTGCCCGGCGAAGAGATTCCGCTGTCGGACGCATCGGTGGATACCGTGCTGGTCACTTATGCATTGTGCACGATCCCCGGCGTGGAGGCGGCGCTGGACGGCATGCGCCGCGTTTTGAAGCCCGGCGGCAAGCTGGTTTTCCTCGAGCACGGGGTCGCCCCCGACGCAGAGGTCGCGAAATGGCAGGACCGCGTGAACGGCGTATGGGGCAAGCTGGCTGGCGGGTGCCGCCTGAACCGGGACCCAGCCGCGCTGATCCGGGCCGCAGGCTTTGATATCGAAAAACTCGATCAACATTACGCCCCAGGCGCGCCGAAAATTGCGGGCTTCATGACGGGCGGCGTGGCGGCGCGGTAACAACTGCGTCACTTCCCGACGGCGTGACCGCAAATTTAGTTGAATCGCAAGATTCTGGGCGCATCATATGGTTAAGGAACGGTAAAGCCGCTTGCGCCGTGCGGAATTTGCCCTAAATTTTTTGTTGCAAGTGCGAAGATCGTGGCGCTTAGTGGTCCAGCCGTAACGCCGCCAGGGTCGGCAAAATTTGAGAGTGATCGTGCGTAGAGTTTTGGGGATTGGGGTGTTGTTGATCGTCGCCGGGGCTGCGCATGCAGACTCTGCGCCCGGATATATCAATCCATTCGCCAAATATGCAGATCCCGCTTTCGCAGTCGCTGCGGTGAAAACCGACTTTGCAGCGGCGCCCGGACAAGCCGTGCGCCTTTCGATTTACGATAGCGAAGACGCCTTCCTGCACGAGGCGCGCGCGAAGCACGAGGCGGTCCTTGACGAAGATGGCGTTGCGGTGCTGCCGCTCGCCGATCTAGAGCCCGGCGAATATGCATTCGCCGCCTATCTCGATCAGAACGGCGACGGCGTTCTCAATCGCGGCAAGGTTCTTGGCCGGCCGAAAGAACCGGTGGCGTTCTCAAACGGGGTCATCCCGAAACTGCGCAAGCCGCGGTATAATGAAACCAAAGTCGCCGTCGCACCCGGCGAAGTGGTTGTAATCACGCTCAAAGACTAAGCGTTCGCGGCAGCCACATTCATTTTTCCAGATAGCGTACGAACGGAGCTATTTCTGCGCAAAACTCCGTGGGCGAACTATGGAGATGCGCCGCAATCGGCGCATTCGGGATCGGCGGGAAGGCGAATGTTGCGAAATGTTCCGCCCAGTCCGTCATATAGAATGAGCCGCCCGGCAAGGCTCTCGCCGACCCCCAGTACTTCCTTGATAACTTCCATGGCGGCAAGGGTCCCCAATACACCGGTGATCGCCCCCATGACGCCTTCTTCGGCGCAATTGATTTGGGAATCGCGCGGCGGTTCTTCGGGCACGAGGCAGCGGTAGCAAGGCAAGACACCCGGCGCGGCGAAAGACTTGAAGGTCGAGAGCTGGCCTTCGAACCGGCCGACCGCAGCGGAGATGAGCGTTTTCTTCTCGGCAATGCAGGCGGCGTTGAGTGCGTAACGCGTCGCGAAGTTATCGACGCCTTCGACGATCAGGTCATAGGTGCCGACAAGCGCCCGCGCATTGGTTTCATCAATGCGGGGATGGGTCGCGGTTTTTACATGCGGATTGAGGCGCGCGATGGCGTCTTGTGCCGCTTGGGTTTTGGGTCGTCCGACATCTTCGGTTCGATAGAGAGTCTGGCGCTGAAGGTTCGACAGCGCGACGACGTCATCGTCAGCAACGCCAAGCGTGCCGACGCCAGCCGCCGCCAGATAAGAAAGGATCGGACTGCCGAGCCCGCCTGCGCCGACAACCAGCACTTTTGCGGCAAGCAATTTTTGCTGGCCCTGACCGCCCACTTCTTTGAGCAGGATATGACGGGAATAGCGTTCGCGTTGTTCCGGCGTCATTTCGCCAACAACTCCGCGCGCACGCGAATAGTGCGCGTTGCGATGGTGGTTTCGAGCAGGAACAGCGACAGGCCGCCGATCATCGCGAGCATGGCGGCGATGAACATCATGGCCACGGGTGCCGCCACTTGCAGCGTGATGAACTCTCCGACGAAGAGCGTGGCGACGACAACGCAAATCAACAATGCTGCGAGCGAAAACAAAACAACGGCGCGCTGGGACAGCTTCACCCGGCGGTCGAGGATGACCAGCTCTTTTTTGATGCGAGCCATTTCGTCTGGCGTCGGGCCGGCGAGGTAGCGCTCCTCCAGGTTGCGCGCCCGGTCGACGACGCGGCCGAGACGCGACGCCACCACATTCAAAAACGCGCCGATGCCGGCCAGCAGGAACACCGGCGCAACAGACAGCTCAATGATATGCGCGAGGTCTGAAAGTTCGTTCATGGCCGCCTTTGTGCGTTCATCCGAAGAGTTCGTAAAGAACGCGATTTAATATCCGTCGTCCCGCTGCTGTGGCGACGAGGGTTGCGCCATCCCATTCAAGCAGGCGATCGCGGATCAGCATATCGAGTTTTCGGCGCGCATCCGGTTCGCCAAAATAGGCGTCGGTGCGCGCAAAGGGAATGCCGCGCACCAGCCGCAGCCCCATGGAGAGACGTTCCATGGTCGCCTCGCGTTCTGACAGCGCATTTTCTGTGAAGGCGGCACCGGCGAGATAGTCTTTCGGCGCCGGAGGGGCCACGGTTTCGATGCGTGCGCCGCGCTCGCTTAGGCGCCCATGGGCACCGGGCCCGACGCCGATATAGTCGCCATAGGTCCAGTAAACGAGATTGTGCCGGCTTTCATCGCCGGGCGCGGCATGGTTCGAAATTTCATAGGCGGGCAAGCCCGCTGCGGCCGTCATGTCCTGCGCAGCGTCGAACATGTCGGCGCAGAGGTCTTCGTCAGCAGGCGCCCAGCGGCCGCTATCGACGGCTTTCGCGAAAGCTGTCCCGGGTTCGATGGTGAGTTGGTAAAGCGAAAGATGCGTGACGCCGAGCGCCAGCGCTTCCGTCAGTTCTGTGCGCCAGTCTTCCAGCGATTGACTGGGACGCGCGTAGATGAGGTCGAAGGTGACGCGCGCAAAGGCCTGCTGCGCCGCTTCAATCGCCGCCAGCGCCGACGTTGCGTCATGATCGCGGCCCAAAAACTTCAGCGCGTCGTTGCGCAAGGACTGCACACCAAGCGAAAGCCGATTGACGCCTGCGCTTGCGAACGCCGTGAACCGGGACTGCTCAGCATCTGTAGGGTTTGCTTCCAGTGTGATCTCCGCGCCCGTTTCAAATCCCCAACGGCGTTCGCAGATTTCAATGACGCTCTCGATGACCGACGGCGGCGCCAGCGAGGGCGTGCCGCCGCCAAAGTAGAGGCTCGATAGTTTGTGGCCGGATGTGCGTTCAGCAAATGCTTCAAGGTCGCGTGAAAGCGCGGCAATCCATTCGGGCGCGTCGATGTCGCGGTTCTTGTAAACGTTGAAATCGCAATAGGGGCAGATGCGCGCGCAGTATGGCCAGTGAACGTACACCCCCAGAGGGCTGGTCATTTCGCTGCCGCCGCTTCCGCTAGCGCGATCGTATGGTCGAGCAACTCTGGCCCGCCCGCGGCCCCGTGGCTCGGAATGACGATTTCGGCGTCTGGAAATTCCGCCGCAACTTTGCGCACAGTTTCCGCCCAATGGGCGACGTCGGCGTCTGCGGTGTTTCCGAGGTTGTGCGATTCGCGGGGGCGTATGAGGCAGCCGCCGAACAGCACTTTCGCTGGCGCATAATACACGACGATATTATCGCGCGTGTGCCCGGGCCCCGGATAAAAGACAGTCACGCCTTGCTCGTCTTGTGCGCCCAGCAACATCTCACGGTCGCGGCCGTCGAGAATGGAAAACATTGTCCTGCGAAGTCCGCGCGCCGGCGCATCTTCATTGGTGAGCGGGTGCGCGCGGCCACCAATGCCGTGCTCTTGCAGAGCTTTCATGCCGCCCATTTTGTCGTCATGAGCGTGCGTGATGATGGCTATGTCCGGCGTCTCGCCAAGACTGCTTTCGATGAGAGAGAGCAAGGTTTCGGTTTCTTCGTCTGTCCACGCGGTATCAATGAGCGCCACGCCGCCTTCCGTCTTCACCACCAGGCCTTGCGATAAGACCGGCCCCCAAGGCGGGACATCCTTGTGGCTTTTGTGAATCCAGACACCGTCCGCAATCTTCTGCAGCGATGGCGCGGGAAGGGCTGTCGCTGTTTCTTCTTTCTCAAAGATGGCGCACGCGGCGATGCTCAACAACGCAACAACTGTCAGAAACTTTCTCATCAACATCAAAAATGGGCTTTCATCAGCTTACGGAAGGCATCAGCGCGGTGAGAAATGGAATGCTTTTCTTCGGGTTCCATCTCGGCGAACGAAATATCATAGCCTTCGGCGTAAAAGATCGGATCGTAGCCGAAGCCCTTGTCGCCGCGCGGCGGAAATGCGAGCCCGCCGCAAACCTCGCCTTCAAAACACTCCGTATGTCCGTCCGGCCAGGCCAGACAGAGCACGCAGACGAATTTCGCGGAAAAATCTTCGGTGCCGGATTCAAAAAGCGCCGTTTCCACTTTTTTCATGGCGAGGTTGAAGTCACGAGGCTCGCCCGCCCAGCGGGCCGAGAAAATTCCCGGCGCGCCGCCCAGCGCAGTGACGGAAAGTCCGGAATCGTCGGCCAGCGCTGGCAGGCCGGAAGCGCGTGCGGCGGCCAGCGCCTTCAGTTCGGCGTTCTCCGAGAAGGTCGTTCCGGTCTCTTCAGGGTCGTCGAGGCCAAGTTTTTTTGCGGACACGGCCTCAATTCCGAGTGGAGATAGTAAATCATTGATTTCTCTCACCTTTCCATCGTTGTGAGAGGCGATAACTAGCCTCCCAGGCCCCAATTTCCGCACATTTTCGCCCATGTATTTATCCCTTATCGAAAAAAAATTATCGTTTTTCGGTAAAAACCTCTTGTATCGTTTTTCAATAAGTGTATATCGATATTCAACAAGACGGCGGATCAACCGCAGCACAGGAGGCCCAGGCAGACTTAACAGCCAACGGGCGCGAAACGAAAGGGGCCGAAAGACCGGAAAACCGGCGGAAAAGAGCCCCAGGAGAAACCCGGAGGACGGGGCCGCCTTCAAGACCACGGCCCCAAAACAAAAAAAAGAGCGGCAGGAAAAACCATGCCGCTCAAGAAGATCAAAAACGAGCCGCTTACACAGGAAAGAAAAGGAGAAACCCATGCGCTTTGCAAACTCAACACCTACCTTCGGCACATTTGGCAGCTTTGTCAATGGACTGACCGTTTTCGCCACGATCACTTTCATCGCCACCGGCTATTTTTCGGCCCTCGGCTCATTCGCAGGAGCAGCATAATGTTCAAGCTGATCCAAGGCATCTCAGCGGCGGTATTCGCCGCATTTGCGGCGGCCAGCCTCTACTCGCTGGCCCTCGCATCTCCAGCCGAAGGCGGCGCCGAGGCGAAGCTGGAAAGCTGCGAAAGCACCTTCTGCCTTATCGCATTCTTCTAAGAAGTAATGCGATAAGGACGGCCGGTGACAGCGAAGACGGAGACTTCATCATGCGCGCAATAGGAAAAGGATCGCTCTCGTCGATCCTGGCGGTAGGGCTGCACGGCGCCCGCGTCATCCTGTGGATTTGTTTGGGCGGCGTGACGTTCGCACTTCTTCTTCTGCCCATTGCGCCGATCATTGCAAACATGTTCGCAGGCAATGATGCTATCATATTTGACGGCGACGGATTTGCGGATGCGGAAGACTTTATCAAAGTTGCGAGCGCGTTTGTTACGTTTGCAGTGATGCTGTTTGTGGTGAACCGCCTGCTTGAGATTTTGAAAACCCTGCGTTTCGGTTCTCCCTTTGTAAAAGAAAACGCAGATCGATTTCGCAGCCTTGGTTACGCGCTGCTGATGGGCGAGGGCGCAAAATTCGCTTTCGGCCTTTTGTCGCTGATCTACGACGCCGACGTCAGCATAAACTCATCCTTCATCACATGGCTCGCCATCGTCGCCGTGTTCGTATTGTCGGAAGTGTTTCGCGAAGGCGCACAGATGAAAGAAGAACAGGACTTAACCGTTTAATGTCGATTTCCGTCAAATTGGATCGCGTCTTACTGGACCGCAGCATGTCGCTGACGGAACTGTCAGAGCGCGTTGGCGTCACCATCGCCAACCTGTCGATCCTGAAGACGGGTAAGGCCAAGGCGATCCGGTTTTCGACGCTTGAAGCGATCTGCAAGGAACTCGACTGTCAGCCCGGCGATATCCTGTTTTTTGACGATGACGGCGTGACGACGCCAGACTGATTCCACCAGCCTATTGATAGGGCGCAGCGGCCGGTTCGCTGATCGCTTCATCCGGCACGTCTTCCGTCAGCGGCGGAATGGCGCTCCCTACTTTGCGGCTGATCCACGCATATCCGAGCAAGATCACCGACGCGCCGGCCGTGAACATGAACGGGACCGCTGGCGAGATATCGTAGAGCGTGAATCCAAGGAGCGGCGACAGGATAAACCCAGCGGCGCCGGCCGCGCTCGCCAATCCGATGGCGCCGCCTTGTTCGTCCGCGTTCACCGCAAGCGACGCCGCCGATGTGGCTGCGGGAATGGCCAGTCCTGCGCCGAAGCCGCTCAAGGCCATGCCGATGACGACCGGCCATAATTGATCGGATGAAAATATCAGGAACTGGCCTATCGCCATCAGTCCCGGCGCTGTGCGCATCAATCGCGCAGGCGTTACGCGGAAACGTTGCACCACAATCAATTGCGCGCTCAGCGAGGAAATCGCACCCGCCGTCAGGCCAATGCTGACATACCCTGTCGCGGCTGCGGTCGAATATCCGAGCCGGTCTATGAAATAGAACGCGATGGTCTGGATCGGAATCGCGTTGATGATGCCAAACGACAAAGCGAACAGGAAAAAAGGCGTGAGGCGCCGATCGGTCAGGCGAACCTTTGAAGGGAGATTGCGCTTCGTGGGGCCGGTCCGTTCGGGCAGGTAGACGTAAATGGCGGCGCTCATGATCGCCGCCACCGCGGCGACCGCAAAGAAGGGCGCAGTTGGCCCGAGAGCGGTCGCCGCCGCGCCAAAACCGGGACCGAGCATGGCGCCGAAACCAAACGCGGCGGAAAAGCTGGCGATGCCGGCGGTGCGGTCGCGCTTTGACGTTCTGTCGGCGATATAGGCTTGCGCCGCAGGCGGGCTGGCGGAGCCAATAAGTCCATAGAGGCTGCGCATGGCGATCATCAGCAAGTAGAGCGGCAAACCCGATAGGACGCCGGCGAGACCGAGCTGAACCGACGCGCCAAACAATACCGTGGAAACCGAAAAGCCGAGCAAGCCGATGAGAATAAAGGGCTTCCGGCCGCGCCGATCGCTTAGCCGTCCCCAGCGCGGACCGCAGACTACCCACGCAGACGCCGAGATCATGAAGATGACGCCGACCTGGAGATTTGACAGGCCGATCTCGCGCGCCAGCGGCGGCAACACAGAAAACACGATTGTCTGGCCCATGCCCGCACAAACGGCGCCGACAAGCAGCAGCGCGATGGCGATGCGTCGCTGGCGCGGGCTGGTTACGGTCGTATCGGTTGCGGGTCTGTCTGGCGGAAGAGAATCGGACATGCAGGCGGGGACTCCGGTGATAGCCGGCGGCGAAACACACTCAACACGCGCCGCCGCACATGGCAATTGCCAATGGCACAATCGGCGCCCGTTTTTGGTTTTCGTGATCGCGCTTGCCCGCTACACTCTTGCGTGACGGAGAGGAGGAGATGATGTCTGAGTCTTTTTCACTCGAAGGTGGTTGCGGCTGCCGCGCTGTCCGCTACAGGCTGACCGCCAGCCCGCTCTATGTTCATTGCTGCCACTGTCGCTGGTGCCAGCGAGAGACTGGCGCCGCTTTCGCCCTCAATGCGATGATAGAAATCGATTGCGTTGAGTTGCTCGGCGAGGAGCCTGCACGCATAGAAACACCTTCTGAAAGCGGACGCGGCCAGAAAATTCATCGCTGTCCGAAATGCCATATTGCGTTGTGGAGTCATTATGGCGGCGCCGGTGAGGCGATCGCATTTATCCGTGTGGGAACGCTCGACGAGCCTGATCAGGTTCCCCCCGACATTCACATCTACACCGCCTCGAAACAGCCCTGGCTGCCGCTCTCCCACGATATCCCCGCGGTGAAGGGCTTCTACAAGATGAGCGAATACTGGCCGGAAGAAAGCATAGAGCGCCTGCGCCTCGCCAAGGAAAGCTTTGCGGCGAAGGCATAGTCGCGATTGCCGCGGCGCGCCCGAACGCCTATATCCGCGCCATCATGACCGAACTCGACCTCACCGCGCGGCCCGCCACTTCGGGGCCTCAAAATCTCGCCGGGCTTTCGCGGCCTGAGATGGCTTCAGCGCTGTCTGAGGCCTTCGGTCTCGATGAGAAAAAGGCGCGCATGCGCGCGACGCAGCTGCGCGGGTGGATCTATCATTACGGCGTCACTGACTTCGCCGCGATGACCGATATCTCCAAAGAACTGCGCGCCGGGCTTGCCGACAAATTCGCTGTCGCGCGCCCCGAACTGGTCGAGCGTCAGGTCTCGGTTGACGGAACGCGCAAATATCTCATCCGCCTTGGCCTGGGCGTCGAGGTCGAATGCGTATATATCCCCGATGTCGGTCGCGCCGGCGCGTTGTGCGTTTCGTCTCAGGTCGGCTGCACGCTCACTTGCACCTTCTGTCATACGGGCACGCAAAAGCTGGTGCGCAATCTCACCTCGGCGGAAATCGTCAATCAGGTGATGGCGGTGAAAGACGACCTTGAGGAATGGCCGTCCGGCGGTGATGAGCGCAAGCTCTCCAACATCGTCTTCATGGGCATGGGCGAGCCGCTCTATAATCTCGACAATGTTTCGCGCGCGATCGACGTCATTTCCGACGGCGACGGCATTTCCCTGTCGCGCCGGCGTATTACGGTTTCGACGTCGGGCGTCGTGCCGGAAATCCAACGCCTCGGAAATGAGACGCAGGCGATGCTGGCGATTTCGCTGCACGCGACCAATGACGCATTGCGCGACGAGCTGGTGCCGATCAACCGCAAATATCCGATAGCGGAACTGATCGAGGCCTGCCGCACCTATCCCGGCGCGTCGAACGCCAAACGCATCACCTTTGAATATGTGATGTTGAAGGGCGTCAATGACAGTGACGCGGAAGCGCGCGCGCTGGTCAAACTGCTCAAAGGGCTTCCGGCCAAGATCAACCTGATCCCGTTCAATCCCTGGCCCGGCGCGCCCTATGAATGTTCAAGCTGGGAGCGGATCGAAGCCTTCGCCGAGATCGTCAGCCGCGCCGGCTACGCCTCGCCGATCAGAACGCCGCGCGGCCGCGATATTTCCGCCGCCTGCGGACAATTGAAATCAGCGAGCGTGAAAAAGCGGGCGAGTGAAGTGAGGCGTGAAAACGCCAACGCGTAGCGGGATCGCAAAACTAATCTTTGTTTCGCTGTCTCGCCTCAAACGCCGCCATCTGTTCCGGCGTTGCTTCCTTCTGGTGGGTTTTCTTCCATTCCATGTAGGTCATGCCGTAGACGCGATCGCGGGCCTGATCCTTGCTGAGCGAAACGCCTTCCGCTTCCGCCGCCTCGCGCCACCAGTCGCCGAGACAGTTGCGGCAGAAATCGGCGAGGATCATGAGCTCGATATTCTGCACGTCCGGCCGGTTTTGAAGATGGGAGATCAGCCGCCGGAACGCTGCGGCGTCGAGTTTTTCTTGCAGCTCCGGAGAAATTTCTGTCATTGATCAAGCCTTCGAATGTGAGTGTTGCAAATACTCGATGAAGTGTATTGAGCCTCATGGCGATTTCAATCGGCGACATAACAATTCAGGACTGGGAGCTTGTCGAGACCTTCATTCGCGCCTCGGGGCCGGGCGGGCAGAATGTCAACAAGGTCGCCAGCGCCGTGCAGCTTCGTTTCAACGCGCTCAATTCGCCGTCCCTGCCCGACGCGGTGAAGGCGCGGCTAAAAGCGATCGCCGGGCGGCGCATGACCCGCGACGGCGAGATCATCATTGAGGCGCAGCGCTTTCGCGCCCAGGAGCGCAATCGCGAGGATGCGCGCGCAAGGCTGGCGGCTCTGATCGAGCGGGCGGCGACGCCGCCGCGCCCGCGCATCAAGACCAAGGTCTCGCGCAGCCAGAAGCGCAAGCGCCTCGACGACAAGAAAAAGCGCAGCGAGATAAAGACCGAGCGCCGCCGCAAAAGCGACGATTAGTGCCTTGCGCATTGCGCCGGGGTCCGGTTGGATGGCGCAGACCCAATTAATCCGTCAATCCGGAACCATAGATGAAACTAAATTCCCAGCTCGACGCCGATGCGCTCGCCGCGCAATTTGCGCGCGACCGGCGGATTTCAATCGCCGACATTCTCCGTGACAAGGATGCGCGCGCCCTACGCGAGGCGATTGAGAAGGAGCCGCGGCGCAATCTCGTCTTTCACGCCAATGGCCGTCATTTCGATATTGACGGCGCCGGCTGGCGCGATCTCGACGCTGAAAAGAAACGCACGACCGAGCAGATCATTTACGCCGAAGCGCAAAAGGGATTTTCATATACTTATGAGAACCTGCCGATCTACGATCGCTGGCGGCAGAAGAGTGAAATGGGTGATATCTTGCGCGACGCCGTCGCGTTTCTGAACGGCGAACGGTTCTTGACGTTTGCGCGCAATTTGACGGGCTTTCAGGACATCGCTTTCGCCGACGCCCAGGCGACGCTTTACGGGCCTGGGCACTTTCTTACCCTGCATGACGACGCGGTGGAGGGAAAAAACCGGCGCGCCGCCTATGTGCTCAACCTGACGGAGAACTGGCGCGAAGATTGGGGCGGCTATCTCAATTTCTTCGATAAAGTCGGCAATATTGAAGCCGCTTACAAGCCGGCCTTTAATGCGCTAAATATTTTCGCCGTCCCGGCGGCCCATTCGGTCGGGCTGGTGGCGCCCTTCGCCGGCGCGCTGCGGTGTTCGATCACCGGATGGCTGAGAGCGGGAACCGACGGTCAGGCGTAAGGCCCGCCGGACCGAAACATAAACGACAAGGCAAGAGTGGAATATGGATCGCGCCGCAACAATCGAAGCTCAGCGTACGCACTATAAGGAGCGTGGTTGGGTGCTTGCGCCGAAGGTGATGCCGATCGAGGTGGCCGACGCGACGCTCTACAAGTTTCAGCAAGAGCTGGGCGGCGACTGGGCGAGCTACAAGGGCGATTACATCAAGACCTTTTTGACCGACAAGAAGGCGTATGAGTGTTATTCATTCGACTACACGCCCATGGCGATGCTGCAATGGGGCCTGACGCCCTACATGTCCACGGTTGTGGGCAAGGATCTTTTGCCGTCGCATGCCTATTTCCGCGTTTATCGGTCTGGCGATGTGTGCCACTTGCACAGCGACGCGATGAACTGCGAGCACGCCATGTCTCTGACGCTCGGCTATTCCGACGACTACATGTGGGGTCTCGACATTAGCGACAAATTCTATGAGGCCGGAGAAAAACGGCCTGCCGAAATTGCGCAGCAGGAAGCGCAAATCAAACTCCACAATGTCGCCATGGGCGTCGGAGACGCGGTGATCTACAATGGCATCAATTATATTCACGGTAGAATTACGCCAAATCCCAATCGCTGGTCAGCACAGATATTCCTGCATTGGGTCGATCGCGGCGGAAAATTTGCGCGCCACGCATTCGATGAGCGGGCTGGCGAAGTGGTGCGCCGCGCGGATTTTGTCTTTCCCGAAGACGACGCGCCGGAAAAGGTGAACCCGAGCCGTGCCGATATGGTCAAGGAGCGGGGCCGCTAGCGCGTTTTACGGCTGGCCGTGTGCGTCGATCATGGTACACTGCCCATCAGCTTAATCACCAAGGGGAGAATTGAATGAACCGCATTATTATTATCTTGGCGGCGATGTTTGCTCTTGCCGGTCAGGCGGTTTCGGCTGACGCGCCGCTGACCGTGGATACGGCAAAGCGCTTCGTTGCGTCGCTGGAATCCGTAGAGTCGCTGGGCGAAGAGTTTGTTGCCAATGGCAAATCCGAGAAGCTCTTGTTCGATGTGAAACCGAAGGCGGGCGAACAGTTCACGCCATATTCAAAATCCGTGTCAGCGCTGAAAGCAAAGTACCCCGCAGACTATTCGCGCCTTAGTGCCGCGGTGAAGCCGCACGGGTTCTCTGCCGAGGCGTGGGGCGATGCCGGCGATCGCGTGATGATTTCGTATCTCGCGATTAAAATGGAAAAAGAAAATCCGCAGGCCATTGCGCAGATGCAGGCAATGGATCCAAAAATGCTTGAAATGCTGCCGCCCGAAATGAAAGAGCAGCTCGCGCAGGCGCAGATAATGATGCAAACGGTGGCGAACGCCCCGGAAGCGGACAAGAAGGTTGTCGCCGAAGTGGTCGATGAGCTCGATGAGTATATGGACGCGTCGGCGGCGAAGCATTCAGGCCACTAGTTGAAACAGGGTTTTTGCCTAATTGGCCCGGACGTGATTTGATCGCGTCCGGGCTTTTTCTTTGGGGATGGCGATGAAGCGATGTCTTTCACTGTTTGCAGCGGCTTTGTTCTGGACGAGCGCGGTGGCGCAGACCCCCGATGAAGCGGTCGAGGCGGCGCGGGAATGGCGCGCGGCGCACGGGTCTGAAATCCTCCGAGGGTTTGTTGATCTCTTGTCGATCCCCAATGACGCCAATGACGCGCCGAATATCCGGCGCAATGCGGACTATGTCAGCGCGCTGTTCGCCGAGCGCGGTTTCGCCATGGAGTTGCTTGAAAGCGACGAAGCGCCGCCGTTGATTTACGGCTTGCGCGAAACGCCGGGCGCAAAGCGCACCATCGCCATTTATGTTCATTATGACGGCCAGCCGGTGGAACCCGCAGACTGGACGCACCAGCCGTTTGAACCGAAGCTTTACACCCGCGCCATGACCGATGGCGGTGAAGCGATTCCGCTCCCCGCTGATGGCGCGGAAATCGACGAGGAGTGGCGGCTCTATGCGCGCTCGGCGAGCGACGACAAGGCGCCGATCCCGGCGCTGCTTGCCGCAATCGATGCACTTGACGATGCGGGCATTGGCTTCAGTTCCAATATCAAGCTGATTTTTGACGGTGAAGAAGAGGCGGGGTCGGGCCATCTCGATGATTACCTCGCCGCCCATGCGGACAAATTTTTCGATGTCGATCTCTGGCTGGTCTGCGACGGGCCGACCCATCAGAGCCGCCGCCCGCAACTGGTGTTTGGCGTGCGCGGGGTCACCGGCATGGAGGTGACGGTCTACGGGCCCAATCGCGGATTGCATAGCGGCCATTACGGCAACTGGGCCCCGGGCCCCGGCTGGCGCCTCGCGCAACTGCTCGCCAGCATGAAAGACGAAAAGGGGCGTGTGCGGATCAAGGATTTCTACAAGTCGAGCGCACCGGTCTCCAAGGCGGAACGCGCCGCCATCGCCGCCGCGCCGCCGGTTGATGACGCGCTCCGCGAGACACTGGGCCTTGCAGAAACGGAGATGGACAACGCGCCCCTGGGCGAGCGCCTCTTGCTGCCTGCGCTTAATCTAAAGGGGTTGAAAAGCGCAGAAGTCGGCGCGCTGTCGCGCAATGTCATTCCGCCAAGCGCGACCGCTTCGATCGGCCTGCGCCTGGTCAAGGGCAATGATCCCGAAGCAATGCTCGATCTCGTTGAAGCGCATATTGAACGGCAAGGCTACGTCATTGTCCGCGAGGATCCTGACGCCGCCACGCGCATGGCGCATCCCTTGATCGCCAAGGTCACGCGCTCAAGCGGCTATCCGGCGGTGAGGAGCCGCATGGACGATCCGCGCGTCGCGCCTCTTGTCGCCACACTAACGACGGCGACAGAGGGCGAGCTTATCCTGACGCCAAGCCTTGGGGGTTCGTTGCCGCTTTATATGTTTGAGCAAGCCTCAAGCGCGCCGATTGTGATCCTGCCTATAGCCAATTTCGACAACAACCAGCATTCCGCGGACGAAAACATCCGTATTGGGAATCTGTTCTACGGCATCGACGCCTATGCGGCTGTGCTGACGATGGGGGACTAAGATCGCGCGAAAACGACGGCGCCCTCTTTGCTGCGGCAAGCAGACAAGGCGAGCACCGTCGCATCTGCGCGACCCGGCCCTAGAAGGGGCGAATGGGCCAGTGTCACTCGGGACACTTATCCAACGGCCGGCCAGGGACTTTCCGTCGTAAAAGCCGATATTTTTCTACGAATTTGTTCCGCGTGTCCGTTTGCCCATCAGGCAACGCGTTCAGCGGGCTCTATTCTCAGAACCCTCAATGACAAGCATCCGGAAAATTATCCGACAGCCGTTTGTGCCGAGTGCAGAGCATTTGGAAGATGTGCGCCCCTCGCGGCCTTCTGGCCCTCCGTCGGGCGGCCGCCGGCGGCCCCGCGAATGAGGCCCATGCGCCTTGCCCCTGTCGGCGCCTTCGCCTAGCCTCGCGCCCAACTTGCCGGCGTCGCCGGCCTTGACCCGGAGCGCATAAATGACTGTTTCTCGTAAGATTTTTCTCGCCGCCGTCGCCATGTCGGCGCTCGCCGCCGCCTGTGGGCGAAGCGATCCGCCGGCGGCCGGGTCCGGCGAAGTCGCAGTTGAAGCGGCCGAGGACAAATCAGCCGCGCTCAATACTTGGTTCGAAGAGCAGTTCGAGGCGGGCGTCGCGCGTTCGCCGATGACGCAGACCTTCCTTGGCCGCAAGACCAATTACGGCCAGTGGGATAATGCGAGCGAAGAGTATGAGCGCGAAACCCACGAACTTGAAATGGCGGCGCTCGCTGAAATGCGCGCGAACTACTCGCTCGACGATCTCGATCCTTCGGCGCAGCTTTCCTACCGCCTGTTCGAATATGAGGGCGAACAATCCGAGCGCAATTTCCCCTGGCGCAATCACTGGTACGCGTTTAGCCAGTTCCGCGGTCCGCACTCGTCGATCCCCGCCTTCCTGATCAACCAGCATCGCGTCGACAATGTCGAAGACGCCGAGGCGTATATTTCACGCCTCGAAGGCATTGCGACCTATCTCGGCCAACACCAGAAAACCGCCGAGGACCAGTTCGCCAACGGTGTGAACCCGCCGCAATGGGCTTACCCGCAAATGATCGCGACCTCGAAGAACGTGATCTCCGGCGCGCCCTTCGACGATAGCGGCAAGACATCGACGATCCTCGAAGACTTCAACAAGAAAGTGAATGCACTCGAAATCGAAGAAGAGGCGAAAGCCGATCTGCGCGCCCGCGCTGTCGATGCGATGCTCAATAGCGTCAAGCCGGCTTACGAATCGCTGATCGCCATGTTCGAGACGCAGGAGCAGACGGCGACCAATGATGACGGCGCATGGAAGCTGCCTGATGGGGCGGACTACTACGCCAACCGTTTGCAGCAATTCACGACCACGAGCATGAGCCCGGACGAAATCCACGAGTTGGGCCTCGCCGAAGTCGCGCGCATCCATGCTGAAATGGAAGCGATCAAGAACGATGTCGGCTTTGAGGGCAGCCTGCAGGAATTCTTCGCCTATCTGCGCGAAGACCCGGACGAGCGCTTCACCTATCCGAATAATGACGAAGGCCGCGCCGCCTATCTTGAGGAGGCGACCGCCATCATCGACGACATGCGCGGAAGACTTGATGAGCTGTTCCTGACCAAGCCGAAGGCGGATATCGTCGTCAAACGCGTCGAACCCTTCCGCGAACGCTCGGCGGGCAAGGCGTTTTATCAGCGCCCGGCGCCGGATGGTTCGCGTCCGGGCATTTACTACGCCAATCTCTACAACACCGCCGACATGCCGACCTATCAGATGGCGGCGCTCGCCTATCATGAAGGCATTCCCGGCCATCACATGCAGCTCGCCATCGCGCAGGAGCTGGAGGATGTGCCGAGCTTCCGCCGCTTTGGCGGGTTTACGGCGTACACGGAGGGTTGGGGCCTGTATTCGGAGTTCATCCCGAAAGAGATGGGGCTTTATTCCGACCCTTACGCCGATTTCGGCCGGCTCTCCATGGAGATCTGGCGCGCGGCGCGCCTCGTCGTCGACAGCGGCCTCCATCACAAGCGCTGGACCCGCGAAGAGGCGATCGAGTATCTGATCACCAACACGCCAAACCCCGAAGGCGACTGCATCAAGGCGATCGAGCGCTATATCGCCATGCCGGGCCAGGCCACGGCTTACAAGGTCGGCATGCTGAAAATCCTCGAACTGCGCGGCCGCGCCGAAGCGGCGCTCGGCGACGGGTTCGACGTGCGCCAGTTCCACGATGTGGTGCTGCGCGACGGCGCCGTGCCGCTGGCGATCCTGGAAGAAAATGTCGACGCCTGGATCGCGGCGAAAAGCGCGGGGTAACTGAGGCGCAAAATTCTGGGGGCGGCATGAGGGCCATTGTTGTCTGTTTATTGCTGGCGCTTTGCGGGTGCGTGACGGCGCCCGCAAACGTCCCCATCGACACCTCGATTTCTGAGATCCAGAAAGATCCCCGGGCATGGCATGGGAAAATTGTCCGTGTCCGCGGGACCTTCGATGAATGTATCTCATTCACCTGCCAGCTTTGCGAAACCGAAGAAGAGCTGAGGTCATACAATGCCGCGTTGGTGCGGTCGAATTATGGTGACGGTACTGATTTCTACGAGACAAGTTTTAAATGCATGGGCGTCGCGTTTGCTGATAAAGCGCAAGAGGAACTGGTTCGATTCAGCACGTCGGAAATAGTATCGCGATACGATGCCGGTTGTTCCAGAGCTGGGTTAAGCGCCGACATTATTGTTCTTTGTACAGATCGCGCGTCCGAACTAAGGGAGTCGAGGTTAGAGCGGGCATTAGTCAGGCGGCCTAGCTCAAATGGTGTCATTAATATGTATGGGTTCGAGCCATTGCTCATTCCCAATGAAGCCACCGCTGACGCGATTCGCGCGGCGTTCGATAGCTCCAAATACGCACAGTCAAAAAGCGAGACTGCAAAGGCTTTCGTTTTTCTGGAAGATTTGAGTCAAGAAGCGCTCGATTACTATGGCGTTTCGGCGAGCGGTGGATTGTGTCAATGTAAGTCCGGCGAATGTACGGATTCCGAGTGGCCCAAGCGATCTGGCGAGGCTTGGCTTCCGAATTCCGCAAATCCATACACCTGTTGGAGCGCAGAGTTGGTCGATGGGAGTTGGCGGTTTCCTCAGCAATGAAATGGGCCCTGTCCGCGCGCCATTTTTTAATTTATGCCTTCCGTCATGTCTAAAGCTGATTCCCGTCCGCCGCTCTCCGCTTACATTCGCGCCAAGAACGAACAGCGCCTGATCGGCGAGGTCGTGCGCGCCGCGCTCCTTGTTGCGCGCGAGGTGATCGTCGTTGATTCCGGTTCGACCGACGGCACGCAGGGAATTGCGCGCGCCGCGGGGGCCAAGGTCATCGAACATGAATGGACTGGCTGGGGCCGCCAGAAGCGCGTCGCCGAAGACGCCTGCGAATATGACTGGCTGCTCGATCTCGACGGCGATGAGGTGGTGACGCCGGAGGCGGCGGATGAAATCAAAACCCTGTTCGCCAATGGCGAGCCGCCGCATGCGATCTACCGGACTATGCTGGCCTTGGCGCCGCCGGTCGGCGATCCGTGGTGCGGTTTCGGCCTGCAGACCCGCCACAAGATTTACGACCGCCGCATCATTCGCGCCCGCGATCATGACGCATGGGACCAGTTCATTATACCGGACGGCGTTTCTGTCGGCGTCCTGCGCGCGCCCTTGCTGCACTACGCCTTCACCGGCGCCGAACATCTGATGGAAAAGCTCAACCGTAATTCATCGATCCCGGTCGAGGTGGTGAAACCGAAAGCGCGGGCTTATCTGGCGCTCCGCATACTGTTCGGCCTGCCGTTCTTTTTCGGCAAGCGCTATTTCCTGCAGCAATATTTTCGCGGCGGCGTCTACGGCTTTGCGCTCGCCATGATGTATGGCTATGCGCGTTGGCTGACCGATGTGAAGATGTGGGAGCGCATTGCGCGCGAACGTGCCTAGGCGCGCTCGTCCTTGGGCGAATCCATCACGATGAACGACGTGATCGACGTCACATTCGGCGCTTGGCCCAAAACTTCCGTATGGAAATGTTTGTAGGCCTCAAGGCTCTCCGCTTCGATGCGCAAGATATATTCAACGACGCCGGTGACGTTGTGGCACTCGCGCACTTCCGGCGCCGCGGCCATGACCTTTTCAAATGCGTCCTGACTTTTCTTGGTGTGTTCCGACAGGCCCACCGTCACATAAACGGTGAAGCCAGCGCCCATGGATTTGCGATTGAGCACGGCGCGATAGCCCTGGATGACGCCGTTGCGTTCCAGCTCCTGCACCCGCCGCAGGCAAGCCGACGGCGACAGTCCGACCTTCTCCGCGAGGTCGGTATTGCTGATCCGGCCGTCCCGCTGCAGCTCGCGCAATATTTTGTGATTTATAGCGTCAATCTTCATCATAGATTGCGGTAAATAAGAAAAAATAACAAAGAAAGCAAACAAATTCTGCCGGTTTCGGCACATCATTGCGACCATGCCGATAGAACTTTTCCTGGCGCTCGCCGCCTTCGCTTTCGTCTCCTCGATCACGCCGGGGCCGAACAATCTTATGCTGATGGCCTCCGGCGCGAATTTCGGCGTCATGCGCACCATCCCGCATATGCTCGGCGTCGGCATCGGCTTCACGGTGATGACCATCCTTGTCGGGCTTGGCGTTGCGCGTCTGTTCGATGCGGTTCCCGCGAGCTACGCCGTCCTGAAAATCCTGAGCGTCGGCTATCTGTTGTTCCTCGCCTGGAAAGTCGCGCGCTCCGCGCCGCCAGCAAAGGGCGATCCCGCGTCGGCCGCTGCGAAGCCGTTCACATTTTTACAGGCTGCGGCGTTCCAGTGGGTAAATCCCAAAGCCTGGGCGATGGCGCTGACCGCCGTGAGCGCCTATGCGCAGGCCGAGCGGCCAATCGTCAGCGTTCTGATTGTTGCGATGGTGTTTGGCGTGATCAACCTGCCGACAGTAAGCTTGTGGACTGTCGCCGGCGCGCAGCTGCGGCGGTTCCTTGCCGACCCGGTGAAGTTGCGCGTATTCAATGTGACCGCCGCCTTGCTGCTGGTCGCCAGCGTCATTCCGATCATCGCCGGGAGCGCGGCGCCGGTTGCGCCTTAGTCGGCGTAATAGTCTTTCACCAGATTAAGCTCTTCAAGCGCCGGTTCGTCATAATCGCTGTCGCTGATGTCGGGGCGCGGCGGCAAAGTGATCGGCGCGAAGGCTTCTTCGTTGAACTCATAGGGAACGCGGTCGAGGATCGCGCGGATAATATTGAGCCGCGCCTTTTCCTTGTCATTGCCGTCGACTACCAGCCAGGGCGCTTCTTCGGTGTGGGTCAGCGCGAACATCTTGTCGCGATAGCGTGTCGACTCGATCCACAAGTCGCGGCCCTTGAGATCAATCGGCGACAGTTTCCAGCGTTTGCGCGGATCGCAGGCGCGGTCCTGAAAGCGCTTTTCCTGTTCGTCCGCCGCGACGTGAATCCAGAACTTGATCAGGATCATGCCGCTATCGACGAGCATGCGTTCAAATTGCGGGACCTCGCGCATGAAGGCTTCATGCTGGTCTTGGGTGCAGAACCCCATCACCGGTTCGATGACGGCGCGATTATACCAGGAGCGGTCGAACAGCACGATTTCGCCGCCGGCGGGAAGGTGCTGAACATAGCGCTCGAAATACCATTGTGTCTGTTCGCGGTCGGAAGGTTTGGGCAGCGCGACAACGCGCCAGATGCGCGCATTCATGCGCCGCAGGATTGTCTTGATGGCGCCGCCTTTGCCGGCCGCGTCGCGACCCTCAAAAATGACGGCGAGTTTCAGCCCTTTGCGCGCAACGGTTTCCTGCAGCTTGGCGAGCTCGAATTCAAGGTCCTTCAGCTCTTTTTCGAAACGCTTCTTCTTCATGCCAACCCGCTTGGTTATGAGTTTGTCGAAAGGGCCTGCCCGTCAGGAGAAAACTTGTATTCGGTGCGGCAGAACTCGCACGTGACCGCGATGGCGCTGTCCTCAACCATATCCTGCAATTCCTCGGCGCTGTAGCGGGACAACACAGAGGAAATTTTACCTTCATTGCATGAGCATTCAGCGCGCAACGGGGAGGCGTCGAACACGCGCACGCCGTCTTCATGGAATAAGCGATAGAGAAGTGTCTCGGCGCTGATGGATGGGTCGAGAAGTTCGTCATCCTGTATGGTTTCGACAAATGCCCGCGCCCGTTCCCAGTTCTCGCGGTCATCGCCGGAAAGCCGTTCTGCTTCCCCGCGCTCGCGTACGCCTCCTTCGCTTGGAACGAATTGCGCGATTAGTCCGCCCGCCCGCCAGCGATCTTCCTGTCCGGGAATGGAAAGCTTGCCGACCGCCAGTTTAACGATTGTCGGGATTTGCTCTGACTGCGCGAAATAAGCCTCTGCGGCGTCAGCGAGCTTGTCCCCCTCCAACGCGGTGACGCCCTGATACCGGTCCATGTCGGGACCTTGATCAATGGTGAAGGCGATTGAACCTTTGCCGAGAAGCGCGCGCGCCCCGCGGCGAGTCGCGTCTTGTGACGTCTTGGCCGTTCCCCGGAGCGCGCCGCCGGCCGAAAAGTCAGCGACCACTATGGAGACGGGGCCATCGCCCTGCGCCTGGAAAATCAGTTTTCCGTCGAACTTCAAAGACGCGCCCATGAGCGCAACGAGGGATACGGCTTCGCCCAGGAGCTCCGAGACAGGAGCTGGAAATTCATGCGCGGACAGTATGCTGTCAATGGCGCCGCCCAGCCTGACGATCCGTCCACGGACGGCTGTGTCGGCGATCTGAAACGGCAGAATAATATCGTCCATCGAAATATCCGTTATCTGCGGTCTGGGTGCTTCAGTCCTTCAGCTTGTACCCTGATCGGATCAGCAAATAACAAGCGAAAGAAAACGCCAGCGCCAGCGCCAGCGTGCTGGTGACGCCGATCCAGACCGGCGCTTCTGCGACACCGGTAAATCCAGACCGGAACCCGTCAATCAGATAGTAGACCGGATTGAAGTGACTAATGGTGAGGAAGGGTTCAGGCAGGTTGGCGACGGAATAAAACGTACCCGACAAGAATGTGAGCGGCGTGATGACAAAGTTTGTGATCGCCGCCATCTGATCAAACTTGTCCGCCCATATGCCGCCAATCGCGCCAATTGCGCCGAAGATAACGGCGGCGCTCGCTGAGAAGTACAAGACGGTCCACATGTTTGCGATTTCCATCGGCGCACCGAACAGCGCCATATAAGCAGCGCATGTCAAAGCGGTGATGGCGCCAACCATCAGTCCGCGCGTCGCCGCGCCTGCAACGATAGCAACTGTCAATTCGGCGGCTGACAAGGGCGGCATCAAAATGTCGACAATGGAACCTTGAACCTTGGCGATGATCAGCGAAGACGACGAGTTCGTGAATGCGTTCGTCAGCACCGCCATCATCACCAGACCAGGTGCCAGAAACGCGATGAACGGCACGCCGTTGACATCCGGCCGAACGCCGCCGAGCGCCTGCGTGAACACGATCAGAAACAACAGGGTTGAGATCACCGGGGCGACGACCGTCTGGAACACCACTTTGATGAAGCGCCGGACCTCCTTGACGTAAAGCGTCCAAAGACCAAGCCAGTTCACCGCGCCAAACCGCCTGGCGCCAAACGCAAAGGCCTCGCTTGAGGGCGATAGTTCCGAAGCGGACGAGTTGTCTGAAATGGTCATGCGGGCACTCATTTTGCGTTGCAACGATGTCTCGCGCCTGGCTATCCCAGCGTCAAGTCACCGAGGTTATCAACATGTGGTGGGCAAAAAATTGTGGGGGCGCCATGTTGTGTTTCACACTTTATAGGATACTATATTTAGGCGCGCAGGGAGCGGCGCTTTATCAAGACACAAAATATTGAGATTTCACGGGCGCGACAGCTGTCAGTTGGAAATCAGGCAAGGAGACCAGTGACATGGCTTGGACGGATGAACGGGTGGAGCTTCTCAAAACCTTGTGGGCCGAAGGTCTGTCGGCGGCGCAGATCGCCAACAAGATGGGCGGCGTGACACGCAATGCGGTCATCGGCAAGGTGCACCGCCTGGGCCTTTCGGGACGGGCGACGCCCGCCAAGCCGCAGCGCGGTTGCGGGCCTTCCGCCGAGCGTCGTGAGGAGCCGGTCGCCGTCAAGCCGGTGCGCCAGGAAAGCTTCAAGCCGGTCATTCCAGAGCCGGAGTCGATTGCGCCGCTGGTGCTGGATTCAGGTGACCGCACGACAGTCGCGACAATCAAGAACAACATGTGCAAGTGGCCGATTGGCGATCCCGCAAAAGAAGACTTTCATTTCTGCGGTCAGGCCGCCGGCGCAGGCAAATCCTATTGCACATACCACGCGCGGATGGCGTTCCAGCCGCCGCAGCGCCGCGAACGCGATACTTCCCGCCGTCCGGCAGCGCAGATCGCACAGCGCCGCGCCGCGAGCTAAGACTTGCTCTCAGGGATTAGAAAAGCCCGCCATTGGCGGGCTTTTTTGTGTCTTTATTTTTTGCCGCGTGCGCCGCTCTACTTCAGGTCGAGGGCGTATCCCGCCGAGCGAACCGTTCTGATGGCGTCGCCCTGTTTGTATTTATTGAGGGCTTTACGCAGGCGACCGATGTGGACGTCGACGGTGCGCACTTCTACGAATACGTCCGAACCCCACACAGCATTCAGCAGCTGCTCACGAGAAAAAACCCTGCCGGGATGCTGCATCAAATGATCGAGCAGCCGAAACTCTGTGGGTCCCAGATGGATTTCCTTTCCACCCCGCGACACCTTGTGTGACACGCGGTCGACGCTGATGTCGCCATAGATGACGGTATCGTCGGCGAGCCCGGGTCTGATCCGGCGCAAGATTGCTTTGACGCGGGCGATCAGCTCGGCGGTCGAAAAAGGCTTGGTGAGATAGTCGTCTGCGCCCGTTTCGAGGCCGCGAATTCGGTCGGCCTCTTCGGAGCGGGCAGTGAGCATGATGATAGGGATATTTCGGGTCTCCGGTTTTGACCGGATGCGGCGACACACTTCGATCCCGGACACTTTGGGCAGCATCCAGTCCAGGATGATGATGTCAGGTCCAAACTCCTCGACCTTCAACAGCCCCTCTTCGCCATCGGTGGCGAGGGCGACTTCAAACTTTTCCTTGGCGAGATTGTATTCCAGGATGGTCGAGAGCGCGTCTTCGTCCTCGACGATCAGAACCTTGGTCTCAGGCATGCCTTGGATCCGGATTAATTTGCGTTCGTTCCGGACTGCTTAGGCGGGGAAACCGTGATTGTCGAGGTCTGGTCGCCCTTTGGCCTGCGCTCCATCATGCGCGATCCGGTGACCAGAAAGTGCAGTGCTTCAGCGATGTTGGTTGCGTGATCGCCGACGCGTTCAAAGTTTTTCGCCGTGAAAACAAGATGCGTGCAGGCGTTGACCTTGGCGGGGTCCCGCATCATGGCGATCAGAATTTCCTGGAATACCGAATTATAGAGCTCGTCGAGTTCGTCATCGCCGCCCCAAACCGCCTTCGCGGCGGTCAGATTCCGGTCCGTATAGGCGTTCAAGATGTCGGAAAGCTGGCGCAGGCAGGCGCGGCCCATGCGCGCGACCC
>CAZAOB010000009.1:0-38374 GCA_964486635.1 uncultured Caulobacterales bacterium | reverse complement strand
GCGCCGGGGTTTCCAGACTGACAATAAGCGATCTCTTGGCGACGTTTTTCGCAAGATCGCCAACGCGCTCCAGCTCGCCAGCCATCTTGCCGATGGTCATGACCTCGCGCAGGGCGTCCTCCGGAAGCGGGCCGTTGAGCAAAAGGCTCATGACCTTGGCCTCGATCGCGTGGTCGAAAGCGTCGATGCGCTCGTCGCCGTCAATTACCTTCTGTGCGGCCTGCAAATCGCGGCGCTCAAATGCGGAGACGGCGGCGGCGAGCTGACTCTCCACCTGTGCGGCCATGCGCGAAAGCGACGTCTCGAGATCGAGGCGGGCCTGGTAGGAACTTTGAGGAGCGGAAGCGACCATGGACTGGCTGAAGGAACTTTCTGGTGATCGGCGGAAGCGCTTACTTGCGCGTTATTTATGACAAATTCTTGTCGGGTGCAAAAATAAAGCGCAAATTTTGCGCCTTATGGCGTGAAATTGTCGTGCCGATTACGCAACGCGCTGAAAATAGCAGGTGAAAGCGGCGCCGCCGGCGAGACGGCTTTCGATCTGAAATCCGCCTTTGTGACGGTTCATGATGTGCTTGACGATGGCGAGCCCGAGGCCGGTGCCGCCGCTCTTGCGGCTGCGCTCTATGTTGACCCGATAAAATCGTTCGGTCAGGCGCGGAAGATCAGACCTGTCGATGCCGGGACCGAAGTCGCGCACTTGCACGAATGCGAGGTCTTCGACCGCAACGCCGAGCCGGGCGGCGACTTGCTCGGCGCTGTCGCCGGCGCGGTGCGCTGGCGGGCCGTCGCTGAACGGCGTCGGCGCAGCGCCGCGTCCCACCCGGATCTTCACCATGGCTGGCTCGCCGCCATACTTCACCGCGTTGTCGATAAGATTCTGCACCGATTGAAATATCTCGTCCCGATCGGCTCGGATGGATACGGGTTCGTCATCGTCGCGGGTCAAATCGATGATCGCGCCGCCGGACTCGAGCAGCGGCGCCAGACTGTCGATCACATCCGTAGCGACATCGGCGAGATCAACACGCTCGCGCGGCGGCACATGTTCGTTAAGCTCGATGCGCGAAAGCGACATGAGATCAGCCACAAGCCGCTGCATTCGCTCGGCTTGCGATTGCATCGTCGACAGAAATTTTTCTCGTGCTTCGGGGTCATCCTTGGCGTGTCCGCGAAGGGTCTCGATGAAACCAATGACGGACGCGAGCGGCGTTCTCAGCTCATGGCTTGCGCTGGCGATGAAGTCTGCTCGCATTTGTTCGACCCGGCGTTCCCCGGTCAGGTCGCGAATAAAGACAAGCGCACGCGGACGCGAGCTTGGCGTCGCGTCGCCAATATCGATAGGCGTAATATATGCCCGGCACGTGCGTTCAACGCCGCCCAGTGTGGTGAACTCGACGCTTTGTGGTTCGTTTGTTCCCAACACCGCTTCCGCCGCTTCAAATACGTCCGGCGCTCTCAGCACAGATGCGAAGTGACGGCCAGTGACCTCTTTCAATCCGACCAGTTCCAAGGCTGCGGGGTTGGCGTGCTCCACAAGGCCGTCCGCATCAAGAATAAAAAGCGGTTCCGGCAGAGCGCGGGCGACGCCTTGCGCCATGCGAAGACGCGCGAGCTCTGCTTGTTGCACGCTCATCTGCGTCTCAATGATACGCTGCACTGGCGATGCCCAGACGCGGCCTGAAGAAAATCGGTAGCGCACGGCAAGCGCCGCCATAAAGGCAAGCCATGTAACCAGCGCGACGCGCCATTCCGTTAGTTGCGCAAACATCAGCGTTGCGCAAACGCCGGCGGAAATGCCAGCCGCCCATGCAAAATCGCGGGCGCGCACGCGAGCGGCGGTGTTTCGGATCAAGCTGGCGAGATCGTCTTGCATGCGATGTTTTATGGCTTCTGAGGGAGTTGAGGTTGGTGGATAGCGTCCGGCTGACATAAACTTAGCAAGCCGGGCAAGGAGAATACAGGAAAATTCCTTGCTATTGGGGCCACGGTGCGAAACGCTGTCTTTGAGTCGCGGATAAAGGGGAAATTCGATGCATGGTCCTGCGATCCGGTTTGTTGCTGTCGTTGCTGTCTGGCTTTTGGGTCCGGGCGCAGTCGCCGCCGATCGAGACGATTTATCAGTTTTTGCGCCTTATTCGGTTCAGACCAAATACAGCATCGACCATCAGCCGTGGACCGACTTCTTAAGCCGCGCTGTATATTTTGTCGGAAAGTCCGATCGCCAGCCAGCGCGGCGACCGTCGAGTCAGTTTCGTGTCTCCGGCACGCGGCTGTCCACAGGCAGCAATTCTCCCTATCGCCTCGAGGGCAATCGCGTGCTGTTTCACACTTTCAACAGCGAAGTTGTCGAATATATCCGTCTCTATCGCGATGCGCTTCAGGATACGGTCAACCGAATCGAGTACGCAGAGCTGAGCCGCGACGAACAATTGGCGTTCTGGCTCAATCTTTATAATGCGGTCGTGATTCATGAAATTGCCGTCGCGCACCCGGTTTCGAAACCTCATCGATTACGCGCTGGCGAGAGTGGCGAAAGCCTTTTTGACGCAAAGCTGGTTGAGGTTCAGGGAGTGCCCCTTAGCCTCAATGAAATTCGCTATGACGTGGTCTACCGCTATTGGCGAAACACCGACGTCATCTATGGATTCTGGGACGGCGCCATTGGTAGCCCGAATATTTTGCTCGAGGCGTATGAAGGGCAAACGGTGAATGCGCAGTTGCGCGCAAACGCCAAGGAGTTCGTAAACTCGTTGCGCGGCGTTGATGATTCACGCGGCGGATTGCGATTCTCGCGTTTGTATTTTGAAGCGCGTCCCTATTACTTTCCAAGCTGGCCGGACGATTTATATGCTCACCTCAGCCGCCACGCGGAATACGCGGTGGCGACGGCGCTGACGAAGCGCCCGGCCGATCCGCGCATCGGGCGCTACGCCGAAGCGACAGCGGATGTGAGCGCTGGGGAAACGGTCAGGCCAACCGGAAACGACAACGCTGCGGCGGTGGCGGCAGGCGCTGATTTGGGCGCCGTATGGACCAATTTGACCAGCGACGGCATGCGCGGCGGGCTCTCCAGTGAAGCGGTGATTTTGCAGCGCAAAGTTGATGAACGGCGCAGCCGGCGAACGGGCTCGGTGACCATCCTCGATATTTACACTGACGATCCGGATGCAGGGCGCGGAGAGACCCTTTCGGTCGAGCCGGATGACGGTCAGACAGGCAAACAGCCGGAACAATAGTTCCGGCTGCGCGATTTAATTTTGCTCGGATTCAATCCAGGCGTCGATATTGTCTTCAAGCACTGACAGCGGAACGGCGCCATTTGCCAGAAGCGCATCATTGAAATGGCGCAGATCGAACTCACGCCCCAGCGCGTCTTGCGCACGCTTGCGCAACTCCTGCATTTTCAATTCGCCCATTTTATATGCGAGCGCCTGGCCGGGATTTGTAATGTAGCGGTTTACTTCCGCTTCAATGTTGTGAAGCGACAGCACAGTGTTCTCCGCCATATAGTCGATGGCTTGCTGCTTCGTCCAACCCTTGGCGTGCAGGCCCGTATCGACGACGAGGCGGCATGCGCGCCACATCTCATAAGAGAGGCGCCCAAAGTCAGAATACGGGTCCTGATAAAACCCTGCGTCACGCCCGAGGCTTTCTGCGTAGAGGCCCCAGCCTTCAACAAAGGCAGTGAAGAACCCGTACTTTCGGAAATTGGGAAGTTCGGTTTCCTGTGCGAGCGCGATCTGGAAATGGTGCCCCGGCACGGCTTCGTGCAAGGTCAAGGCTTCGACTTCATAGAGCGGACGCGTATCAAGTTTGGACGTGTTGATGCGGTAGACGCCGGGCCGGCTGCCGTCGCCTGAAGGCGGCTCGTAATAGGCGGTGGTTGTTCCTTCCGCGATATCTTCCGGTATCGGCTTGACGGTGTATGGCATGCGCGGCAAGCGCGTGAAGAGTTGCGTCAATGCGCCGTCTGCTTTCTTGGCGACGAGCGCGTTTGCGGCCATCAGTTCTTCCGGCGTCTTGGCGTAGAATTGAGGATCGGTGCGCAGGAACTCCTGAAACGCCTTGAAGTCGCCTTCAAAGCCTGTCGACTTGATCACTTTCATCATTTCTGAACGGATGCGCGCAACTTCAGAAAGGCCTGTCTTGTGGATTTGTTCGGGGGTCCGGTCGGTGGTGGTGTATACGTTTGCGCGGTGTGCGTAATATGCGAGACCGTCCGGCAAAGCGCTGGCGCCGACCTCCGTTTTACAGGCGGGTGCGTACTCGTCGACGTAGAAATCCGCAAATGCAGCGAGCGCTGGCACAACATTGTCGCTGATGGCGTCGGCGGCATCGGCCTTCAGCTGACGCCAGTTTCGCGTTGAAATTGTTGCAGGCTGATTCTCAAATGGTTTCATCAGCACACTGTCGTTTGCATCATCGACGACATGGTAGCGAATGGACGCTTCAACACCCTCCATGGCTTTGCAGGGACGAGTCCAGCCAGCCTCGGCGCCGGCGCGCAATGTCTCGGTCGCGCCTTCCAGGTATTCAGGCGCTGCTTGCAGGCGCGCAACATAGCTTTCATAGTCAGCGAGTGTGAAAAAGGGCAGCCGGTCAGGCAGGCCCGTGATACTGCTTTGCGGCCCAAAGCGGTTGGTCATCAAGAAATACTTGCCGCCATACTTCGCGGCCTCAACGTCGTTCTTCAGGTCGAGCAGGAGCAGTTTGTAATTGACGAGTTCCTCTTCTGAGAGGCTCGTTGTGTCGAGCGCCTCAAGCCGTGCCACAAACTCTTTCGTTTTTGCTTCGCGGCGCGCCTGGCCGGCCAATGACTGATCGCCCAACTCGGTGTCGTATTCGCGAATGCCGAGCGAGGTCGCAAACACCGGGCTTTCGCTCATTCCCCAAGCCCAGTGATCATCGATGATAGACTGTAGCGCGGCGGCCGCAGATTCGGTCTCAGTCGTTTGCTCCGCGTCGTCCTGAGCGACGGCGGGCGGAGCGAAACCGAGCGCAGCAAGTGAAAAGATGGCTGCGTACAGGCGAGGTGAAGACATGACGAGACTCCTGAAATTCTAGCGTGGACGAGAAAATGAAAATACAGCGCCGCCGATAAATCCGGCCAGAGCCTGCATGCTCAGGCCGACGGCGTTGCGCGCGCCGCCAATAACGCCGGCGCCGCCGCCAAGAACCTGTTCGATGGCGGCGAGCATGACGAGGATCGCGGCGGCGCCTGCTGCCGGATAGGCCACAGCGGCGAGCGGTTTGATCACGCGTTTTACGGCGAAGGCGACAGGAAAGGCGATCAGGAACGCGAGTGCGGTCATCGCCCCGAGTTGCCAAAGGCCCGCAAAATTTGCGGCGTAGGTGTCGAGTTGTTGTTGTGCAGAATATTCTGCTCCGACAGCGGCCATTTTGGCGATCACTTGCTGGGTGTAAAAACTCGACGCGAGAATGTAGGTCACGACGACAGAGAGCGTGAAAGCGATAAATGTTCGTAAGATTCTCATGCATCCCCCAACGGCGGCGTCATATTCGCAGCGGCGAGCCTTGCTCGCATATTGACGTGGATTGACGGCAGCGCCTACCCATAGTCATCGAGATTTTTAGTGCATCAAGAGGGGCCAGGCTATGACGAAAGCAACTAGTATTTCAGTGGCGATTTTCGGCGCAGCGGTCCTCGCTTCGTGTTCCGGCGGCGGGGAGGCGGCGACCGCGGCCCCTAAGGGCGGCGGCGATGCCGCATTGCAGGAAACGCTTGCCGATCCCGCGCCGGATGGCGAGCTTGCGCTCAACGTGGAAACTCTCGCGGAGGGCTTGGTCAATCCATGGTCGATGGCGTTCTTGCCGGACGGCTCAATACTTGTCACGGAACGCGAGGGCCGGTTGCGCGTCATTCGCGGCGGCGCGCTCGTTGCTGAGCCTGTCGCCGGTGTGCCCGAGGTGCTGGCTTGGAACCAGGGCGGCCTGTTTGACATCTTGCTGCATCCAGAGTTCGCGCAGAACAACACGCTCTATTTGAGTTACGCCAACGGCACGCAGGAGGCCAACGCAACCCGCATCGCCCGTGCGACTTTCGATGGCGCTGCACTCTCAAACCTTGAAGTCGTCTATGACGCCGTGCCCGACAAAGACACCGGCCATCACTATGGCGCGCGCATGGCCTGGGGCGGCGACGGAAAGTTGTATGCGACCATCGGCGAAGGCTCCAAGTACAAGGAAAAGGCGCAGGACATGAGCTCGAGTTTTGGGGCGGTCATTCGTCTCAATGAGGACGGTTCGATTCCTGAAGACAATCCCAAGTTCGGCGATGGCGAGCGGCCGGAACTATTCACAAAGGGCCACCGCAACCCTCAGGGCCTTGCTTTTGACGCTGAGCGCGGCGTGTTGTGGGAAGAAGAGCACGGTCCGCGCGGCGGCGATGAAATCAACATCATCGCGCCCGGCGCCAATTATGGCTGGCCGCTTGCGACCTACGGCATCGACTATAACGGCGCCAAAATTTCTCCGTTTACA
This sequence comes from uncultured Caulobacterales bacterium, assembly GCA_964486635.1. Taxonomy (GTDB): domain Bacteria; phylum Pseudomonadota; class Alphaproteobacteria; order Caulobacterales; family Parvularculaceae; genus Hyphococcus. The sequence continues at coordinate 31,870 of CAZAOB010000009.1, read as the reverse complement.
GAGTATTCCGGAACGACGCAGCCGGTGAAATACTGGACGCCGTCAATCGCTCCGTCCGGTCTGGCCGTGTATCGCGGCGATTTGTTTGCCGATTGGGACGGCGACTTGCTCGTGGGCGCGATGACCGGCGCCGCCCTTCATCGCGTGATCATGAACGGCAACGCGCCTGCCGGCGAAGAACGGTATCTGCTTGATCGGGGCGAGCGCGTGCGAGATGTGCGTGTCGGACCCGATGGTGCGATCTATGTCGCTACGGAGCTGGATCGCAGCGGAGGATCGGCTGACGGCAAAGTCTTGCGCCTGACGCCGCAATAGGCGCCACCCGCCCGGCTTACTCTTCGAGCGTGATTCCGTGCGCGCGGGCCGATGCCTGCCGGGCGAACCTCAAGGTGACGGCTTTCCGGCGGGCTGCGTTTAACACGCGTTCTTCTGCGGCGCGGGCGATCGCCGCACCGAATTCGTCAGCGATGATCAGCCCTTCGGATTCCGGCAAGAGTTCTCGGGGAAAGTCGGGATCGACGGCAAAATAAAACTGGTCGCAAAAATCCAGATAGTCAGGCCATTTCTGATCGACCTCAAAATCGGCGCGGCATGATTTGACTTCGGCGATCACCAGCCTGCCTTTGCGGTCAATGCCGGCGACATCGGCGCGACGGCCATTGGCGAGGCGAAACTCACAAAGCGGCGAAAGCCCGAGATCGAAAAACAGGCGCGTCACGCCTCTGGTCAGCGCGAGCGTTCGGTCCGGGCGGGCCGTTTCCGCCAAGGTTGCAATGTTCTGCATTTGTTCATTGAAGCGCGGAGATTGTGCGCCCGTCAAGCGCAAATGCGCAAGTTTGCAGTCAGCCCTGGAATTCCGGGAGGCGCACCACAAGTCCGTCGAGCGCAGGAGAGACCTTGATCTGGCAGGAAAGGCGCGAGGATTCCTTGGGCTCGTAGGCGAAATCGAGCATCGATTCCTCCATGGATTCGGCCTTTCCGGTTTTTTCGCGCCAGGCGTCGTCGACATATACGTGGCAGGTTGCACAGGCGCACGCTCCGCCGCAGTCGGCGTCAATTCCAGGCACCATATTCTTGACAGCTGCCTCCATCACCGACACGCCTGTTTCGGCGTCGACAACGTGTTCTGTTCCGTTTTGTTCGATGAAAGTGATTTTGGGCATGGGTCTCGTCTGGTGACTGGTTTGAAATACGAAGCCGTCGATGTAAGCGATCAGCGGGTGAGGGCAAGCCTTTTTCTTAACGCGGACGGGTCACGGCGTCGAATGGGCGCAGCATTTCAGCGTGAGGCGGCATGAAGTTGGCGGAGGTTTCCCTGAAGGATGAGGCGGCGACGGCGTCGCTCGGCGCGGCGCTCGCGCCCTTGCTGGCGGCGGGTGACGTGGTCCGCCTGAAGGGCGATCTGGGGGCGGGGAAATCGACATTGGCGAGGTCGGTGATCAGAGCGCTCACCGGTGCAGCCGAAGCTCCCAGCCCGACTTTCACCTTGGTTGAAGCGTATGAGGCGAAAGATTTCAAGCTCTGGCACTTCGATCTCTACCGTCTCGATGCGCCCAACGAGGTCTGGGAACTTGGCTTGGAGGAAGCGCTCGACGAGGGTGTTTCGCTGATTGAATGGCCCGAGCGAATAGACGGCCTTTTGCCCTCAGGAGGGCTGACCTTGGCGCTGGAAATTCGCGGCGATACGCGACATGCGATCTTATCCGGTGACACGGCATGGGCTGAGCGCCTTCACAATGCGGGAATCTCGTAGAAGACTGAACATGATGAGCAGCAACAACAATAGAGATGCGGAGCGTCAGGCGTTTCTGGCAGGCGCCGGATGGGCCGACGCAGACGCAGCGCCTTTGGCTGGCGATGCGTCGACCAGAAGTTATCAGCGACTGACCCGCCAAGGCGCTCCGGCCGTTCTGATGATTGCGCCGCCAGGCGCCGAAGCGCCTGCATGTCCGGCTGGGGCTGACGCGCCGGCGCGCCGCGCGCTTGGATATAACGCCATGGCGCGGCTGGCGGGGCCGAACCTCAACGCCTTTGTCGCAATCTCCGCTGCGCTGCGTGACGCAGGACTTTCCGCGCCGGAAGTTTACGCCGCAGACCCGCGATCCGGCTTTGCGCTGCTGGAGGATTTGGGCGACGACCTGTTCGCGCGCGTTGTCGGCCGCGTCGATGAGGCGACGCTTTATAAATCGGCGATCGACGCCCTGGCGATGCTTCATAGCCGGCCGATGTCGCGCCCTGAAAGCGCTGATTACTCAATGCTCGACTATGACGCGCTCGCCCTTGAGGCCGAAGCGTTGCTGTTGATGGAGTGGTATTGGCCCTTGAAGAAAGGCGCGTCTGCCAGCGCGGATCAATGCGAAGAATATGTCGAGCTTTGGCGCAGCGCTTTCAATAATTTGTCGGCGCCGCATACATTTGTGTTGCGGGATTTCCACGCAGAGAACCTGCTTTGGCTTCCGCAAAGAGAAGGTGTGCGCAAGGTCGGCGTCATTGATTTTCAGGACGCCCTTTTCGGTCACGCCGCGTATGATCTGGTTTCGTTGCTGGAAGACGCGCGGCGCGATGTTGACCCGGAGTTCGCCGCGGAGATGGTGGAGTACTACAAGAATTCGGCCAGATCGACTTTCGACGCGCCGGGTTTTGACGGCGACTATGCGGTGCTCGCCGCGCAGCGAAACGCCAAGATTTTGGGAATTTTCGCCCGCCTCGCAAAACGCGATCACAAGCCTCGTTATCTGGACTTGTTGCCTCGGGTGGAAGATCATTTTCGGCGCGATCTGGCTCGGCCGGGCATGGCGGACATCCGAAACTTTTTCAAAATGCATTTTCCGGAACTTGCATAATGAACAGGATGCCCAAAACAGCAATGGTGCTCGCGGCGGGGCTTGGTACGCGGATGAGACCGCTCACCGATGAAACTCCCAAACCCTTGATCAAGGTGGCGGGCAGAGCCCTGATGGATTACGCGCTTGACCGCTTCGCTGAAGCGGGAGTGAAGCGCGCGGTGGTCAATGTTCACTATCTTGCCGATCAGGTCGAAACGCACTTGTCGTCGCGCACGGCGCCGGAAATTCGCATCTCCGACGAGCGGGAACTGCTGCTCGAGACCGGCGGGGGATTGAAGAAAGCGCGCAATCTGCTCGGTGATGCGCCGTTGTTTTGCACGAATACGGACGCCATCATGGTTGACGGCGGCGGCGCGGAAGCTTGCGCGACTTTGGCGCAGGCGTGGGATCCGTCGCGCATGGATGCGCTCTTGCTGCTGGTTCCGATGGAACGAGCAAGCGGTTATGACGGACGCGGAGATTTTGATCGGTCAGATGACGGAAGAATTTCTTTGCGTTCCGGACCCGATGCGCCGTTTGTTTTTACCGGATTGCAGATTTTATCGCCTATGTTGATTGATGAAGGACCGGACGGCGCATTTTCAACGCGGCTTTTATGGGAAAGCGCGGCCGAGAAAGGCCGGTTGCACGGCGCGGTGTATTTGGGCGACTGGCTGCATGTGGGCGACGCGGCCGGCCTGGCGCTCGCTGAAGCGAGACTTGCGGAGCAACCATAATGGCGGGTGGGATTTTCGCCACGCCTGGACCACGTATCTATTCCATTGCGCCGGGCCGACCCTTTTTGCGAGAGCTGGCCCTTGGGCTGACCGATTCAGTGAAGGCGGCCGGATTCGAACTTCCCGAAATCACGATCTATTTGCCCACCCGTCGCGCCGCCCGTGCGCTCGCCGAAGGTTTTCTCGAAGCGGCAAGCGGCGCTGCGAGCCTGACGCCCCGGATCAAGGCGCTAGGCGATATTGATGAAGACGAATTCGATCTCGGCGATTTCGGCCTTTCCGCAGAAGACGAACTTGCGCTGGCGCCGGTGGTTTCATCGGCTGAACGCCGTCTGGCGCTCGCACGGCTGATCGCGGAGAAAGACAAGACCTATTTCGATGGTCAGCGGCGCTGGGCCGGGGCGATTGCTGCGGCGGACGAACTCGGAAAATTGCTGGATTCTCTCTATACAGAGGAAATTTCCGCGAAAGAGCTGGGATCAATCGTGCCGGATGGGCTTGCCGAACATTGGCGGCAGTCCCTCGATTTTCTGCAAATCGTGACAGAAGCCTGGCCGGACTATTTGAAAGGCCAGGGTAAGAGCGATCCTGCCTGGCGTCGCGCCGCACTGATCGATTTGAACACGCAGCGCTGGACGGCGGCGCCGCCTGATGCGCCCGTGATTGTCGCTGGCACAACGGGGTCCGCCCCTGCGGTGGCGCGCATGATGAAATGCGTTGGCTCTCTGAAGTTCGGCGCTGTTGTGTTGCCGGGCCTCGATCTTTCGTCACCTGATCACGTTTGGGGCGCCATTGACGAGCCTCATCCGCAAAGCGGATTGAAGGCGTTGTTGAATTCATTGGATGTCGATCGCAGCGCGGTTCGGGCCTGGCCGGCTTCTTCGGCAGAGCAAAGCGCTCGCTCCAACATGATGACTGTTGCACTGCGTCCTGCGGAGGCGTCCGACGACTGGCGGGCCTGGGCTATGGAGGTGGAGGCCGCCAAGGACAGCGTAAGAGATTCATTGTCGGGCCTCAGTCTCATTGAGGCCAGCGACGAAGAAAGCGAAGCCGCTGCCATTGCGCTTGCGTTTCGGGAGCTGCTGGACACGCCCGGACGAACAGCGATGTTGGTGACGCCCGACCGCGATCTTGCGCGGCGCGTGACCATGAAGATGCTCCGATGGGATGTTGTTGTTGATGACTCCGCCGGGGCCCCTTTTTCGAACACGCCCTGTGGAATTTATCTGCGCCTTGTAGCGCATTGGCTGAACGATCCATCCAATCCGATTCATCTGATGGCGATGCTTGATCACCCCTTGTTTGGCGGCGGCATGGACGCTGGCGCACGCGCGCGTGCGACACGGCGGTTCGACCTTGCGTTGCGCGGATTGCGCCCCGCAGACGGCATGCCAGGGCTGCGCGAAAAGCTGGCGCCAGGCGTGAAAGCATCGCCGCAGCTTGCGGCGCTGCTTGACGCCCTTGAAACAGCGTTCGCGCTTTGGCCTGTGTCGGCGGGTTCGTTTGCCGACCGATTTGATGCGCATCTCCGCATTGCCGAACGGCTGAGCGATGCGGAAGATGAGCCCGGCGCAAGCAGGCTCTGGCGAGGCGATGACGGGGACGCTGGCGCGCGGCTACTCGCTTCGCTTCGTTCTGCGCTTGGTTTCATCGCGCACGACGAGCCGTCAGAATATGCAACTATCTTCACGCGGTTGATTTCCGGCGGCGCGGTTCGTCGCCGCGCGCCAGCCCATCCGCGCTTGTCCATCCTTGGTCCGCTGGAAGCGCGTTTGCAAACGGCGGACCTGGTCGTTTTGGCCGGGCTCAATGAGGGCGTTTGGCCGCGTGATGCGGTTGTCGATCCGTTTCTATCGCGGCCAATGCGCGAGGCGCTGAAATTGCCGTCGCCCGAGCGCCGCATCGGACTGGCGGCGCATGACTTCGCTCAGCTTTCAGCCGCTGACGAGGTGATTCTGACGCGGTCGGTGCGCGCTGCAGGAAAACCCACAAAGCCGTCACGATGGATTGTCCGCCTCAAGAATATTCTCAAAGGCGCCGGACTATTGTCCGAGATCGACAAGACGGACGCTACAGTCGCCCTCATTGCAACACTGGATCGGCCAGAGGCGGTGCAGGCGGCCGCCGCCCCGACGCCCCGCCCGCCCGCATCGTCCAGGCCTCGCTCGTTGTCGGTCACGCAAATTGGAAATTTGTTGCGCGATCCCTACGCCGTCTATGCTTCGAAAATTCTCAGATTGCGCAAACTGGATCCGTTGGGCGAAGCGTTCGATCAACGCAGTCTGGGAATCCTGTTTCACAAGGTTCTGGAAGAATTCGAGCGCGACCTCCCACCGCCCGGTCGAGAGGCACAAGTCGCCCGCCTTAGCGAATTATTTGCGGAGCATGCGCCGGCCCACGGGCTCGACGATCGGCACATGGCGTTCTGGCGCGCGCGTGCCGAAGCTGCGTTCGATTACCTCGCCGAGTGGAGCGCCGAACGCCGAGCTGCTGGCGCTCCGAAAGTGCTCGAAGGCAAAGGGGAAACGAATTTCAATATTGACGGGTATTCGTTCACGCTGACGGCGCGCGCCGACCGAATTGATCTGTTGAAAGACGGCTCGGCCTTTATCATCGACTATAAAACCGGCGCGCCGCCAAGCCATCAACAGGTTTCGACGTTTAGCCCGCAATTGCCGCTGACGGGGTTGATCGTTGCTGACGGCGGATTTGATCAGATCGGAGCGGCGCCGGTCTCCGGCTTTGAATATGTGCGCGTCATTTCCCGAAAGCCCGACGAGAAATTTGCGGGCGCCATGGGCGACGAAGTCCCGCGCGCAATGGAGGATGCGCACACTGGCTTGCTAGGCATCATCCGTCACTACAATGATGAAACGACCGCGTTCGTTTCACAGCCTCGTCCGCAATTTGTCGATCAATATGGCGACTACGATCATCTGGCCCGCCGCAACGAGCGAAATGCGCAGGGTGATGGCGGCGGAGGGGGTGACGAATGAGCGCCCGGAAAACGCCTTTGCAAGAAACGACGGACAACCAGCGCCGCGCAGCCGATCCCGCGAAATCGGTGTTCGTCATGGCCAATGCGGGCTCCGGCAAGACCCGGGTTCTGACCAATCGCGTTGCTCGCTTGCTGTTGTCCGATGTCAGGCCGCAAAGAATTCTTTGCATCACTTTCACCAAAGCCGCCGCTGCAGAAATGGCCGAACGATTGTTCGCTGTACTGGGAGAGTGGGCGCTTGCGAGCGATGAGAAACTCTTGTCCGACCTTGGAGAGCTGGAAGGCGAGGGATCGCCCGAAAGATCCGCGGAAGACCTTGCAAAAGCGCGGCGATTGTTCGCTCGGGCTCTTGAAACGCCCGGCGGATTGAAAATTCAGACCATCCACTCCTTTTGTGAGAGTGTGTTGCGGCGGTTTCCAATCGAGGCCGGCGCTCCTCCTGGTTTTCAGGTGGTTGAGGATGCGCAGGCGGCCACGCTTTTGAGCGATGCGCTTGATTCGCTTGCAGTGACGGCGCGGACTGATACGTCAGTGGCGGCGGATTTCGACCGGCTTTCCCGGAAGCGCAATGAAAGCGACTTGCGCGCCTTGTTGTTGGGTGCTGCTCGTCAATCCGCGCCGAACGATATTGAAAGCGCTGCAGCCGACCTCGCGAGTGCGCTTTCCATCGACCCGAGCGACTCGGAAAGTGAAATAAAGAAAACCTTTTTGGAAGCGCTCAACCCGGAACAGTTGAAGCGCGCGCAGGCCGGGCTCGCCGCTGAAGGGGTCAAACCAAAAGAGGCCGCCGAACGATTGTCGGCATTCTTTGCCGCCTGCGATGACGAAGGCAGGTGGCGGAGCCTGTGCGAGTTCTTCCTCACGGCGGCGGGAACGCCGCGCAAGTCGATTGCAACCAAAGCGACAGACAAGCACGACTCATGGGTGGCGCCGTTTCTCGATGAGCTTCAATCGACATTTGTCGGCGCGCTCGATGAGCTCAAATCCCACTCGCTTTATGCGGATACAGTGGCGCTGTGGCGGCTCGGCGCGGGCCTGAACGCAAAGTACGGCGCAGCGAAGTCAGCGCGCGCCATGCTAGACTTCGATGACCTGATCGAGCGCGTGAAGATTCTGTTCACACGCGTTGAATCGGACTGGGTCATGTACAAGCTGGATGCCGGCATTGACCACGTTCTGATCGATGAAGCGCAAGACACGTCGCCGGGACAATGGGCGGTGGTGGAAAGTCTGTTCGCCGACTTTTTCAGCGGCGCAGGCGCGCGCACGAGCCCGCGCAGCTTTTTCGCGGTCGGCGACTTGAAGCAATCCATTTATTCATTCCAGGGCGCGGATGTTGGACTGTTTCGTGAGAAAGAGCAGCTGCTTGGCAAGAAACTGGCGGCCATCACGGCGTACGAAAATCTGCAGCTTCCCATGTCGTTTCGCACAACGGCGCCGGTGCTCGCATTCGTTGATGCTGCATTCGATGATCCCGCGGCCGCCGACGGCCTCGGTGAGTTTCCCATTCCCGCTCATGGCGTAAAGCGGGAAGGCGAAGCAGGACTCGTCGAGTTGTGGCCGCTCACCCCCCGCCCATCGACGCCGGAGATCAATCCGTGGGACGCGCCTGTCGACGCGCTCGAGGCGTCGCATCCTGTTCGGTTGCTGAGCGATCGTGTCGCGGCAACCATCAAGGGCTGGCTCGATACGCGCGAAGTTCTGGAATCCAAGGGCCGTCCTATTGAGGCTGGCGACATCATGATTCTGGTGCAAAGCCGGGGCGCGCTGTTTCGAGAAGTGATTCAGCGACTGTCTGCAACTGGCGTTCCTGTCGCTGGTCCCGATCGACTGAAGCTGGCGGAAGACCCGGCGGTCGAAGATCTGATGTCACTGGCCTTGTTTGCCTTGACCAGAAACGATGACCTTTCTCTGGCGGAGGTTCTCAAGAGCCCGTTGTTCGGTTTCGACGACGACGCGGATCTGTTTCCGTTGGCTCACGAGCGCGAGAAACATGAGACGCTTTGGGCGTCATTGCGGCGCAGACAAGAAGAGCAACCGCATTGGCGGCGTGCCGTAACGGAGTTGCAATCTGCCTGCAACATTGCGACAGCGCACGGCCCTTATGCATTCTTTTCGCATGTGTTGGAAACAGGATCGCCGTCGGGGCGCAAACGATTTTTCTCTCGGCTTGGAGAGACGTCATCGGATGCGATTGACGAATTGCTGCGGCAGGCGCTCGATTTTGAGAATGGCGAACCGCGAAGCCTTCGCGAATTTGTCGCCTGGTTTGACGGCAGGTCGGCTGACATCAAGCGTGAGCTCGAACGGGACAACAACGCAGTGCGGGTGATGACCGTTCACGGTGCAAAGGGTCTTGAAGGCGACATTGTGTTTCTGCTCGACGGTCACCGCGAACCGAACGCCGGCGCCAAAGATCCGCTTTTGCAACCAGCCCGCGATTCTGGTCTCAAAACTGACGCCCGCTTGCTCGCTTGGTCAAAGGCGGATGATGTGCCGCTGAGTGAAGCGGCGCGAACAGAAAAATCTCGTCTGATCTATGAAGAGTATCGGCGGCTTTTTTATGTCGCCGCGACCCGTGCTCGGGATCGGCTCTATATTTGCGGCATTGAACAGGGGCGAAGCAAGAATCCGCAAGACAAGCCTGTCGGTCTGAAGTCCTGGCATTCGTTGGCTCTGGATGCATTTGACAGGCTCGGCGGCGAAGTCGAGCACGACCCGGCGCCGTTTTGGCCGGACTCATCAGAAGCATCGCGCCGGCTTTCATGCAACCAAACCGCCGCGATCAAGAGCGCGCCGCAACAATCCGCAAAGTCAGCGGTTTCTCCGCCCGCATGGATCAAGACGAATCCGCCGCGCGAAGCACCGGCTTTGCGGCTTTCACCGTCTCGGCTGTCTGTGGAGGAGGCGGAAGCGCAGGTGTATGATGCGGCCTATTCGCCAGTCGTGGGCGAAAGCGTCGGCAGCGATCCCTATGCGCGCGGGCGCACGCTGCACAGGCTGCTTGAACTTCTTCCTGGCGTTGCTCCCGATCGCCGAAGTCAGACTGCGGATCGGCTCTTGTCGCGGCTTGCGCCGGATACGTCCGCGGACGAACGCGGACGTTGGCGGGACGAAGTCATGCGTGTGCTGACCGATCCGCAATTCTCCGAAGTCTTCGCACCGGGTTCGCTTGCCGAAGCGTCGATTGTCGGCGTGCCAAAAGGGGCGCCGACAAATGCGAGAATCAGCGGTCAAATCGACAGGCTCGCCATTTCGCCATCACGGGTGCTGGTTGTGGATTACAAAACCAATCGTCCGCCGCCGAAAGATGTGCGCGACGCCGATCCCGCCTACATCGCCCAGTTGGCCGCCTACCGGAGTTTGTTGCAGGAAATCTATCCGGACCGTCAGATCGACTGTGCGCTCTTGTGGACATTTGACGCCCGCCTGATGGAGGCGCCGTCGCCGATGCTCGATCACGCCTTCGCGCGCATTCAAAAGGCGGGTTGAAACGGCGACGGCGCGCGCTATCTTCATGCTTTCGCTTTCAGGAGTTTGATTCCATGGCCGCCAAAACCGTCACCGATGCCAGCTTTTCCGCCGATGTTCTCGAATCCGGCGATGTCGTCTTGATTGATTTCTGGGCGGAATGGTGCGGGCCCTGCAAGCAGATCGCGCCAGCGCTCGACGAAATCGCCAAGGACTATGAAGGCAAGCTGACTGTCGCCAAGGTGAACATCGACGAAAACCCGGAAACGCCCGGTCGCTACGGCGTTCGCGGCATTCCGACCCTGATGATTTTTTCCGGTGGTGAGCATATCGCCACGCGCGTCGGCGCCGCGCCGAAGAGCCAGCTCGCGGCATGGGTCGACGAAGTGATGAAAGAAACCGCCGCCTAAGAATTTTCGCGAAGCACTTCGCCAGCCAGATAGAGCGAGCCGCTGATGAGCAATCTTGGCGGCTCATTTTCTTTGCCGACGCAGGCTTTGTTCATGGCGTCGGCGAGAGACGCGTGGGCCTGCGCCTTTAATCCGGCGGCGCTGGCCGCGGCCGCAACCTCATCCGGAGAAAGCACGCCTTCCTTGTCAGCGGCGACGCAATGGACTTCGCGAACCAGCCCGGCAAATGGCGCGAAATAGCCAGCAGCGTCCTTGTTGGCCTGCATGCCCGAAATCATCACCACTGGCTTTGGCGTGCTTGCGTCGAGATCGGCGATCACACGCGCAATTGCGCGCCCTGCATGAGGGTTGTGGCCGCCGTCGAGCCAGACTTCAGGTTCGCTGCCGAGCAATGCGCGCGCGCGGTCGACCAGCGGTCCGGCCGTCAGGCGCTGCATTCGCGCCGGCCAGCGCGCGGCGCTTAAGCCTTTGGAGATTGTTGCGTCGGGGATATCCAATCCGGCGGCGCGGATCGCCGCCACTGCTGTTCCGGCATTGTCGATCTGATGCGCGCCGGGCAAGCGAGGTGCGTCGAGGTCCAGCAGTTCGAAGTCATCCTGGTAAATCAATCGTCCGTGCTCAGAGTATGCGCTCCAGTGTTCGCCCCATGCATGGATTCTGGCGCCTGTGCGCTGCGCGTGACTCTGTAGCACGGCCATCGCATCCGGAGACTGTTGCGATATGACCGCTGGCGCGCCCCGGCGAAATATGCCGGCCTTTTCCCCTGCGATTTCGCCGAGCGTGTTTCCGAGGAAGGATTGGTGATCGAGGTCTACGGGCGTTACAACCGCGGCGAGCGGCGGCTCCATAACATTGGTTGCATCGAGGCGCCCGCCAAGACCGACTTCGACTACCGCATAATCCGCGGGCGTTTCAGAAAAAGCGAGAAACGCGGCACACGTCGTCGTCTCAAAATATGTCAGCATGTCGTCGCCCATCGCCGCATCTGTGCGCTTCAGCGCATCAATGAGCGCCGCATCGCTGATCTCATTGCCGGCGACGACAATGCGTTCATGGAAGCGAACCAGATGGGGAGACGTGTAGACGTGAACAGTTTTTCCTGCTGCTTCGAGAATTGCGCGCAAATAGGCAACCGTCGATCCCTTGCCGTTGGTGCCGGCCACGTGAAAGACAGGAGGCAGCTTCTTTTGCGGGTCGCCAAGGCGTGCCAGCGCTGAGCGAATTCGATCAAGCGATAAATCGATGATGACGGGCCGCCGGTCAGCGATTTGCGCGAGCACGGCTTCAACTTCGCTCACGCGACTTGTCCTCTTGTTCTGTTCCGATATGCCGGCGGCGTTACTCTGCGGCCTTGTCGAGTTTGAGCGGCGCTTTCAACTTGGTCACCTTTGCCGGTTTTTCGCTCCGCAAGGCCGGGGTGGTTGTTGGCACGGGCGCCGCAGCGACGGTCGTGTTCTGCCGGCGCTCTTTGACCAAAACGCGGATCAGCTTGGAAATGGTTGTTTTCATTTCCGCGCGCGGCACCACCAAATCCACCATGCCCTTTTCTTCGAGAAATTCCGCGCGCTGGAATCCCTCGGGTAGTTTCTCGCGGATGGTCTGTTCGATAACCCGCGGTCCGGCAAAACAGATCAGAGCGCCGGGTTCGGCGATGTTGACGTCGCCCAGCATCGCATAAGACGCGGTGACGCCGCCTGTCGTCGGATTGGTCAAGACGACGATATAGGGAAGCCCTGCTTCCTTCACCATCTGAACGGCGATGGTCGTGCGCGGCATTTGCATGAGCGAAAGAATTCCCTCTTGCATGCGCGCGCCGCCCGAAGCGGTGAAAACGATCAGCGGCGCCCTGCGCTCGACTGCAGTTTCTGCGGCTTTCAACATCGCTTCGCCGAGCGCCATGCCCATGGAGCCGCCCATGAATTTGAAATTCTGCACGACGACGACGGACGCAACGCCGTCAATCGCTCCGTATGCAGCTTGCATGGCGTCTTGCTGGCCGGTTTTCTTGCGGTTCTCCTTCAGGCGATCGACGTATTTTTTCTCGTCGCGGAACTTGAGCGGGTCGGTCACCGGATCCGGCAGCTCGATCGCTTCGTAAGCACCGTTGTCGAAAATCATCGCCAGCCGTTCTTCCGGTCCCACAGCGAGGTGGTGGCCGCATGACGGACATACTTGATGCGCGGCGTCGAGATCGCGTTGGAAAATCATCTCTCCGCAACCAGGGCATTTCGACCACAGCGTGTCGGAACCGTCATCTTTCGGCTTGAAGATGTTTTTGATGCCCGGAGGAATGTTGGATAGCCAGCTCATACCCGTCAGCGCCCTTACCGTTACTATTCGACTTGCCTAACTCGGCTTCACTGAATTGGGACCGTTATGCGCTTTCGCGCGCGGCGCGGATCGCCCCCGAAATATCCTGCGCCAGTCTCAAGACCGCGTTAACACCATTATCGGTCTCGCCGGGCTGTGCTTCAAGGGCTTTGGCGAATTCATCCACGAGGGCAGAGCCAACCACTACGGCATCCGCGAAAACCGCAAATTCTCTCGCTTTTTCGGCCGTTTTGACTCCGAAACCGACCGCCGCCGGCAAGCCCGACGCCGCTCGCAGCCGGTCCAGCGCATGCTGTACGCTTGCGGTATGGCCGGCGGCCTTCCCGGTGATCCCGGCGACGGAGACATAATAGACAAATCCTGAAGTATTGCGGACCACAGCAGGCAGGCGGTCGTCATCCGTCGTCGGCGTCGCCAATCGGATGAAATCGAGCCCCGCGGCGCGGGCCGGCAGACACAGTTCGGAGTCTTCCTCGGGCGGCAGATCGACGATAATCAGCCCATCGACCCCAGCCGCCTTGGCGTCTGCGACGAATTTCTCCGGTCCGTAGGCGTAGAATGGGTTGTAGTACCCCATCAGGATGATGGGGGTCTCATCGTCTCCGGTCCGAAACGAACGAACCATTTCGAGCGTTTTGGCCAGTGTCTGACCGGATTTGAGAGCTCTGAGGCCGGCGGCGGCGATAGCGGGGCCATCGGCCATGGGATCGGTGAAGGCGACGCCAAGCTCGATCAAATCCGCGCCAGCGCCGGGGAGTTTTTTCATCAACTCCAGCGAGGCGGCCATATCCGGGTCGCCCGCCATAATGAACGGGATGAAAGCGGCGAGGTTGTCGGCCTTCAATTTATCAAACCGGGCTTTGATGCGGGACATGGGCTGCGCCAAACTGAATGAAGCGGTCTGCCTAGCGCCCGCGGCGCAGATTGCAAGCCAAAGCGTGATCCAGTTTACTTTGCGCACGCGCGCGACGAGGCGGAAATGAGCAAAATTCAATCGGGACCGCCTGGCCGCGCAGCCCTGGCCGCCATCTGGCTCTATCAGCGCAGCTTGTCTCCATTTTTCTACCTGATCGGCGTCCGATGCCGGCATTCGCCAAGCTGCTCGCAATACGGCGCTGAGGCGTTTCGCATTCATCGGTTTGCGCGTGCGTTCTGGCTAACCGTCTCCCGCGTTTTGCGGTGCCACCCGTTTGGGTCACACGGGTTCGATCCGGTGCCGGAAGATGCGCCACAAGTTGGCTGGAAATTCTGGAAGCTCGGCGACTGGAGCTGGACGGAGCGCGACGGCTATCAAAAATAGAGAACGGAGCGATCGTCTCCAATCGCTCCGTCTACAGATTTATTGCAATTTACTTGCGCAGATAGCGCATGGAAGGTCCGGGGCGCCCGACAAAGCACGACTTGGTGAAGCCGTAATATTTGACGACGTCGATGATGGTCTGGGCCTCTGCGGCGCTTGGCGCAGAGAATGCGGCGTGATTGCCGTTTGACAAAACTGTGTGCCGGCCGCTGCTGCTACGGATCGAGAGATTGTTGGGATTGATATTGGTGCAATCTTCGCCAGCCAGCGCACCCGAAGGCGCTTGTGCGCCCACAAGCCAGTACTCAAGCGAAGCATCGGGGCGGCCAACAAAGCACTGCTTGTCAAAACCGTAATGCTGAACAATGGTTTTGGCGCGATCCATCTCGGATTTGTTCGGACCTGCGTCGAGCATCCACATTGAACCCTGCACCAGTTTCCAGCGGCCGTTTTTCTGTTCGACAGTTACGTTCGCGGGATTAAAGGAAATGCAGTCATCGGTGAAATTTTTTGCAGGCATGGCAATCAGCGGCCCGCCCGGCAGAGGCGTAAAGACCAGCGGCGCCTTCTTCATGGAAGCGTGCATCAGATAGTTTTTGCGGCCGCTGCCATCGACGAAATGGGTGTAGACATGAGCGCGCAGCGTATCGCCAGCGCGTCCGTCGAGCACGACCGTTTTCGTCGCAAAGCCCTGATTAAAGGTGGCGATAATGGCGTCCGTGTTCGAGGCCGGATCGGTCGCCGCCGAATTGGAATAAGCGATAGCGGGCGCAGAGCCCCAGTCGCAAGGATTGGGCGAACACTGCCCTTTCACGGAGACGGTAAGGTTGCCGCCGCTATTGGCGACAGAGACGCTTTCGAGTTCGCCGGCGTTTTTGTTCCATGCGCCGAGCCACTCACTGAGCGGGGCGCCGGCATGGGCGGATGTGATGGTGAAAAAAGCTGCGGCGCCCGCAGCAAAGGCTTGCTTGATCATGGTTTTCTCCCCCTGTTGATCTCCGCCCACTCTACGCTGCAAGCGCAGCCCAGATTGTGCGAATGATCACAGGTTGAGCATCAAACATGTCGCAACTTTGACGTCCGTGGGGTCATTTCCCGGCGCGGTCGAAGCTCAATGAAAAGCTGCTTTCTTCGCCATTCTCGACAAGCACCACATCGGCCTGCAGTGAATTGGCGGCCGGCATCCAATAGCGTACGGACTTTACGGATTCCGACGGCGGGTCCGCCGTAAACGTGACGTCATGCTCGCCGGCGTCGGTGAGCAGCATGGTCACCGGCCCATCCTGCTCCCAGGTTGTGAAATCCGCATTGTAGTGTTTGAAACGCATCACCAGTCCGGCGTCTTCTTCGCTGACAACAATGTATTCAAGGACGCGCAGCTCGCCGTTGGACACGCCTCTGGCCATGGCGGTCATCACGCCGCCCTCTGCGGCCCGCCAGGTTTCTTCGAATTTGAACTCTTCGCCGCCGCGCCAGTGACCTTCGAGAAAGGCAAGGTCGGCGAATGTGAATGTTCGCGATTGCGCAGCGGCGGCGGAAAGCGCCGCGCTGGCGCCTAACGCCAGCATTGCGAGCGGGAAAAGGATTGCTTTTTTCAACATTGGATCGACCTCGGTCAGTTTGACGAAATACAGCTTGTCACATATCCCGTGACGTTTCACCTGCTGGAAATCAGACATTCAGTATGAAAAATATCGTCTTCGCAACGTGCCGCGAGCAGCCCGAGTTTCAGCCGAGCGACGCCGTATTGGCGGCGGCGCTGAAGGCCCGGGGCTGCGCCGTACGGCCGGCGCCTTGGAATGCAGACCAGTCTGCGTTCGCTGAAGCCGGTGCGGTCGTCATTCGTTCGACCTGGGACTATCACAAGGCGCCTGAGGCATTTTCATCGTGGCTCGCCACGCTTGCGCCGCAACGTCCGGTGTTCAATGCGACGGCGCTGATGCAGTGGAACATGTCGAAGCGGTATTTGCTGGAGCTCGCCGAGCAGGGCGCGCCCATGGCGGCGATCGCAGCAGCCGACGCCAATGCATCCTCTATAGCCGAAGCGATGGACGGGTTGGGACTCGCCCAAGCGGTGGTCAAACCGGAATACGGCGCAACCGGCAGCGGTCTGTCGCTGGTGCGGCGCGAGGATGAGGCGGGACTGTCGGCGGCGGCGCAAAGGCTCGGCGGGCGCGGATTTGTGCAAGCGCTGATCCCTGAAATCTCCACGCTCGGAGAAACCTCGCTTGTGTTCATCGCAGGCGACTACTCTCACGCCGTCACCAAGCGGCCAAAAACAGGGGAAATCCTGTGTCAGGCCGAGCATGGCGGCTCCACGGCGCCGGCGCAGCCGCCCGAATGGGCTATCGCCGAGGCGCGGCGATTGCTGGCGATGGTTCCCGGCGAGCCGCTCTACGCACGGGTCGATGCGGTGATTCTGGGCGACGCATTTCAGTTAATGGAAGTCGAACTGATTGAGCCGGAGCTGTTTTTCACCTATGCCCCGGAAGGGGCGGCCCGGCTCGCCGACGCCCTGCTCGAACGCCTTTAGAAACGCCAGCAAAAACGAAGTTAAGCATCATGGTCGCCATTACTCTTCCCGACGGTTCCGTTCGCCAGTTTGACGGCGCCGTGACGGGAACAGACATCGCCGAAAACATCTCAAAATCGCTGGCCAAAAAGGCCATAGCGGTGAAGGTTGACGGCGTCGTCTGCGATTTGTTCGGCGACATCGATCACGATGCGAAGGTCGAAATAATCACGCGCGATCACGACGACGCGCTCGATATCGTTCGCCACGATGCGGCGCACCTTCTTGCGCAAGCGGTGCAGGAGTTGTTCCCCGGCACACAAGTCACGATCGGCCCAAACATCGAAGACGGGTTCTTTTATGACTTCGCGCGCGACGAGCCATTCTCAAGCGACGATCTCGAGGCGATCGAGCGGCGCATGTCGCAGATCGTCGATCAGGACCGTCCGACCCGCAAGGAAGTCTGGGACCGCAACGAAGCCATCGCGCATTTCAAGAAGATCGGCGAGCACTACAAAGCCGAAATCATTGCGGACCTTCCGGAAAGCGAAGATATCAAAATTTACTTCCACGGCGACTGGCACGATCTCTGTCGCGGTCCGCATCTACCGTCGACGCGCCATATCGGAAAAGCGTTCAAGCTGATGAAGCTCGCTGGCGCCTATTGGCGCGGCGATCATCGCAATGCGGTCTTGCAACGGATTTACGGCACCGCCTGGACGAATGAGAAAGACCTGAAAGCCTATCTTCATCGCATTGAAGAAGCGGAAAAACGCGACCACCGCAAGCTGGGCAAGGAGATGGACCTGTTCCATTTCCAACAGGAGGCGCAAGGCTCTGTATTCTGGCACGCCAAAGGCTTTCTCATCTGGCGTCAACTAGAGAGCTACATTCGCCGCCAGCTCGATGCGGATGGTTATCAGGAAGTGAAGTCGCCGCAATTGCTGGATTCTAAATTGTGGGAGATGTCGGGGCACTGGGGCAAGTTCCGCGAAAACATGTTTGTGGTGCCGGACGAAATTCCGTCTACGGAGGATGATGGCCCGGTTCTGTCAGGCGAGGCGGACCTGATGGCGCTGAAGCCTATGAACTGCCCGGCGCACATTCAGATTTTCAAGCAAGGCATCAAATCCTATCGCGATTTGCCGATCCGCATGGCTGAGTTCGGCTGCTGTCATCGGAACGAAGCGCACGGCGCTCTGCACGGGCTGCTGCGCGTGCGTCAGATGACTCAGGATGACGCGCATATTTTCTGCCGCGAAGATCAGATTACAGACGAGACGGGACGGTTCCTGGCGCTGTTCTCGCGCGTTTATGAAGATATGGGCATGACAAACATCGCCTATAGACTCGCGACGCGCCCGGAACAGCGCGCCGGCGATGATGCGACCTGGGACCGTGCGGAGAAAGCCCTGGCCGACGCCTTGACGGCGGCCGGGCTTAAGTTCGACTACGCCGAGGGCGAGGGAGCATTTTATGGTCCGAAACTGGAGTTTCATCTGACGGATGCGATCGGCCGCACCTGGCAGGCGGGCACATTCCAGCTCGACTACGTGCTCCCGGAGCGCCTCGATGCGACCTATGTGGATGAAAGCGGCGCGCGCAAACGCCCGGTGATGCTGCATCGCGCCGTCTTCGGCACGTTTGAGCGATTTATCGGTTTGCTGATCGAGCACTATGCGGGCCGGCTGCCCTTGTGGCTCGCGCCGGTTCAGGTTGTGGTCACCACCATCACGTCGGCGGCGGATGATTACGCACGCGAGGCGGCGGATGCGCTTCGGGCGGCTGGGCTGCGCGTTGATCTCGATATTCGCAGTGAAAAGATCAATTACAAAGTCCGTGAACACAGCCACGCAAAAATCCCGGTGATTGCTGTCGTCGGCGCCAAAGAAGCGGAAGAGAAAGCCGTTTCCTTGCGCCGCCTTGGATCGAACGATCAGGAAACCATGTCGTTGAGTGACGCCGTCCAGCGGTTGTCCGGCGAGGCGCTGGCGCCTGATCAGAAACGCGCCTAGCGTTCATCCTATGCAGGTTGAATGGCGGGAACGACGGGACATTTGGAGCCGGCGCTGGTTTTATGCGTTGTTCTTCCTGCTGCCGTTGACGGCGGTGTTTGGTCATCGTGGCTTGGCGCCGTGGCTCTTGCTCGCCAGCTTTCCGGCTTTCGCTCGGGGCGCGTTCTGGCAGTCGGCGTTCGGCAAATTGTTCGACAATCCGTCTTTTAGCGATCCAAAGTTCTCGAGCTTTGTTGCGCTTCTTTTTCTCTGCTTCTGGATTTTTGTGTCCGGTTTCTGGTCGCCGAAGCACGAATATTCGCTGTCGCTCAATGTTCTCGGTCCGGCGGTTGTCGGCGCGAGTATCATCTGGTTTTCGCTCAGCCTGACCCGTGAATGGGCGTGGCGGCTGGGCGAGGCGTTTCTTTGGGCGCTGGTTGCCGGCATGGCGATCCTCGCTTTCGAAGGGGTGAGCGACGGCTTTTTGCGCGCGCACTTGCCGCCTGGCGGCGCGGCGGCCGATCGGGAGCGCGACATCATTGCGCTCGGGCGAGGCGTAACGGCGTTGGCGCCGGCGCTTTTCCCCGCCGCCGCGATTGCGGTTCGTCTCTGGTCAAGAAAGGCTGCATTATTCGTGCTCGCGATGGGCGCGATTGCAGCGATCACCAACGATGTGCTCGCCAACGTGGTCGCTATCAGCGCCGGTTTGGCGGCTGCGGCGCTGGCGCTCGCAGCGCAGCGTGTGACATTGCAACTTGCCGGGTGGGGCGCCATTGCGCTGTTGATACTGGCGCCGTTCGTTGCGGTGTTGCTTCCTGTCGATGCGATCTTCGCCCACGTGTCGCAAACCACTGCGCCGGAGACAGCCGCTGCTATGTCGTCCTCACTACACCGCCTGGTGATCTGGAAAGCCGCGGCGCAGCAAGTGTTTTCCTGCTTGCCGTTTGGCTGCGGCACCGACTATGCGCGCATCTGGCATGAGACGGCGCCGATGGTGACGGTGCCGGGGGAGACCGCTGCGTTGTCGGTCATTCCGGTGCATCCCCACAATGTTTTCCTGCAAATCTGGCTGGAGCTGGGCATTCCCGGCGTTGCGGCGACGGCTGCGTTCATCGGCTTTGGCCTTGCGTCGATACTGCGCGCGAAGATATCCAAAGCGGTGGGTGCGGCAGCTGCCGGCGCGTTCGTCGCCATCCTCGTTTCGATTATGGTCGAGGGAAGTCTGTGGCAGGTTTGGCGGCTCGCTGCGATGGCGTTGGCGGCGAGCGGCGTCGCGCTCGCGCACATGCTGGAAAAGCGTTAGGCCGAAGGAGCAAACTGCGTGCGAACGGACGATCAGCCA
The DNA here is from genome assembly GCA_964486635.1 of uncultured Caulobacterales bacterium. GTDB lineage: Bacteria > Pseudomonadota > Alphaproteobacteria > Caulobacterales > Parvularculaceae > Hyphococcus. The sequence goes on along the minus strand of CAZAOB010000009.1, from coordinate 11,950 downwards.
GAATGCGTGCGCGCCGTTTCCGCGATCGTGGTGAGCTACTATACCGGCCCTGTCCTGTCGCGTGCCATCGCTGCGCTGCGGACGCAGCCCGCAGTTCGCGAGATAATCCTTATCGATAACGGAAACTTTCCCGGCGATGTTGACGAAGCCGCCTCGGGCGTGGGCGCGCCGGTAAAAATTGTGACGGGGCACGGCAATGTCGGCTTCGCCGCCGGTTGCAATCTCGGTGCGAAGGCGTCGTCGGGTGATTGTCTGCTGATCATCAATCCGGACGCCATCATGCCGGAAGGCGGCGTCGAACGAATGATGTCTGACGCAGACGCATTGGACCGGCCTTGGCTGATGGGCGCAAAGCTGATCGGTCCCGATGGCGTCGAGCAGCAGGGCTCCCGCCGGCGCGTGCTGACGCCTTGGACCGCCTTTGTGGAGGCAACGCGGCTCTACAGGCTTGCGCCGAACCATCCCTACTTCCGGCGATTTAATCTGCATACAGATGAATGCCCGGATGACGTGATTGATGTGCCAACCTTGTCTGGCGCTGTGATGCTTGTGCCGAAGGCGGATTACTTTTCGGTCGGCGGCATGGATGAGCGCTACTTCCTGCATGTGGAAGACGTTGATTTTTGCTTGCGCTTCGCCAAGGCTGGTGGGCGGATCTGGTTTAATCCGCATGTGGCCGTGACGCATTTTAAGAGTTCAAGTCGTGCTAATCCGGTCAAAATCGAGGCGCGCAAAACGGCGGGAATTATCCGGTATTTTCACACGCACTTCGCCGATTCGTATCCAAAGCCGTTTCTGTGGCTGGTCGATGGAGCGCTGTGGATGCTTTTTGGCGTTTTATTTGTCAAACGAGCAGTTCTGAAAGGGTTGCGTTTGCTGGGCTTTGGCATTCGCACCGGAGGACGCGGCCTGGAACGGGCGCGGGCGTTATCGCGTCGTCAGTCCGAGCGCTAGTTCGAGCCCGGGCCGTAATAATCCGACAATTCGTACAATGTGTAACGTCGAATCTGGCCTCGGCCCGGCTCGGTTGTGACGGCGCCAAGCGGGATGATGGTGCGGAACCGATAATCGACATGGGCTGCATCTTCTCGCGTGGTGACGAACAAGACGCGCTTCATACGCGCCGGATCGAATCCGCGAAACGCTTCGAAGTGATTGTCGATTGAGCCATTCGGATCGAGCGCGGCGATTTCAATCTCGCTGGCGCGCTGATGATACAGCATCTCGCCGATCAGGTACCGATCATCCACCAACACGGCGTCATACCCTGATGCATGCGCCATGATTTCTTCCGACTGGCTTTCCCAGCCGCGCAGATCTTTTGCGGCGCGGGCGAGCCCGGAGCTGTCGATCATCGAGGGAGCAAGCGCTGCGAGCGTGAAGATGAAAAACAGGGCCGCATTGACGCCTGCATTGAGCTTGACCCAGACATCCTTTCCACAGCGAAGGAGCATTCCGACGACGAGCAAACTTGCGGCTGGGTAAGCAGCCGCCGCCCAGTTTGCATGCGCGCGGGACAGAAAAGCCTGTGTTGCAACAACCATCAATGGCGTCATTGCAAATACAAAAAGCATCAAGAGTTTTGGATCGTCCGACCACGTCTTCCGCTTGCTTACGATCCAATTCAGGGAGGCGAATGCAATGACGCCAAAGACCAGGAACTGACCGGCGAGGAATTCAAGGAGGCTGAGCGGTTTGAAAAGCTCGGCGGTCCAGTTGGCGTTCGCAGCCGTGTGCGCGAGCGTCTGAAACTCATGTTGTGCGTTCCAGATCACATTCGGCGCAAACAGGATCGCCGCCACAAGCGCGGTTAGTAACAACTCGGGACGCAACAGTTTTGCACGTAAATGCGGAATCAACAGGCACAATGCCAGGGACGCCGGAAAGTAGATCATTGCGTATTTCGACATCATGCCAAGCCCGATTGCAGCGCCTAGAAGGGCAAAGTCCCGCCAGGAAGCTGCCGGCGTGTCCACGATCTTCACCAACACCATCAAGCCCGCTGACCAGAACAGAAGAAGCGGTGCGTCGGTTGCGATGATAAACGATGACAGGATGGCGCCGGGCATCAAGAGCCAGCTCAGACCAGTCCAAAAGGCGGTGCGCTCATCGAACAATCGTTGCGCAGTCAGGTATAGAAACGCCGCGGTTCCGAAATGAAAGAAGGGAGCGGAAAGGCGGACCGCCCATTCCGCGTTTCCGAAAATCGATGTTGTTGTCCCGATCGCCCAGGCGATCAGCGGCGGCTTCGAAAAGTATCCAAAATCTAGATCGCGCGACCAGAACCAGTATTGGGCTTCATCCGGCCCCAATCCGAGCGGAGTGAGCGCCAGCGTCAGTACGCGCAACGAGGTGATCGCGGCGGCGATTGTCCAAAAAGAACGCCATCGCAGATATTGCGCCGGACTGGAGAAGAGGGCGGCGTTCATGAGCCTCCGCGTGTCAGTGCTGCGAAAGGACGTAAAGGGTGATCGTCACTGCATCGCCGTTTGAGTAATTGTGCCCGTCAACAACAGCAAGCGTCGTCACTTCTGTGCCGCCTAGCGTCTCAAGAAACACTTCTTCTTCTCTGGCTTCGATAACTGCAACGCTCGCCGATCCGTCGATCAGGCGTCTGGCGGCGTCGCCGCCGCTGGTGAGAGCAGTTTCCGTCCCGAGCAAGAACACCGCTGAAGGCTCGTTGTATCCAGCCAACGTAGCGGGCGCCAATTTGTCGTGAAGCGGATGGCGATGCGCAATTTCCAACGCCGTCGAAATGCGCGGAGAGACAGCCAGTTGCGACAAAGATGGCAGCACCGCCGTCAGCAGCGTCCAGGCGTAGAGTGAGGCCAGCATGGCGGCGGCGACACCCGCTGTAAAACCGCGTCCCCGCCAGAACAGATACGCAATCAGCAAAGCGGCGGTCGCCGTAATCGCGGCTGCTGTGAAGCATAAGACAGATAGCGGGGCGCCGCTGAAGTAAATTGGCGGCAGCGCGATGAGGGCGGCGGCGACCATGCCGACTATGGCGTAGATAACCGCGCCGAGTTTGTGCGGCCAGTTGGGTTGAACTGCATGTGTCGCCGTGCGGGCGGCGAGGATCGCGAGCGCCGGATAAAGCGGCATGACATAGTGCGGCAGTTTGGTCGCAGAAATTTCAAAAACGATCCATGCGGGGATCAGCCAGCTCAACAGAATACGCGCCTGCCAGGATGAGCGATCCTTCCACGCATGAAGAAATCCGGGGATGATCAGCGCCGCCGCCGGCCAGAACAGCAGCCACAGCAGCACAAAATGATAGCCGGGCGGCCCCACATGTCCTTCTTGTGCGTCCCCGACTTTGCCGAGCATGTCGCCGCCGATCGCGTCACTGAAGAAGCGACCGTCTGTGGCGTGATAGATTGCAAAGGCCCACGGGGCGACGATGACGAGCAAGATGATCGCGCCAGTGAAAGGGCGCATCGCCGCCGCCCATGACCAGCGCGGCTGACCCGTGGCGAGCCCCAGGCCCGTCAGCATGGAAACGAGCGGCGCAATCGGACCTTTGATGAGGACGCCGGCGCCTTGCGCCGCCCAGAACAGAACGGGCCATCGCCAGCCGGGTCGCTGCGCTAGTTGAATGCGCGCATAGACCTCGATAAGCGCCAGTTGCGACAAACATATCAACGCCAGCAGCACGCCGTCGGTTTTTGCGATTGTGCCTTCTGCGGCAACGACGGGCGCGCTCGCCAGCAACAGGGCCGCAAGGAAGCCTGTCCGAACGTCGTAGAGCCTGACGCCGGCCAGAAAGGTGAACACAGCTGCGAGGACGACGCCGATCAGCGATGGCGCGCGATATGCCCATATCTCGCGCGACTCCACATCCGAGAGCACGCTGACGCTTGCGGCCTGCAGCCAGTAAATGCCGGCGGGCTTCTTGTTTCGCTCGCGATCTTGAAACCGGATCGAGATGTAATCGCCCGTCTCCAACATCTGAGTAGTGGCTTGGGCGAAGCGGGATTCGTCGCGGTCCAGCGGGGGCAACGACCAGAGCCCTGCGAAGGCTGTAAAAGCGGCGAAAAGCGCCGCCAAGAGCAGCGCAGGCCCGCGCGCCCACAAGTTCTTACGTTCCGGTTGGCCCCTCATAAGATGAACTCTAGTGGCAACCGGCAAACTTGTCTCGCTCACATTTGCCGTGGGTGACCGACGCCCGCGGATCAGCTAATAGCCTAGCGATGATGGCACGCGATCTCGATCCAGTGGGCAAGGAAACTGTTTATGCGCCAGCGCTGAGCGTGGTGGCGCCGATGCACAATGAAGCCGGCGCCGCTGGTCAGCTGGTTGATGAGATTGCGCGCGCTCTTTCCGCGATTGAACATGAAATCATCGTTGTCGATGACGCCTCGACTGATGCGACGTTGCACGCCCTGCGCGAGGCCCGCGCGCGACATCCGCAATTGCGCGTCCTGCGGCACGAGAAGAATGCCGGCCAAAGCCGGGCCCTGCGCACCGGCGTGCTTGCGGCGTGCGCGCCCGTCATCGCCATGCTGGACGGCGACGGTCAAAACGATCCGGCGGATTTTCCTTCGCTCTTTCAGCGCATGGTCGAGCAGCAGGATCTCGCCATGGTCGCCGGCGAGCGCCGCCGCCGGCAGGATGTTGCGGCGAAAAAGGTGGCGTCAAAAGCGGCAAACGCAATCCGCCAGTGGCTCTTGAAGGACGGGGCCGCCGACACGGGGTGCGGGCTGAAACTGTTTCGGCGAGAATCGTTCCTGGCGCTGCCCTATTTCGATCACATGCATCGATATCTGCCGGCGCTGATGGCGCGGGAGGGTTTCCAAGTCGCGTTTGCGCCGGTTTCACACCGGCCCCGCGCGCACGGGCGCTCAAAATACACCAATATCGGGCGCGCCCTGGTCGCCATTCGCGACCTGATGGGCGTGATGTGGCTCAATGACAGGGCGCGAAAGCCAGGAAATATCAGCGAAGACGCCTGAAAAACCCGCCGAATTCGGTTTTGGCGGGCGGCTCGGGCCGTGTTAAGCTGGGTGTGAATTGGGGCCGCCAGACATGCGTGTCATAAGGGGGGCGGCGGATGAGGAAGGGTTCAAGAGCCATGTATCAAATGTTTCCACTGCTGGGGATCAGTCTGGTCGTGTTTGCCGTACTGACGCTGACCGGCGCCGCCGGCGCTGAATGGTATGAAATCACCTTTGTGCAGTTGCCGATGGTTTCCAGCGACATCTGGAACGTCACGTGGGGCGACGTCTTCTTGCTGGCGAGCATGGGGCTGTTGTTTGTGGAATTGCTGCGCTCTACGAAGACGGGTTCTGAATCGATTATGAATCACGCGCTGTCGGTGGTGGTGTTTGTCGTCGCACTGCTGCTCTTCATCATCGTGAAAGGCTTTGGAAACTCGATCTTCTTCCTGTTCATGTCGATGACGTTTCTGGATTTCATGGCCGGCTTTATCGTGACGACTGTCACCGCCCGCCGCGATCTTTCTGTGGGCGGCGGCGCAGCCGGTTAGCTGGTGTCACGCCTTTCGCGAGACTAACCTAAAAATAAATGTCGAGCGCTTTCGTCCCGTTCTGGGACGAAAGCCGCTTTTCAATGTCGTAGGCTTTTGCCGCTTGCGGGCGCTCATGGCCGTGCGATCGATAGCCCAGAAACTCAAGTGTGGCGCTGGATTCGATAGCGTCCCGCTTGCCGCCGGAAAGGTCTGTTGACGCGCCGCAGAGCGCGGGAAGGTTACGGAGCTGGTCCATGTCCCGATCTGAGCAAAGACTGCGCCATCGCCGGACGTCCGCCCAATTTGACCAACCGGTGTCTCAATTCTCTTCGCTTCAAATTTTATTTACGGCTTTGCGTCTAGTGTCCCCTCGTAAGAGTGTGAGTGGGATAAATGGCAGACAACGCTAAGGCGTTTCCCTCGGATAACGATCTGAACCGGGCAAATGAGAGTGCGGATGCGCAATCGCGCGCGCCGTCATCGCAGTCCGCATCCGCAAGAAATGGCGCAGAGGCAAGCGAGTCGAGCGATCGCGGGCTTCAGACCATGTTCGAGTTCGATCCGAATACCGGCTCTCTCAAATGGTCCGATGAAGACGCGGCCGCAAGAATTTTTGGCGTTGAGCGCGGCGAAATCGCTGCTACGGCTTCGGTCTTCTCTTCGTGCATCGATGGCGTAGAAGACGAAGCCCGCGTCGCTGCTTTCGCAGGAAACCGCCCGAGTTACGCGTGCGAATATCAACTGAAACGCGCCGCAGGCGAAGGTCACTGGGTCGAAGAGCGCGGCGGATGGATTGGCGCCGGCGCCGGTCGACGGTTGATCAGCGTCATTCGCTCAATTGAAAGCCGCAAGCGGCGTGACGAACAACTCTCATGGCTCGCCGTCAACGACGAACTCACGGGACTGCTCAACCGCTCTCATTTGCGCAAGGCGCTCGGCGACAGCATCGCTGAGCTCGCATCGGGCAAAAGCACTGGCGCCTATTTGATGGTCGGCATTGACGACCTCGGCGCAGTCAATGCGGACTTCGGATTCGAAGCGGCCGACCGCGTAATCGCAGAAATTGCCTCGCGCCTCGCAAAGGAGCTTGGTCCGCGAGATCGTATCGGTCGTGTGGCGGGAACCAAATTCGGCATCATCATCGCCGACAGCGACGCCGACCGCTTGCGCCAGATTTGCGTACGGTTGCTGAACGTCGTGCGCGAGAGCGTGATTGAAACTAAAGGCGGCGTCGTTGCTGCTTCCGTATGCCTTGGCGCCGTCAGCTTGCCGGATCAGGCGGATAGCTCGAACGCCGCCATGACCCGTGCGGAAGCGGCTCTGGACGCTGCCAAGCGCGTCGGCAAGTCGAGCTGGTCGGCATTCACTGACAAGACAGACGTCGTATCCATGCGTCGGCGCAACACGCATATGTCGGACGTAATTCTGACAGCGCTCAATGAAAGACGGGTTCGGTTGGCGTTCCAGCCGATTGTCAGCGACCTCGACGAAGCGCCGAAGAAATACGAATGCCTGATCCGGATGCGCAGTGAAGACGGCCAGAATATCCCGGCGCCAGAATTTATTCCGGCTGCAGAGCGTCTAGGCCTCGTTCACTTGCTCGATCGGCGGGTTTTGGAGCTGGCGCTGAACACGCTCGCGATCCGCCCGAACATCCATCTCAACGTGAACATTTCCATGGAGACGTTGAAGGATTTTGTGTGGGCCGAAGGCTATATCGCCTTGCTGCGCGCAAATCAGGATCTGACCAAGCGAATAACCGTCGAGCTGACCGAGACCCAGATCATCGATTCGATCGACGCGACAATCGAGTTTGTCTCGGAGATCAAGCGCCTCGGCTGTTCGTTCGGCATTGACGATTTCGGTGCGGGCTACACCTCTTTCAGAAACCTGAAAGCGATGGACATCGACATCCTCAAGATTGATGGGTCCTTTGTAACGGGTGTTTCCGCATCACGCGAGAACCAGCTGTTCGTCAGGACGTTGCTCGATCTCGCCCGGAATTTCGGCATGCAGACCGTTGCTGAGTGGGTCGACAACGAAGCCGACGCCATGTTGCTCAAGGGCCTTGGCGTCGATTATCTGCAGGGGTTTCTGATCGGCAAGCCTGAAACCAATCCGGACTGGCTTCCGGACGGCGCCCCGAATGATGCGCCGCCGCGGACCGACCGCCGATAACTCTTTCTATTCTTCCTGAAGCTTGTCCAGCTTGCGTTGCAACGCAGCGACTTGCGACTTGAGCGCGTTGATGTCCGTATCGTCGCTCGCTTCTGATTTGGGCGCGCTGCTGGATCTTTGAGGCGCGTAAGCAGGCCCGCCGAGCGGTGAAAACATCTTCATCGCTTGCTCATACAGCTCCATGTTCTTGCGCACGCTGTCTTCAAACATGGCGAAGCCTGGCGCGCCGCCAAACGCTTCGCGCATTCTGCCGCGCATCTCGTCCTGATTCTTGGAGAAAGCATCCATGCTCATCTCCAGGTACGATGGAACAAAAGACTGAAGGCTGTCGCCGTAAAACTGAATCAGCTGCCGGAGGAATTGAATGGGCAACAGGTTTTGCCCCTTGCTCTCTTCTTCGAAAATAATCTGGGTAAGGACGGAATGCGTGATGTCTTCGCCAGACTTCGCGTCGTAAACCACAAAGTCTTCGCCCGCCTTGACCATCTCCGCGAGGAAGTCGAGCGTCACATATGAGGACGTCGAGGTGTTATAGAGGCGCCGGTTCGCATACTTTTTGATGACAACCGCTTCGCCTTCGCCCTTTGAACGGCTCTTGGATTTTTCCGTCATGTGTTTGCCCTCCCGTCGCCGTTCGGCGCCGCCGAAGTGAAGCGGCGCCGCGGCGCAGTGATTTTGTGCGCTTGCTAAACCTGCTATAGCATGAAAATGGGCTTTGCATACGCGTTAACCACAAGTTTTCGTGACGGTAAGTCATTGAGATTGTTTATCCTTCGCGTTCAGCAGCCGTCCGGGGCATCCTCCTTGGCGGCCGGTTGTGCGCTCAACTTTAGCTAGGAGGCTCACATGAGTGGGGCGGTAATCGTTTCGGCGGCGCGAACAGGCGTCGGGTCTTTCGGCGGCGGGCTTAGCACGGTCCCGGCCGCAAAATTGGGGGAGACCGTGATTGCGGCCGCCATGGCTCGCGCGGGACTTGCCGGCGCGGATGTCGATGAGACGGTCATGGGCCACGTGCTTCAGGCGGGGCAAGGTCAGAACACGGCGCGTCAGGCGTCGATCGGCGCCGGCGTTGCGCAGGAAAAACCGGCGATGACCATCAATCAGGTCTGCGGGTCGGGGCTGCGCGCGGTTGCAATGGCGGCGCAAGCGGTGCGGCTGGGCGATGCAAAAATCGTAGTTGCGGGCGGCCATGAAAACATGTCGCTTTCTCCGCACACGGCGCATCTTCGCGATGGCGTCAAGATGGGGCCGAAAAACTTCACCGACACCATGATTACGGATGGGCTGTGGGACGCGTTTAACGACTACCACATGGGGATGACAGCCGAAAATCTTGCCGAGAAATATCAGATATCTAGAGAAGACCAGGACGCATTCGCTGTCGCGAGCCAGAACAAGGCGGAAGCGGCAAAGAACACGGGCAAGTTCAAGGACGAGATCGTTGCTGTGACGATCAAGACCCGCAAGGGCGACATTGTGTTTGATTCGGACGAATATATTCGCAATGGCGCGACGCTTGAGAGTGTCGCCGGCCTGAAGCCCGCGTTCAAACGCGACGGCGGCAGCGTGACCGCGGCGAATGCATCAGGCATCAATGACGGCGCTGCTGCGCTGATCGTTATGTCGGAAAAGGAAGCTGACAAACGCGGACTGACGCCGCTGGCCAGAATTGCTTCGTGGGCGCATTGCGGCGTTGACCCTTCAATTATGGGCATCGGGCCGGCGCCGGCTTCGCGCATAGCGCTTGAAAAGGCCGGCTGGACGCTGGATGATCTCGACTTGATCGAGGCCAATGAGGCCTTTGCGGCGCAAGCGTTGGCGGTCGGCAAAGAGCTGGGCTGGGATGCGTCGAAGGTCAACGTCAATGGCGGCGCCATCGCCATCGGACATCCGATTGGCGCGTCCGGCGCGCGCATCCTGACGACCTTGCTGTACGAGCTTAACCGCTCGGGCAAGTCGAAAGGTCTGGCGACCCTTTGCATCGGCGGCGGCATGGGCGTCGCACTTTGCGTCGAGCGTTAAAATTAATCCCGGACAACGGGTGAGAAAAAACACAACAGGGAGACAACGGTATGGCGAGGACGGCAATAGTAACCGGAGGCACGCGCGGCATTGGTCGCGCGATCTCCATCGCACTGAAGAACAAAGGCGTGACGGTCGCAGCGACATATGCGGGAAACGACGAAGCCGCCGCCGCGTTCAAAGCTGAAACGGGCGTCAATGTCTTCAAGTGGGATGTCGGCGACTACGAAAGCTGCAAGTCTGGCGTGGCCGAAGTAGAGGCCGCGCATGGTCCGACAGACATCCTCGTCAACAATGCCGGCATCACGCGCGACGGCATGTTCCACAAAATGACTCCTACCCAATGGTCGGAAGTCATGCGCGCTGACTTGGACAGCGTGTTCAACATGTCCCACCAGGTGTTCCCGGGCATGCGCGACCGCGCCTTTGGCCGGATCGTCAACATCTCTTCCATCAATGGCCAGAAAGGACAGATGGGTCAGACCAACTATTCCGCGGCCAAAGCCGGCATGATCGGTTTCACTAGGGCGCTGGCGCAGGAAGGCGCTTTCAAGGGTGTGACGGTGAACGCCGTGGCGCCGGGCTACATTGCGACTGAAATGGTCGCCGCCATGAGCGAGGATGTGTTGAAGAAAATCACCGGCCAGATTCCGGTTGGGCGTCTCGGCACGGCCGAAGAGATTGGCGATTGCGTGGCGTTTCTGGCGGACGACAATGCCGGGTTCATCACCGGCGCGGTGCTGTCGGCGAATGGCGGGCAATATATCGCCGCTTAGTCCAAGTCATTGAAATTTATGGGGCTTCGGCGCAGAAATTTGCGTTGAAGCCCTTTTTTCACCAAATTCGTTGTTTACCTTGCGACCGAGCCGATCATTCCCCGGAGCTTTGTGACCACGACCATGTCTGCCCGCTCGTTTCTTATTCTTGCGTTTTTCGCCGCCTTTGCAGGCGCGCCCGCGATTGCGCAACAAAGCGGTGCTCCGCCCGCTTCTGAACTGCAGGCGCCGGTCCGGATTGCTCAACAATCGGACAATCCATTCTCTGCGCTGGTGGGTAAGCGCCGTGATCGTTTCAATGACGCAAGGCCGGCCCGCGCCGTCGAGCGCTATGTGCTGACGAGCGATGACAGGGTGTTTCTGTTTGAAGAGCGCGGCGCTAGCGCGCGCGTGCGATTCCTGTGCTCTCCTGAAGACAGGCGTTTCGATTGCATACTCGATAGCGCTGTCGCCGCTCCCGAGATCCATCTCTTGACCGCAACGCGCGCTCCGCGCGGCGACGTCATCTACAAAACGGCGGAAGGCGAGACCTTGCTGCGCATCGCGGCCTATGGCGGCGCGACCGTGTTCTGGCCCGGTGAAACCCACGGCATCGCCGCGTCAAAATCGTTTGGCGACGACCGCCCCCTGTCGCTTGTGTTTGAGGATTATGAATCCGCGCGTCGCCGCGCCCAGTCTGCATCAGTGCACATTGGCGCGCTGATCGGGGCTCCGGTCTTTTTCGACGTCGGGGCGGGTCGGCGCGCTGTTGGCGCGAACGCCGCCGTGCTTGCGGATGCAGTGTTGACCGCAGCCAAGGGAATTGCGCTCGTCGCGGATGATCCGATCGGCGCGCGGGCCGTTGCGGAGCGGATCAAGCGCGTTGCCTTTCTGCCCGGCGCAGCACCGGAAGTCGGGCTCAACGGCTCGATTCTCGAGATCGTCTATGTGCCCAACCAGGACGCAAATGGCCGTCCGTCCTCGTCCGCGGTGGCGCTTTTTCTCGAAGATACCCTCTGAAAGCGCCGAAAATAGCCGCTGGCGTTAGGAATTGGACAGCATTCTGTCTTAAAACAGCCGCATTGAGGGACAATGCTTCTGAAATGGCGAAGGCACCACACAGCATTGGGACGACGGCGATCCGGTCGCTGTGCGCGTTGGCGATGACGGCCGCGCTGGCCGGGGCTGCGGCGCCCGCTCTTGCAGCGCAGTCGCTCAAAGAGTCCCGGGCGCAGCAATCAGAAGAAAGCGCCCTCGAGCGCGAAGCGGCGTTCACTCAGTCGGTATGCGGTACAAATATCGACGTGATTATCGACTGGCGTTCGGCTGCGGACTGGCCTGACGGCGCCAGCATCGCAGCGTCATGCGACGGCGCTCTGGCTGCGCTTGAAGCCGCATGCCGGAAAGGCAATGCGCCGCGCGTCACCCGTTTTGTCTGCGCCGGCGACGGTTCCGGCGCGAGCCTTCGCGGCGGCACGTTGCGTTACGGCGCAAGCCCCGGCGACAACGGGTTCTCAGAAACAAG
>CAZAOB010000008.1:0-69165 GCA_964486635.1 uncultured Caulobacterales bacterium | reverse complement strand
TGATGGCCCCAGCCAATATCCGTCTTTGCGGCTTCGGTCGCGCTGGCAGCGTCTTCACGCTTTTTGAGCTCTTCTTCATAGAGGCGAGCCCGCAACATGTCCCAGGCAGTAGCGCGGTTTTTGTGCTGTGACTTCTCGTCTTGCTGGATCACCACCACCCCAGTTGGAATGTGCGTGATGCGAACAGCCGAGTCCGTCGTGTTCACCGACTGTCCGCCCGGCCCGGAGGCGCGGAACACATCGATGCGCAAATCGGATTCGGCGATTTCAATATCCACTTCTTCAGGTTCGGGCAGCACAGCGACGGTCGCAGCCGAGGTATGCACACGCCCTTGGGTTTCCGTGTCGGGAACGCGCTGAACGCGGTGCACGCCGGATTCAAACTTCATCTTGGCGAACACGCCGTCGCCGGAGATATTTGCCTGCACTTCCTTGTATCCGCCCATTTCCGCTTCGGACGCGGAAAGGATTTCAACTTTCCATCCCTGAAGCTGCGCATATCGCTGGTACATGCGGAAGAGATCACCGGCGAAAATCGCCGCCTCATCGCCGCCGGTGCCGGCGCGGACTTCGAGGATGACGGATGAATCGTCGGCCTTGTCTTTCGGCAGCAGCATGATCTGCAGATCATGCTCGATGTCCGGCGCCGTCTCTTTCAGCTCCTGCAGCTCGTCATAGGCCATCTCGGCCATGTCCTTGTCGTCGCTCTCGGAGAGCTCTCTGAGCTCAACCATCTGCTTGCGCACGGAGGAAAGCTCACGCGCCTTTTCAACGACAGTTTTAAGCTCGCCATGCTCCTTGGACAGGCGCACAATGTCTTCCGCCTTTGTGGCGGTCGACATGGAGGCTTCGATTTTTTCGAACTTCGCGATCAGCGCATCGAGTTTTTCCTGTGGGATCATATTTTCCTGCGCCTGAGCGGAGATTCGGTCCGGTTGATTAGAGTTTGTCGTTGTAGCTCATCCGCGGTTCTTGCGTGAGCATTGCGAGGATGTTCGCCCAATCGCCAGACGCGACGATGCGGTCATAGTGGGCGCCGTGGAGCGCCCGGCTTTCCCAGAGTTCGACCAGGGTGAAGTTCAACGGGTCATCGACATTGCGATAGACCACGGCGGAGATGAAACCTTCTTCGCCCGCCATGCCTTCATTGATGCCCGCCATGATCGGCAAGAAATCATCGAGCCTGTCTTGCGCGACATGAAAGTCGATAATGAGATGAGTCGCGGTGGCGTCTGGTTGCGCTGCAGAGTCGCCGGCCGTTTGAGCGCCGCATGCTGTCGCAAAGAATGCGACGCCAATCGCGACAAGAAGCAGTTTGAGAGTCTGCATGGCTAGAGTCCTAAACAAAAAAGCGCGCGGGAGCCTCCCGCGCGCATGGAAATGTCAGTGAGCGTCGCTACTCGGCGGCGACAGACTGCTTGGCTTCTTCGGCCTGAATCTCGGCGGCCTTCTTTTCCACCAGCTCAACGAGGTGATCGAGAATCTGATCGTTGTCGATACGGTGATCCGGCGAGCCGTCGAGGTAGACCTGACCATGGGTCTTGCCGGCCCCGCCGCCCGTAAATCCGATATCCGTTTCACGCGCTTCGCCCGGTCCGTTGACGACACAGCCTATGACGGAAAGCGACATCGGCGTCGTGATATGCGCGAGACGCTTTTCAAGTTTCTCGACCGTATCGATCACCTGAAAGCCCTGACGCGCGCATGACGGACAGGAAATTACATTGACGCCGCGATGGCGCAGGTTGAGCGATTTTAAGATGTCGAACCCGGCCTTGATCTCTTCGACTGGGTCTGCGGAGAGCGAGACACGGATCGTGTCGCCAATGCCCGCCCACAACAGATTGCCCATGCCGATGGCTGATTTCACCGACCCGATGCGCAAACCGCCGGCTTCAGTGACGCCGAGATGCAGCGGGCAATCGATCGCTTCGGCGAGTGCATGATAGGCCGCGACGGTGAGAAACACGTCAGAGGCTTTCACCGAAATCTTGAATTCGTGAAAATCATTGTCCTGAAGAATCTTCGCGTGATCGAGCGCGCTTTCGACCATCGCTTCCGGACATGGCTCGCCATATTTTTCGAGCAAGTCCTTTTCGAGCGAACCGCCATTGACGCCGATGCGCATGGAACAGCCGTGATCCTTGGCCGCTTTAATAACTTCGCGCACACGTTCTTCTGAACCGATATTACCCGGATTGATCCGCAGACACGCGGCGCCGGCTTTCGCGGCCTCAATGCCGCGCTTGTAGTGAAAGTGAATGTCGGCGACGATCGGCACCGGCACATTGGCGCAGATTTCTTTCAGCGCGGCGGTCGATTCAACATCGGGGCATGACACGCGGACAATGTCGGCGCCCGCTTCAGCGATCTCATTCACCTGGCGGATGGTCGCCTGTGCGTCCGACGTCAGCGTGTTGGTCATGGACTGGACGGCGATTGGCGCGTCGCCGCCGACCGGCACTTTGCCGACCATGATCTGACGGGATTTGCGGCGTTCAATATCACGCCAGGGACGTAACGACATGGCTTTGCCCTTCGGCTCAAAAAAGCTGGAATCTCCGCCACAAGATTGCGTCTGGCGCGCCGAAGTCAAGCCCCGTCCCCGTGCGTTTCCGGCATGCCTTCCCGCAGGGCGCGCAAAATCGCCTTTCCGGCGGCGGCGGACCCCGCAAGCGGCGCGAAATCAGGGACGGTTGAAGCGGAAGGTCTGCACCTGATCAAACGCCGGCCGAGGGGCGCCGTCTATGGTGCGCGGCTCGAAACTCCAGCGGCGGAGCGCATTCAATGCAGCTTCGTTGAAACATCCATTGGTTGAAGTCGCCACCCGTTCGCTCGCGACTCTGCCTGTTGCCGTGACGGTGAAGGCGAGAGTCACGGTTTCAAGCGGCTGCGCGGCGGAAGCACAGCTGCGCGGATAGACGGGCTCGATCTGCTCAACGATTTTGGCTTCCACGACGTCTCCCTGTACGGGCGCCGGCGCCGGAGACGTGATGATCGGAGCAGGCGCGGCGATGGCCGGCGCTTCGCCGATAGGCGTCACCTTGCTTGTCAGGGTGATTTGCCAGGCGCACCAGATGATGAACGCGGCGATCGCCACGAACACCGGCAAAGACAGCTCGCCGGTTTGCGCTTCGGCGGCTTCTTCCGCCACCCGGAATTTTTCCGCTTCAACGGGAAGCGGCGAATCATACCCGGCGTCAAATTTGAACTGCTCGACGATGGCGCGCGCGTCCTGCTCCAGGAACTCCGCATAGGTGCGCACAAAACCGAGCGCGTAAGGCCGCGCCGGCAATCCCTTGGCGTCGACACTCTCGATCGCTTGCAAATGGTTCTCGCGAATGTGGGTGCGCGCCGCGGCTTCGCGCAGTCCGACGCCGCGGCTTTCGCGAACCGCCGCCAGCCTTGCGCCGACATGTTCGAACTCACCCGCATCAGCCGCCAGACGCGCCCGCGCATCGGCCATATCCACAATTTCCGCTGAACTCTTCACCGTCGACACGCTCGCGCCTCTTAAACTTCGAATCCGGCGCCGGCAGCATACACAATCGCAGCGAAGCAGAGCACCCTGTTCGTGAAATATCACGCAAAGTTAAGCAGCAATGCGTTAAAACGCGCTTTATTCCGTGCTTGCGCCGCTATCTTTCAGGAATTGCGTAAGCGCAGGCCGCAATGTGACATGCGGCTCGGCGGCGCGCGTCGAGATCCAGTCGCTCACCGCTTTAGAATCAATTGATCGCACCAGGCGCCTGAACGGCCCGACAAACGCGGCGGGCAGCGAGAATTGCCTGACGCCAACGCCGATCAACGCCGCCGCCGTGACCGGATCCGCCGATTGCTCGCCACAATACGAAAGCGGCGTCCCGGTGCGGGACACTTTTTCAACCGTGTGTCTCAGAAAACTCAGAAAGCCGGCGTTCATCGGATCGTAGCGCCGCTGCACGCGTTCAGAATCCCGGTCTGCGGCGAAATAGAACTGCGCGAGGTCGTTTCCGCCGATCGACAGAAAATCCACTTTCGCAGCGATCAGATCAGCGCGCCAGGCGGCAGCCGGGGTTTCGATCATTGCACCGATCTTGATGTCGAGCGGCAAGTCCTGCTGACGCCGCTTGGCGCGATCGATTTCGCGATCGAGCAACGCCCGGATATCGTCAATTTCACCCGGCAAGGTCACAAATGGGAACATCACCCAGAGCTGCCGCCCCGCCGCCGCAGAGAGCAGCGCGCGCAATTGAGGCCGTATCATGCCGGGGCGATCCACAGCCATGCGCACGCCCCGCCAACCCATAGCCGGGTTCACCTCATTGCCGTGATCCATATAGGGCGCTGTCTTGTCGCCGCCGATGTCGGCCGTGCGAAAAACCGCCGGCTTGCCGTCGGCCAGATCCAGCGCCTCGCTAGAAAGCGCCTCCTGCGAGGCGACGCTCGGCAGTTGTGAGCCGATCAGAAATTGAAGCTCCGTGCGGAAGAGGCCGACGCCCGCCGCACCCGTCTGCTCAAGAAACGGAAGATCGAGCGCAAGTCCGGCGTTCATCTGGATGGTGATGTCAACGCCGTCTTTGGTTCTGGAGGGCAGCGACTTCTCGGCGGCGTAACTCGCCTCCAGTTCGTGGTATCGCGTCTGCTTGTTCCGATAAGCCTCGAGCGTCTCCGCGCTTGGCCGAATGTGAATTTCACCGGCGTCGCCATCGAGCACCGCCTGATCGCCCTCTTCCGTGCGCTCCATTGCGTCGGGCGCGCCGGACACCATCGGAAGTTTCAGCGCGCGCGCGACGATCGCCACATGGGATGTCGCCGACACCTCACCCAGAACGAGGCCCCTCAACCGCTTGCGGTCATATTCCAGCAGCTCGGCCGGTCCCATGGTTCGGGCAAACAGAATGGTGTCATCGTAGAGCGGACGCTGGCCGACACTCTTTTCGCCCGACAAATGCCGCAGCAACCGGTTCGACAAGTCATCAAGATCGTGCAGACGCTCGCGCAGGTAGGGATCACGAGATTGCGTCATTCGCGCTCGGTTCTCGGCCTTTACCTGCTCGACCGCCGACTCCGCTGTCAGGCCGGAAAACACCGCCGCACGCAGCCGGTCTTTCCAGCCGCGGTCATAAGCGAACAGCCGGTAGGTCTCGAGCACTTCGCGGGATACGCCGCTGAGCGATGCGTTTGACGACAGCATGTCATCAACCGAGCGGCGCAGATCGTTGAGACCGTCTTCAAGACGCGCGGCTTCTTCTGCAGGGTTCTTCGCAAACACGCGGTGCTTGGGCGTTGGCGGCTGCAGGAAGACGGCCTTGCCGAGCGCGATGCCGGAAACGATGCCGAAGCCTTTCAGCTTTTCCGGCAAATGCAGCATCGCGCCAACGGCTTCGGTTTCTTCCTGGCTCAACAGCTCGCCGGAGGCTGCGATTTCCGCGAGCAATGTCGCCACCGCCTGCGCCGCTTCAATTTCCTCATGGGTGTATTGGCGCGCAGCCTTGTTCTGGACGACCAGCACGCCAAGGGTTTTGCCGGAGCGGATCAGCGGAACGCCGAGGAAAGAGTGCAACGGATCTTCGCCGGTTTCCGGCCGGTATGAAAACGCCGGATGCTTTGGCGCTTCGGAAGTGACAAGCGGGCTGTGACGCTTGGCGACCAGGCCGACGAGGCCCTCGCCCCACTGCATGCGGGTCTTGTGAACGGCGGCGCGGTTCAGGCCCTCCGTCGAATACAGCTCAAGCTGATCGTCCGGGCGACGAAGATAGATCGAGCACACATCGGCGACCACATGGCTGGCGATGACTTTGGTCAGCAGGTCGAGGCGTTCCTGTGCGCTCGAATCCTGCGCGACCGCATCGCGCATGCGTTTCAACAGGACCGTAATGCCCTGATCGCCATGTCCGCCATGCGGCGGGCGTGTTTTCTCGATGCTCATCGCAGCCTTTAGCTTAGAGCGGCCTGGGCGGGCTGATCGAGCCCGTAAGCGTCATGCAGCACCCGCACGGCGTATTCGGCGGCGTCCGCATTGATCAGGACACTGATCTTAATTTCCGAGGTGGAAATATTCTGAATGTTAATCCCTTTTTCGGCGAGGGTCCGGAACATGGTCGCTGCAACACCGGCATGACTCTTCATACCGAGACCAATCACCGAAACCTTGGCGACATTGCGGTCGGACTGCAGCGCCTTGAAGCCAATTTTTGGCTGTTCATCGCCCAACACCTTAATCGCACGATCAAGGTCGCCTTCTTTGGTCGTGAAGGAGATGTTTGCGAAGCCTGCTTCCCGAGAAGCACTTTGCACAATCATGTCAATATTGATGTTCGCTGCTGCGAGCGCAATAAAAATGCCCGCCGCGCGGCCCGGCTCATCGGGCACGGCAAGAATCGTAACGCTGGCTTCATGAAAATCGGGCGTGACGGTCGTGACTATGTTCTTTTCCACAATATCATCCTCATCGCAGATGAGCGTGCCGGGTCCCGGCGCATCGGGCGGATCAAAGCTAGATAACACGCGCACCGGCATCTTGTACGCCATGGCGAGTTCAACGGAACGGGTTTGCAATACCTTGGCGCCCACTGACGCCATTTCCAGCATTTCTTCAAAAGAAATTTTTGCGATGCGCCGCGCTTGTTTGGTAAGGCGCGGATCGGTCGTGTAAACGCCGTCGACATCTGTATAGATGTCGCAACGCTCTGCGCCAACCGCGATGGCGATGGCGACAGCAGATGTATCCGACCCTCCCCGGCCCAGCGTCGCAATACGGCTGTCCGGCGCGATTCCCTGAAATCCTGCGATGACGGCGATCTCGCCATTGTCGATCGACTCGCCCAGCGCTTCGCCTTCAATTTCGGCGATTCGCGCTTTGCCGTGCGCGATGTCTGTTTTCAGCGGAATCTGCCAGCCCATCCATGACCGGGCGCGGTATCCGAGATTCTGCATTACGAGCGCCAGCAGGCCCGACGTCACCTGCTCGCCGGAAGCAACGACCGCATCGTATTCTATATCGCGCGCATCAAGCGCCGGCGCAGGCTCGCCCGCGTCCTGAACCAGCGCCACCAGCCGGTTGGTCTCTCCCGCCATCGCCGAAACGACAACCGCCACGGAGTGACCCGCATCGACCTCGCGGCGCACAATAGCGGCCGCCGCCCGGATGCGGTCGAGGTTGGCGACGGAGGTGCCGCCGAATTTCATAACGATGCGGGCCATTTGTGCGCCTGCGAAAACCTGTCCTATTGCCTCTGTCCGCCAGAGGCCCAAAATGTCGGCGTATCTCTAGAAAGCGGCGCCCGCCGACGCAAGCGAGGAAATATCAACAATGGCGCAGAGTGAGTTAACAAACGCGCCAACTTCTGCACGATCCGCCTCTGGACGCACTACAATCGACCCGGATGAGGTCAGAAAATTCTCCGCCATCGCGGATGAGTGGTGGGACCCGTTCGGAAAATTCAAGCCGCTCCACAAATTCAATCCCGTCCGTCTCGCTTATATTCGCGACGGCGCCTGCGCCCATTTCGGCCGCGAGCGCAGATCAAAGCTGCCGCTCGAGGGCTTGCGCCTGCTGGATATTGGTTGTGGCGGCGGATTGGTGGCGGAGCCCATGTGCAGGCTGGGCGCGAGCGTTACGGCGATCGACGCGTCGGAGAACAACATCAAAACCGCCATGACTCACGCCGCGCCGTTGAAGCTTGACATTGATTATCGCGCGACAACCGTTGAAGCGCTGGCGGCAGAGAATGCCGAACCGTTCGACATCGTTCTCAATCTGGAAGTTGTCGAACATGTCGCCGATGTGGATCTGTTTCTGGAGACGTCCGCAGAGCTCCTAAAGCCGGGCGGCATGATGGTGATGGCGACGATCAACAGAAACCTGAAAGCGTTGGCGCTCGCAAAGATTGGCGCTGAATATGTGTTGCGCTGGCTCCCCGCCGGCACCCACGATCCGCGCAAGTTTGTGAAACCTGAAGAAGCAAATTCTGCGCTGACGCGTGCGGGGCTCACCGTCACCGCAGAGGCCGGCGTCTCCTACCAGCCGTTGATCGATCTGTGGCGCATCAGCGACGATACGAGCGTCAATTACATGCTGACGGCGGTGAAGAACTGAGCGCTTTTAAGATCCAGCATCCTCCCGGCCGAACCCCGGACTTGTTCCGGGGGAGAGCCGGGATCTCCTGCATCACCTGATTTGAATTTGAGAACCCGGATAAACACCTGCAGCGTTTTCCGGGATAACATCGATACGATAAAACCTACTCTGCCGCCGCTTTCCTTGTGTATGTGCCGTCAAACACGGTGGTCCAGGTCTCGCCGCCATCGGTCGATGATTCCCAGTGCTGACGCACGGAGCCGTCGGGGTTCGGCGTCCAGGTAGTGCGCCCAATATTGCCGGTGACGTCGTGACTGGTCATGCCTTCGTCGGACATCGCCATTTCGCCCTTGTCGTTCAGGCCGCCTTCGAGATAGACGGCGCCTCCCGCGTTCGACATCCACGACTGGTGCCAGCGCTCCGTCGCGCTGTCATAGAAATTTATCGACACGCCAGTGAAAGCGCCGGCCGTGTATTCTTCTAGAATGGCGCAGCCCGCCTGTTGCGAGGAGATTTTGCTGCTCGCTGTCGGCTGCGTCGCGCCGGCAGCAGTGACGTCCCACTCGCCCAACCAGAAATCAAAGTGACGATATTCCGGCGCCGTACACGGCGTCAGCGCCGTGATGACAGCGTCAAAACGCTTGTCGCCCGCCAGTGATGAAAATTCCGCTGTTCCCGAAATCACGCTTGCCGGAACGCCGCCAAGATCGACAAGCTTTTCCAGCCTGTCCAGCGCTTTGGCTTTTTTGCCAGTCGACATATAGAGGCGCGCCAACTGAAAATGCGCAAACGAAAGATTGGCGAAGCCCGCATCGATGGCTCTGAGATAGGCTTTCTCCGCTTCTGCATATTTTTCGAGACTGTGCAGGGAACGCGCAAAATTGTACCAGTTCTGTGCATTGGCGGCGTCGGCGTCCAGAAGGACCTGATATTCGTTGGAGGCGCCCTGCCAATCCTGCGCCGCATATTTGGCGTCGGCGCTCTCCTGTGTCTGCGCGAAGACCGGTCCGCCGAAAAGCGCACACGCGGAAACCGCTGCAACCCATAACTTTTTCATGAGTATCTCCGTGAAAACCGACGGTCGACCATAGCACCAATCGCCTGACTTGCCCCCGTCCCGCGCAAAATTCGCAATCCCGGCCACATGCGAGATCGAACGGCCTTATTCCAGCACCGTCACGATGTTTGAGTCCTGATCCACAAGCTGCTTCCCTGTGTAATACAAATCCCTGCCCTTCCATTCCTGCTCCAGACGGTCGCGCCACGCCGGGGTGATGGGCGAATTCACGAAAAAGAGATCAAAGTATTTTCGGGTCACCATATCGCGTTCGAATTTCGGCTGGATAACACGTTCGCCCGTATAGAAGTCGTAAGCCGAGGGTTCGTGAAACATGAAGCGGGCGTTAGCGGCGGCGAAACGCTCTTCTCCATGCAGATAGATCGGCACGCACATGGAGTAACAGGCGCGGCGTGCGCGAATGCGCGTATCGACTTGATGAGTGCGCTTCATCCGCTCAATGACGCGAATCACATCCGCGCCTTCAGCGATGACGCCGCCCGGAGAGTGCAAATCGATGATGACACGATTGCCGACGCCGCCCCATTGACGCCACGCCTCTTCAAAGCGCCGCGCCATTGGCGCTTCGATCTGGTCGCGCCACACAAAGATCAGCGTGTCGGGGTCGGATTCATCACGCGTCACCGTCAGCTCACCCTTGTCGCGAAAGATCAGCTCTTCATTACGCGCCAGGATAAAGGCCGCCGCCCCCAGCATGGCGAGCGTCGCAATCATCATCAGGCGGTTTTTAAGTTGCGGCGTCACTGTTCTTGCTCGTTGCCCGTAAAGGGTTTCTGTTTCAGACTCAGGTCTCATAACATGCGCATGGCGGCGCCAGCGAACAAGCCCCATCGTGACGACTTAACCGAACGGACATGACTGCAATGAATGTGACGGACGCCCTGAAGACGCGAATCTCAACGCGGGAGTTCCTCAAGAAGGAAGTGAGCGAAACCCATATCCGCACGCTCCTTGATCTGGCGCGCTGGTCTCCGTCCGGCGGCAACCTGCAGCCCTGGTGCGTGCATGTGGTGACGGGCGCTGCACGCGAGCAATTAATCGCGACAGTCAAACAGGCGATCGCCGAAAACCCTTTCGCTGATGAGTCCGAACTCGCCATCTATCCGCCGAAGCTTGGCGAGCCGTGGCGAACGCGGCGCTACGAAGTTGGCGAGGCGCTATACGAGAAGCTCGGCATTCCGCGCGAGGACAAACCGGCGCGCATCGGACAGCTTTTGCGCAATTATGAGTTTTTTGGCGCGCCGGTCGGCCTGTTCTTCTCCCTCGACCGGCAATTCGACAAAGGCCAGTGGGCGCATCTGGGCATGTTTATGCAGAGCCTTGCACTCGCCGCCGCAGAAATGGGGCTCGCCACCTGCATGCAGGAAGCGTGGGCGGCGCGGGCCAAGACAGTATCGGCGTTTTTGGGCCTTGCAGCGCATGAACAGCTTTATTGCGGCATGGCTTTGGGCTATGCCGACCCTTCGGCGAAAGTGAATGACTTGCGCTCGTCGCGCGTTCCGGTCGATGAGTTTACGACCTTCATTACCCAATAGGTCTCATGCCCGTTCAAATCTCCGTTTGCGAAACTGTCGACGCCCCTGCACGCGATGTGTTCGACGCCGCTGCCTCCATTGAAGCGCGCGCGCTTATCCAGAAACACGGCCCCCTTCCCGGAGTCGTGGAAACAAAAGGTCACAATGCGCCCTGGTCTTCAGTCGGCGATGTTCGGCTTCACACGCTGTCGGACAAATCGTCAGTACGCGAAGAGCTGGTTTCCTTCACGGCAGGCCAGACATTCGCTTACAAGCTGACGGAGTTTACCGGTCCGTTCGCACCGCTTGTTAAGTTTGCGCGCGCTGACTGGCATTTCACCCAAGCGGGCCAATCCAAGACAAAGATCGACTGGACCTACGCCTTTACGCCGACAAGCGCGGCGTCGGAACCGGTTCTTTGGTTCATTGTAAAATTGTTCTGGCCCGGCTATCTGAAGGCGGCGCTTGCGCGCGTCAAACAGAAAGCCGAATCTGAACAATCATGAAAATCGCGACCTTCAACGTCAACTCGATCAACGCTCGCCTGCCCCGCATTCTGGAGTGGTTCGACAAAGCCAAGCCGGACGTCGCGGTGCTTCAGGAAATTAAATGCATCGACGAGAAATTTCCGGCGCTGGAGTTTGAAGATCGCGGCTACAATGTCGAAGTTCACGGGCAGAAGACCTATAATGGCGTCGCTTTGTTGTCCAAATTTCCGGTTGACGATGTAATGCGGGGATTGCCGGGCGACGATGAGGATGATCAATCGCGCTATATCGAAGCCCTGGTCATGCCGAAAGATGCTGCGCCAGTGCGTGTCGGCGGGCTCTACTTGCCAAACGGCAATCCGGCGCCAGGGCCGAAATACGATTACAAACTCGGCTGGATGAAGCGCCTCAAGGCGCACGCGCAAAAACTCCTGGAACAGGAAGAAGCGTTTGTGCTCGCCGGCGATTACAACGTCATTCCGCAAGCCGAAGATGTGCATGACCCGAAAGCCTGGGCGGACGACGCGCTGTTCCTGCCTCAAACACGGGCGGCGTTTCGCGAGATTTTGAATCTCGGCCTTACCGATGGGCTTCGTCAGGCAGACCCGCATGGCGTACGCTACACCTTCTGGGATTATCAGCGCGGTGCATGGGAAAAAGACAACGGCATCCGCATCGATCATTTGCTGCTCAGCCCGCAAGCCGCAGACCGTTTCAGAACCGCCGGCGTCGACCGCACAGAACGAAGCCCCGGCGGCAGCGACGTTAAACCGTCAGACCATGTGCCGGTGTGGGTGGAACTGAATTAGGTGAGCTGGTCTCCGCAACAGGACGACGCGCTGATGGCAGTCGAGCGCTGGCGCAAGGCTGGCGGCGCGCAGGTGTTTCGCCTCTTCGGCTATGCCGGCGCGGGCAAGACCACCCTCGCCCGCCACATCGCCGAGAACGCCGGCGGAGAGGTCGCCTTCGCCGCGTTCACCGGCAAGGCCGCCCATGTGATGCGCCAAAAGGGCTGCGTCGGCGCAACGACGATCCACTCGCTGATCTACCGCCCCTCATCCGGGGATGACGAAGAGGGCGAGCCTTCTTTCACCATTCGTTACGACGCCCCCGCCGCTGACGCCGATCTGATCATCGTCGATGAGTGCTCCATGGTCGATGAAGAACTCGGCCGCGATCTGTTGTCGTTCAACAAACCCGTTCTGGTGCTTGGCGATCCGGCGCAGCTGCCGCCCGTGAAAGGCGGCGGCTTTTTCACCGAGGGCGATCCGGACTTCATGCTCACGGAAATTCACCGGCAGGCGGCGGACAATCCGATCATCAGGTTATCTATGGCGATCCGCGAAGGCGGCGAGTTTGACGAGCAGTCAGAGGAATGCCGTGTCGTCTCGCGCAAGGATATCACCACCGAAGAGATCATGGAGTCCGATCAGATCCTTGTCGGCGCCAACAAGACCCGAAAACGCTACAATGACCGCCTGCGCGAGTTGCACGGGCATACGGACTCATCGCCGGAAGCCGGTGAAAAACTTGTCTGCCTGAGGAACAACAAAAAGAAGGGGCTGCTCAACGGCGGCATCTGGACGGTCGACCGGCGCATGAGCCCGCGCGGCGGGCGGGTGCGTTTCGCCGTTCGCCCGGAGGAAGGCGGCAAAGCGGTCAACGTGTCGGTGCCGCGCGCCTTTTTTACTGACGGGCCTGAAAGCGTTTCCTGGCCGCAGCGCAAGGGCGCAGATGAATTCGACTACGGCTACGCCCTCACCGTTCACAAGGCTCAGGGCAGTCAGTGGGACAATGTGGTGCTGTTCGACGAAAGCTACATGTTCCGCGATCACGGCGCGCGATGGCTCTATACGGGGGTTACAAGGGCCGCGGAACGGCTCACGCTGGTGCGCTAAAAGCTCCTTGCACGGAAAACGAACCCAATTAGAATCATTCCCTTACGCCATAAAGGGATGTGCGAAATGGATATTCAACAGTCAGTAAAGACGGTCCTGGCGAGCTACGCCAAATTTGAAGGCCGCTCGGGCCGATCAGAATATTGGTGGTGGGTCCTCGCCTACACGATTGCGTATGTCGCCCTTTACGCAGTCGGGTCGGTCGTCAACATGGGACAGCTTTTGGTCACAGTGCTTGGCCTTGGCCTGCTTGTACCGAACGTCGCCGTTAGCATTCGCCGCTTCCACGACATAGGCAAGTCGGGCTGGTGGTGCCTCATCTTCCTCATTCCGATCGTCAACCTGGTCGCCTGGATCTACTTTTTCATCAAGGTGTCCGAAGGCCCGAATCAGTATGGCGAAGGACCTCAGGGACCGGCTGCATAGTTTACACCAGGGAGAGAGAATATGGCTTCCATCGTTAGTCGCTTCATGACCTTCGACAAGCTGATCGCAACCGGCTTGATCAAGGTGTTTTACTGGATTGGAGTTGTTTTCATACTGCTCGGCACGCTGCTCGGCATGTTCTCAGGTTTTGGTTCCGGCTTCATGCAAGGCATCGGCACGATCGTCATCGCGCCGATCGGCGGCCTCATCGGCCTCATCTTCTGGCGCTTTCTGTGCGAGGTCTACATTGTGCTGTTCGGCATGTATGACCGCCTTGGCAATATCCAAGAGGCCCTCGGCGCCAAATCAAAAGACACGCCGACTGCATAATATTCGGGGCGCAATCATCCTTGATGATTGCGCCCGCACTTTGTCGCGCTGTCAGTGAGTTTCCGGTTGTATGTGCTCAGCACGGCCGTTCACCGGGATGGCGATGATCGCACGCACCGTGCCGGGCGCCTCAGCGACCACGGGATCGCCGCTGACCACGCTAGCGCCGCCAATCATCTCGTTTGTATAGCCCGGCGCATAAACCATCACATGAGGATGCCACGCGCCAACGCCCGGCCCGAGCCGTTGCGCGGCGGAATACATGTAAGCAAACGCGACGCCTTCAAGCGCAACGAGATCGCCGGAATCATACGCGGCCATGACGGCATCGCGAATTTCGTCATGAGACATTCCCGCAAGACCCAGTTTCGCCCGCAGGAACTGTTCTTTCATGGGCGCGCCTGAAGCCTTCGCATCATAGCAAATCGGCGCGATCACCCCGCCCGGCGTTTCGAAAATCTTCTTTTGACTGTCGAAGGCGGCGCCCCAGCGGCGCATAACGAGACAATTAAATCCGTTGTCTCCTTCGATGGCGCGTTCATACTCCCTTTCAGCCAGCACCCATACCGAAGCGCCGGCGGACACGGCCTCCGGCCCGGCGCTGC
The DNA here is from genome assembly GCA_964486635.1 of uncultured Caulobacterales bacterium. GTDB lineage: Bacteria > Pseudomonadota > Alphaproteobacteria > Caulobacterales > Parvularculaceae > Hyphococcus. The sequence continues at coordinate 54,764 of CAZAOB010000008.1, read as the reverse complement.
GCGCCATAGCGATCTCTTCGGCGCGCGCCATCGGCGGTTCGGCGGCCTGCGCAGACGCGACAAGCAGCAACCCTGTAACGATAAGCATTTGAAACATCCCAACATCCTTGTTTCGACTTTCGCGGCGAAATCCGCGTCGATCCTAAAGACGTTTGAGGGGCAGCGTTTTCGGCGCCGGCGCGAACTATTATGCAGACGGCTCCAACCACCCGGAATAGGTGATGACATCGCCAGCCAGCGGAAACCGCACTGTGACGTCGAAATGATATTTTCCGTCGCGTACGCGTTCGAGGCCGATCGCTTCGGGACAGAGAAATACCGGCAGCGGCAAACCAAGCAGTCTGACGCCTTCCGGAATAAGATCGATGCCGTGTTCATGGGCGACAACGCGCAGGACGAATGAAAACGGACCGAAAGACTCTGTCGCCTCCGGGTGGTCGCCAGCGCTTTTTATGCGCAATTCTGTTGCGAATGATTGACCGTTGAAGGTCCGCGTCCAGCGCTCGCCCCGTTCGATCGGGTCAAAAGCTGTCTCTACCGGCAAATCCACGCCGCTCGCGGGCATGCGCGCCAGCGCGCAAATCAGCTTTGCGAGCGGCGACGCGCCGTGGCGAATATCCGCGCGGCCGGCCGCCCTGCGCATACCGGCGTGCATGACGCGAATTTGCTCTGGCAACGCGTCAAACCGGGCGCCAAGCATCTCCTGATACATCGTCCGTGTCATGACATTCCTCAGTTTGCGTTGTAATATCGAACCGCGCGAACTCTTCCTCGAACTGTGCAAGAGGGACTTCCCCCGCGGTGAGGCGCGCGCCCGGCGCAGGTGTTGAACCGGCGGCGAACTCCTTCGCAATGATCGCCGCGCCCATTGCCGGAATATACGGCCCCTCTCCCGATCCCGCCCACAAGGTCCAACGGCGCCTCAAGCGTCGGCCATCTCTACCAGCCCCCTCAAGCTCCACGAACATGCCGCCCTGATCCGTCCCAAACGGTTCGAACCAGCGCGCCACAGTATGAAAGACGCCGCTCGCGCGAGCCAGGTTGGGAATGATGCGGCGCCGTCGCATCGTCGCCAACAAATAGAGCGGAAGATGCAGAACGGAAAGCTCAAGTCCCGCACAAAATTCGATGGAATGCGCATTTCGAAACAAATGGCGCATCACCTGTATGTCCGGCGCATCGCATGGAGAGAACCAGCGTCCGCCGAGCTTGGGCAGCGTCACCTTTGAGAGCGTCCCCCAACCGGTTGTTTCAGCCAAATCGCCATCGCGCACCACCGGAATCGGTTCGCCGACATAGCTGAGGATCGCCTCCACCACAGCGCGTCCGCGCGGCGCGCGATTGCCCGGCGTTACGCCAACCCGAATCCGTTCGACGCTCGACATATCTTGCGACAGGGTGAGCGCCGCAGCTGATGTAAGCGCGGTGGTTGTGCTGCACGCCGTCAGGGCGAACACGCCCGCCTCACGCGCCCGGCCGTCAAGCGCTCGAAATCCGTCGCAGAATTCGCGCCCATCGGAGAGATCGAGATACGGGATGCGGGACGCTATCGCCGCCTTGGCCACAGCGTAGTCCTGCCCCTGAAACGGCCCCGCGCAATGAATAACCAGTGAAGGCCGAAGCGTCGCCAGGGCGGCATCGATTTCTTCCACGACGACGCGCGCGCCCCTGACCCGCGCCGGTCCGCGAAGATTCGCCGCGACACGCTTCGCTTTTTCTTCGTCGCGACCGGCAATGATCAACTCAAGCCGCGGGTCGCGGGACAGCAGTTCGGCCAACCTGCCACCGAAGACGCCCGAACCGCCAAGGATCAAAATTCGCATAGCGTGCGGCTCAGATTCGGTCGCCGCTTCGCACCGCATCGACAGAGAACGCGCTATCCATTCTGCGATCCACACGCTTCAGCAGCACATCGATCAAGTCGAATATGCAATCGAAGGCGGCGAGAATGCGCTCAACGCGGTCTGAACCTTCGAGCGGCCGGAACATCGATCCCATGTTGAGCTTGTCGCCAGTCTCCAGGGCGATCAGCAGCTTGCCCTGCGAGAAGGCAGCGCGGATTTTTGCGCCGTCGAACAGACGGTCCAGTTCTTCAAAGCGCTCAAGCACCAGCGGATCCAGCAACTCCCGTGCTTCCACCTGATCCGTCGACCAGGCCTCGAAGATTTTTTCAAACTTCGAAGATGCAATGCCCACGCTTTGGAAATCCCGCCCCGGCTTTCCAAAACGGTTCAGGATTCCAGCGTCGCGCCGCACCACCGTCTCACCAAGAAACTCCTTATGGTAATCGATCAGAAGCAGCAGTCCGTGAAATACAGTTCGGGTTGAGGAATTTTTTCCGCTGGTCTTGTACTTCAAATGCGCTTCGCAGAACTCGAACTCCGCGCCCTCGCGCGCACCCTTGACTTCATCTTCCCAGGATTCGCGATTGTAGTCGGGCAGTAATTTGAGGCGTTCGAAGGAGGAGCTGTATGCCGGGCGTCCCGGCTCGCGCCGGTAGGCGAATGACAGGCGGCGGCAAACGCGTTCAAGCAGCCCGTCGGTGATGTCGCTACGCGTCTTGTTCACTCGCCAAGCCGCGCCCGCGATACCGAGCGCGCCGAGGATGAACCCGAACTGAAAATTGCCGTCGCCAAAGGGACCGAATTTGAACCCGGCGAACGCCGTCACCGCCGTTGCGATGGCGATAAGCCCTCCTTGCATGACGGCGGACTGCCGGGCGTCCTCCTTTTCACGCAGATAAGGAGCGATGTCGCTATCATAGTAGGCGGCGAAGTCCCGAAACTCTTCGCGGTCCGACGGCGGATTGAGGGTCATAGGCTGCATCTCCAAAGGCGCGTGCGGCAAGCTTGATAGCAAATTGTTAACTATCGTTTTCCAAATCCAGTCCCAAGGCGTCTAATCGCCCATTTTCCGGATTTTCCCGGCGCACAGCCGCCTGCACTAAACGCCGATTTAACCATCATTTTGGAAGGTGCTGAGCCGACAAAGGCCGGAGCGCCGCGAGAATGATAAACAAGCTTGTAAAACTAGCGACTGACTGGGGCTTGACCGGCGCCCATGAGAGCGATGTCGTCATCGACCGGCAGCTTCGCGAGTTGAAGCAGCAAATGCCCCGCGTGCTGGTCGGCATCGCGCTGACATCCACGCTTATCGGCTACCGCTTTTACGAAGAGGCCGGCACGGTCGTCCTGATTTCGCTGGGACTTTTCTACGCGTTCCTGGCGATCCGCATTCCCGCCTGGCTGCGACTTGATCTCGACAAGGCGACCGCCGCCGACAAGCGCAAGGTCATCGGCACAGTCGCGCCCATGGCAGTGCTGCTCGGCGCAGTCTGCGCAGGACTTGCTATTTATCTTTCACAATTTGCTGACAAGTCCGGACACATCATGCTGGGGCTTTGGTGCCTCTATTGCGGCATCGGCGCAGGTATGGGCCTGGCTTCTCTGCGTGGGCTCTCCAGCATCCCTATGGTGTTGTGCATCGTTCCGTTCACCCCCACCATGTTTCTGACAGGTGATGCGGACGTCATCATCATGGCCGGGATTTTGATCATCGGCATGTTCATCTGCCACTTTCACAATTCACATGTCGGCGAAGCGCTGATCGATTTGTCGCTCAGCAAGAAAACCATCGAACAGCATGCGGAGAAGGCGACGGAACGCTTCCGCAATTTTATTGAAGCCGCTTCGGATTGGGCATGGGAAACCGACGCCGACGGCAAGCTCCTTTACATCTCCTCGCGATTTGAAAAGTTGACAGGTTATTCCCCGGAGAAACTGCTAGAGCCGGTCGACATGAATCTCGAACGCGCGCTCAGCGCCGGTGCATTCCGCAATGCAACCGACTTTGCGAGCCGCTTCAAGAACCGCGAAGTGATCAACGGTCTGGTGCATGAAGTTGTCCGGCCTGACGGCTCGGCGATGACCATCAACGAAACGGCCATGCCGAAATTCGCGCCGGACGGCCGTTTCACCGGCTATGTAGGCTGGTCCAAGGACGTCACTAAACAGGCGCGCGCAGAAACCCTGCTCAAGGAAAGCGAAGAGCGCTACCGCGACTTTGCAGAGAGCGCAGGCGACTGGGTTTGGGAAATCGACGCCGATCTTCGCTATACGCACATTTCCAAACGCGCAGAAGAAGTCACAGGCGAAGATCACAGCGGGCTCATCGGCACGGAAATGTCGCTCAGCGGCAATAGCGTCAGTGAAGAAGCCTGGCGGCAGTTCATGGAAACCATTGAGCGGCGCGAACCGATCGTCGGGTTCATCTCCAAAGTCACTTTCGACAGCGGCAAATCGGTCTGGATCGAACGCAGCGCCAAGCCGGTATTCGGTCCGGCCGGCGAATTCGAAGGTTATCGCGGCGTCGCGCACGACATTTCGCAGCGCATGAACGCCAAGATCGCTGCAGCAGATGCGCTGGAGCAACTGGAAGCGGCCAACGCGAATCTCGAAACCTTGGTTCGTCAGCGCACCGAGGACATCGCCGTCAAATCACAGCTCATGGCTGAAGTTCTTGAGTCTATGGCGCAAGGCGTGGTCGTCATCGACGACAGCTTCACGATTGTCGAACTCAATGAAAAGGCATGGCGCATCTCCGGCTTGCCGAAGGCCGCCTGGGCCATCGGCAATGACATTCGCCCGTTGTTGCAGATGGGCATTGAGCACGGCATGTACGAATACGAAAGCGTTCACGACTACTTCAGTGAATGCGATCGAGCGCTCGATGCGGGCGAAGACTTCCGCGCGGTCCGGCGTCAGCGCGACGGTGTAATTATCGAAGAGAGCGCCCGACGGCGTCCGCATGGCGGGATCGTCATCACCTATCGAGATATTACGCTGCAGCAAATGCGCGAGGATGAGTTGCGCGCGCTGTCCGAACAACTGCGGGTGTCAAAGGAAGAAGCGGAGTCGGCGAACCGGTCCAAATCGGAATTTCTCGCCAATATGAGCCACGAAATTCGAACGCCGATGAACGGCGTGATCGGCATGGCGTCGCTCCTTCTGGACACCAAGCTGAACGAAAACCAGACTGACATGGCGCGCGTGATCGTCAGTTCCGGCGACGCCTTGCTGAAGATCATCAACGACATTCTCGACTTTTCCCGTCTGGAAGCCGGAAAACTCCGCCTTGTGAAAGAGGGTTTCCGCCTTCGCGAATGCGTGGAAGACGTCGCAACGCTGCTCTCCCTTCCGGTTGAAGAAAAGCAGCTTGAGCTCATGGTTCGTTATGAACAGGACATCGACTGCCAGTTCATCGGCGATCCGGGCCGCTTGCGTCAGGTTATCACCAACCTTGTCGGCAATGCGGTGAAGTTCACCGAAAAGGGTCACGTGCTGGTCGAAGTCAGCGGCGTGCGCAGAGGCGAAATCGCCGACATCATCATCGATGTCTCCGACACTGGGTGCGGCATTCCAGAAAACAAACTGGCGGCGATTTTCGGCGAATTTGAACAAGTTGACGGCTCATCGGCGCGCAAACATAACGGCGCCGGGCTCGGCCTTGCGATCAGCAAAAAGATGGTCGAGGCCATGGGCGGAGAAATTTCCGTGGAGAGCGTCGCCGGTGAAGGCTCGACATTCCGCGTCCGGCTTCCGCTCGCTCTCGACGACAGCGCGCCACTCGCAAGACCTGCATCGACCGCTGCGCTGGAAGGAAAGCGCGCCATTATCGTCGACGACAACGAAGTGAACCGTCTTATCCTGCGCGAACAGCTCTCGTCATGGGGATTGGCGCCAGAAGCATTTGAGTGCGCTCACGAAGCGCTGAAGCAAATGCGCGCGGCAAAGGAAGCCGGGAATCCGTATGCAATCGGCATACTGGATTTTCAGATGCCGAGCCTCGACGGCGTGACCCTAGCCCGTGAAATCAAAAACGATGACGCCATAGCTGCAACGCCCTTGGTGCTGCTAACCTCCGCCGGGCGCAAGGGTGATCCGGCTGGCCTCGCGGGCGACCTTTTCTCGGCGTATCTGGTCAAACCGGCGCGCTCGTCGATGCTGTTTGACTCCATTCTTACGGCGCTGAATGACGGCGCAGTCGCGCAACTGCGCGCCAGCACAGCGACGCTGAAGGAATCCACGCAGGTCGAAAGCTGTCCTTTCACGACGGACGGAACCCCGTTGCAGGTGCTGGTCGCCGAAGACAACATCGTCAATCAGATGGTTATCAAAGCGATGTTGGAAAAAATGCACTGCGACGTCTCCATCGCTTCAAACGGAAAACTCGCAGTTGAAAAATACTCGGCGCGCCAACCGGACATCATCCTGATGGATATGTCGATGCCGGAAATGGATGGCGCCGAGGCCACGCGTCATATCCGCAAGCTCCAGAAAGATGCGAGCGTTCACGTGCCGATCATCGGCGTGACGGCGCATGCCTTGCGTGAAGACCGCCAACGCTGCATCGACGCCGGCATGGACGATTACCTTCCCAAACCCGTAAAGCAGGACGGGCTGGTCGAGGTGCTGACGCGCTGGACGGTCGGAGAGCAATCGCCCGCTGCCAAGCGGTCAGTCTAATCAAGCCTCAACTGCATGCAGCACGGATGGTGAACGATCTTCGCCGCCCTGGCTTTGCCGCCGCCACAGGGCCGCATAAACGCCATTCTGCTGTATCAACTGCTGGTGCGTTCCGCGCTCGATGATCTCTCCCTTGTCGAAGACCAGAATTACGTCGGCGCCGGCGATGGTCGACAATCGGTGCGCCACCGCGATGGTCGTGCGCCCGCGCGCCGCCTCTTTCAGCGCCGCCTGCACTTCTTGTTCAGTGGTCGAGTCGAGCGACGACGTCGCTTCGTCGAGCACCAGAATTTTCGGATCCAACAAGATCGCGCGCGCAACGCCGACCCGCTGCTTTTCACCGCCGGACAGTTTCAATCCGCGTTCGCCCACTCTCGTGTCGAGCCCCGCAGGCAGACTCTCGATAAACTCGCGAAGCTGTGCGCGGTCGGCAGCAGCCATGATGTCTTCGTCGCTGGCGTCTAGTCTTGCATAGCTGAGATTAAAGCGAAGCGTGTCATTGAACAGGACCACTTCTTGCGGCACCAGCCCGAGGGAAGCGCGCAGTGATGCTTGCGTAACGGTGCGCACGTCTTGTCCGTCAATCGTGATGCGCCCCGCCGCAGGATCGTAAAAGCGGAACAGCAATTTCAGAATTGTCGATTTTCCTGCGCCAGACGGACCGACAACGCCGATAAACGATCCTCCGGGCGCCGTGAACGAAACCTCGTTAAGCCCACTGGCGCGACCTTCGTGAGAAAACGACACCTGATCGAACCTCACCTCTCCGTTCGTCGGAGAAAATGTCGGGGCTGAGGGCGCGTCGGCGACTTCAGGCTGGCGATCCATCAGACCAAACAGTTTTTCGATATCGACTGACCCCTGTTTGATTTCGCGCCACGCCCAGCCGAGGATGTTGAGCGGACGATAAATGTTGAGCAGCATCAGGATAACCGCCGTTACATCGCCGGCCTGCATCTGCCCGCTCAGGGCGCCCTGCCCGGCCATGATCGCGACTGCGAGCAGTCCCGCCGTCATCACCAGCTCCTGGCCGGCGTTGAGCACAGACAGGGATTGCTGAACCTTGACCATGTGCCCGTTATAGTCCTGCAACGCCTCGTCATAGCGGTTCGCTTCCCGATCTTCCGAAGCGAAGGCTTTGACCGTTTCAAAGTTCGACAACGTATCGAGCGAAATGCCGCGCAGGCGCGTATCGGCTTCGTTCATGGCGCGGCGCTGCTTGTTGCGCCATTCGGTCACGACAATGGTGAAGCCGGTGTAGATCGCGATGACGACAAACGCGGCGAGCGAAAATTGAACGCCGTAGAGCGCCGCCAGCACGATAGCGGCGAAGATCAGTTCAACAATTGTCGGCCCAATGTTGAACGCGAGAAACCGGAACAGATAGTCCATGGCGCCGGCGCCGCGCTCGATAATGCGGTTCAAGGCGCCCGACCTCCGCGTGAGGTGAAACTGCAACTCCAGATGCTGCGCGTGACGGAAAGCGTCGACGGCAAGCAGGCGCTGGGCGTCCTGCGTCACCGGCGCAAAGAATCCGTCGCGCACGTAAGGCAGGCCATTGGCCGCGAAGCGCGCGCCAGCGAAGAGGACGAAGAACAGAACAAAGGAAGCGCCGGCCTGTTCGCTCTCGCCGGCGATGAGCTTGTTGATGCCGTCGCCCATGAACACCGGAGCGATGACCGCAAGCCCCTTCGACGCCACCGTCAGTATGAACGCCAGAACGATGCGCGGGCGCCATTTGGCGAGTTCGGGCCGCAGCAGGACCTTGAACATGCGCGACAGAGATTTGCCGAAGGGCGCGGGCGCGCTGTTAAACTCTTGTTCAGATTCTGCTGTCATCGCGGGAAAATGGGGACGTAGACCGCGAAAAGCCAGCCCTGCGCCGCGGATTTCTTTTGGACCACCCCGTCGCGGCTAAACAATTATAAATCCTGCGTTAATAATAATAGTCGCCTAAATGGGTATAATACCAGAAACGCGAGGGGGGAGCCGCTTGCGTTGGAGCCTAACGTCGCCATGGCGAAGAAGAATGACCGGATTGCTGAACGACTGGCCGCGATCAAGAGCGCTGCGCCAACGATCACCAATGCCGGCATTCCGGAAGCCAAACGACGCGGCCCGCCCGTTCGCGAACAGCGCGAGCCCGTATTCCGGCCCGGCAAAGTCTATCTTTCGAAAACCGATCATCTGCGTTGCGTGATTCGCAATGTCAGCGACGGCGGCGCTTACGTGCATCTTGAAGGGGTGCACCCGCTGCCGGCGATTGTGGTTTTGAAATTCGACCAGACAGGCGTCATCAAGAAAGCACGCGTCGCCTGGCAAAACGAAACCGAATGCGGGCTGGCTTACGTCAAAGACATGACTCCAGGCCGCGAAGGCGCGGACCCACACGAGAAAGGCGCTACAGCGCCCCCTGAATGAGTTTCATGATGCCGGAGAAATCGAGATCGTCTTTTCCGGCGGATTCCATGAGCGCATAAAGCGCTTCGGACTGTGCGCCCAACGGCGTTGCAGCCTTTGCTTTGTGTGCGGCTTCCTGCGCGAGGCGCATGTCTTTCAACATCATCGCGGCGGCAAAGCCCGGTTGATAGTCGCGATTGGACGGAGCATTCGGCACAGGCCCCGGCGCGGGGCAATAACTTGTCATTGACCAGTTCTGTCCCGATGCTGTCGATGAAATGTTGAAGAATGTCTGCGCATCGAGGCCGAGTTTCTCCGCGAGGTTAAACGCCTCGCAGGTGGCGATCATGGAAATGCCGAGCAGCATGTTGTTGCAGATTTTCGCCGCCTGCCCGTTACCCGCGGCGCCCGCGTGAAAAATGTTCTTGCCCATGTTTTTCAGCGCGACCTGTGCGCGTTCGAAGTCCTGGGCTTCACCGCCAACCATAAATGTAAGCGTGCCGGCTGTTGCGGCGGCGACGCCGCCGGAGACCGGCGCATCGACCATGGCGAAACCTTTGTCGGCGGCGGCGGCGTTCACCGCGCGCGCGGAGTCAACATCGATGGTCGACGAGTCGATAAACAACGCGCCCGGTTTTGCGTTGGCGATGACTCCATATCCTTCGGTGTAAACAGAGCGCACATGCGCGCCGGCTGGCAGCATCGAGACGATGATGTCGGCGCCCTTGACCGTATCCGCGACGGTTGCGCCGCGCTTGCAGCCGGCTTTTTCCGCGCGGTCCATGGCGCCGATGGAAAGGTCTGTCGCTGTCACATCATGTCCGGCCTTGGCGAGGTTCGCCGCCATCGGCCCGCCCATATTGCCGAGACCGATAAATCCGATTTTCGTCATGTCCCATTCCTCCGCGACATTTTTATCTGGTTACTTGAGGCCGCCCATTTTTGCGACGAGTTTCCATTCGGCAGGCGTCACCGGTTGCACCGACAGGCGAGAATTCTTGACCAGCACCATCTCGGCGAGTTTTGACTCCGCCTTGATGTCGGCGAGCGTGACCGGCTTCGCGAGCGTTTCGACAGCCACAACATCAACCACAACCCAGCGTTCATCATCGGTGGTCGGGTCCTGATAGGATTCCTTGGCGATCTTTACGACGCCAACAACGCGTCGCTCATCGCCGGAGTGATAGAAGAAGGCGAGATCGCCCTTTTTCATCTCGCGCATGCAGTTGCGCGCCTGTGCGTTGCGGACGCCGGTCCAGGGCTCGCCTTTTTTTCCCTTGGCGACCTGTTCGTCCCATGACCAGTCGCCGGGTTCGGATTTCACGAGCCAGAATTTCACGGCAAAACCAGCTCCGCATCGCCAAGCGGCTCAAAGTAGCGGGCGATGTCGGCATCGCTGACTTCGGCGAGCGTTGCAGGCGACCATTTCGGATTGCGGTCCTTGTCGAGAATTTGCGCGCGCACGCCCTCAAAGAAGTCGCGCCCCTCCATCACGCGGCGGACCATGCGGAATTCCATTTTCATCACATCGTCGAAATCAAGACTATGACCGCGCGTCATCTGTTCAAAGGTCAACCGCATGGATGTCGGCGACATGCGCGACAGGGTCTTCAATGTTGCTTCCGCAAACTCTCCGCTGTCTTTTTCCAGCGCCGTCATCAACGCATCGAGCGTTTCATGCCCCTGAAACAGGCGCGCAATGTCGCCGCGGCTATCATTCACCGGCGCGTGGCCCGGATCGCCCGCATAAACATCGAGCACCGCCTCGATATCGGCATGGGCGTGATCGCCGAGCCTTGTTTTCAGCAACGACTCCTCGAGTTCGAGATATTTGTCGCCCTGAACGTAATGGGTGGCGATGCCCGCCGCCATGCAGTCGGCGGCTTTGGCGCGCGCGCCGGTGAGCGCGTAATACAATCCCAATCCATCATGCAGGCGCGGCATGAAATGACCGCCGCCCACATCGGGGAAAAGGCCGATGCCCGTTTCCGGCATGGCGAACAAGGTCGCATCACCGGCGACGCGAAAATCGCCATGCACGGAAATGCCGACGCCGCCGCCCATGACAATGCCGTCGATCAGCGCCACATAGGGCTTGGGATAATGATAGATTAGCGAGTTGTTGCGGTATTCTTCGCGAAAAAATTCCGCCGCATACGCCGGGTCTTCCTTCGCCGTGTCGTGCAGCCAGCGAATATCGCCGCCGGCGCAGAAGGCTTTTTCGCCCGCGCCTTTGACCAGCACCGCCTTCACCGATTTATCGCCGGCCCATTCGATCAACTGCGCGCGCATGGCTTTCACCATATCCCAGTTGAGCGCATTCAACGCCTTTTCATTGTTGAGCGTGATGACGCCCCACTGGCCGGTTTGTTCAAACAGTATTTCCGTCGTCATGGTTCCTGCTTTTTCCGAAAAATAGTGTGACGATGGCGACGGCGATGAACAACAGGCCAGCATATAAAAATCCGGTCATCTGCGGAATGTCGCCGCTGGCGATCGCTTCGATCACCGCGAACATCTGAAAGAACGCCGAGACCGGCGTTTCGGCGAGGCTCAGCTCTTCCCCGATTTTCGCAAAGGCGCCGATATAGGAATAGGCGATGGCGCCAAGCCCGGCGAGGATGAAACCTATGGACAAAAGCACACGCAATTTCGTGGTCCTTATGCCTGATATTCTTTCAATAGATCTCGCGCGACAATGACGCGCATGATCTCGTTGGCGCCTTCGAGGATCTGGTGCACGCGCACATCGCGCAGCATGCGCTCCAGTGGATAGTCTTTAAGATAGCCATAGCCGCCGTGAATCTGCAGCGCGTTGTTGACGATTTCAAAACCCACATCGGTGACGAAACGTTTGGCCATGGCGCAGTGGCGCGTGGCGTCCGGCGTCTTGTGGTCGAGCTTCCATGCCGCCTGATAGAGCATGACCCGCGCGGCCTCGAGTTCGGTCGCCATATCAGCGAGTTTGAATTGCAACGCCTGCTGCTGGTTCAACCGCTTGCCGAACGCCTTGCGCTCATTGGAATAATCGAGGGCGGCTCTCAGCGCTGCGTTCGCTGTGCCGAGCGAACAGGCGGCGATGTTGAGGCGCCCGCCATCGAGGCCCATCATGGCGAATTTGAAGCCCTCGCCTTCCGCGCCCACAAGGTTCGACGCAGGGATGCGGCAATCCTCAAAATTGACGATCGCGGTCGGCTGCGACTGCCAGCCCATCTTGCGTTCATTGGCGCCGAAGGAAAGACCGGGCGTTCCTTTCTCGACGAGCACGGTCGAAATGCCTTTGGGCCCGTCCTCGCCAGTGCGCACCATGACCACGTAAAGATCGGAAACGCCCGCGCCGGAGATGAACGCTTTTGACCCGTTCAACACGTAATGATCGCCGTCTTTCACGGCTTTGGTTTTCAGCGCCGCCGCGTCGGAGCCGGAGCCCGGTTCGGTGAGGCAGTAGCTCGCCACCAACTCCATGGAGGTGAGCTTCGGGCAATATTTCTGGCGCAGCTCTTCCGATGCAAAACGGTCGATCATCCACGAGCACATATTGTGGATGGAGATATACGCCGCCGTCGACGTGCAGCCCGCTGACAGCGCTTCAAAGATCAGCGCCGCATCGAGACGGCCGAGGCCGGAGCCGCCGACATCCTCGCGCGTGTAAATCCCCGCAAGACCTAACTCTGCCGACTTCTTGATAACATCGACGGGGAAGTGTTTCTTTTCGTCCCATTCGGCGGCGTGCGGCGCCAGTTCGTCGGCGGCGAAACGCTGCGCCATTTCCTGAATGGCCTGTTGCTCGTCGGTGAGCGCGAAATCCATGGAGGTTACTCCTCTTCTTTTTCGTCTTTTTCTAGCGGCGTGCCTTCAAAGCCCGGCATGCCCGGCATCGGGTGATCGAGTTCCTTTGACAGCGGCGTCATGACGCCTTCGTGCCGGCGCTTGTGATTGATCCAGCGGAACAACACGTAGGACAACAAAATGCCTATCGCGACAAACGGCAGCCAGGCGATCGCTTCTTCTCCCGCGACCAGCCCGACCGTGTGAAACAGGCCGAACACGACACAAATATACAGTGACGCGGTGAACATCAGCGTCAGGATATAGCGCGGATAATCGGCTTTGAAAAAGCCGGCGGCGATATAGGTCGGAATGCGCGTGCCCGGCACGAAGCGCGCAGTCAGCATGGTCTGCAGGAATTCCTTGCGGATCAGATCGCCGGCGATGGAGACGCCCGGCTTTTCCGCGAATTTGTGCGCCCACTGATATCGGCGCGCGAGGCGGCCCATCCAGTATTTCCATGCATCCGACGCGACGAGCCCGGTCAGGATTGCGGCGGCCAGAAACGCCGTCGGCGCCGCGCCGGCGAGCGATGCGGCGGCGGCGAGGATCACGCCGAAATCTTCCTGCAGGAAAGGCGTCAGGAACAGCGCGCCGAACAGCACCCAGTGATTCATCGTGCCAATGTCGGCGACTTCAATTCCGAACACGCCTGCTGCGCTCCTAATGGGTTTCGAGCTGGGGCAGCCCGTCGCTAATGTCGTAATATGCGCCCTTATCGGCGACGAAGATGTGTTCGGCAAGCTTCAGCGCCGCAGCGCGGTCAATGGCGCCGGCGCCGATGGCGATCCGATGCTTGTGGTCGTCGAGCTTGTCGGCATGCCAGAACAGCGCCGAGCCGCAATCTTTACAAAAACCGCGGCGGGCGTAGTTGGACGACTTGAACCAGCCGAGCGCATCGTCGCCCTTGGTGATCTTCAGCGATTCAAACGGCACGTTGAGCGAGGCCCAGTAGTGACCGCTCCACGACCGGCACTGGCCGCAGTGACAGGCGGTTACATCCTCGCGGTCGGCGCGGAACTCAAACGCCACGGCGCCGCACATGCACTTGCCGGAAAGCTTTTTCGACGGGCCTTTATCGGTTTGCATTCACTACTCCATCGTCGGGATGACAAATTCCGAACCCTGAACGTCTTCGGGCCAGCGCTGGGTGATGGTCTTGATCTTGGTCCAGAACTTCACGCCTTCGGGCCCGTGCTGGTTAGTGTCGCCGAAGCCGGAACGCTTCCAGCCGCCGAAAGTATGATAAGCGACCGGCACCGGGATCGGCACATTGACGCCGACCATGCCGACATTGACTTTTGCCGCGAATTCGCGCGCTGCGGCGCCATTGCGGGTGAAGATCGCAACGCCGTTGCCATATTGATGCTGCGACGGCAGCGCGACCGCGTCCTCGAAATTTTTCGCGCGCACCACTTGCAGCACCGGGCCGAAAATCTCCTCCTCATAGGATTTGTGCCCCGGCCGGGCGTGATCGAGCAGCGTGCCGCCGAGGAAAAAGCCGTTCTCATAGCCCTGCAGTTTGAAATCGCGGCCGTCGACGATGCATTGCTGGCCTTCGTCGATCGCCATCTGAATATAACCGGCGACGCGTTCCTTGTGCGCAGCGGTGACCAGCGGCCCGAGGTCTGAATCTTCCGACAGCGACGGCCCGATGCGCAAGGATTCGACCTTCGGCTTCAGCATGGAGATCAGCGTGTCCGCTGTGCCCTCGCCTACCGGCACCGCAACCGGCGTCGCCATGCAGCGCTCGCCCGCCGAACCGTAAGCCGAACCAATGAGATTGTTGACCACATTGTCCATGTCCGCGTCGGGCAGGATGATCATGTGGTTTTTAGCGCCGCCAAAAGCCTGCACGCGTTTGCCGTGCTTGGCGCCGCCGGCGTAAATGTAGTTGGCGATATCGGACGATCCGACGAACGAGATCGCCTTAATGCGCGGCTCTTCGATGATCGCGTCCACCGCTTCCTTGTCGCCATTGACGACGTTGAGCACGCCTTCCGGCGCGCCCGCTTCCATCATCAGTTCCGCAAGGCGCAGCGGCACGGAAGGATCGCGCTCCGACGGCTTGTTGATGAATGTGTTGCCACAGGCGATGGCGACGCCGAACATCCACATCGGGATCATCGCCGGGAAGTTGAACGGCGTAATGCCCGCGACCACGCCGAGCGGCTGGCGCAGGGAATAAACGTCAATGCCCGGCCCGGCGGATTCGGTGTATTCACCTTTCTGGAGATGCGGGATGCCGCAGGCGAACTCGATCACATCGAGACCGCGGATCACATCGCCGCGCGCATCGGGCAGGATCTTGCCATGCTCGGACGAGAGCATCCTCGCAAGATTGTCCATGTCCTTTTCGACGAGCTCTTTAAACTTGAACATCACCCGGGCGCGCTTTTGCGGGTTGGTCGCCGCCCAGCCCGGGAATGCCTTTTCGGCGGCGTCCACCGCTTTCGCCAGCTCAACCCGGCTCGCCAAGGCGACTTGGCTTTGAACCTCACCAGTAGTTGGGTTGAAGACGTCATGGAGACGGCCCGACGCGCCCTCAACGTGGTTGCCGTTGATAAAATGTCCGAGTGTTTTCATTGGGGTCATCCTCGCCATGTCGGACTTTTTGAACCGGGCACAGGCCGATTCCGTCCGCTGAATTTGGCCGGACCCTAGTCGCGGGCGTCGAGGCCCGCAAGCGGCGCGCAGATCAAGAAGCGCGCCCGTGCGAGTTTGGGGAAAAGCACTGCGAAAGCCGCAAAGAATGGAATAATTTGGCGGGGCGTCTCGCGCCCTATTCGACCAGGCGAAGCGCCGGACCACCATCAAGCGCCAGGCGTCCGCTCAACGCGCCCACCACATGGGTAATGTTGACGCCGTCTTCCGCCAGCGGCGCCGTGACCGAGCGAAATAGCAACCGCCGCCCGTCGCAAAGCGTCAGGGCGTCTTCCCGAAAATGCGGCGCTTCCGATGCGACCGCCGCGTAGATGTCCGCCGTCGCCTTGTCGAGCACCGACAACATCCAGTCGTCGGGACCGCTCAGATGCACATCCGAGAGCTTCGCGAGACTGTCTCCAAGAAATACGAAGAACGGAAAGCCGACGCTTTTTTCGAGATCCACGGCGAACACCCAGTCCCAGTCATCGCCGAGGTCGCTGTCGCGCATCGCCTCCCAGCTGGGAAAGTGGCCGCGTGCTGCACGCGCCCAGGCATCAACCAGTCGCCGGCTCAAACGCCGGTCTGCCGCTGGCGCAATCGCCTCATCACCGAATAAGTCCGCTACATCACTAAGCATCGCCGCCCCGTCCGCCTGCTGCCTATTTGTTCACCCTGAATGAGATGAACATTAGAACAGGTTCGTAAGCTGACGATTTTCACCGGCGCAAAAATTTAGATCAAATTCGCGAGCTGAGGTAACCATGCCTTGCGAACGGCGACTGCATCTTGAGCGCTAAAGGATGCGGCCGCTGGCGGCGCCGAAAATGTGCGTGACATCAACGCCGTTCTCTGACGCCGGCAACAAGATGCTGCGAAAGGCAACGCGCCTTCCGTCATCGAGACGTTTGATCTCGCTGAACTCAACCGGCCCCCGGCTAAGCGCCGCTTCGTCCATTTTCGCAAGCGCGGCATCGAGCAGAGTTTTCTCCCGGCGAGGATCGCCCATGGGATAAACGGTCGAATACTTCGCCAGTTCCTCGCCCATAAAAAGGAAATAGGGAAACACGTCGGAGAGACGAAGATCGACGGCGAAGCAATAAGGCTTGTCCGGGCCGAAATTGATGGTCTGGACTTCCGAGAGCGGCGGCAGGCGGTCGCGCGCGATACGCGCCCATTTGTTTTTGACCCGCTCTGTGAGGCGCCGCTCCGTCACCCGCTTCAGCGCGAAACTGCCCGGCTTTTCCAGCACTTCCGTGTTCATAAAGGCCCGCCCTCATTTGCAACCTTAAGTAGAAGATACCGCAGGACAAATGAAAAAGCGGTGTCGCCATTCGATCCTGTTTTAATCAAAATTCGGCGCGTCGGCGCCGCCGAAACCGCCGGATTTCCGCCATTTGGAGGGGGTGACGGGTTGATCGAGCCACCCTATAAGGAGCGCCTGGCAACGCTTTGAAGGGGTATTTCCATGGGTCCGGGTTGGATGTCTGTCGCGGCGATCGGCGCGTTTTTGTTGGTGTTTGCGGTTCTCAACCTGCTCGAAAAAGGCAGCCTCGACTAGGAATAGCGAGGGGCGCCACCCATATGGGCGCTTAAAGCGGCTGCATCGAACCGGTCATATCGAGACGGCCGAACCATCAGGTTAGCAGCCGGCGGCGCGCCCGGCGTCTCCGCAAAACGCAAAGGCGTTTCATGATCCCTGAGATCGCACCTCAAATAGCCTACGTTATTCTGGGTCTCGCCATTTTGCTGTTCGCCGGCGACCTGCTGGTGCGCGGCGCCGTGAGCCTTGCCGCAGCGCTCAAGATTCCAGCGCTTCTCGTTAGCCTCACCATTGTCGCGTTCGGCACCTCTGCGCCGGAACTGGTTGTAACCGTGCAGGCGGTGATCACCGGCAATGACGGCATCGCGCTCGGCAACATTATCGGCTCGAACATCGCCAATATTTTTCTGGTCCTCGGTCTGCCCGCCTTGATCTATCCGGTGACGACCCATGTGCCCGGCTTGCGCCGTCACGCCGTCATCATGATGGTGGCGACCGCGGCCTTCCTCGCCGCCGCTTATGGGACCGGCATGATCGACACAAAGATCGGCGCCGGTCTGTTCGCCGGCATCATTGCCTATGTGGTCTACATGCTGGTGCGCGCGAGCACGGGCAATGCAGACGACCCCGTGCTCGATGAAGTTGAGGAATACAAAACCGCCAATGGCGTTTCACTGAAGACGATCGGATTTCTCGCCGCCGGCCTGATCGGTTTGCCGCTGGGCGCGCATCTGCTGGTCACGAACGGCGCGAGCCTCGCGGCGGGGCTCGGCGTTCGTGAAGAACTGATCGGCCTGACCATTGTCGCGTTCGGCACGTCGCTGCCCGAGCTTGCCACCGTGTTCGCCGCCGCCATTCACAAAAAGTCTGACGTGGCGATCGGCGGCGTCATCGGCTCCAACATTTTCAATATTCTCGCCGTCGGCGGCGCGGCGGGCCTCGCGGGCACCGCCTATTTCGACGACGCCTCGCTGACGCTCGATCTTCCCGTCATGGCGATTGCGGCGATTGCGCTCGCGGCTTTCGTCATCACGCGCAAGGACATCAACCGCATCTGGGGCGTGATCTTCACGCTTGCTTATGTTGTCTTCATGATCTTGCTCGCCACCAACGCCGGGGCGTTTTAGTCCATGCCCGCTGACCAGACGGGCGCAGCTCTCGTCACCGGCGCCGGCAAACGCATCGGACGGGCCTTGGCGCTCACCCTCGCCGACGCCGGATTTGACGTCGCCGTGCATTACAATTCGTCGCCAAAGGACGCCGAGGATGTTGTCGCTCTGATAAAGGGCAAAGGCCGCAAGGCGGTCGCACTTCGCGCTGACCTGTCCGAAGAACCGCAAGTCGCTGCGCTCGTCGGTGAAGCCAAAGCTGCGCTTGGCCGGCTCAGCCTGCTTGTCAATTCCGCCTCCGCTTTTGAGCATGACGATGTCGCCAGCATGACCCGCGACAGCTGGGACTTGCACATGGAGGTCAACTTGCGCGCACCGGCGAAGCTGTCGCAGGATTTCGCCGCGCAAGCAGAGCCTGGCGCGCAGATCGTCAACATTATCGATCAGCGCGTGTTGAAACTGACACCGCAGTTTTTGTCATACACAACTTCCAAGTCCGCGCTGTGGGCGCTGACCAAGACCATGGCCCAGGCGCTTGGGCCGGCCGGCATTCGCGTGAACGCCATCGGCCCAGGCCCGACATTGAAAAATCCTCGCCAGTCCGACGAAGACTGGCGCCGCCAGAACGAAGCCACCATCCTGGGCCACGGCGCTGATCCGAAAGACATTTGCGGCGCGCTGGTCTACTTACTGTCCGCCCGCTCGGTGACGGGCCAGATGATCGCCGTCGATGGCGGACAACATCTCGCCTGGAAGACACCAGACGTTTTGGTGCAGGAATAAGCAATGAACGAGCCTAGGACACCCACGGACATTACGCCCCTGCCCCGCAGCGCCACCGCGCCGCGCCGCAAGGTGTTTGTACGCGGGTTGGTGCTCGACGCGCATATCGGCGCGTATGACAGCGAGAAAGGCGTCACCCAACCGATCAAGATCGACTTCGAAGCGGAAGTGATCGAGCCCGCCAATCCCGTCAGCGATTCCATGGAAGACGTCGTTTGCTACGACCGCATGACACAGGGCATTAAGGCGATCATCGCCGAAGGCCACATCAAACTGGTTGAAACACTGGCCGAGCGCGTCGCCGATCTCGTCCTGTCGCACTCCATGGTCCTGTCGGTCTTTGTACGGATCGTAAAACCGAATGCGATCGCCGAGGCGGACGCTGCCGGCGTCGAAATCATTCGCACGAAAAAGTGAAGTTACGCCGCGTTGTTCGCTAGCGCCATGGACGTTTCGCTGGCGCGCGACAAAGCCCAGACAACTCCGCCCACGCCGAAGAACACCGAAAAGCCGCTCAGCAGCGACAGGATCACGAACGCCGCGCTTGCGCCGCCGGGATATAACACCGCATAGGCGTGATCGTCAGGGTTTACATACACTGTCACGGATTCGCCGGGCCGAAGGTCTGCGTTGCCGGTCTTCATGAAACGCGCCATGAAATTGCGTTCGCGCGTGGACTCAAAACTGCGCCCGTCAAACGAATAGACATAACGGGTGCGGCCGCTGTCGCCGTCGAGATGACTGAGAACGATGCCTTCCACCGCTGGCCAGTTGAGGCTCGCCCGTGCGCGCGCGTAATCGTGAACGAAGAAACCGCCCCCGGCGACGCCCAGAACGGCGAGCGCCGTGAACAGGATCAAAACGATCGAAACATCGGATTTGTTTTTCAGCTCGTCCGGCATTTGACCTCGCGCCCGCGCGCTATTAGCTCGGTATGATATCTAGTCCCGGATCGTGAACGCCCGGTTAACCATTACCTATGAACGCCGAAACCCCAATTCCAGAGCCCGTTGACGCGCCACTTTCCGGCGCGTCGCTGATTGCCGACCATGCGACGCGCCTGCCGGCCAAGCCTGGCGTCTACCGCATGTATGGCGCGAAGAACGACGTTCTTTATGTGGGCAAGGCGAAGAACCTGAAGAACCGCGTCACGTCCTATGCGCAAGGGCGCGGCCATTCCAATCGCATCGCGCGGATGATTTCCGAAACGCGCGCCATGGAATTTGTGGTCACAGCGACCGAGACCGAGGCGCTGCTGCTCGAAGCGAACCTGATCAAACAGTTAAAGCCACGTTACAACGTCATCCTGCGCGACGATAAATCCTTTCCGTTCATTCTGGTCGCGGAAGATCACGAGGCGCCTCAGATTCTAAAACATCGCGGCGCGCAAAAACGCCCCGGACAATACTACCGACCCTTCGCATCCGCCGGCGCGGTCAACCGCACCCTCAACACGCTGCAAAAGGCGTTTCTCCTGCGCTCCTGCACTGACAGCGTTTATGAAGGCCGCACACGTCCGTGCCTGTTGCACCAGATCAAGCGTTGCGCCGCGCCCTGCGTCGGACTGGTGAGCGCCGAAGAATACAAAGAGCTGGTGGGCGAAGCGAAGACATTCCTCTCCGGCGAGAGTGCGCAGATTCAGCGCATGCTGTCGAAACAGATGGAACAGGCTTCCGCCGATCTCGATTTTGAAAGCGCCGCAAAACTGCGCGACCGCATTCGCGCGCTCTCCTATATTCAGGGCGCGCAGGACATCAATCCCGGCGGCGTGTCAGAGGCCGATGTCTTCGCGATCCATTCCGAAGCAGGACAAACCTGCGTGCAAGTGTTCTTTTTCCGCGCCGGCCAGAACTGGGGCAATCACGCGTATTTCCCGAAACACGACAAGGAAGACGATCCGCCCGCCATTCTCGACGCGTTCATCGCGCAATTTTACGACTCGCGCGAACCGCCGCGCGAAATCTATGTCTCGGTGAAGCCGCCGCAGGCCGACCTCCTCACCGAGGCGCTCTCGATCAAGGCCAACCGCAAGGTGACGCTCCACGAACCGCAGCGCGGCGAAAAACGCGATCTCGTCAAAGCCGCTGAGATGAATGCGCGCGAGGCACTGTCGCGGCGCATGGCCGAAAGCGCCAGCCAGCAGAAAAGCCTGCGCCAGCTTGCCGATATTTTGGGGCTAGAGGCGGCGCCGGAGCGCATCGAAGTCTATGACAACTCTCACATTCAGGGATCGAACGCGATCGGCGCCATGATCGTCGCCGGACCCGATGGCTTCATCAAGAACCAGTATCGCAAATTCAATATCAAGACCGACGGCCTCGCGCCGGGCGATGATTTCGGCATGATGCGCGAAGTTCTAACGCGCCGCTTTGCGCGCCTGCTTAAAGACGAAGACGCCGAACGCCCTGACCTTGTGATTATTGACGGCGGCAAGGGCCAGCTTTCCGTGACGCTCGATGCGCTCAAGGAACTCGGCGTCGACCCGGAAGCCGAAGGCATTACCATCATCGGCGTCGCCAAGGGCCGCCGCGAAAACGACGCCGGCGAAAAGCGCATCGACCGCACCATGGGCGCGACCGGCGAACAGGTGGTGATGCCGGGACGCGAACCTTTCACCCTGCCGCCGCGCGATCTGGGCCTGTTCGTGTTGCAGCGCCTGCGCGATGAAGCTCACCGCTTCGCCATCGGCGCCCACCGCGCCAAGCGCAAAAAGGCGGTCAGCGCCAATCCGCTCGATGGCGTATCGGGCATCGGCGCGAAACGAAAACGCGCGCTCCTTAATCATTTCGGCTCAACGAAGGAGATCGCCCGTGCAAAGCCGCAGGATTTGCAGGCGGTCGAAGGCGTCTCCGCCGCCCTGGCGCAGAAGATTTACGACTATTTTCATGGGAGTTAGCGCATGACCATCACTCTTCTCGGTTTTCCGTGGGACGCAAGCTCATCTTACGCGCGCGGGCCGGCATTGGCGCCGGCGGTCATCCGCGCCGTTTTGTTTGCAGAAAGCTCAAGCCCCTTTTCCATCGCCGGCGTCGATGCGCGGGAGGCGATCAGCGCCTATGACTTCGCCGAGCTTCCCGCAGACGGCGCTGCGGCGCGCGCGGCGATCTCTGCGCGTATTGCTGCGGCGGCGAAAGCAAAGACAAAACCGTTAAGCCTCGGCGGCGATCATTCGGTGACCTTCCCGATCCTGCAGGCGCTGAAAGACATTCACGGGCCCATGAACATCCTTCATGTGGATGCACATACTGACCTCTACGAAGAGTTTGAAGGCGACCCCTATTCCCACGCCTGTCCCTTCGCGCGCGCCATCGAAACGGGGTGCGTCGCAACGCTGGTGCAGATCGGGCTCAGAAGCATCGGCCCGGCGCAGCGCGCCTTCGGCGAGAAACACGGCGTCGTCATGCTCAGCGCCGATGAAGCGGATGCGATCCCCTACGACCGGCTCACCGGCCCGCTTTATGTCTCAATCGATCTCGACGGGCTCGATCCGGCATTCGCGCCCGGCGTGTCACATCCCGAACCCGGCGGGCTTTCAACGCGCGAGGTGATCGCCATGATCGGGCGTCTTCAGGCCGCGCCCATCGGCGCCGACATCGTCGAATTGAACCCGGAAAAAGACGTCAATCTCCTCACCGCTCACGTGGCGGCGCGGCTGGTGAAGGAACTCGCCGGCGCCATGGCGGGCTAGCGCCCAGAAACCTTCGCCTCCTCGCCGCGTTTCCGCCTTGTTCGTGGTGTCTAACGCCCCTGCGGCAGGGGGCCGGACACGCAGGATGACGAAGAGCGGATTTTTCAAGCAGCTCGCGCGCGACCCGCGCCATTACCAAATCGCCGCGTTGGGCGCGCTGCTCGCGTTTGGCGTGACGACCCGAGCCTTTGAAATCTCGCCATTGCAGATAGCCGCGATCTTCGTCACCGCACTCTCGGTTCAGTTTCTGGGCAGCTTCATGTCCGCCATGCGCTTTGAGCCGCGCAGCGCGCTGATCACGTCGCTGTCATTGTCACTTTTATTGCGCGCTGACGATCTGACGCCGCTAATGATCGCTGCGGCCATCGGTGTCGGCTCAAAATTCACCATGCGCCTCTACGGCAAGCATATTTTCAACCCCGCCAATATCGGCATCGTCACTTTATTATTGCTTTCGCAGAGCGCCCTTCCCGGCGCAGCGTGGACGCCGTCCGGTCAATGGGGCAACGCCATCTGGCTTGCCGCGCTCATCGCAGGCGCCGGCATGGTCGTCACCTATCGCGCAGCACGCATCGATGTGCCGCTGATTTTTCTCGGCGCCTACGCTGCGCTGATTATCGCCCGCGCATTGTGGCTCGGCGATCCGCTGGCGATCCCGCTGATGCGCCTACAAAATGGCGCGCTCATTTTATTTGCGTTCTTCATGATCTCCGATCCGAAGACGACGCCCGACGGCGCCGTCGCCCGCGCAGTCTTCGCCGCCGGCGCCGCGCTGATCGCCTATGTCCTCGCCTATCACTTCTATATTTCCGACGGCATCTTCTACGCCCTCGCCGCAATGTGCGTCATTCGCCCGGTCATCGAACGCTTCGATCCGGCGCCGCACTATCGCTGGGGCGATCCCGTCACACGCCCGAAAATTCTGGCCCGCCTCACTGGCGCCCGCCCGCACCCGCTTCCCGCTGAATGATGGAGAGATAAACGATGAAACGATCCCTCAAGAAAACGCTGCTCGCAGCGGCTGTTGCAACTTCCGCGCTTGCGGTCACCGGCGGCGCCGTCGCTTTTTGCGGATTCTACGTGGCGAAGGCCGACACCAAGCTGTTTAACAAGGCCTCTAAAGTCGCGATCATGCGCGATGGCGACCGCACCGTGATGACCATGGCCAATGATTTTCAAGGCGAACTCAAAGAATTCGCCATGGTGATCCCGGTGCCGGTGGTGTTGCAGGAAGGACAAATTCACGTCACCGACAACGCCATTCTCGATCACCTCGACGCCTACACCGCGCCGCGCCTGGTTGAGTATTTCGACGAGGACCCGTGCACTGTCTATCGCCGCCGCGACATGCAGATGGCGCCGACTGCGAGCATGGCGGAAGAGTCGGTTGGCGCGTCGAGCGACCGCGGTTTCGGCGTCACGGTCGAGGCGGAATACACGGTCGGCGAGTATGACATACAAATCCTCTCGGCGAAGGAATCCGACGGCCTCGCCGGCTGGCTCAAGGAGAACGGCTACAAACTCCCCGATGGCGCAGAAGCAACGCTCGGCAGCTATATCAAACAGGGAACGAAGTTCTTCGTCGCGAAGGTAAACCTCGACGAACAGGCCAAGACCGGCCTTAATTATCTGCGCCCGCTGCAGGTTGCATTTGAGTCGCCGAAATTCCTGCTGCCGATCCGGCTCGGGACCGTCAATGCGGACGGCAAACAGGAATTGTTCGTCTTCGCCCTCACCCGCTCCGGGCGTATCGAGACCACCAACTATCGCACAACGAAACTGCCCACCGGCATGGATATCCCGCTCTATGTGAAGGACGAATTCGGCGATTTCTACAAATCAATGTTCGAACAGCAGGTGGAGCAGGAAAACGAGCGCGCCGTGTTCCTCGAATATGCATGGGACATGAACTGGTGCGACCCGTGCGCCGCCGACCCATTGTCACAAAGCGAACTGCGCGAGCTTGGTGTTTACTGGCTCGACGGAGGCGACGCGCCGGGCATCATTCCGCGACGCCCGGCGCCGCAACAGGCACAGGATGTGTTCGTCACGCGTTTGCATGTTTCGTACGACGCGGAGCATTTCCCGGAAGACCTGCTGTTCAAGGAAACCGGTGACCGCACAAACTTTCAGGGCCGCTATGTCTTGCGCCATCCATATAAAGGCGACGCGACCTGCGACGCGGCGAATCAATATCGCGCGGAACTGCCGAAACGTTTCGAGAAGGAAGCCCAGACGCTCGCCAACCTCACTGGCTGGGACATTGACGACATTCGCGACAAGATGGACGGCGAAGGACAGAGTTTCGACCCGCCCGAGCCAGACAACTGGTGGAAGCGCCTTTGGGGCGCCGACAAGAAAGACGGCTGACAGCCGGGCTAATTGGCGCCGATATGCTGACGAACAAAAGAGTCCAGCGCTTTGAGCGTCGCAAGTCTCGCGTCGCTCGTTGAAAGCCAGTGATCTTCGCCTTTCAGTTCGATCAGCTCCACGCTCTTGCCGGCTCGATTTAACGCGCGCTGCATGGACCGGCTTTGCTCTATCGGCACCACCAGATCGTCCTTGCCGTGTATCAGCAGGACCGGGGCCAGAAACGCGTCGGCCGCGTTCACCGGCGAAATCGCCTTCAGCTTGTCGTTCTCCGCGCGCGGATCGCCAATCAGCTCTTGCCAGTAGTCCACAACCCAGTGGTTAGAGCCGTGATCGCGCCGCTCCGTGCGCAACATTGAGGGCAGATCCGTCACCGGAGCGATCGCCGCCACGCATTGATATAGATCGGGCGTGTACGCACCGCCGGCAAGGGCGGCATAGCCGCCATAGCTGCCGCCGACAATACACACGCGACTTGGATCGACGCGCCCGCTGGAGATCAGCGCCTGCACGCCATCCGTAACATCGTCCTGCATCTTGCCGCCCCATTCGCCGGCGCCGGCGTCGCGAAAGTCAACGCCGAACCCGTCAGAGCCGCGAAAGTTCGGCTGCAAGATCATGTATCCCCGATTGGCGAAATACTGCGCCATCCAGTCAAAGCCGACCTTGTCATGCGCTTCCGGGCCGCCATGGGGCATGACGATCAGCGGCGCATTTTGCGTTTGCCCGCTCAGCGGAAGGGTCAAGAGCGCCGGGATCGTCAGCCCGTCGCGCGCTTTATATTCAATGGTCAGGACCTGTGCGACATCGTCTGCGCCAATATCAGGCCGCGTCGATGCAATAGACTGCAGGATATTCTGATCACGATGATAGATGTAATAGGCGCCCGACGAACCGGTCCCTTCGACATAGATCAGTAGCTTTTGGAAATCTTCGGTCCAGGATTCAAGATAGACGGCCGCGCCAGAAAATGTCGCCTGCACAGATTTAAAGATGGTGTTTAGATCGGGGTCAAAAAACGAGTAAGTGGGATAAAAACCGGAATACTGAACACCGATCGCCACGCGGTTCAGATCGAGCAGGACGCGATCCACATCTGCGGTGGCGCGCGCGAATAACGGGCCCGAGACCTTGCCGTCGAACCCGAGTTCATACAGCGAAGAGCGATTTCGCGTTTCGCTATCGCTCACCAGCACCAGAGCGGACCTGTCCGGCTTTATGCCAACCAGCGAAAATGGCGGGCGCGGCGATTGCGCTTCGAAAATGATCTGAACGCGACCGTCAATTTCCGAAAAAACTTCGTACTTGTTGTTCTTGTTGTTGTAGTCTTCGCGGGCGAGAATCTTGCCGCTGGGCTCAACGATCCAGTCGATGGTGTTGCCGCGTCCGCGTTTCAGCAGGCGGCCCGAACCCGACTCAAGATTGATGCGCAACAGATCGTATGTCGAGTATTCGCCCCGGCCCATATAGGCAGGCATCATCACCTGCTCGCCGTCCTCGTAGAGGCCAACGATCCGGCCAAGCCCTTCCTGCGCCGGATGGATGTCCTCCATCTTGCGGGGCAGCGGCGAAATTTTCTGTGACCGCAACGAATAGGCGAAGGCGGCGGAAAATTCGAGGCGGCCGCGATAGCCGAACACGCTTGTGGTTTTTCCCGTGCGAATGATCGCGTGATCGGGACCCGCGAAATAAACATCACGCGCTTTCACGCCGTCAGTGCGGACCGCGCCGGCGAGCCCCTTGCCCAACTCGTAAATGTTCAAGGTGTCCAGTTCATCGCGGCTGGAGAGATACGCGACGTGCCGCCCGTCGGGGGATAGGGCGACCGACCGAATTTGCGCAAGTTCGCCATAGGCCTCGATCGGCGGCGCAGCATTCGCCGCGCCCGCAACGGCCACCGCCGCGAAAAATCCCATCGCCCGTTTCATTGGCCAGCCCCTCATTCCCTCAAGACAGTAAAGGGAAAGCACGAACCCGCCCCCGTCAAGAAAAAATGCCCTCCGCTGAAGTAGATGCTTCGCCACTTCATTGACGATTTGGCGCAACAAATACTGTTTCTCGCCCATGGCGATGTCCGTTACACTGCATTTCATGGCCAATCTCATCACGCTTGCGCGCATGGCGCTCGTCATCCCGTTCGTCTTCGCGTTCCTGGCGAATGCGCCATGGAACATGACCGTCGCGCTGGTGATTTTCGTGATCGCCGCGCTCACCGACTTTGTTGACGGCCGGGTAGCGCGCGCACGCGGCGAAACCTCCGCACTTGGCGCGGCGCTCGATCCGATCGCCGACAAGTTGCTGATCGCTGCGGCGTTCATTCTTCTGGTGCGCAATGGCGTGGTCGCTGGCGCCGGCGTTGTTGCGGTCATCATCATCATCCTGCGCGAAATTCTCGTCAGCGGATTGCGCGAAGCGCTTTCCATGACCCAGCGCGCCTTAGAGGTGACGGCCATGGCGAAATGGAAAACCACAGCGCAGCTGATCGCCGCCGGCCTGCTGATCGCCGCCGCGCCCACCGGGATCGCCGGAGAAGCCTTGCGGCCCGCCGCCAGCGCCGCGCTTTGGATCGCCGCCATGATGACATTGTGGACCGGCGCAGAATATTCCATGCGCGCTGCAGAGATACTGAGGACTGACAAATCTTGAGCAATGCTTCGCCCATCGCCGAAGGCGCCGCCCATGTGCTCGTCGTGGATGATGACGACCGCATTCGCGCGCTGTTGAAACGCTACCTTAGCGAAAACGGCTTCCGCACTTCCGTCGCTTGCAACGCCAAAGAGGCGCGCGCGCTGATGGCGTCTGTCGATTTCGACGTGCTGGTTCTCGACGTGATGATGCCCGGCGAAACCGGTTTCGCGCTGACCAAGGCCGTGCGCGCCGCATCGAACGTGCCGATCCTGTTGCTTACCGCACGCGGCCTGCCCGAGGATCGCATCGAGGGGCTTGAGATGGGCGCGGCCGACTATCTGTCCAAGCCGTTCGAGCCCCGCGAGCTATTGTTGCGCATCAACTCGCTGCTCCGCCGCGCGCCGCCATCGCCGCAGGAAAAGCGGGAAGTAAAGTTCGGCGCCTGCACTTTTTCGTTGGGACGGAGCGAGCTGCGCAAGCATGGCGATCTGGTGCGGATCACCGCGGGCGAGGCTTCCCTGCTCAAGGCGCTGGCGCAAAAGCCGCGCGAAGCGATCAGCCGCGAGGCCCTCGCCGAACAGACAGCCGCCGGCATGGAGCGTTCTGTGGACGTGCAGGTGACGCGGCTGCGCAAGAAAATCGAAGAAGATCCACGCGCGCCGATCTATCTGCAAACCGTGCGCGGCGTCGGCTACGCCCTGATGACGGATTAGCGTCATGTTGCGCCGCTACTTCCCCAAAAGTTTGTATGCGCGCGTGACCTTGATTGTCATTCTGCCGATTTTTCTGACCCAATCGCTGGTCACCTATATTTTCTTCGCGCGCCACTGGGATTTGGTGACCGCGAACATGTCGGAGAACATCGCCGGCCAGATCGACATGATCACGCATTTATATGATGATGCGAAAACGCTGCAGGAGCGCGACGCCATCGCCGAAATGGCGCTTTCCGATCTCGGCATGCGCGTCACCTACGATCCGAACGCCACAGTGCCCGGGACCAATTTGCTGGCTCGGTTCAACGTCTACAACGCGACGCTGAACAAGCGGCTCAACAACGCATTCGACGAACCTTACTGGCTGAACACGCAAACCTGGCCGCGCGATGTTGAAATTCGCGTCGCACATCAAGGCGGCGCACTCGTCTATTTCATCAAGCGCGATCGCGTATTCGCCACAACCGGCCGCATCTTTTTGTTCTGGCTTGCGGGCACATCGATTTTGCTGGGCGCTGTCGCCATTATTTTCATGCGTAACCAAGTGCGTTCCATTCTTCGTCTTGCTGACGCAGCCGCCGCTTTCGGACGCGGCCGCGACGCGCCGGGCTATCGTCCGACCGGCGCCACGGAAGTCAGGAAAGCCGGTTACGCTTTCATCGCCATGCGCGAGCGCATCAAGCGCCAGCTCGAACAGCGCACGGCCATGCTCGCCGGCATCAGTCACGACCTCAGAACGCCGCTGACCCGCATCAAGCTTGCGCTCGCCATGCAAAAACAAAGCGATGACATCAATGACATCCACAATGACGTCGTTGAGATGGAGCGGATGATCGAAGCCTATCTCGACTTTGCCCGCAATGAAGCGGCGGACGAAGACCCGGAGACATTCCGCCTCGCCGGGTTGATCGAAGAAATTGCGAGCGACGTCAGCCGCGCCGGCCGAAATATCGATACAAACATTCCAGCGTCGATCAGCATCGAGGCGCGGCGCAGCGCACTCAAGCGCGCCATCTCCAACCTGGTCAATAACGCACTCCGATATGCGAGCAATGTTTGGGTGAGCGCACGCCGGTCGGACCGCTACATCGAAATCACCATCGATGATGACGGTCCCGGCATCCCCGAAGACAAGCACGAGGAAGTCTTCAAACCGTTCATCCGGCTCGATGAAGCTCGAAATCAGAATGAGACCGGCGTCGGCATGGGGCTGACGATTGTACGCGACGTGGCGCGCGCGCATGGCGGCGAAGTTATTCTTGAGCGCTCATCGCGTGGCGGCCTGAGCGCGACATTGCGGCTGCCGATCTGACTACTCTGTCAGCTCGCCCGCGCGTTTGGCTGCAGCTTTCACCGCTTCCGCTACCAGTTTGCGCAGCGCCCGCGCATCGTCGTCGAATACGCCGAGCGCCGCGGCCGTCGTGCCGCCCGGAGATGTGACCGCCTTGCGCATTTCCGCTGGCGTTCTCGTCTCCCGCGCAATCAACGCGCCCGAACCGCTCAATGTCGCGCGGGCGAGCGTTGCCGCCGCCTCCGCGCTCAGCCCCAGACTGGCGCCCGCTTCAGCGAGCGCTTCGGTGAGCAGGAAGTAATAAGCCGGACCGGACCCGGAGACCGCCGTCACAAAATCAATGCCCTGCTCGCTTTCAACCCAAACCGTCTCGCCTGCGGCGCGCATGAGTCTTTCGATGAGCGCGCGCCCTTCACTGTCGATGGAAGCGGGCGCGTAAAGGCCGGAGACGCCCTTGCCAATCGCGGCGGGTAAATTCGGCATAACGCGCGCAACACGCAGCGCGCCGTTCATCAAGCCGGATATTTTGGCAATGCTCTTGCCGGCCATGACGGAGATGACGATCGCGTCTTTCGCGGCGACGGCATGGGCGGGCAACACCTCGCCTGCCGCTTGCGGCTTTACGGCAAGCACAATCGCGTCAAACGTTTTCCCTTCGCCATTAATCGCAATATCATATTCGGCGCACAACGCTTTCACTGCATCTGTCGCATTCGGATCGAACACGCCCGACGTCGCCGGATCGATCGATCCGGCGGCAAGCCAGCCTTTCAACAGCGCGCCGCCCATGGCGCCCGCGCCCACAAGCGCAACGGAAGGTTTTTTCGTCATGGCGCGACCATAATCTGTAACGCGGCAGAAACAAACGCATCCGGGCCGGTCCCGCGCGGAAGGCGGACGCAATTTTCCGCACTCCCGCGCGGATCCGGTTCGCACGGCTGACCATCTACAAGGCGCGATCCAGACCGAATGCCCGGCTCGCGCCAAAACCAAAATGTCAAAGAGCCGGACCGAACGCAGCTCGCACTGCTCCGATCCCGGCGTCGCAAGAACCTGATGAGAAAAATGTTGCGCCCGCTTTTCAAAAAGCAGGGGCGCGTTTCATTCGGTCGCAAGACAACGCGACCGAAACTTTAAACCCGCCACGAAAGTGGTGGATAACTATTCACCAACATTGGGTTTCCGTGAAGAATTCATCACAAATGATGTAAAATGCTGCGACGTCACTCGCCTTATTGGGGTGGCGCCGCGCGTCGGCGTGTCAGGCGCTTCCCGCCGTTTCAAACAGCGACGCGCGCAGTGCTTCGTCCGGCTTCTTGCCACCCCAGATCAGGAAGTTGAACGCCGGATAGAACCGATCCACCGCTTCACTTGCGGCGCGGATCAGCGCTTCGCCCTGGGCGCTATCAAGACCGCCCTCATCGGTAAGCAGTGCTGCGTTGCGATAGACGATCGAATGGTCTTCCGCCCACAGATCAAAATGGCCGATCCATAACCGCTCATTGACCATGACAACGAGACGGCTCGCCTCGTCGAGACGCGTCGCCGGCGCTTTCAAGTCGAGGGGCGCCCCCATCTGCAAAGTTGCAAGCTCCGGCCGCCAGGTGAACCACAAGCCAATGTCGCGCCACACGCCGGGCAGCATCACATGCAGTTCGTGCTCGCCGGCGCGCTCCATCTCGAACTCCAGTCCGGCGGCGGCGGCTTCAAGCGCCTTCAACGGATTGACGATTTGCTTCGGCTTGCGGATCAGCTCGATGGACATCTGCGCCCCTTAAAAAACCCGACCAAATTCTAGCGTCAGGCGACTGGTCGCTATCGCCTGCAACCCATGTCGCGGCGATTCGGGGCTTCGACAAATGATTCGATTAAGGAGTTTTTCCTCAAATGCCTGTGGGAGTTAACGTTTTTCCAAAGACGCCGTGAGGGCGTCGAGGCGCGCCTTGAGCGCTTCGTTTTCCTCGCGTGCAAGCCGAGCCATGTCTTTCACTGCGTCGAACTCTTCGCGGGTGACGAGGTCCATATCGGCCAGCAATGTCTGCAGCCGGCTGCGAAACACCGTCTCCGCTTCGCGCCGCACGCCGTCCGCGGCGCCCGCAGCCTCTGTCATAAGCTTGGCGAATTCATCGAAAATGGCGTTCTGGGTCTGCATGGCGCGCTCCTTTGTGGGTTCAATATAGGAACAATATCAACAGGGCGCCAAGCTTAAGGGGCCAAAGTGGGAGGACAGGGGCGGCAAAGCGCGCTAATGAGACGCACGCAGCGAGCAAGGCCGACCCGATGACCGTTCCCTACCCTCAAATCGAACCCGTTCTCTTGCATATCGGCCCGTTTTCCCTTCGCTGGTATTCGCTCGCCTATATCGCCGGTCTCGCGGTCGCCTGGTGGTATCTGACGCGGTTGATCAAAAAGGCTGCGCTTTGGACAAAGGCCGGTCCGCCGCTCACGCGCGCATTGCTGGATGACGTTGTGTTCTGGGTGGCGATCGGCGTTATGGCCGGCGGGCGGCTCGGCTATCTCCTGTTTTACGAACCGGCGCTGATCGTCGCGCCCTGGGAAAAGCTGTTCGGCGTCGTACCCTTCCCGCCGGCGCTGATGACGTGGAATGGCGGCATGTCGTTTCACGGCGGTCTGATCGGCGTGACACTGGTCGGCGTCTGGTTCGCCCGCAAGCACAAGCTCAACATGCTTTCGCTCGGCGATATGTTCGCCTGCGTGACGCCGTTCGGGCTGTTTTTCGGCAGGCTCGCGAACTTCATCAATGCAGAACTTTACGGTCGTCCGTGGGACGGTCCGTGGGCGATGGTGTTTCCCACCGATCCGCTCAGCGTGCCGCGTCACCCCAGCCAGCTTTATGAGGCGGCGCTGGAAGGCGTTGCGCTATTCGCCATTCTGTTTGTCGCCACGCGGGTTTACGGATGGCTGAAACGTCCCGGCGCCACCATGGGGCTGTTCCTCGCAGGATACGCCGTGTCGCGCATCATCGTGGAAAACTTCCGCGAGCCCGACGCACACATGCCGGACTTTCCGTTGGGCCTCACCATGGGCATGATGTTGTCGGTCCCGATGTTGCTGCTCGGACTGTGGCTCGTTTGGCGCGCGATGCTTGCGCCGCAAAAGGCGGCGGCATGAACATTGAGGCGCCGGAAAAAACGCCGCTCGAAGAACGCCTGATCGATCTTATCAAACTGAAAGGGCCGATCACCATTGCGGACTACATGACCGATGCGCTCGGTCATCCGCATGAAGGCTACTACATGCAGCGCGAATCCATCGGCGCGGAGGGCGATTTCACCACCGCGCCGGAGATCAGCCAGGTGTTCGGCGAGCTGATCGGCTTATGGCTGGTGGAAGCCTGGCAGGCCATGGGCTCGCCGGAAAACTTCAACCTCATCGAGCTCGGCCCCGGTCGCGGCGTGCTGATGGCGGACATCTTGCGCGCTGCGCGCTTGCGGCCCGGATTTGCTCGCGCGGCCCAAGTCTGGCTGCTGGAAAGTTCGGGCCGCTTGCGCATCGAGCAGCAAAAGCGATTGAAAGCCACGGAAGCGAAACCGCTCTGGGCGGACGAGTACGCAGACATTCCGCCGGCGCCTTCGCTGATCATCGCTAATGAGTTTTTCGATTGCCTGCCCATCCGGCAGTTTGAACGTATCAGTTCGGGCTGGCGCGAACGACTGGTTGGCATCGACGAAGCCGGCGAACGTCTCGCATTCACACTCGGCGCCACGCCACCGCCGCCCGACTTTATTCTTCCTTCTCTCGCGGACAGCGCGGAAGGCGACATTTTTGAAATCTCATTTGAAACAAAAAAATTCGCCGCCGACATTTGCGAAACGCTGAAAACCCATCCCGGGCGCGCGCTGGTGTTTGACTACGGACATATGGAGCGCGGTTTTGGGGATACGCTGCAGGCGGTGCGCGCACACAAATACTGGCCGCCGCTCGCATCGCCCGGACGCGCTGACATCACGGCGCACGTGGATTTTGAACTGCTCGCCGACACGGCGATCGAAGCCGGCGCCGCTGCTTACGGTCCGATCACGCAAGGGCGATTTCTCGATCGCCTCGGCTTGCCGTTGCGCGTTGAAACTCTGTGCAAGGACCTGCCGGCGGAACAGGCAGCGGGCATTCGCGCCGGCGCCGCGCGCATTGCTGCGCCCGCCGCCATGGGAGAAATATTCAAGGTGATCTGCCTGTCGTCGCCGTCACTCGCCGCGCCCGCCGGATTTGAAACATGAGCGCACCGCCCTTTCTCGTCGCCCCGTCGCTGGATCGGCCCGGCGTCGCACACGGATTCTTTTCACGCGATGGCGGCGTGTCGGCCCCGCCCTACCAGACACTCAACACCGGTCCCGGATCCGGCGACCGGCCAGATGATGTCGCCGAAAACCGTCGCCGATGCGCGCTCGCGCTGGGCGTCGCTCCGGAACGCTTGCTCACCGGCTATCAGGTGCATTCGCCCGATGTGAAAACCGTCACTGGCCCGTGGCCCAGCGGCGCAGAAAAAGTCGACGGGCTGGTGACCCGCACGAAGGGCCTCGCGCTCGGGGTGCTGGCGGCGGACTGCATGCCATTCCTGTTCGCCGACGCCGATGCGGGCGTGATCGGCGCCGCCCATGCCGGCTGGCGCGGGGCGCTCGCCGGCGTGCTTGAAAACACCGTCGCAGCCATGATCAAACTCGGCGCGAAAGCAGAGCGGATCACCGCCGCCGTTGGTCCCTGTTTGCGCCAGCCGAACTTTGAAGTGGGCCTCGATCTGCTCGAAACATTCACCGCCAAACACCCTGAAGCAGAACGATTTTTTGCACCCGGCCTCAGTGCTGACAAACGCCAGCTCGACCTCGTCGGCTTCGGCCGTTGGCGGCTGTCGCAGTCGGGCGTCACTGTGCTCGACGATATCGACCTTTGCACCCTCGCCGCGCCGAATCGATTCTTCAGCTACCGCGCCATGCGCCGCGCCGGCGAGCCGGATTATGGCCGCAACCTTTCGGCTATCGCCCTGAAAGAAAATTGAAATCCAAAAGCCCGCAATAGCGGGTTGCGCATCCGTCAAGAAACCGTCATGTAACCCGCGCGCGGGGAGCAAAATGGGGCAGACGCTATGAAACTGATCGCCGGAAACTCCAACCGACGGTTAAGCGAATCTATCGCGCGCAAACTCTCCACCTCGCTCGCTAGAGCAGAAATCAAGACCTTCAAAGACGGCGAAGTCTTCGTCGAAATCCAGGAAAATGTCCGCGGCGAAGACGTGTTCGTCCTGCAGTCGACATCTTATCCCGCCAATAACAATCTGATGGAGCTGTTGATTACGACGGACGCGCTCAGCCGCGCCTCGGCCAGCCGCATCACCGCCGTCATTCCCTATTTCGGTTACGCCCGTCAGGACCGCAAAGCGGGACCACGCACGCCGATCTCCGCGAAGCTCGTTGCAAATCTCATCACCACCGCAGGCGCAGACCGCGTTTTGACGGTCGATCTTCACGCGGGACAGATTCAGGGCTTTTTCGATATCCCGACCGACAACCTTTATGCGGTCAAGGAATTCGAACGCCGTATCCGCGAGATTCACAATGGCGATCTCGGCGCCGTCACCGTCGTCTCGCCCGATGTCGGCGGGGTGGTCCGTGCGCGCGCGCTCGCGAAGAAACTCAATGATCGCCCGCTCGCGATTGTCGACAAACGCCGCGAAGGGCCCGGCCTTTCAGAGGTCATGAACATCATCGGCGAAGTCTCAGACCGCCATTGCGTAATTTTCGACGACATCGTCGATTCCGGCGGAACGCTCTGCAACGCCGCGCAAGCGCTGATGGACAAGGGCGCCAAGTCAGTCACTGCCTGCGTGACCCATGGCGTTCTGTCCGATCACGCCGAACAGCGGGTGATGAAGTCCGACGCCCTCACCCGGCTGATCATCACCGACTCCATCGAGGCGCCGAAAGAAGTGGCGGAATGCCCGAAGATCGAACAGGTCTCAATCGCGACGCTGCTCGCGGAAGCGATCCGCCGCATTGCGAACGAAGAATCGGTGTCGAGTTTGTTCGACTAAAGATTCTCCTCAACCGGTTCGCCGTCGCGCTTGTATACAACGCCGGCTTTCATCACGAAATCGACGTGCTGAAGCAAGTTGATGTATTCCAGCACATCGCCATTGACGGCGATGATATCGGCTTTCTTTCCGGCCGACACCGTGCCGAACTCGTCGGCGACGCCCATCATGACCGCCGGCCAGTAAACTGCGGAGCGGATCACATCCATTGCCGGGATGCCCATCACGCGCACCATCACGTCCATTTCATTCCAGGTCGACTGGCAGTGAAACTTCATCGGAATGCCGCTGTCAGTGCCGACAAGGAATACGACGCCCGCCTCGCGCAATTGCGCGATCTTGCGCTTTAGTGTGGGTTTTCTCAGCGGCGTTAATTGCGTGTAGCCAAGCTGTCCCGGCTGCGCGATCGACTGTTTGATGTCAGCGATGGTGTCGGCTTTGAGGCCGCGATGCCAGCAATCATTGTCGAGCTTTTCCGGATTGGCGACGGTGCGGTCGAAATTCCAAAGACCTTCGACGGTCGGCGTCCAGAATAACGGTCCGCCTGCGATGCGCCCCGTCGCGGTGCGTTCTTTCAGCGCTTCGACAATATCGGCTGGATATTCCGGCGCCGTCGTCAGCCCCGTATGCTCGAAATTGTCGACGCCGATCTGCAACCCGACGCGGATTTCATTGGGCCGGTGTGAATGGGCGACGACTTTCATGCCGCGTTTGTGCGCTTCATCGACAATGGCTTGCGCCACGCCCTTCGGCATTTTGTCCTGATCGATCAGCTTGACGATATCCATGCCAGCATCGTCGAGGATCTTCACCTTGGCGCGCGCATCGCCAGCCGAGCGCACAGGCCACCGGTAACCCTTTTCCCAGTCGTCAACTTCCGCCTGCAAAAACGGACCCGACATATAAAGCCGCGGCGCCGGAATTTCGCCGCTCTCGGCGCGCTGCTTCACACTCCGCGACGCCTCCAGCGGCGCACCAAGATCACGTGCTGATGTGACGCCCGCGAGCAGCAACTGCACGGCGCTTGCCGGCATAATCTCGTCGGCGAAGCGGTCGGGATACGTCGACTGCCAGTGCGGGTAATCGGCGTGGCCATTAATATCGAGGTGGGCGTGCGATTCCCAAAGGCCGGGCAACACGTCCTTGCCTTCGGTCGAGATCACTTCGTAACCGTCGGGCACATCGAGCGTGTCCACTGTTCCGACTTTGGTAATGGTGTCGCCGTCGATCAGGATGACGCTGTTTGCAATCGGCGCATGACCGAAACCGTCAATCAGCCTTCCGCCCACCAGCGCAACACGGTCTTGCGCCGCCGCGCTCATGATCGAAAACGCTGCGGCGGTCAGCCCCGCCAGAATTGCATTGAATTTGCGCGCCATCATCGGTCCCCTTGCACTACGTGATGGGCAGTTAACGGGAACCCGCGCCGGCGCGCAACCGGCATCGCTCGACCAGATCAACTGGGATCGCACCCGCCCGGCTGCCAGAGCTGGATCGGATTGCCTTCCGGATCGAAAAGCTGGGCGAATTTTCCGTTCGGATATTCTTCCGGGTCGACCTCGACCTTGATGCCGTTGTTGCGCAACTGCGCCGCCATGGCCTCCAGATTCTTGACCCTGAAATTGATCATCCACTGGTTCTTCATATCGCCGAAATAGGTCGTATCTTCCTTGAAGGGCGCAAACACCGTGGTTCCGGCATTGGTCCGCCATGCCGGCGTGTCATAGTCGCTCGGCACGACATTGATGCCGAAATTGTCTTCATACCACTTTGCAAGCGCGCCGGTGTCCTTTGCGCGGAAGAAGAACCCGCCAATGCCGTCGACTTTTTCCATGATGTCACTCCTCGTTGTTGCCGAGATTGCAACACGCTCATTTTCGCCGCGCAACTGCGCAATGCCTTAAAACACGCGGCTTCACCCATAAGGGTGAGGCAGTCACGCCAATCGGATGACGCAAATTGCGTTCAACCCTTGCCGCGAGTCTTGGTTTTGCCGGGACGCGCGTTTTTCTCGATCCACTCGATGAGCTGGCCCGCGACGTCGATCTCAGTCGCTTTCTCGATGCCTTCAAGACCCGGCGAAGAATTGACTTCCATCACCACGGGCCCGTGATTGGAGCGCAGCAGATCGACACCGCAGAAATTGAGCCCCATGGCTTTTGCGGCGCCTACAGCCGTAGTGCGCTCCTGCGGCGTGATCTTGACCTTTTCCGCCGATCCGCCGCGATGAATATTGGAGCGGAAGTCGCCTTCCTTGCCCTTGCGTTTCATGGTGGCCACGACTTTTTCGCCGAGCACGATGCAGCGAATGTCTTCTCCGCCCGCCTCTTTGATGAACTCCTGCACAAGAATGTTGGTGTTGACGCCGCCGAATGCCTGAATGATCGACTCGGCGCCTTTCTGGGTTTCGCCGAGCACCACGCCAATGCCCTGCGTGCCTTCAAGCAGCTTGATGATCACCGGCGCTCCGCCAATCATCTCGAGAATTTCTTCGGCCTGGCTGGTGCGGTGTGCGAAGACCGTGACCGGCAGACCGATGCCTTTGCGCGCGAGAAGCTGCAGCGAGCGCAGTTTGTCGCGCGACCGCGAAATCGCGACAGATTCGTTGACCGGATAGACGCCCATCATCTCAAGCTGGCGCAGCACGGCAGTTCCGTAAAACGTCACCGAGGCGCCGATGCGCGGAATAACCGCGTCGTACATGGGCAGCTCTTCGCCGCGATAACGCACTGTCGGCCGGTGCGACGTGATGTTGATATAACAGCGCAAATGATCGACCACGTCGATCTCGTGACCGCGCGCTTCGGCAGCCTCCACGATGCGTTTGTGGGAATAGAGCTCCGCATTGCGGCACATCAACGCCAGTTTCATGGGTCTTTCCTCTATTCTTTAGGTTCTAACAGGTAGGAGGCGCCGGGATCGATGTAGAATTTGCGCTTCAGCGCGTCACGCCCGAGCAAAAGCCGGAACCCCATGGCGTCCCGATTGGTCAAAGTCAATTCGATTTTCCAAACACGCTCACCAAGGCGCAATTGTGTTTCGATGACATACCGCTCTTCTTCCTGCCCATTAGAGCTTCTGATGACGCGCCTGTCCACCACCGGCGCCCGGCAAAGCACTTCAGGCTTCTTTCGCCGCTGAACGGGGTGAAGGTAGAACTCCACATGATCGACGCCATCAAGCACGACCTCGCGAATACGAAATGCATGAATGGCCGAAGACTTTGCGCCAGTGTCAATCTTTGCATTGACGCGTTCGACTTCAAAATCAGGCAGGTCCGCCCATTCGCGCCAGCCGATCATCGGGCGCATCTTTTTCGACTTTTTCTTCCGCGCCTTCGCTTCGATCGTTTTCACCACGCTACAAAACTCCGCCGGCGCGCCATGCGGCGATGTCTTCAGCGCTGGCGCCAATGGCTTTCAGAATTTCGTCGGTGTGCTGTCCGGGCGCTGGAATGGGCCCGGGGTCAGCGGGCGCTTCCGCGCCGAAGCGCGGCGCAGCAACCGCCTGCAACACGCCCCCCACCTCTCGCAATACATTCCGCTCGCGCATATGCGCGTGGGCCTGTGCCTCCGAGGGCGACAGCACCGGAGCAAAACACACATCCGTTCCTTCGAGGAGGTCCGTCCACTCAGCGCGTGTTTTTGTTTTGAATATCTCCGCAAACCGCGCCTTCATCGCAGGCCATTGCTCGCGATTATATTGCACAGTCAGTTCAGGATCGTCGCCCAGGCCGAGACGCGTCAGCAGTTCCGCATAAAACTTCGGCTCGAGCGGACCAATGCTGATCCACCCGCCGTCGGCGCACTGATAGGAAGAATAAAAGTGCGCGCCGTCGAGCATATTGTCACCGCGCGCATCGGACATGCCGCCGGCGGCGCGAACGGCATAGAGCAAGTTCATCATATGCGCCGATCCATCGACGATGGCCGCGTCTACAACGCTCCCCTCGCCGGTTTCGCGCGCGCGCATGACGCCCGCCAAGATGCCGATCGCCAGATACAGCGCGCCGCCGCCAATATCGCCGACCAGCGTCGGCGGGGGCGTCGGCGCTTCGCCGGCCGCGCCCGCATACCATGCGGCGCCGGAGAGCGAGACGTAATTGATGTCATGACCGGCCGCGTGTGCCAGAGGACCGGACTGGCCCCAACCGGTAATTCGTCCGTAAACCAATTTTTTATTGCGCGCATGTGTTTGCTCAGGGCCGAGACCCAGCCGCTCCATCACGCCGGGCCGCAAACCTTCAATCAGCGCGTCGGCATTTGCGACCAGATCGAGCGCAATCTCTTTCGCCGCCTCCTGCTTCAGATCAAGAACGATTGACCGTTTGCCGCGCTTGTAGATCGCCGCCTTGCCCGCACCATTGCCTTGACCAGAGGGACCGCTCTTGCGCTCAATCAGAATGACATCGGCGCCAAGATCGGCGAGCAGCATGCCGCA
Source organism: uncultured Caulobacterales bacterium (assembly GCA_964486635.1). Taxonomy (GTDB): domain Bacteria; phylum Pseudomonadota; class Alphaproteobacteria; order Caulobacterales; family Parvularculaceae; genus Hyphococcus. Next base: position 14,755 of record CAZAOB010000008.1, on the reverse strand, counting down.
GAACGGTCCTGGGCCCAGCCCTTCAACTTCAACGATCCTGACGCCGGAAAGCACGCTCATGATTCACCCCTCGGCCCTGCGCGTCCCTCACGCAGGCGCCATGTCACTAATGATCATGATTCCGCCGCTGGCAAGCGCAAGCCGCTGTTTATACGTGTGATTACTCAGCTGCGTGGATATGCCGGCGCGCGGCTTTCTCGTTGAGGCGGCCGCCGGAGAATACGAACCCCTCCACGCCCGGCACATAGAGCATGTTGGTCAGCCGGCCGGATAGCGCCACGTAGTCGCCGTCTTCGCCGCTGCGCATGCACACATGCGAAAGTGGAATCACTTCGCCCAGTTGCGAAAGCGACTTCTCTCCGACGGCGCGAAACAGCGGCATGTCGTCGGGGTGCACCAGGTCTTTCGTGGTTCGACCAATCAGCAGTCCCGAAGGCGCGCCGAATGCTTTTTCCGCTGAAGGACTTGCGTAAACCACGCGTCCTTCCGGCGAGAAAATCAGGGTCACATCGAGCGACGACTCTACCAGTGCGCGAAACCGTTGTTCTGCCGTATGTGCATCATCAACGCGGCGGCGCAGAACTGACAACAGCTTTTCATTCTTGGTGTGCAGCAGGATGGAACGGTCGATCATTCTCTGCGTGGCGAAGGCGAGGTATGCGCTCGCCAACCCGTAAAGTACGACGACGCCGGCGATGGCGAGACCATTCGTTCCAGACGTTAATGCGTATGTGACGGCCAAAGGCGCCAGCGCTGGAAAGTTGAAAGCAATCACCGCGCGCCACGACGCGCCCGCAGACACAATCGCCGCCGCAGTCATGCCCGCAATGACAAAAGGCAGAAATGCGTGATCTATTACACCGTGCACGGCGAATATGGGCGCCAGCGCACCCCACACCATGCCGTTCAGACCCATGAAGGCGACATGCAGCCTGGCGAAATTGGAAAGATTGCGCGCGCCGACGCCCTCCTTGCGATAACGCAGCCACAAAATCGCGCGCAGCGTGGCAATCGCCAGAATGGCGCCGAGCCAGGAAAACAGAATGCGATGATCGACGCTCTGCCACGCGACTGCGGCTGCGATCAGGCCATTGACGGAACTGGCGACAACGGCGACTGGCGCCCCGCGAAACAGGAGCGCCGAGCGTTCCACCTTAATCTTGACGGACTCAACTTGAGTCAGCCCCTTGAGGCGGGCTTTGCGGCTTGGAACTTTTGAAATCGCGGTCTGGAGTTCCGCAATCATACGCTCTCCCTAATTCCCCGCTCGTAATATGAGATTATAAAGCGTGCGCTGCCTAAACCAAAACCTAAAGACGAAACGCCTCGGGCTGGTTTTCCCCAGACAGCAGGAAAATCGCGTGATTTTAGGGTTTTAGCGCCAGAACCCGACTTTTTGCCTCAGCCTTTTAATGTTTCTCACGCCCGCATTAGCAGGGCTATCGCCGGCGCCCCCAAGAAATTGGGTGCAGCGCGGAAAAGCGTTTGGCCCGGCGCCGGAGCGAGGTTAAACACCGTTTCGCAGCAAGCCCGAGAATCATGATGTCCAGCTTTCAGCCTTCCGCCGCCCTCTCTCGCGTAAAGCCCTCGCCGACGCTCGCCGCCACGCAGATGGCGCGCGATCTCAAAGCATCGGGCCGCGATGTCATTTCTCTCGGCGCCGGAGAGCCGGATTTCGACACGCCGGACTTCGTCAAGGAAGCGGCGTACAAGGCGATCCGCGAAGGCAAGACAAAATACACCGCCGTCGACGGCATTCCTGAACTCAAGGAAGCCATTGTCGCCAAATTCAAACGCGACAACGAACTCACCTACGGCGTCAATCAGATCAACGTTTCGCCCGGCGGCAAGGCGGTGCTCTATAACGCGCTCGTCGCTTCGCTCAATCCCGGCGATGAAGTCATCATCCCCGCGCCCTATTGGGTCTCTTATCCTGACATGACCTACCTCGCCGGCGGCGAACCGGTGATCGTTGAAACGTCGGCGGACAACAATTTCAAATTGACGCCCGACGCGCTGGAGCGCGCCATCACGCCGCGCACCAAGTGGTTCATGTTCAATTCGCCGTCGAACCCGACGGGCGCCGCCTATACGCGCGACGAGGTGAAAGCGCTGACGGATGTCTTGCTGCGCCACCCGCATGTGTGGATCATGTCCGACGATATGTATGAACACATCGTCTATGACGGTTTTGAATTCACCACGCCGGCGCAGGTGGAACCCGCCCTTTACGAGCGTACGCTGACGGTGAATGGCGCGTCGAAAGCCTACGCCATGACCGGCTGGCGCCTCGGATATGCGGGCGGACCGGCGCCGCTAATCAAGGCCATGTCGAAAGTGATGTCGCAATCGACGTCGAACCCCTGCTCGATCACGCAATACGCATGCGTCGCGGCGTTGAATGGCGACCAGTCATTTCTGAACGAACGCAACGCCGCCTTCAAACAGCGCCGCGATCTCGTGGTCGACATGTTGAACGACGCTAACGGCATCAGTTGCCAAACGCCCGAAGGCGCGTTTTACGTTTATCCGTCCTGCGCCGGGACCATCGGCAAAAAGACTCCGGGCGGCGTGACCATCAAAAATGACGAAGATTTCACAACCGAGCTTTTGCAGGCTGAGGGCGTTTCCGCCGTGTTCGGCGCCGCGTTTGGCCTCGCGCCGTTCTTCCGCGTCTCCTATGCCGCAGCAATAGAGGACATGCGGGAGGCCTGCGCCCGGATTCAGCGGTTTACGGCGTCCCTGACCTAGGCGGAACAAGGCCTATCATCGAGTAAATCGAATAATCACTTTGATATTATCAATTTGATTGTTCGCCTGAGCGTACCTATCTCTCTCGTGGAACAAGAAGTCAAAGGAGACCAGTCCATGACGAAAGTAGATATCGGAATCGACGAGAATGCGCGCAAGTCAGTCGCTGAAGCGCTGAATGCGACGCTCGCGGACACCTATTCACTTTACATGAAGACCCACGCCTATCACTGGAACGTCACGGGGCCGCAGTTTCAAACCCTGCACCTGATGTTTGAAGGCCAGTACAACGAGATGTGGACAGCGCTCGACGAAATCGCGGAACGCGTGCGCGCACTCGGCGTATTCGCGCCGACCAGCGGAAAGCAATTTGCCGAACTCTCGGCGATCGACAATGCCGACACACAGCCGCCGAAGTCAGACGTGATGGTCAGCAACCTGCTTTCCGATCATGAGACGCTGATCAAACGCGCTCGCAACGGGCTCTCGATCGCTGAAGAAGCCGGCGACGCGGCAAGCGCCGATCTGTTGACGGTGCGGATTCAGACGCACGAAAAAACCGCCTGGATGCTGCGCGCTCTCACGCAGTAAACACGCACCCTTCCCGAGACAATGACTACACGAGTGGGTTTCTCGTGTTGGGGCTGGCGGACGCGTCAGCCCCATTTTCATGCCCAATCATTTTTCGGACGCTGCTAGAACACCGAAAGCCCCGTCAGATCCGTGAACCGCTCCAGCGCCTTTGTACCTGCGAGGGAGTTTCCCGCCTCATCAAGTTCCGGCGACCAGACGCACACGGATAGCTCTCCCGGGATGACGCCAACAATGCCGCCGCCGACGCCGCTTTTGGCGGGAATGCCGACGCGGAAAGCGAAGTTCCCGACGCCGTCATAAAGCCCGCAGGTCAGCATCAGCGCATTCACGCGCCGCGCGCGTTCGCGCGGCAAAACGACTTTTCCCGTCTTCGGCGCAATGCCCCGGTTCGCGAGCGGCAAGAACGCCCGCGCGAGATCCCGGCAAGACATGGATATCGCGCATTGCCGGAAATACGCGTCGAGCACCAGATCGACATCGGAATGCAAATTGCCGTGGCTCTTCAGAAAATTCGCAATGGCTGCGTTCCTGAATCCGGTCTTCGCCTCCGACTGCGCAACTTCTTCATCGATGCGGATACTCGCATTGCCCGCCAGTTCGCTCACCCATGACAGGATGCGCCGCGACGGATGGGCTGAATGTTCGACGATGCAATCGGTCACCACCAGCGCGCCCGCATTGATAAACGGATTTCTCGGAAAGCCCTTCTCCGCCTCCAGCAGCACCAGCGAATTGAACGCGGAGCCGGAAGGCTCGCGCCCCACCCGCGCCCACAAAGCGTCGGCGCCGACTTCCTGCACTGCCAGCATCAACGTGAAAACTTTGGAGATGCTCTGAATGGAAAAATTCTCGTCGGCGTCGCCGCAGGCCCATTCTTCGCCATCCACGGAGCAAACCGCCATGCCGAATTTTCGCGGATCGATCCGCGCCAGGGCTTCGATGTAATCGGCGACCTTGCCTTTGCCGAGCTCGACCTGAATTTCCGATTGGATCTGCTCAAGTATGTCAGTGAAGTCCGGGTTCGTCTGCGTCATCGTCGGATCCGCGTGGGTTTTGCTCATGCCGGACATGATGTCTGCGTTTCAGAGCGCGAAGTCAAAGCGGGCCAAAGTCGCGCTTGATGGAAGGGCGGACGGGCGCTTCGGCCGGCCGGCGGCTCATCAATGTCGGGAAAAATGGTGCCCCCAGTCCGATTCGAACGAACGACCTACTGATTACAAATCAGTTGCTCTACCAGCTGAGCTATAGGGGCATCGCCGCGCCTGATAACGGATTGGACGCGGCCTGACTAGGGGGTTATAGGAACCGGCCAAGTTTTTCGGGAGCGTTCTTCATGATCCGACTTATCGCCATCGCCGGGATTGCCGCCCTCGCCGCTTGCAGCGAAAACGCTGACAGCGCGAGCGCTTCGAACCCAGCGCCTGTGGAGACGAAAACGGCGTCCAGCGCCGCGACGCCCCCCTCAACGCCCGAAGAACGCGGCCGCCGGCAGTTCAATGAGTGCGCCGTCTGCCACACAGCTAAGGAAGGCGAAGCGAACCGGGTCGGCCCCAATTTGTTCGGCGTTGCAGGACGCGAAGCTGCGCAGGCCGAAGGCTTCGCCTATTCCAAGGTGCTGACTGAGTCTGGCGTTGTCTGGACCGATGAAAATCTAAACGCCTTCATAGAAAACCCGCAGGGCTTCTTGCGCGGCAATCGCATGGCCTATGCCGGCCAGCGCGACGCAGAAAAGCGCGCTGACCTTGTCGCCTATCTGAAGACGCTGAAGTAGCCCTCGCTAAACGTCGTAGCCCGGGCTCAACCGGTTAAGCCGGCGCAGCAGGCCGGGCCAAGCGAGGTTGTCGCCGAGCCCCGGCATGAATGCGGGCGCGCCCTGCTGCATGACGCGCGCGCTCATCGCGGGCGTGTCTTCAATCGGCTCTTTGGTGTCGGACTGCGCGAGGATTTGCGCCTTACAGGCTTGTTCCAGGAAATACATGCGCAGGAACGCGGTCGCGCAATTGGCGCCGACGGTCAGCGTGCCGTGATTGCGCAAGATCATGAAATTATGGCTTCCGAGGTCGGCGACCAGCCGCTCGCGCTCTTCATGTTCGAGAGCGATGCCTTCATAACCATGATACGCGACGTCATCGTGGACGATCATGGCGAACTGCGTATAGCGCTTCAGCCCGCCTTGCTGCGCCGACACGGCGACACCATAGGGCGTGTGCAGATGAATGACCGCATGGGCGTCATCTCGCGCCATGTGAACTGCAGAATGGATGGTGAAGCCGGCGGGATTTGAAAAGTACGGCGTTTCGCCGACAACTTGCCCGTCCACGTCGACCTTTAGCAGGGACGATGCAGTCATTTCATCGAAAAACACACCGTAAGGATTGAGCAGGAACCGGGCCTTGCCGCCCTCATCGGGACACCGCACGGAAATATGCGTGAAGATCATGTCGGTCCAGCCATACACCGCTGCGAGCCGATAGGTCGCCGCAAGGTCGCACCGCAACCGCCATTCCTCATCACTGACCTTGCCCTTCAGCGAGGGAAGGCTCAGCGGGTCGGGAATGTTGAAGCCCGCCGTCTGGCCCACGGCTTCACTCATCTTGGCTTGTGCAGTCATGATCGTCTCCTCACCCGCTTGGCTTTTTGTCGGTCGCCCGATGTTTTACGCAATGTGGACCGCAAACGCCACGCCGCGTATCAGTTGAGATCGCGCGCGAGCCGGAAGCCCGAAAACTGCCACCGCGCCGAAGGAGGAAAGAAATTGCGGTAGGACGTGCGTATGTGTCCCGCCGGCGTCGCGCAGGAGCCGCCTTTCAGGACCATTTGTCCGGACATGAATTTGCCGTTGTATTCGCCCACTGCGCCTGCCGCGGCCTTGTAGCCGGGATAGGGAAGATAGGCGCTTGCCGTCCATTCCCAGACATCGCCGTAGAGTTGTAACAGCCGGTTGTCGCCGGCGGACGGGATGGGCGCCGAAACAGGCGCGCCCGGGGCGCCGTTTTCCAGAAAGCGCCCATCGAGCGGAAACAGCGACGCCGCGGCTTCCCACTCAAATTCGGTCGGCAGGCGCGCGTCCGCCCAGCTTGCATAGGCTGCAGCTTCAAACGAACTCACGTGACATAACGGGGCATGCGGATCAATTTTGCGCTCGCCGAACAGCGAGTACTGACGCCACTCCCCGTCAATTCGTCGCCAGTAGAGTGGCGCAGACCAGCTTTCCCGCTGCACGACATCCCAACCGTCAGCCAACCAGTGGTGCGAATTTCGATACCCGTCATCTTCGATGAAGGCGATGAACTCTCCATTCGTCACCGGGCGGTTGGCCAGTTCAAACGGATGCAAATAGGTTTTGTGGCGCGGACTTTCATTGTCGAAAGCAAAGCCGCCGCCTTCCCAGCCAATATCGCATACGCCGCCTTCCATGCGGCGCCACGCCATCGCGGGCGCCTGACCGCCTTCGCCCGCCCGCGCGTCCTCATACACCGCCGGCAGAAGCGGATTTTCGTACATGGCGTGCTGCAGGTCGGTCAGCAGTAATTCCTGGTGCTGTTCTTCATGCGCACATCCGAGCACCAGCAGAGGAGAAATCTTCTCGAGCAGCGCAGCGTCGGCGGCATCGAGAAGGCGCGTCAACGCCTCATTCACATGAGCGCGGTAAGACATGACCATATCCAGCGACGGCCTCGAGAGAACGCCCCGTTTTGGCCGCGGGTGCATGTCGCCGATCTGATTGTAGTAAGAATTGAAGAGATAGCTGAACTCGCGATGAAACGTCTCATAGCCGGCAAAATGCGGCGCCAGAATGAAAGTTTCAAAAAACCAGGTCGTGTGGGCGAGGTTCCACTTGACCGGGCTCGCCTCCTCCATGGACTGCAGCATGCAGTCTTCGGGACTGAGCGGTTGCGCCAGCCGCTCACTATCGGCCCTGACGCGGGCAAGACTTTCGCGTATAGTTGCGGCGGAGTAGTCGGCGGGCAGATCGAGGGGCATGAGCACCAATGAGATTTTTCGGTAATCGCAAGTCTCAGCGCATCATAACGCGTTCCCGTGGGGATTCTGCAACCCTCTCCGCAACATTGGGAGATGGCGCGTTAAAGGCGAAAGACCTGAAACTGTGCTTTTTCGCGAGTTCCAAGCCGGTCGCCCAGGAAGCGATGCGCGAACTGCAAAAGCGCTACGGCCATCACGATGTCGAGACCTGCGACGTCATCGTCGCGGTCGGCGGCGATGGATTCATGCTGGACGTGCTGCGAACTCACATGACCGCAGGCAAGCCTATCTACGGATTCAACCGGGGCACTGTCGGCTTCATGATGAATGACGCAGACATAAACGGATTGCGCGAACGCATCGCCGACTCCGAGCCGACGGTCATCCACCCGCTGGTGATGAAGGCGACCACAATCGACGGGCGAACCGAGACCGCAATGGCGATCAATGAAATTTCGCTGTTCCGGGAAACCCGTCAGTCGGCTCGCATCCGCATTTCGGTGAACGGGAAAGTGCGGATGGAATCCCTGACGTGTGACGGCGTATTGCTGGCGACGCCAGCCGGCTCCACCGCGTACAATCTTTCGGCACACGGGCCGATCCTGCCGATCGGCGCGCACATGTTGGCGCTGACGCCGATCAGCGCCTTCCGGCCACGCCGCTGGCGCGGCGCCTTGCTCCCCTATGACGCCGTGGTGAAGTTCGAAGCGCTGGAGAGCGAGAAGCGTCCAATTTCAGGCGTCGCCGACAATCATGAAGTCCGCGATGTCGCCGTGGTCGAGGCGCGGGAGAATCGCGATATCTCCATGACGCTTCTTTTTGATCGCGGGCAGTCGCTCGATGAACGAATCCTCCGCGAGCAGTTCGATTACTGATTCGAAACTGGCGCCGGCGATCCATTTCGTCTTCATGCTTAATAACGGTTTACCTTGGGCCCTGAATCGCACCAGAGTCTGCGCTGAATAACTTCCGGTTTCTGTTCAGCGAGAATTAACCCGCGCCAAGGATTATGGACGGAATGTTAACCGGGGGTCGCAGCCAAAGTGGCTGACGGAAGGGCTTAGGGATGGGCGCACAGGCAGTTCGGCTTTCAAACGTCGATATTGATAACGCCTTAAAGAACAAGGACTTTGAAGTCCTTTTTCAACCTGTTTTCGATCTCGGAAACGGCGCGCTGGCGCGCGTCGAAACTTTTGTGCGCTGGCGTCACCCGAAACTCGGCTTGTTGCCGCCAGGCGCTTTCATTTCGTTTTTTGAATCACAAGGGCGCATGAGCGAGCTCACGCGCTACGTTCTCGGCTCTGCACTCAAGGCCTATATGGACTGGCGCGGACCGTGGGCGCCGGGTCTGTCGGTCAATCTGGCCCTGTCGGACCTCAGCGACGACGCATTCACCACCCACTTCACCAAATTGCTGCGCGATCACGACTTTCCTGCCGATCTAGTGACGCTTGAGTGCCCGATGCCGCCTGTCGACATGCCCATCGAGGCGGCGCAAGGGCATTTTGAACGTCTCGCCGACACCGGCGCGCGCCTGGCGATCGAAGTGCGTGGACGCGCCAATGAGCTCCTGCGCGCGCTCGACCCGTTTCCGTTCGACGAAATCAAGACCGGCGGATCTGCGATCCTGCGATTTGCGCGCACCGTTCGCGGTCCGGGCTTGTCCGCAATCGCCGATCTGCTCGATGTGGCGAATGAAGCAAACGCGGCGATCACAGCGGTCGGCGTTGAAGATCAGGCGTCCTTGTCGGCGCTGCGCGGGCTAGGCTTCACAGCGGCGCAGGGAAATCATCTCGGCAAAGTCGGCGAGCTGAAAGACTTCCGGCCCCATCGCATCAATGAAGTGCGCGCGCTGCTCGATCTTGAACCATTGAGTTCGGAAAACCTGACCGCCCTCTTCCGCACGGAAGCACCAGCCGCCACGTCTGCGCCGGAAACCGAGGTCGAAACGCCCGCCGGCGCCAATGAGGACGCGTTGATTGAACGTCTCAATGAGCGGGTCGCGCAGTTTGACAAGCCAGCAGAGGTGACGGGCGCGGAAGCAGCGCCCACAACGTCTAACGTTGCGGCGAGCGAAGACGCGTCAGACGAAGAAAAGAAATCAAAGGCGCGCGAAAAAGCCAAAGCACTTGCGCTGGCCAAGCGCGCCAAAGCGCGCGCGGAGCGCAAGAACGCCGCCATCGAACGCGCCAAAGCAAAGGCATCCGGCAAGCCGTCAGCAGATGTCACCGATGTCGCGCCGGAAGACGTTTCCGCCGCGCCGCGCGAAATGCAGGAACGTCTCAATCGAGAGTTTACTGGCGCGCAAGCGGAAAAGCCGCAGAGCGGCGGTGCGCCTGTTACGCCCCCAAAGCCTGCAGCGCCTGTGGAAACACCCAAAGTCGAAGACAAACCCTCGCAGCAAGTGGCCGCGCAGCAAGCAGCGACAGCCACCCCGCAGCACGCGGTGCAGCGGCCGGCAGCCATGTCACCGACATCCGCCGTCGCAATGCAACCTATCTCCATGGCGGTCGGCGCGTCTCGCGCCTATTTCCAGCCGGGCATTCGCGTCGGCGCCGCCGCGCTTCCCGAAGAGCCGGATGTGCCCGTCAAATCGCCCGGCCTCAATTTGCTGCCACGCACGGTGGCGTCAGCCAAGCCGCCGAAACCGCCGGAACCGGCCCCGGCGCAGCCGAAACAAACTTCAGCCGCGCCCGCCAGCGCCAAGCCTGCAGAACCGCAAACCGCGCCAGCCAAATCCACCGTGGAACGCGCCATGGAATCTGCTGCGAAAGCAGCGCCGGTTGCGCGTGAACAGACGCCAGCCGAATCTCCTGCAGAGGCGCCGGCGCAGAAGCCGGCTTCATCGCCTGCCCCGGAGAAGGCCGCGGAAATTGTTCAAGGCGATCTGAATGAGGATACGTCGGAAGCAGCAGCGCCACGTCGCCCGCTTCGCAAGCGCAAGCCGCTATTGCAACGCCGCGTCTACCTGTCTGGCTATTTCTGGCCAAAGAGTTGGCGCCGCGCATGGAAACGCCGTGCCAACGCGCGAGCAGCCAACGACGATCAACAGGACTCCATTGAGGACGCCTCGAAGGCCGCCGAGTAAACGACTCACGCGCCTTGCGCCCACACTCCATGAAATCCTGCCGGCACGCGTTGCGGCAGCTTGATGCGCGCGACCGGCGGCGCGCTGAAATTCCTTGCATCGATTACATGCGCTTCAGACTCGCCTTGCATGTCGGCGGTGAACGTCACCAGCCAGCCATCATCTTCACCGGTTGATCCTGCACGTGGCGCGAAGGCCGGCTCAGATCCGTAAACGCCTTGCGGAAAGTCGTGACGCTCGGAAGCGCCAGTTTCAAGGTTGTATTTCAACAACCCTGTAAAGCGCTGCTCAATGCAGTCGTCGAAAATTACGTGATAGGAGTATTTTGTTTTGCGCCCGGTCATATCCGTATTGACCACGGGAAATTCCGACAGTGCATCGTCGATCTGTTCTTCGCGGCCTTCGCCGGTCTTCATATTCATCCGCCAGCGGAACGGTTGCGCGCGCAAGGCGAGCACATCCGCCATCGCCGCATAAGGTCCGTATTTCGGATCGGGCTTCAGCCCGTTCGGAACCATTTTGCAGGCGGCCATGACGACCTCGTCGCCCTCCTCCCACGCGTTGATGACATGATAAATGTAACAGGTCGGAAATTCGAACCACTTCGCTGGCCCGCTTTTTCGCGGCACGACGCCAAAACGCGTCGGCTGATCGGCGACATGGATTTGCCACATACGATTGCGGATTGCGTGCTCGGAAAAGATCACCGGCAAGTCATGCAGGATGACGTAGTTTTCAGTGAGCCCCATATCATGCGGAAGGCGCGGGCCCGGCAGGTCGATCTCCTGAAACTGCGTCAGCTCACCATTGCGCGACACCGTTCCCGTCCACATTTTCGGCTCGTAAAGCGCGTAGTCGAAAAACACCAGCTCGCCGGTCGCCGGATCGGCTTTCGAGTGTGCGGAGACATTGCGCGGCAGCTTGCCGGAAAAACTTTCGGTGCGGATCGTCTCTAGCGTCTGCGCATCGACGGCAACCGGCTGTCCCGAGATATACCAAAGCGCCAGCAGCCTGCCGTTGTGATAGACGAGATCGGTGTTGGCCGTATCACGGTAATTGACCTTGCGCCCCGGCGCATCGCGCGACGGTTCGAAAATGCCGGGCATATCGGCAGCGCCATTTGCGCGCAGATCCTGCGTCCCGACATAGCGATTGCGATAACGCGCCTTGCCGTTCTCAAACCAGATTCCGTGAATCATGCCGTCGCCGTCGAACCAGTGATGCATGCCCTTTGGCGCAGCGGCGGGGTTCGGCCCATTGCGGAAATAGGCGCCGAAGAGCTCGCGCGGAATCTCGCCGACAACCGGCAGATTATCGGCGCTGACTTCCTCGCGCACGGGCGCGAAGAGACCGCGGAGGTAAGGGTTTAGATCGTTGATGTTTTCGGCGTCTGGCATGCGTCGTTCCTTGCGTTGAACCGCAGGCTAGCAAACACCCGCAACACATGGAATGATCCAGCGCATAAGTCAGTCCGCCAGCATGGAGGGGAGAGCCCATGGTGCGAATTCTTATTGCCGCGATCCTTGCGACGACTGCAATTTTGAATGGCGCCGCTGCGAAAGAATATGACATCGTCATCAGTAGCGGCCGCGTCATCGACCCGGAAACCGGTCTAGACGAGATACGCCATATCGGCGTTGTGGATGGCGCGATTGCAAAAATTTCAAAGCGTCCGCTCAAGGGCGCAACAACGATTGACGCGCAGGGACTTGTGGTCTCGCCCGGATTCATCGATCGCAACACCTATGCGCTCGGTCCCGAGACATTTCGCCTTCGCGCCGCGGACGGGGTGACAACGACATTCAATTTTGAAGAAGGCGCCAATGACGTGCCGGCGGCCTATGCGGCGCTGGAACAAGACGCGCTGATCAATTTCGGATTCTCGTCATCCTGGGGCAGCGCGCGGCTCGCCGTGCTCAGCAAAACGCCGCCGACAATGAACAAGGGGATCGCCGAGCTTGGCGACATCGGCCCGGACGAAATGGCGGAAATCGCCAAATCACCGGTTACGGAAGAACAACTGGCTGCGGTGCTCGCCATCGTCGAACAGGGCCTGAAAGACGGCGCCCCTGCCGTCGGTATGGGCGTTGAATACATGCCGGGCGCGACCATGACGGAAGTGATGGAGGTCTTCAAACTTGCGGCGAAATATGATCGCGCCGTCCAGATCCATCTGCGCGACTGGGACAGCACGAGCGATTACGCCTATATTTATGAGCCCATCGCGGGTGCCTTGCTTTCCGGCGCTGCAATCCATATCAGCCATCTGAATTCGTCGGCGGCTGATTACGTCGAACACAATCTTGAGCAGCTCGACATCGCGCAGGCGGCCGGCGTCGCCGTCACCACCGAATGTTATCCGTATACGGCAGGCATGAATGATATTCGCGCCGAAATGTGGGCCGACTGGCGCGAATGGCCTGACGAAAGATTTCAACGATATCAATGGCCGGCGACCGGCGAGCGCTTGACCCGGGAAACTTTTGGCAAATATCGCGAGGAAGGCGGCCTCATTGTCATTCACTGGATGAAACAGGAATGGATCGACGCCTGCGTCGCCCATCCGGAGACGCAGATCGCTTCAGACGGCGGCTGGGACCCGAATGGCGGCCACCCCCGGGACGCGGGCACGAATGCGCGCGTACTCGGCGAACATGTCCGCGAAAAAGCTCTCTTGTCTCTGCCCGCTGCAATCCGGAAAATGTCCTACCTGCCCGCGAAATCGCTTGAGGCCTCCGCGCCGCAAATGGCGCGCAAAGGCCGGCTGCAGAAAGGCATGGACGCCGATATCGTCATTCTCAATGCAGAAACGGTCAGCGACCGCGCAACCTATGAAAACGCGCATACGCCGCCGGCCGGAATCGAATGGGTGATCGTCAACGGCGTCGTCATCAAAACCCCCGGCGGTTTCGTCGAGGGCGCAGGCCCCGGCAAGCCCGTGCGGTTGCCTGCCGCCGAGTGAACTTTCCCCGCTTCACGCCTCAAACCTTGCATTAACGCGCGAAATCCATCACAGAACATTCAAAGAACATCGGGGCGTAACGGGAAACCCATTGGCCAAACATTCCGACACTTTCGTCTGCCAGTCTTGCGGCGCGGTCTATGGGAAATGGGCCGGGCGCTGTGACGCTTGCGGGGAATGGAACACCATCACCCAGGAGGCCTCCGAGGCGGGACCGCCGGGTTCGCTCGGCGGCGGTGCAAAGGCCAAGGGCAAAAAGATCGAATTCACGACGCTGTCGGGCTCAACCGAAGAAGCGCCGCGCCTCCTTACCGGCAATGCCGAGTTCGACCGCGCCTGCGGCGGCGGCCTCGTTCCCGGTTCGGCGCTATTGATCGGCGGCGATCCCGGCGTCGGCAAATCGACTTTGCTGTTGCAAGTCGCATCTGGCCTCACCAAGGGCGGCGCCAATGTCGCCTATATCTCCGGCGAGGAAGCAACCGCCCAAATCAGACTACGCGCAAAGCGTCTCGGTGTTGAACAGACGTCGGTGCATCTCGCATCGGCGACGTCATTGCGCGACATCCTCGCGACGCTGAAGGCCGAACGCCCTGACGCCGTCATCATCGATTCCATTCAGACGCTCTGGTCGGACGCCCTGCCCGCGGCGCCCGGCACGGTGACGCAGGTCCGCGCCTGCGCTCAGGAACTCGTCCGCTTCGCCAAATCGTCGGGCTGCATCATGCTGCTGGTCGGGCATGTCACCAAAGACGGACAGATCGCTGGCCCGCGCGTCGTCGAACATATGGTCGATGCGGTGCTCTATTTCGAAAGCGAACAGGGCCGCGACTTCCGCATTCTGCGCGCGGTGAAAAACCGTTTCGGCGCAGCGCATGAAATCGGCGTCTTTGAAATGTCCGGCGACGGATTGCGCGAAGTCGCTAATCCTTCAGAGCTGTTCCTCACCGGCGGTGATGCCGCCGTCTCGGGCGCCGCAGTGTTCGCCGGGATCGAGGGCACCCGGCCGGTGCTGGTCGAAATTCAGGCGCTGGTCTCGCCTTCGTCGCTGGCCTCGCCGCGCCGCGCCGTGGTCGGCTGGGATTCAGCGCGCCTCTCCATGTTGCTCGCCGTGCTCGACGCCCGCGCCGGTCTCGATTTCGGGCGCAACGACGTGTTCCTCAATGTGGCGGGCGGCCTGCGCATCGCCGAACCGGCGGCCGACCTGGCGGCGGCGGCGGCGCTCTGCTCCTCGCTATTCGACACGCCGTTGCCGCGCGATCGGGTGGTGTTTGGCGAGGTCGCCCTCTCTGGAGCCGTGCGGCCGGTGAACCAGACCGAGGCCCGCCTTGAAGAAGCCAAAAAGCTGGGTTTTCCTGGCGCGCTCGCGCCTGTAGGCG
>CAZAOB010000007.1:58892-70453 GCA_964486635.1 uncultured Caulobacterales bacterium | reverse complement strand
CCCATGTGCTAAGACTAAAGCGACGAGGGTGTTTCACGTCCCGCGCTTCTCTCAAATTTATACGTTCGGCTCTTAACGGAGCGCGGCGATGGGAAACTATGTGCGGAAGAAAGGAGACGACATGAAACAGCCGCCCGACATGCCCGACCTTTCGCATAAGCGACTCCGCGCGCTGAACGACGCCTTGCGCGAGGCCGATCTCAAGACATGCAGCGACAAGCTGCGCAAGGAGTATGAAGCCAAATGCGAGGCCGCTGCTGCGCTTGCACCGGCGCGCGGGGCGCGGCCGAAACGCAAGCGCGCGCGTCGTGGCGATGTTGGCGGCCGGGCGGGCGCCGGTGCGGACGAGCCGGACTGGCCGTTCTCCGACAGAACGATCGAGGCGATGGCGCAGATGATCGAGCGGCGAGTGACGCGGCGCCTGATGGCGCAGCGGGCGCGCCAGGCCGGCGACCCGGCGGCGCGTCCGCGCAATTTCAGGTGAGGGCTATGGCGCGCGCGGCGTCAGACTTCGTCGCCGTCGCTCGCCGGAGCCGGATCGGTTTGCTCCGCACCCGGAAGAAGTCCGCCCACCATCTCGCCGCCCCGGGCGAGCATGCCTTCGACTGTGTTCATCACATAGTCCGGCGCGCCATATTTGGCGCCGCCATACCAGCCGGCCATAACGGCGACGATCGGCAACATCATATTGCGCGGCGCAGTGGCCAGAAGGCGCAGAAACATGTTCATAAAAAATCCCCGTAGCTGTCCCGCCGCCGCCCCGGCGCGGGCTCAAGATCCACGCCCCACGGCGTCCCCGGTTGTGATATTAGCACAACCGGAAGGGCGTGTCCTGCGGGGATTTCACGTCGGGCGGGGTGCGTTCCCGGCCGCCAATGCGCGCGATCAGCGCTCGGTGAAGGCCTGGTCGAGCGAGCGCGCGACGGGCTTGAGGATGTACTGCATCAGCGAGCGCGACTGGGTGATGATTTCCGCGCGCACCTGCATGCCGGGCGTCAGGGTGCGCGTGTTGCGGCCCTTGCCCAGGTGCTGCTCCTCGAGCGCGATGTAGGCGATGTAGTAGGGATCGCCCGTGCGCTCGTCGGTGAAGCTGTCGGCGGAAATGTGCGACACCTTGCCGACGAGTTTGCCGAAGCGGTTGGGGTCGAAAGCGGTGACCACCACTTCGGTGCGCTGACCGGAGAGGACGTGGCCGATGTCTTTCGGCGCGACACGCACTTCGGCGAAGAATTCGGCGCCGGTCGGCGTGATTTCCGCGACGACGCCGCCGGGCGAAACAACGTCGCCGGCGCCGTTGACGAGAACGTCGTTCACTGTGCCGGCCACTGGCGCGCGCACGGTGAGGCGATCGGAACGATCCGCGAGCGAAAGCAACGGCTGCTCCAGTTCGCGCAGCTCGGCGATGACGGTGGCGCGTTCTTCGGCGAGGCGGTTGTTGTATTCGGCTTCGGCGCCGATGCGGTCAGCCTGCGCGGCCTTCAGTGCATCGCGCGCCTGGTCGAGACGTGTGCGCGCGACGATGACGGCGGCGTTGGATTCGGCCACTGCAGACTTGGCCTGCAGGTGCGATTGTTTCGACGTGAACCCGTCGCCGATCAGCTCATCCTGAATCGCCAGTTGCTCACGGGCGTAGGAAAGGAGTTCGTTGTTTGCGGAAAGCTCCGCTTCGGCTTTGGTGACTTCAGCGTTGGCGGACGTCTCGCGCGAAGTGAAGGTGTCCATTGCGGCGGTGTGTTGTGCGACAGCTGCGTCGAAAATGGCGCGCTGTTCGGCGACTTGCCCGCTCCATTCGGCGGACCAGGCGGAAAAGTCTGGCTCGCGCTTTTGTGCCTGAGCTTCCATGCGTTCTGCGCGAATGGCGAGATTGGCGCGGCGCGCCGAAAGGCGGTCAAACTCGCCGCCGGTGCTTTCCGGGCGCATTTTCACCAGCGCCTGACCGGCGATGACGGCGTCGCCTGGCGCGACCAGTATTTCTTCGACGATGCCGCCCTCGAAATGTGCGGCTTCGCGGGTCGAGCCATAAGGCGCGATCTCGCCCATGGCGACGGACAGCTCGCGGACATTGGCGATGTTCGCCCACACCAGAAGGAAAATGACCATGCCGCTCAGCACAGCCATGGCGGCGCGCGCCAGATGCGGCGGGGCGCCTTCCTCGAGTTCGATCGGCAGTGCGAGCGCGTGGCGTTCGCCTACTGACTCCTGGTGTGGATCGACTTGCATGGATTTCTTCATGGGTTTGCTCTTCTGCATTTTTCTAGGCCGCAAGTACTTTCGGAACGATTTCGTCGGGCGGGCCAATGTCGCGCACCATGCCGCGATCCATCCAGACGACTTTGTCGGCGAGACGCATGTGACTTGGCCGTTGCGTGGTCATGATGATGGCGCTGGTTTTACGCTTCTCTTCAATGATGGACAGAAGCGCCTTCTCGCCCTGATGATCGAGCGTCGCAGCGGGCTCGTCGAGGAGATAGATTGGCGCATCCTTGATAAAGGCGCGCGCGAGATTGATGCGGCTCAAAAGGGCATCGGGCCAGCCAGCACGCGCCATGGTGGTGCAGCGTGTTTCGAGGCCAAGATCGAGTGCATTGCCATAGTAGCGATCAATGCCAAGCCGGGTGGCGATCCGTTCGATTTGCTCATCGGATGCGTCCGGTTGGGCGAGCCGTATGTTCTGCGCGATCGTGCCATGGAAAAGGTCCAGCGATTGAAGCCCGACGCCGATTGCCTGACGCCATTCGCCCTTGTCAAGCTGACGAAGGTCGAGACCGTCGACAAATATGGATCCGGCTTGCTGCTGGTGAAGTCCAAGCAGTACGCGCAACATAGTGGATGTGCCGGACCCGCTTCGACCGTACAGACAAGTGAGCTCACCCGGCTTAGCCTCGAGCGAAACGCCGCGAAGCGTCGGCTCTCTTTGGCCTGCGTAGCGGAAGGAAACTCGATCGACAACGATGTTGCCTTTGAAGCTACGCGGAATTGTCGGCCCCGAATTCGGACTTCGCTCCAATGGCAAGCGGACAAGGCGGTCGACCTGTTGAAGGCTTTGCAGTGTTTGACCCAATGTAAGGCTGGAGAGAAAGATGCTGCGAATGGGACCCAACACGCGCCAGGACAACGCCATGACAGCAATCAGCGCGCCGCTGGACAGAGTTCCCTCGAGCACCATGCTCACACCCACGACAAGGACGCCGACGCCGGCAACCGCCACCATGGATTGCGATATGGTTTGCAGAAGAAAATTCATCTGCCGCGACTTCATGTTAGTGAAGGCCGCTTCAGCAGAGAGCTTGCGATATCTACGAATCCATATGTGTTCTGCCGCGAGATCGTTGATGGCGCGCTGGCAGGTCAGCGCTTCGGTTGTCAGGTTGCTGAGCTGCGAACGCGATTCTCCAGCCTTTCGGAGCAGGCTGCCCGTTCTTGGAACAGCCCATGCTGCGATTAGCGCGTAAATAGCGATGAGAGAGATCGGCGCCCAAACCAGGTTTCCGCCAATGACCGCAATCACAAATAGAAAAAGAGCGATGAAAGGAAGATCAAAAATGGCGTTGGCAAGGGGGCCAGTAAATGCTTCGTGAAGAGAAGTCATCTGGCGTAGTCGCGTCAATTGGGATCCAATCGGTGCGTCTTCAGTGTGAGAAAGGGATAGATGCAGCAGGTGGCGGAAGGCAGTTTCATTGAGTTGCTCATCGAGGCGAGCGCCAAAATAGGCCTGCAGCCGGACGCGAATCATACGCAAGGCAAAATCACCCGCGACGATTACTGCAATGCCCACCGTAAGGCCAGCAAGCACATCATATGACTTGGTTGCAATGGCTTTATCATAAACCGACATGACGAAAACCGGAGGCGCCAATGCAAAAAGATTTATGATGAAGCTCAGAGCAAAGATTTGCCTGATGTGCGGGGCGAATGCTGAAAGTATTTGAGATGTCCAGGATTGTTGGCCGGCGGCGCCGTGAACTTCATTGTCCTCAATTCGCTCCGGAAATATGGCGAGTGCTTCAATCTCGTCGATTCGTACGCGCTCATGCCGTTCGAACTGTGGGTCAAAAATGACAACTTCACCCTCGCGGGTTTTGCGCTCCGCAAGCTTAATTGCGCCATCGGGGTACCTGAGAAAGCATGGCAAGTACTCCTGCCGCAAGTTCTCGGCGCTGGCTTCTTCTGAATGAGAAGAGAAGCCAAGCCTATACAGGACAGTGCGGAAGGCAAAGACAGAAGACATATCGTCTGCGTGCGGCAGGGATTCAAAAATGCGACGCGCGCCTTGAACCCAGCCGGTGAGGCTCAGAAATCGCTCCACGACGGCGAGGCAATCGGTTCCCGCCGCCGCATGTGCCGAAGCATCACGGCGAAATGATTTTGCAATGCGTTCCTGAAGCTCGCGCACCTTATTGCGAGCGCTTAACGCATTCACAGGAGTCTCAATGCTGTCGCAGGAGATTTGATGAGTGCCCGTCATGACGCTCTCCGTTGCGATTGTTGGCTGCTTGGCAAAAGCGAAAGAGAGCCGTTTTCTATGGCGTAGCGCCTATCAGCGAGCTCAAGCAAGGAGGGTCTGTGTGACGCGATAATGGTGGTGACCTTGCCGCGAAGGCGTTTAAGCGCATCGATAAAGTGCTGCTCCCCGGAGAGGTCCAAAAGGGTGTTGGCTTCATCAAGGATCAGCACGGACGGTCGCATGGCGAGGGCGCGCGTAATCGTAATCCGCTGCGCGGTTGGCGCCGGAACATCGCGTCCAGCTGAACTTTTCAACACTGTGTCGTATCCGAGCGGCATGCGAACGACCTCTTCATCCAAACCAGTAAACTTGGCAGCGCTGAGGGCGATTTTTGCAGGCGTCGTTCCGAACAATGTAATGTTTTCCAGAATTGTTCCGCGGAACAGAACCGGATTGAGGCCAACGTATCGAATATCACGCCGAAGATGATTCGGCGCATCGCGACCAAACGTTTCGTTATCAATCAGGATATCACCTTCGGTCATCGGTGCATCTTGGATCAACGAACGAAGTAGGGTAGTTCGCCCGCAGCCATCCGCACCGGTGATTGCGATAAACTGGCCGGGCTCGACCCTCAGATTCAAGTTTTCGAACAATGGAGTTGAGCCGGCGTAGCGGATAGTGACATTTCTTAATTCGATACTTTTGGGCGCGAAGCGATCGGGGAACCGAGCAGGGTTCATCTCGTGAGTTGATGCTTTGAAAATCGACTCCACTCTCTCTCGTCGATGTTGAGAGAGCTTAATTTCATTCCAGCTCGTAAGAGAGCGCATGAGGGGTTGCAGAAGTTGCGACGACAGCAGCATGCAGCAGGCCAGCGCCCCGAGCGTAAGCCTTCCATTCAGTACGAGAACTGCGCCACAGCTGACGATTACAACAGTGGAGAGCGAGGCATAGATGCTGTTGTAGGTCTGGGCTGCGCCGGTGAGAGTGATCATTTTTCTAGTAATGACACTCGCCGCAGATTGCAGACTCTCAAAGCGCCGCATAATTTGCGGCTCCATGGCGGCAGCTTTTACCGTTTGGATTGCCCGAAGAACTTCGATGGTGAAGTCTTGTTTGCGAGAGTCGCTGGATTCACGTTGCGCAACAACGTCATTCAGCGAGCTAGATCCCTTGAAAGCAAGATAGCCAAATAAAGCGAAAAGAGCGACAATTGCAGCCAGAAGGAATCCCCCGACAAGAAATATGACTAAAGAGAAAACTGGAATAAACAGGACATCCACCGCAACAGTTCGAGACTGAGCGCTGTAGTGGTTTCCCAGTCCTTGAATGGCGTTGAGCCGCTCCAAGTGCTCGCTTGTTGTCTCTGCGCTGAAAGACGATGGTCGATTGCTCAGCATGCTTGTCAAGCCACGCATCGACAGTGAATGAGTGTACGCGGCGGCAGACCAATTGATGACTGAAGATCTGAAGTACTTTAGCAGCCCGTCAACGACCACTGATCCGATCAGGAGCAGGATGAGGGCGGTCATGGTTTCGTTGGCGGAGTTGGGCAACACTCGATCGTAGACCTGAAGAATCGTCAACGGCAACGCCAGAGCAAGAACGTTGATTACGGATGAGGCGATATAGGTCCACGTGCCGAGAGGAGCTGGCTGCGAGGCTGCGCCGTCGACGGCGCCATTGCGCAGCAGCTCAGTGGCAAACTCTCGATACAAGGAACGCATGCTGGAAATCTACTTTGTGAGGTTCGGTTCATACTCCGTTTATGATGAATTCCTTTCGGAAAAATAAGCGCCGAGTGTGCAAATATGGTCATTTGTTCATGTTTTACCGGGTGTTAACTAGATTGATAAGTTTCTGATTAAGTGTCTGGAGTTAAGGTCTGCGGCGGAAAGCAATTTGTTGAGTATCGTCATGGCCAAAGACCAACCTACAACCGCCCGCAATTCCAAAGAAGGTCTTCGCGATCAGCACGAAGACCGCCGAGCTGTTGAGGATGCAACATTCAATAGCGATCGCGAGTCGCTAAAAAAGGCTCGAGACGAAGAACATTTTCAGTTCGACGGCGGAAAAGACGCGGAAGGGCATGGTAATCTCCACTTCGGTGCTCAAAGCAGTCAGGACAATGTTCTGGGCGGTAAGCAGAATGTCCTTTCAAATGCGGGCGCCGGGACGACGACGCCAGAGGGGCCAGCTTCCTCGGTTGATTCAGAACCCGTTCAAACCGCTCGCCAAAACTTTACGACAGATGAGTCTGCCTCTTCCGAAAATGATTCCAGCGAGAGCGGTAGTCCTCTAGCACCGGAAGAGACCACGAACGGCGAGGCATTCGATGTAAGTGCATTCAGCGTAGATGACAGTGGGTTGCAAAACTCTGCGGCCGTTGTTGCGCGCGGCGTGGCGTCGGCTGCTTTGAACAAGGCTGAACCCCATGAAGCACCCGATGTGCAATCGCGTGACTACGTTCAAGAACCCGTACAAGAAGACTCGCCGGAACCCTTCGATCGCGAACAACCGCCTCATTCGGACGGCGCCGACGAAGTCGATGAGGGTGGGGATGGTGACGGAACTGACGAAAGCGCTGAAGAAGTGGTTGCAGAAAATCATGCGCCGTCAGGAATTCAGACAGAGTTCCAAGTCGCGTTGGAAAACGCGCCTGGCGCAAAAATTGCCGTATTGACCTCTATTGATCAAGACTCAGACGATAGCGCACTGTTTACCCTTTCAAGTGATCCATCCGGGCTGTTTGAGATCGTTGGTAATGAATTGCAATTGCGTGACGGGGTGGCGTTCGATTTTGAGCAAGAAAGTTCATACGAGCTCGTAATACAAGTCACCGACAGCCGCGGTGCGTCTCACCTGGAGACCATTACTGTCGGAGTATCTGATGTAAACGAGGCCCCGGTTAACCTCACGCTGGCGCCGTCATTCCTGGCCGAGAACACTGCTGGTGGAGAAGTGGGCTTGCTTTCGGCGACTGATCCGGATTTCGGGGATGTAGTACGGTATTCAGTATCAGATGAACGATTTGAGATTGTAGGCGACGTTCTAAAGCTGCGCGATGATGTATTCTTGGACTTTGAAGAAGCAAATACGATTTCAATCACTGTCACCGGCACGGATTCCGGCGGCCTTGAGACTGCTCGAGCCTTCGAAATCGCAGTCTCGGATGTTAACGAAGCTCCGTCCGCTATACTGCTGAACAATCTATCGATTGATGAAAACAATATCGGTGGCTTGATCGGGTCGATTTCTGTCCTTGACCCTGATGCCGGCGCTTCTCATTCATTCGACATTTCAGACGACCGCTTTGAGATTGTGAACGGCGGCCTTAAACTTAAGGATGGCATTTTCATTGATGCTGAAGCATCAAGTTCGGTAAACATTACGGTGACAGCAACCGATCAGGGAGGGTTGTCGTTTGCGCAGGCGTTTGAGATTTCAGTCTTGAATGTCAATGAAGGTCCGACGCTAGAGGTCGTTACGGGCTCCGGTTTGAAAGCTTCATATTTCGATATTGGCCATGCACTAAGCAACCTCAGTGATATTGATTTTGACGCGACGCCGGATGCAACGGCAATCGTAGATAGCCTCAACTATATGTCAGGGCAGGATTCGTTTTGGGACGGTGCGCCCGGCGATTACTTTGCTGCGAAGTATGAGGGTCAGCTAACCGTAGTTGAAGGTGGTGTTTATACCTTCAATATGACCAGCGATGATGGGAGCATGCTGTTCATCAATGGCGCTCCCGTACTCGACAACGATGGACTGCACGGCACACAGACGCGCACAGTTAGCGTGGAGTTGGCGAGCGGCGAGCACGACATCGAAGTTCGGTATTTTGAGAATGGCGGTTCGCAAACGTTGCAACTAGCGTGGTCGGGTCCCGACACTGGCGACGCCAACGAGGTGATTGGCGGCGACGCATTTCGTAACGGCGCCTCGCTCGACAATTTGATTATCCCGGAAGACACTGTCGGCGCTATCGTCGCCCAGCTCGCAGTCTCTGATCCGGATGTTGGCGACACGCACAGCTTCAGCACCAGTGATGATCGGTTTGAAGTAGCCGAAGTTGACGGAAGCTTAGTCTTGAAACTGAAAGACGACGCCAGCATCGACTACGAGTCCGAGCCAGCGCTTTCGGTGACTGTCACTGTTACCGACACCTCCGGCGCCAGCAGCGCTCTCGACTTCCCGATTACCGTTGATGATGTGAACGCTGCGCCAAGTATTTCTCTTGTGGGCGGTGAAGGCCTATTGGGCTCATTCTACAACATCGGTCACTCGCTGAGCGATCTGGATCAAGTAAATTTTGATGCAGCTCCGGACGCGCAGGCCGTAATTGGAAGCATTAGCTACCTTGGGGGTCAGGAATCGTTTTGGGAGGGCGCGCCTGGTGACTACTTTGCAGCAAAGTATGAGGGGCAATTGATTGTTGAAGAGGGTGGATCTTACACTTTCGCTCTCACAAGTGATGACGGCAGCATGGTGTTTATCGATGGCGTGCCGATAATCGACAATGACGGTCTGCATTCGACCAGCACAAAATCGGTGACGGTTGATCTTGATTCAGGATCGCACGAGATAGAAATTCGGTATTTTGAGAATGGCGGCTCGCAAACTCTTGAGTTGGCGTGGTCTGGTCCCGATACTGGCGGTGCTATGGAAGTGATCGGCGGCGATAGCTATCGATTGCCGGGATTCGAGGAATCCGATCGGCTTGGCGTTTCGGAAAATTCAGCCGGCGCCGTCGCGGCGCACCTTTCCATTAGTGATGACCGTGGAGAATTGGCGGCTGTTACGGTTGATGATGACCGTTTCGAAGTCGTCGCAGACGAGACTGGATACGTCCTTAAACTCAAAGACGGCGTTGAAGTAAACTACGAGACTGAGTCCGAAATCAGCGTTGCTGTTACAGCAACAGACGGTCAGGGCGAAAGCACGACGCAGTCTTTCGTTCTACCCGTAACCAATGTAGCAGAAGAACCAACCGATTTTACCTTGACACCCGGCAATCGTCCTGGCGCTCTCTCTTTGAACAGCGATGGCTCGAATGACGCAGCAATCGCGGCGAACATTGAGGGCTTTCCGACGAGCGCCATTACAGTGGAAGTCAGGTTCTCCTCCAGTCAGACCGATGTGGGAGATGGTACTCCGCTATTCTCCTACGCCGCGAGCAACGGTTCGGACAACGAGGTTCTTGTTTGGCTTGAGGGATCAAGCGGAAACGTCAACATCTTCCTGGCGGGACAAAAGATTAATACCGGGATTGCGAATGCTGGTCTACTCGATGGTGAGGAGCATCAAGTATCGTTTACGTGGGATCAGTCTTCTAATGAGCTGAAAGTGTATGTCGATGGCGACTCCGCTTTTGAAACCTCCATCAATATCCGGGATTTGAAATCTGACGGCACTTTGGTGTTTGGCCAGGAGCAAGATAGCGAAGGCGGAAGATTCGCGCAGAATCAAATTTTTGAAGGCGAAATCGCTGAAGTGCGAATCTTCGATTATGCGCGTAGTGCCGCCGAAGTTCAGGAACACGCTGGCTCTTCGATTGATCATCCGGATACCGAGCCCGGGCTCGTCAACAACTGGGTCATGAGCGAGTCTGTTGATGGCATTGTTGAAGATCTGGTTGGCGGAAGTGACCTCCTTCTCGTAAACAATGCGGTTGTGAACGGCGGCGCGCCTTATGAAGTGCCGACGATATTCGAAAATGATCCCGGGGCAGTTGCTGGGAGGCTTTCCGCGCTGGATACCGACACAGGCGCGCCCGTTACCCATTTCGAAATCGTGAATGATCCCTCGGGGGCGTTCGAGATAGTTGGAAATGAAATCAAACTGAAAGACGGAATCTCACTCGATCACGAGCAGCAAAGCGCTTACGATATCGTAGTGGAGGCCATCGGCCTTGAAGGCGCAACGTCACGTCAGACGTTCACTGTGAATGTTGCAAACGTGGATGAGGCGCCGATAGATTTTAATTTGCAGCCGGCTGTTGCTGACCAGGTGCTTTCTTTAAACCAAAATGGCGGGAGTGGTGGTGTAGCGATAGCTAGCAATCTTGCCGATTTTCCAACAGACGCCTTAACTGTTGAAGTCCGCTTTTCGTCGGATCAAACCGAAGTAGGCAACGGAACGCCTCTGTTTTCATATGCAGCAGGCGATGGCTCTGACAATGAAGCGCTTGTTTGGCTGGAAGGCGCCAGCGGCAATGTGCATGTTTTCCTAGCCGGGCAAAAAATAAACACAGGCGTGCCGAACGCGGCGCTTCTGGATGGGCAAGAGCACCTTGTTTCGTTTAGCTGGGATCAAGCTTCCAATGAGCTAAAGTTTTATGTTGATGGCGACAAGGCTTTTGAAACGTCGGTCAACATTCGTGACTTGAAGTCGGGCGGCACGCTGGTGTTCGGGCAAGAGCAAGACAGTGCCGGTAGCGGGTTTGATTCCAGTCAGATATTTGAGGGTGAAATCGCAGAGGTTCGCGTCTTCAATTACGCGCGATCCGCTGAGGAAATCGCCAATAATTCGGATGCAGCCATTGATGATCCGGGATCTGAGTCTGGATTGGTCAATGCGTGGGTAATGACGCAGGAATCTGGCGGGGAGGTCTTGGCTGTCGCGGGAAGCAGCAATCTGCAGCTTCGCGGTGACGCATCTGTTACGAATAGTGAAACCGATTCAGATCCACATGTAGCGGAAAACAATCCTGGTGCGGTAGTCGGCAAGTTGTACGCCACTGATCCGGACACCGGGGCGGAAATCACAGATTTTGCGATCGAAAGCGATCCGTCTGGATTGTTCGAAGTGGTCGGCAATGAGTTGAAATTAAAGGATGGCGTGTCTCTCGACTTTGAATCGCAGGCAACGCATGACGTAGTGGTGCGCGCAAACTCTGTAGGGGGCGAGTCGTCTATTCTGACCGTAGCGGTGCAGGTGGACGACACCCCGGAATACAATGTTATCGAAGGCGCCGGCGACAGTGATCGCTTGTATGGAACCGGCGGCAATGACGCCATCTCTGGCGGAGAAGGCAATGATACAATCCGCGGTCGAGATGGCGATGACGTGATTGCCGGCGGCGACGGCAATGACAATATTGCGGGCAATG
>CAZAOB010000007.1:0-58792 GCA_964486635.1 uncultured Caulobacterales bacterium | reverse complement strand
ACGCTGACCGGCGGCGCAGGAAACGACACCCAGCGCGGCGGCGATGGCGATGACGTGATTGCCGGCGGCGACGGCAATGACAATATTGCGGGCAATGCTGGCGCTGACGAGCTCTATGGCGGCGCGGGTGACGATCTGATCTATGCCGACAGCGATGACACCGTCATCGACGGCGGCGAAGGCTCTGACAGGGTTGTGGTTCAGGGCGACGGCGATTTCTCGATTGACATGGCGGCGTCGAATGTAGAGCGCGTCGATGGCGCGGGCGGCAATGATGCGATTGACGCTGGCGGCATGGACGAGGCGGTGCGCCAGTACGGCAATGCCGGGAACGACACGCTGACCGGCGGCGCAGGAAACGACACCCAGCGCGGCGGCGATGGCGATGACGAGATTGCCGGCGGTGACGGTAATGACAATATTGACGGTGGTGTGGGCAATGACCGGCTCATTGGTGGCGGCGGAAATGACCGCATCACTGGTGGTGACGGTGACGACACGGTAGTCTTTTCTGGCAATCGCGCTGACTACACCATCCAGCAACTTAACGAGACGACGTTTAGGATCACTGACAATCGCCCGGGGTCACCTGACGGTACAGATCGGGTCGCCTCAGTAGAGATGTTTGAATTTGCGGATCAATCGATTGGCGTTGCGGACATAATGAATGCACCGCCAACCGATATTCAATTGACGCCGTCGAGCACGCTGCGAACGGTTGCGGCTTCGGTCGAAAATGCCGAAATCTCAACCTCCAATGGCGGAGGGGCTGGAACAGCAATTGTCGATCTGTCTTCGGCCAGCGTCGGGGGCGAGATGATTACTCTTGCCTTCGGTTCGATTGATAATTCGTTTGAACTCGTTGTGAACGGACAGTCTTTGTCGGGAGAAACGCTACAGTTGCAGTCGAACGTGTATCGACCAGACAGCCAGGCCTTCTTGCAGTTTGAAGATGGGACCGCGATCAACTCCCCCTGGGTGGCCAGCGGAAGTGGCGAGCCGCGCGTGGTTGTGCAGATCACCGAAAATGAAGTTCAGGTATTCGCCATGCGTAATCCTGACTCAGGCGGCTACGAGAAGATGACAATCGTCAATGGTGAATTTACACCGCCTACACTAAAGGAAGGCGAGAACACGGTCTCTGTCATCAATCCAGATGATGATGGGCCCGATGGATTGAACGTGACGGTTTCAGCCCAGTTCGATGAGGTTGTTACCGGAGCGATTGAAGGTGAAAGCGGCGCTCCAGTGGGCACCTTGTCGGCTACTGACTCGGATTCAACGGCTCCGGCGAGCTTTTCAATCTCGGAAGATCCGTCTGGAGCATTTGAAATCGTAGGCAACGAGCTGAAGGTCAAAGATGGCGTGTCGCTCGATTCAAGCGAGCAAGCTTCACATGACGTGACGATTGACGTTATCGATGAGCACGGCGCAATTTACCAGGAAACACTTACCGTTGAAGTCCAGGCGGCCCGGCCGGCCGCTGCACAATTTGTGTTCGGCGACAATGACAGTGAAGTGCTTGCTGGCGGCGATGGCGATGACTCCATTTATGGCGGCGGCGGAAATGACTCGCTGATCGGAGGCGCGGGAGACGACTTTCTCTCAGGCGGTGATGGCTCAGACGTCTTTGTCTACGACATGGGCGATGGATCGGATCACATGATCGGCGGCGCGGGAGACGGCTGGGTGGATGTGATTCAGTTGGGAGATGGATCCGTACCGCTGGGAGAATTCGGCAGCGATTGGACTATCGACCTCACCGAAGGATCAGTCAGCAGTGTTGAAGAAGGTTCGATTATCTTTAGCGACGACGCAAGCGGACACATCTCGTTGAGTGATGGTTCCATCATCAATTTCACCGAGATAGAGCAGATTACGTTCTAACTATCGCTCGGCCTGAAATACTTCGAGTATGATGCCGGTTGCCGCAGCAAGGTCGTATTGGCTCACCCGAAGTTCATACTCGGCTTGAGATGCGTTGATTTGTGCGATCACTAAGTCGCGCTGTCCATCGAGCACGTCGATAACGCTGCGTTGTCCAGCCTCATACTCCAATTGCAGCCCCTTGACGGACTGTTGAGCGGCGTCGATTCCTGAGCTTGCCGCGGCGAGGCGGCTTATCGCTTCGCCGGCTTGGCGCCAGGTGCGCTGAACGACCTCGTTGATGGCCAACACAGTCAACGTTACTTGGGCCTCCTGTTGTGCAACAGACGCGTTCGCACTTTTCACTCCGGCGATTGTTGATCCTTGTTTGAATATTGGCAAACGTACGCGTGCAAGCAATTGATACTCCTCATCGTCTTGCAGAGGCATTATGGGATCCACGCCATATCGTTTGATGTAGCTTCCTTCCAGCGAGACTTGCGGAGAAAATGCGCCCAAAGCGGCCCTCTTATCTAGTTGCGATGCCGTCGCACCAGCGTCTGCTGACGCAATGGAGGGGTTGTTGTTATGAGCTGCACCAATTGCTTCATCGGCCGAAGAGAACAATTCAATGATGTTTTGCGTGTCAGCGATCAGTTCGGCCGGGGGACTGCTTCCGACAATCCTTACATACGCAGCTTCCTGCTGAGCCAGGTTTGTTCGAGCGAGACCGAGATCGACCTGAGCCTGAGCGAGTCGCATTCGGGCCTGCTCGACACCCGTCCTACTCTGAGCGCCGGCCTGAGATCGTTTTTCCGAAACGGTAAGTTGCTGGCCAACCAATGAAAGGTTTTCAATACGGTGTTCCACAATTGAACGTGCGAGCACCACGCCGGCATGTGCTCGCGCAGCGTCTAGCGCCGTCTGTTGCATGGCAGCTAAGAGCGCAAGATCGGATTGCGTGACACGCGCTTTTGCTGCGCGGAACCGGTTTAATGTGGAAAGTCCCTGAAAGACTGGCTGCACAACCGTGATGCCGACTGTGGTTCCGGTGTCATTGTTCAGACCTGTCGGGCTATCGCTTCGCCAGTTGTCGTCTGCGAACGTCGCGCTGGCTTCGACATCTGGGAGGAAGCCGCCAAGGGCGCGAAAGCGCTCCGCTTTGGCGGCGTCTTTTTGAGCTGAAGCGATTCGAATTTGAGGATTGTGCCTGAGTGCGGCGCTAATCGAGGCGGAAACCGAGCCGACGGCAACGTTCTTTGCGTCATCCTTTTCGGGTACGGTATAGGCCTCATACACACTGCCTGTGGCCGTCCCGGCAAAAGCGGGAAATGCCAGCAATGCGACTGATGCGCTCATCGATATCAATTTGATCGAAGAGCGTGCGAACTTGACCGTCATTAACCCGGAATTCCCAATTACAGTTTGCCGCAGTTGGGAGAAAACTCAGGCACTTACGCCGGAGAATTTAGCCCAAAATTCAATTTGCTGAACATGAAGCCGGGATTCGCACCCGAGCGCTATCGGGCCCTGCATGGCTCAGTGCGCAGATGAGCTAGTAAGTTCCGCATTGCTGGGAGAGCTTGCGGAGAAGAAGGGATTCGAACCCTCGAAGGGCTTTTAGGGCCCTTACTCCCTTAGCAGGGGAGCGCCTTCGACCACTCGGCCACTTCTCCGCCGCCGGTAATGCCCGGAAAATAAGAGCTTGGCAAGGCGCGATTGAGTGCCTCGAGGCAATTGGTCAGGCGAAACTAGCGGCCTCCAAGAGGCGAGCTATCCGACTCAGTAGCTCCACACCCGCTTGAGCCACTTTGAAGCTCCGCAAGCATGCCTGCATTCAGATCGGCTGATTCTTCATCCTCTTCTGCGTTGCTCGCGAGGAAGTCTCGGTAAGCGAGACATGCGTCCAATTCGGACTCGAGGCCGCTTAAGTCGTCCACTGCATCTAGAAGTTCCTCGTTCGGCGCCAGTTCAGATTCAGCGGTTGCGATCGATGGAGCTTCGACTAAAGCAGCGTCGGGCTCAGCGCTTTCAGCAAAGCTCTCGAACCTCTCGCCACCCACGGTGACATCAATAGATGCCGATCCCACCGATTCGGTCACAACCGAGGCTGGCAGGTCAGTGCTGGCGTCTTGAATGGCACTATGTACCGGGTATGGAGTAGCGGGCGTCAGGCTCGGTACCGGTGAAGGCCGCGCCTCCACTTTTGCGGAACGACCCCGCCGCTTGTTTGGTCTCGACGAACTTTCGTTTTCAGAGAAAGTGATGGGCGCCGCCGATTGAGTTTCTGCCTGCGGCGTTGCCAACGGCGCACCGCGATCGCCAGGCATCAGCAGCGGGTTTTGCATCGCGTATCTGCGCGCGCGATCCGCTGTGCGTCGGGGCAATGTTGGTAAGGGCTGTGCTCCGTATGGCGCTGCTGCGCGGGCCAGTACTAAAGAGGGCTCAGGAGCACTTGCCACGCGATTTAGTGCGCCACCGCGCTCGATGTCAGCGCGCAAGCGACCGGGAATGGGACTGTCATTC
This sequence comes from uncultured Caulobacterales bacterium, assembly GCA_964486635.1. Taxonomy (GTDB): domain Bacteria; phylum Pseudomonadota; class Alphaproteobacteria; order Caulobacterales; family Parvularculaceae; genus Hyphococcus. The sequence goes on along the minus strand of CAZAOB010000007.1, from coordinate 54,400 downwards.
AGGCGTCCTCTGTAGACTTGAATGTTTTCCAATACGCGCTGCACATAATTTCGTGTTTCGGAAAATGGAATCAATTCCACCCAATCGAGCGGATCGACTGCGTCGCTACGCGGGTCGCCATATTGCAGGACCCACTGGTCGACGCGCGCGGCCCCAGCGTTATACCCCGCGAGTGTCATTACCAGTGATCCGTCAAACCGGTCGATGAGATGTGAAAGGTGCGCCGAACCGATGGTCATATTGTAGACCGGGTCATCGAGAAGAGCGCTTCTAGAGTAGGGCAAGCCTTCCTTGCGTGCGGTAATCTGCGCAGTGCTAGGAATAAGCTGCATGACGCCGCGGGCCCCGGCGCGTGAAAATGCACGAGGATTAAATTCGCTTTCCTGCCTCGAAAGACCGAGGATTATCTCCGGCGAAACAAAACGAGAAGCTTCATCCGGGACGAATACGAGCGGGTACGCCACGCTCGGTGAGAACGCATCCCGTTGTATGGCAACCTTTCCAGCTCGGACTGTGAGGTGAGGAGCTCCTTCTCCGTCAGTAATCTTTGCGAGCTCCAGATATTCTCCGGGACGTTCAAGTTGATCATCCACATGATACGCGAAGACCATGAACTCGTACTCAAGATCGAGGTCGCTCAGAATTTTTAGTGCCGCAACTGTCGGACGCGAAGAGAATAACGCCTGATCCGACGGTGACGATTGAAGCGAAGTCGGGAATCGTGTCGATGTAAAATTACCCCCGATCGCTTCCGCAGCAAGCTGGCCATAATACGAATAATAATGCTGAGCAGCGTTTGCGTAATAGATTCTTGCATCGTCCGTACGCCCCTGTGCAGCGGCGGACCGCCCCAACCAATACTGAGCGCGAGAAACGGAAATCGGAGAGCCGACTTCCGATGCGAGAGCGCGGAAATGAATTTCTGCCCGTTCCGGCGCGTTTAGAAAGCGCAATGCGATCCAGCCAGCGTAAAACTCAGCCTCTGCAAAGTCTGCGCCTTCGGCCATGCGATGGCCTGCCGCTACCGTGTAGGCGTCTGCAAAACGACCATTCTTCAGCGCCCAGCGCATAAGAAGGTTGCGTTCGCTCCACCAGCGACCGCCATCGCGAATGAGTGCGGGATCTTCTGAAGCCATGTCGGCAAGAGCCATGGCATATTGTTCTTCACCCCGACGACGGTGATATCTGACGGCCGCCAGCAAGACACCTGAATCCAGCTTGTCTTTCTCCGGCAAACGCTCAAACAGCTTCTGCGCGCTGGCCGCCTGTAAGAGGAGCGCCGCACGGGCCTCAGCTCGTCTGCGATCATCGCTATCCAAATACGGAAACACGCGACGCGCGTTTGTGACTTGTCTGCCCCACAAGAGACGATCTACGCGTGCCGCATGGTCTTCTTTTGTCAAGCGTCCGGCGTAGTGCGTAAGAATTTGCTTTTCTTCCGCGAGCGTCAGAGTCTCATTGAGCCACGCGTCTCGAATTTGTTGTTCACCGCCAATTTTGTCGCCGACGCTGAGGAGAGCTCTTGCTAATTGAATTTTGCCGGTTCCTGTGACGGGCTCTCTGCTGTCGAAGAACGCCAGCACCTGATCGGCTGGAGCCGAATTTGGAATCTTGCGTTCAACGAACGCATGGATGCGCGCTCTCGCCGGCCAGTCGGGATTGGAGTCCAAAAATGAATCTGCGACATTGAAATCGACCGAAGGATCTTCGGCCATGAAGTACATCCATTGTCCGAGACCCTTCGCAACTGGGTCCGCTATCAAATCGATGAGCGTCACAGCTGTCGGGTATTGTTTTGCCTTTAGCGCGGCGGAAGCGGCGAGCAGGCGCTCCTTATCGCCGCGACTTACGTATAAGGGGCTGGGCGCGGGAGGCTTAATGCGAGGCGTGACGCTCTCAGCGCTCGCCGCAGATGGAGAGGTCAGTAAGGCGATCGCCAAACAAATAGACGCAAGGAAGGCACCCCATAATCCGATGTTTCCCCTCGAAAAGCGCCTTTCTACCCGCTGGGCCGTCCCCTTGGGCGCTAAACGCATCATACAGCCGAACTCCCGCATCAAACCACTATTGGGCCACACAATAGCCCAATCCGGTTTACATCAAAACAGCGGGCGCTTGCTGAATGGGCCCCACAGAGGTATCGAGACCTAAAATTTGAGAAAACTTCGCCAATGAAACAGTTTAGAGGGTCCATAACTGCCCTGGTCACGCCATTTCGGAACGGCGCAGTGGACGAGCGTGCGTTTCAGCAGCTGGTGGAGCGGCAGATCGAGGCGGGCACGCATGGGCTGGTGCCGGTCGGAACTACAGGTGAATCGGCGACCCTTTCGGACGAAGAACACGAAAGGGTCGTGTCACTGTGCGTCGAAACTGCCGCCGGCCGCGTCCCGGTAATCGGGGGAGCGGGTTCTAACGAGACGGCATACGCCATTTCCATGGCCAAGCGGCTAGAGAAGACCGGCGTGGACGCCATTCTCTCGGTGACGGGATATTATAATCGACCGAACCAGGCCGGACTGGTCGCTCACTACACCGCTCTTCACGACGCGACGAACGTTCCAATCATCCTCTACAACATCCCGGCCAGAACAGTCGTCGGGTTGTCGCGTGAGACAATGGCGACACTGTCGCAGCTTGAGAGGATTGTGGGGGTAAAAGACGCGACAGGTGATCTCGCTCGCGTGGCGGTGCAGCGAAAAGAGTGCAAAAAGGGATTTGTCCAACTTTCAGGCGAAGACATGACAGCGGTTGGATTTAACGCGATGGGAGGCATTGGATGCATATCGGTGGCGTCAAATGTCGCTCCAGAACTCTGCGCGCATATGCAAGACGCCTGTCTGAACGATGACTATGTTACAGCCCGTATGCTGCAAGATCGATTGGCGCCGCTGATTGATGCGCTTTTCTCCGATGCGAGTCCGGGCCCAACGAAATACGCGCTGTCGCTCATGGGACAAATGTCAGACGAGCTGAGGCTGCCCATGACGCCTCCGAGTGACGCGTCGAAATCGAAAGTCAAAGCAGCTCTCAAAGAGCTTGGCCTAATAGACTGATGGCTTCCAAGGACAAAGACGGGCGAAAAATTGTCGCTGAGAACCGCCGTGCGCGCCACGAGTACTTTGTGGAAGACGTCATTGAAGCGGGACTCGTGCTGACGGGAACCGAAGTGAAGGCCCTTCGCGAAGGAAAAGCGAACATTGCGGAGAGTTACGCCGCACCGGAAGATGGGGCGATATGGCTGATCAACGCTAACATTCCCGAGTATTCGGCAGGCAACCGAGAAAATCATGAACCAAAACGCAAACGGAAGCTGCTGCTTCACAAGCGCGAAGTTGACCGGCTTGCCCAGGCTGTAGAACGGAAAGGGTTCACGATCGCACCGCTCCGCTTGTACTTCAATGAGCGCGGCCGTGCTAAGTTAGAAATTGGACTCGCGCACGGCAAGAAGCTGCACGACAAGCGGGACAGCGCAAAAGACAGAGATTGGAGCCGCCAGAAGCAGCGGTTGCTGCGTGATCGCGGTTAACGCCCTCCAGATGCAGAAGCATCTGCGTCGACGCGGAGGCTGCTGAGTATCATCGCGACGCACTCTTCAACGCGCATGCCTTCAGGGCGACTGCGAACGGCTAAAGCGACCGTCATCCCATAAAGCATGTTTTCAGAGTTACTTCGAAACACCGTGTTCTCGAGTACTCCCTGGATTCTCTGTGCAGCTTGACTGGCATGATGCTCGGTTGTCGCGGGCATTAGTATCAAGAAAATGTCTGTCGCGATTCTGCAGACCACATCCTCGGCGCGCGAAACTCGATTTATCAGTCGTGCCGCTTGGTGAAGTGCGCGCCTGCCAGGCTCAGCTTCTCCATTGAACTGCGATGCAGATCCGATTTTCAAAGCAATGAGTGACATGCCGCGCCCAGTTTGATCGCTTCGCGAGCAGAGTCTTGCGCCATGTTCGGCGAGAAATGTGGCGGTGAACGCGCCCGATGAAGGGTCTCGGATTCCGTCTCCCTCGCAAGCTTGCAGGAATTTGCGCATTGTCATCATGAGACGGGCCCGCCTCGCAGCGACTTGGATTTTCGGGCCAAGGTCAGTTGCGATGTGATTTGCAAAAATGAAGTCTGTTGCTCCTCGTAGGGCGAGATCGCCGCAACTGTCCGGATCGTCAACGGGAAACACGACCGGCATGTTTGCATGCTTTGGGTGCCGCCTCAGAGACCTAACCAAACTCATAAGCGGATCCGAACCACTTTTGGGCAAAAACATTGCGGCGTCAAAGTTCGCGGACTCCAGCGCGCGCAGAGCCTGGCCTGCAGAAAACACGCAAATGCATTGTTCGCAGATGGGAAGCAGCGCGTTTAGAATATTGAGCGCGAGGGGGCTCGCTTCCCCAGCGACAAGCACTTTGAGTGGAGCGGTCGTGGCCGATATCGGAGGAAATTCATTCAGTCGATTGAGTGTCGCGAGAGTTTTGAGACGTTCGCCAGTTTCTTCGGCAATATTGCGGACACGAAGGATTTGCCGGCAACGTTCTATGACACCGTTCATTGAAGTTGTAGCGACGACAAGCTCTCCGTGTCGACGAAGCGCCTTTCTCGCGGTATCATCGACAAAAGGATCAACCAACATCAAAATCGAAAGTTCCGGTGAGCTTTTACGTAGAACGGCCGCTATGGACTGCGCTTTTCTGCTCGAGACCCTTTTGCCGCGAAGATCGATCAGTCCGATATCGCCATTTTTGAGTTGGTTGAGTGGTCCAATCTCGTACCCGCTGTCTGAGAAGAACAGGGTTAACGCGCTGAGCGATTCATCATCGCCGACATAGACGATGCGTGCTTTTGGCTGAGCGCCAATGGAATCCTGCATGAATCACCCGGCTTAGAGCTGAATGTCGCCCGAACGTTCAGCGCGGCGCGCGCGCTGCAGGAAGCTTATTCAAGATGCGGGCCGTATCGGAGGCGGTCTCAGGCGATTCCGCTTCTTCGGACTGCGACATTGATGTCGGCACGATACCTCCGCCTGAAAGGCAGATGTCCTCTTCGCCTATGGCGGGAAAAATGCCGCTGGCGGCGCGTTCCTGATAGCATGGAAGAGCTGCCAGAAACTCTTGCGGCTTCTGGTCAGGTCCGGCCTCGCGATAGAGTTGAGCGGTAGACACACCGACATATCGCCAGTGCCAGGGCTCATAGCTGTCTTCTCCCGGCAGATAGTTATTGCCTGGCGGGTAGGAGAGAATGAAGCCAAAGCGATAAGCATTTTCTTCAAAACATTGGTAGGCGCGGTCTGAAGGACGCATGAAGCGATTATCGACATTTACGTCGGCGGCGAGACCCGTTTGATGTTCTGACATACCGGGCGGCGTCACCGTGCCCTTGGCGCCAATATTTGCGTACAAAGTGCGTTGGGTGGAGTAGGACCGATACCCTGACCGTAGCGAAATTCGCTCTCCGGATTCGGACCGGCACAGTGAGATCAGCTGCGCTAGTCTGGCCGGCAGATTTGCTTCTCTCTGATCCGTTTCGCTGTCTCCGGCGAGGCGCAGCTTCATTTCGTCGATGTTCGGAGATTTTGCTGTCGGGATGGAGTACTCAGCCGCCGCCACCAGGTCAGTCGGCGAGTACGAGGCTTCCAAGACAAACTGCTGAGACACAGGACGGTTTATGTCTTCGCGCCGATCGCGCTCACGATTGGCGGCATAACGTTGCGCACCAAAGGCATCCCGGAACAGACTTCGCATATGCTCCTGAAGCGCCTGTGCTTCGGTGTTGCGACCCTGCTTTTCGTACACGCCTGCAAGCAGTTTGATATAAAGGCTGAGGTCGGGGCTGTTGGCGCCCTTGACGTCTTCCTGCGCATGGAAGGCGTCTAAATAGAGTTTCTCTGCGTCGTCCAATCGGCCCATGCGCGTATAAACTGGTCCGAGCACTAATGTAAGCTGCACCGTATCTTGATGGTCTTTACCGAGCAGCTTTGATCGAATGAGATACGCAGACGAAAGCAAGCCCGCAGAAGCGTACGCGCCGTCCTCACGCATTGCGTAAAATGCACCGAGGGACGACATGTTTTTGGCTGCCGCCAACTGCTCTTCACGCGTCCCTGTGGTCGGTTCATAAGGACGTGCGTGGTTCAGTGCTTCACTAAACAGTTGTCCAGCTTGCTCTACACTTTGAGCGTAGTACCCGCTCATTAGATTTGGGTTTTCAGTTTCGGCTCGTGCTGCTTCATCCCCCGCGAGTTCCAGAAAAGTTGCATAAATCGCAACCGCGGACTCCACGTCATCGGAAAGAATAGAAGAGCGGGCAAGCTTGTGTTCAAATTCGGCGCGCTCTTTTTCGGGCAATTCTTGCGAAGATTGAGTGGCGAGTGCTTGCCGAAGCAAGTCCGCCGCTCTGTCATGCCGCCGCCGCGCCAGTTCGGCATCGGCGACGCGCAGCATCAAGGGGGCGAGTGTTTCCGTGTTCTCGCCTTCCTTCGCAAGCAGTCGAAGCGCTCGTTCGCCATGGACTGCGGCGCGAGCCTCTGCGCCTTGCTCGGTCAACTGGTCAAATCTGGCTTTGGCCGCACTGGAATCCACGCGAACGGCCACGTTGAAATACAGCGAGAACGCCACCGCGAAGGCCAAAAAGGCTCCAGCTAGAAATATTGGCGAACGAAGCGCCATCGCCCCAAAACCCCGCGACTTAGCCGTATCGGGCCCCATTTAATCCCCGAATGCGTGACTTTATCACCCGAGAAGGCGAGATGCGAGCCATTGACACGGGATTTTTGTGTCCGTCCGGTGACCGCCACCATCAGCTTGCTGGTTGGAATCGCCATGGCAACAGTTTGTCGATTTCGTTGATGGGGTGATCGGCGATTCGGTGAGAGCCGAAAAACGACGGCGGCTCCGGCGAAGCCGGGATCAGGCGAGCCCCGGAGCACGCCCAGCGGGCGCGGGCTATAAGTCAGCCAAAGAATCTCGGATATCCGCGCGAGATCCGCGAGACCACCGAAGGCGCAATTCTCGTGAATGCCCCCTGCTTAGCTTTCGGACCAGACACGCTGCATGTTCTGATAGCTGCGCTGGAGCCGCCGCGCCGCATCGCTCCCCGGCGCCGCACCGACGACTTCGTTCGTCGCCATGCCGATGTCGAACAGAACGCTCCGTTGAAACGGGTCGCGCACCCGGCTTTGAAACCAAGAGATGATCGCGAGCCGCTCGCCCCGCGTCACCGGCTCGACCTGGTGATGGAGCATCGTCGAATAACAGACAGCCGCGCCCGCTGAGGGCTTGCATTCAATGTCGCCGTATTCTGTCTCGAGCAGTAATGCACCGCCATCATAGGTGTCTGGAGGTGACAGGAATACTGTCATCGACAGGTCGGACCGAGTCACCTGCTTGTTACCGAAAAAGGGCGTGTCGAGATGCGATTTGAAGTACATGCCAGCGCGATAACGCGACATCATCGGCGCCAGGACTTGTTTGGCCTGGGTGAAGAACTGCAAGGGAACGGCGCGTCCGAAGGCCTTCGCCACGAGACCGTCAATTTGGTCGCGTACCTCATCGGACGCCTGCAACTGCTCGTTATGCTTCGTTCCCTCTCGGCCGTCATAAGTCGTGTTGCCGTCAACAAATGTTCCCGACGATGCCAGAACCCGTAGAGTCTCGACTTCGTCAGGGAGCAAAAAGTTCTCGACTTCGAGGTACAAGGCTCGCGCCTACGGCCTAACGCCGCTTTGCCCGACGTCGCCGTGCTGCGGCGCCAAGGGCGGCGAGGCCCGGAACCATCAGAGCCGCCGCCGCGGGGACAGGGACCGTCGCCGTTTCCAGCGCAATGGAATATGTTCCGCTTGCCGGTTGACCTTCCGCCTCAATATGGATCGCCAAGGTGCCGTTAAAGGCCGCGCTTGTCGTGAACATGCCGACGCCGTCGACGAACGTCATGAAATCCGTCGACATCGAATTTTCAGCAAACGACATAGTTACGAAGCCTTGAATGGCGCTGATGTCGTAACTGAATGTTTGAACGCCGGTGTCGAGGCCTGTGAAATAAAAGGCGTCCTGGGAGGAGAAATCGGTAAAGATGTCGCCCGTGACGGCGGTGACCTGAAAACCGGCAATGTCGTTCAGACTCTTCGGTGTGCCGCCATCGAGGGAGCCGCCGCTCTCGACATAAAGCGCAGCGGCCGCCGGCGTCGCCATCGCGGCGGACACCGCTAACGCTGTCGCAGATGCGCGCGACAGGGCCGTGCGACGAAATTCGGAACGATTAGCAGGCATTTTGACTTCCCCCTCAGCGACGGACAATTCCGACACGCTTCTCCCATGCATCTACACACAAAAGACAACGTCAGTAAACCGGACCTTCTCTCCGGCGACACTCGACTTTCCCATCGTCCGTCTGTTTCGCTACGGACCGTCCATTCAAATTAGGGGCCAAGCGGAGCTCACATCAAATACATAATTCTCAATGTGAGCGAGCATCGCCGGCGCATTTCGCCTTGCGGCTGAATACACAGGGCTTGCTGAACCCGCCGGCATATATTCCAAGGCCTTTGGCGACTGGAGATCGGTGTGCGGCCAGGAACCAAGAGCAATCCTTGCACGGCTGACAATCCGGGCGCCCGGTCATGATGGGTCGCGAGGAGCGATATCCCGTTCCTTCCGGGCGCTGACCAGCGCCAAGAGGTGACGTGCGCCCCGATTGGTTCCTCATTTGAAAGGTGAGTCCGTCAACCGGAAGGAGACGGATTCTTTTGAGATGCGCTGGCCCTCATCGTCACTGCCGGCTAAGTCCAAGTTGGCAGCAAGAATGGACGAGTGGCATGAAGGGCGCTGGACGACGTCGAATATACCTGATGCGACACGGTCATGTGGACTATTTTGCGCCGGAACTCACAGACCCGCGCCTGATAGAGCTGACGGCGGAGGGGGTTGCACAAGCCACTGCGGCGCGAGAGGCATTGCGCCACGTACAGTTTGATCTGGCGATTTACTCCGGTCTGCCGCGAACGCGACAGACGGCGGAATTGGTGCTGGACGGAACCCGCGACAGACCAGAGCTTTTGTCTCATTCTGGTCTGGAAGAGATCAAGAGTGGGTGGATCAAAGCGGTGTCTCGCGAAGAACTGGCCGCGCGATTGGCTTTCAGTTTTGACGATGCGGATGCGCCAGGAGCCAGTTTCTTGCCCGACGGCGAGACTTTCCAGTCTGCCCAATCCCGGATTGTGTCTGCGCTGGAAGAGTTAATCCTGAAAAGGGAGTGGCGCTCGGCGCTGGTCGTCGCTCATGAAGGGGTGAACCGGATTGCCTTGGGATGGGCTTGCGGAGGCGGGCTGTCGACGATTGCCGCATTCGAACAGGATCTCGCCTGCATCAATTTAATCGATGTTGACGTTACCCCCGCGCCGAACGGCCAAGGTCTGCACATAGAAAGAATGGCGATAAAAGCGATCAATGTAACGGCGTATGATTATGTCAAGAACGGCCTCCCCAGATCGAGCCTGGAGCACCTATTTGACGTTGATTTTGGGGGATTACGCCCGCGGGTGAGCTCGAAAGAGTGAAAAACCCGATAGGTTTCTTCTTAAACGATCGGCCAAATTGTGGTTAACTACTGCTCGGGGAATTGGTGAGGGAGTAATTGGATGCCGTATGGAGTAAAGCAGGGCGTAAAGACGCCTGGCAATTTCACTGCTGGCGACATGGCCGGGCTTGCGTTGTCGGGGTCTGCAGGGATCATCGCCGCGCTCGTCACTGACTACCAGCAACAAGGTGAGTCATCTGCGCTCTTCACAATAAACCAGTGGGTCGTGCAACTCGGAACCCTGCTCGGGTTTTCGGATATTCCATTGTGGATGGTTGTCATTGGCATGACGGCTGTCGGCGCGGGATCGATTTTTTATTTTCAACCCATCACGCGGCAAGGCGCGTTTGCGCAAGGCTTCGGACTTCTTGCTGTCTTGATGACGGCGGTTCCGGCAAATCTCGCCGGGGGTTTGCAAGGCATAAATGAAAACCTGCCTGGGCTAGAGCCGGCGGCTACTAGGGAAGCGTCCACGCAAGCAAAAGTTTATCGAGCCAGCCTATCTACGGAAGCGACCTATTCGGAAATTCAGGATCGGCGCGGGCCTGACAAATACGATGTGCACCTCGTGATAAATTTTTCTGAGGGTCTGCCGGCGGACATAGACACCATGATCCGGCAAGGGTCTTTGCGCGGCCGCCTTCATAATGAAGATACGAGCGAGACTTGGAATCTGTTTCGGACTTCCGGCGGAACGGTTCGGCGCGACGGTAACTCTCTGGTCATCCACGCCGGCGTACCTGCAAGGTCGCCGTCCGCCCGGCTTTGGGTTCGTGTAGAAGCCCAAGGTTACGCGATTCAGGTGGAGTCCTACCAGGCGAGCATCGGCGATACAGTCGATTGGACGGTGGACATGACTCCGTCGACCATGCCGCTATTCTTGCAGAGGCTGGGCAAGAGCTACTGGTTCTAAGAATTGGGCCGGTTTCAGGCTTAAACCTGCGATCCCTTTTGTCGGATCAGAAATCGACGGGCGGCTTCGTCGGTCGATAGACCAATGGCCCGATCATAGGCGTCGCTGGCTTCGGGCTTATGATTCAAAGCACTAAGGACGTGCGCACGAACCGCCCAGTACGGTTGATGTCCGTCAACCAAACGGCGATCAACGCACTCGAGAACATCGAACGCGTCTTTGTTGCGGTTGGCGTTAGAGAGCGCTGCGGCATATCCGATTTCTGCTCCGACAGAAGGCCAGGATTTTAGCAGCTTCTCATAGAGCACAAGAATGTCGTCCGATACGTCTTTCGCCGTTAGTCGCGAATTTGCATGTGCAGACTGAATTGCTGCTTCGAGCTGAAACCGACCAAGGCGCTGTAGCTTCCACGCTTTCGAGAGCGCGTCTTCACCTATGTTGATCAAACGGTGATCCCACAGTTCAATTTTTTGTTGGTTGAGCGGCACGTAGCTTCCGTCCTGCCTTCGGGCGGATCGCCGCGCTTGCGCATGCGCCACCAATGACAGCAATCCCCAGGTCTCGGGTTCCTCAGGCAGGAGCTCAGTTAACAGTTTGGCCAAGAATATTGCTTCGCTTGTGAGCTCGCCGCCTTGTGCAGTGTCGACCGTATCCCACCCAGTGCTGAAGGCTGCATAAATCGCGTCGAGCACAGCGAGCAAACGCTCTTCAAGGCTGTCTAAAGACGGCTCCTCAAATGGAATTGCGGCGGTTTTGATTTTCCGCTTCGCGCGAACCAGCCTTGCGCTCATGGCCCGTGGAGAAGTTAAGAAGGCGGAAGCAATTCGGTTCGCGTCGAGGCCCAACACCGTTTGAAGCATTAAAGGGGTCCGAACGCTCTGGTCGATTGCCGGATGCGCGCAAATGAACAGCAACTTCAAACGCTCGTCTGGGAAAGGACTATCGGCCTTGGACTGGCATTCCAGTTCTTCCGCCGCCAGCATTAGACTTTGTGTGGCGGCATTTCGTGTGGCATCTCGGCGTCGACCGTCAATTAGTTTTCGCTTCGCAACCGTGACTATCCATGCCTCCGGCGCTTTGGGAACTCCGGTTTGCGGCCAATGCTCCAGCGCCGCGCGAAAGGCTTCCGACAATACGTCTTCAGCCAGCGCCAAGTCGCCAGTGCGAGCGGAGATCCACGCCAGCAAACGGCCGTATGATGCGCGCGCGGTCTCCTCTGCGACGGCTCGCGCATCACTCACGGCTACTGACCGATATTCCAAACTGGGCGGATTTCGACTTTGCCGTAACCGGCGCATGGGCACTTTGCGGCCCAGTTCATGGCTTCATCCAGATCTTTTGCTTCGATGAGATAAAACCCGCCGACTTGTTCCTTGCCGTCCGCAAATGGACCATCTTCGATTCTACCGCCTCGGGCACGCTTGGCATTGCGAGAATGGTCGAGAGGTTCGGCCGCGATAAACGCATTCGATCGCCTTAGCGCATCCGAGTAGGCCATATAGGTTCCGACGATTTCCATGCGTTCAGACTCGGGTCGGCCTTCCCATTCATCTTCATTGTCGTACAAAAGAAAGAGATACTTCATGCTGACGTCTCCTCATCAAAAACGGGCACGACGCGGGCGTCAACGAAACCATTGGTTGCAGCAGGGCACTTTGACGCCCAGGACGCTGCCTCCTCGAGATCAGCCACTTCGACAATGAAAAATCCCCCGAGTTGTTCCTTGGTGTCAGGATAGGGACCATCTTCGACGCGACGGACGCCATCGCGAATGGAAAGCACTGTGGCCGTTGCTGGCGGCTCCAAGGCCGCGCCTTGAACGAAGACGCCAGCTTTTTCCAGAGATTCGCCGTAGGCGTACCACGCGCCCATATAGCGGTCGAACTCTTTAGTGTTCTCCCGAAGCTCAAAGTCCTCCGGGGCCTCATTCGCCAATAGTAACACCTTCATGGTTATGCTCCTGAATTCTGCAGGGCAGTGTGCGCCCTACAGTATAAGACGTCTCAATCGCTCCGCATTCGACACGAGACGCAACTTTAATCCCCGAATGTTCGCAGCAAATTATTTCGTAGGTTCAACAATCGATTGTATACGGGCAGGGGCGTTCCGCATTCTCTCAAGTCAGCAAGCACTTTCTCCATTTCAAAAACAAGCACGCGATTTTCGGAAGACCGGATCCGGCTCTTCAGCCATCCAATGCAAGCGAAGCGAGTGCCTTTCTCCACTCTATCCACGCGATGCAGTGTGCGAGACGGATAGAGCACGAGACTTCCAACACCTCCACGGATGGCGTCTTCATGGCCAGAATTGTCGATGACCAGTTCTCCTCCCTGGTAATCGCCTGGATCGTTCAGAAACAAGGTGAAAGAAATATCCGTTCGAAGGCCGTGAATGTACGGCGCGTCGATGTGCTCGCCGTATGACATTCCAGCGTCGTAGCGATTGAGAGAAAGGCGAATAATGGAGTCTGGCTGGGCCGCGGCTTCGAATACCTGATTGGCGGTTAGCTTTTCTCTGATGGTGGCGAGAGCCCCTTTGACGATGTTGCTTTCAGCATCGGCTTGCTGGTTGTTCTTTACTGATCTAGCCGCACCTTTCGCAGTATTCTTGCCGTCCTTCCAAAGTCCGGGCTCGGCCAGTGCTTCGAGGATGGCTCGACACTCGTCCGATGAGAGCACATTTTCGATGTTCAGTAACATTGCTGCACCCAGTTAAGAATCATTTGCATCTAGCTAGCGATTGTCTATCCTGCGAGCAAATCCTCTGGAGGAGCAAGATGAAGCGACGTTTGAAACTGGTGACTGGCCTTTCCACACTTGCCGCCGTGGGCGCGTTCGCGCTGGCGGGATGCGGCGGTGAAGGAGAGAGCCCGGAAGGAGAGGCTGGACTGGGCGCTATCAACGGCGAATCCGAAAGTGCTGGCGGAGAAAGCGAGCTCGCTGCTCAAAAAGGGGACCCTGCGACTGACGACGTAGCGTACATTCGTTTGTTGGGTTTGGCGCGCGGCCATCTTGCCGCCTTTTATGAACTCTACCGGGCCGGCGCGGGGGACATGGCGCAGCCACACGCCAAGCACCCTGAAAGCGAGCTCTATGTAGAGCTTTCGAAGGCGTTTGAAGCGCGCCGCAAGAAGGGGTTTGCAGCCGAGTTGCACAATCTGGCGGAAGCCGCCGCTGCTGGCAGGAGCGTCGATCAGGAATTTACCGCAGCGATCGCCGCCATCGACGCCCATATGCCAAAGGCTTCGACAAGCGCTAAATTGCTCGGCGTTTCTGAGATTGTTCGGACTGCCGCAGATGAATTCGACATCGGCGTAGAGAACGACGGTGCAATTTCAAATTCACATGAGTACCAAGACGCATACGGTTTTCTCTCTGCGTCACGAGACATTTTGTCAGCGATCGATACGACAGACATCAATGAGACGGAAGCGATCGCCCTTGCGCATGAGCAAATCGAACTGGCGCTCACATCGTTTGATGCTTTGACGGCCGAAAGCACTGAAGGGAGAGCTTCTACGCTCTATGGCGCGGCAGCGCGCATAGAAATAGCTGCTCGAGGTCTAGAATAGCTCTCTCTTTCAAACGTCAGCGTCTGACGCCGTGGGCGCCGAAAGGTTCTTTGCGCGCACAGAAAGTTGTGACGCCATAAACTGTATAGCCGACAGCAATTCGGTTGACTGGTCGTGTGACGGGTAAGCCGCACGGACTTTCACATGCCAGCCATGTGTCTTCACCAGCCATAAAGAAGTTCTGTAAGGCACGCCGTTGATGGAACCGATCTCAAAGCCTCCCGCGACGGGCTGTTCCATTCCGTTGATGAGTTCATCGAGAGGGCTCGATTGTTCATCTGATTTCAGAACGACAACCGGGACCTCAACTTGCGCCGTCACGACATGATTATCGAGAATGCCAGCCATCGCCGCGCCTGCATGCTCTTCCAGTGAAATATCCGGCCAATGGCTCGCATAGACTGCGATGGTGTCGCCGTTGTCTGCGGCCTGATAGAGGCAGGACACATCATTTCCCTGCTCGCCTAACTCGACGACTCGTTCCAATGAAAAAGTCCTGCCAAACTCTCCCAACGAAAAACTTGGCGAGCAGAGCAGACCGCTTTCGACGTGGCGCAGACGATCGCCCTCAATCGCCCAACCATCATGCTGGAAGCTATTCTGAACCGAAATGTAAGAAGCTGTTCCTTCACCGATACCGATCTTGCGTTGAAGGCGGTCCGCACTACTGGTGACGCTGCTCGCTGAGCGCTCATGGGCGCCGACCATATCGCCGTGAGCGCTTGTTCCGACTTGCGAGATCGGGCCACTCAGCGAAGAAGACTGGATCGTGAGGTGCTCGGCGATTTCGACTCGCGACAGCTTGTCGAACGAGAAGCGGTCCAGCGTGCTCATGATCGACGGGGGTGCAGGTTGCTTGGCGCCGGCGCACGAGGCGAGCACGATCACGCCGATTCCGGCCCAAAAAACCCTAAACAACATAGTATTTCCTACAGCTATTGTAACGATGGCGAATGAGCGGCCGGTGCCCCGGGCTAGTCTTCACCCCTGCGCCAAAATGGCTTGCGCTGCTCACTCGCGGAGTCGGATCGTTTCAACTCCTTCGGATTCCAGGGGCCGTAACTGTAGCTTCGAGAACCGGGCTGTGGTTGATATCCCGTCAGCGACACGCGTTGTTCTGCTGCGCCCTTGGAGGTTGCAGGTTCATTCTCGATATACTTCACACTTTTTGTGCGCCGCAATGAATCTGGAAACAGCGCCATCATTTCCATGATTTCTTTCGGCATGTCGCGAGAGACGTTCAGTCCGAGCTCTTTGGCTTCGCCATACGCAATAGGGTAGTCATGCGTCCAGCGACCAGATGAAAGCTGCTCGGACACAGCAATTGCAGCGTTTTCAGAAACCGTTCCGGTCAAGAGCTCGCGCGCGATTTTCTGAAGTTGATTAATCGCCATCGCACCGACATCGGCAAGCACCAGCGTGTAGTCATCAGTGTTTTGAATAGGCTTTTCGTTTGCAACGCGTACGACTGACGCCGCCGGCAATCCGCCGATTTGCGGGTCGATAGGACCGAGCACCGCGTGTTCACTCAATACAATTTCGTCAGCCGCAAGAGCAATCAGCGTTCCTCCAGACATCGCGTAATGAGGAACGAATACTGTTTTGCGGCCTGGGTGAGCTTTAATAGCTCGTGCGATTTGCACGGCAGGCAGAACCAGTCCGCCTGGGGTGTGCAGTATAAACTCTAGAGGCTTATTTGGCGGTGTATTCCTGATCGCCTCAAGTACGTCTTCGGCGTCGTTGAGATCGATGTATCTCAGCATCGGGATGCCGAGGAGGCCCATAGGCTCCTGTCGGTGAACAATCGCGATGATGCGGCTTTTGCGCTTTTTCTGGACTTTGCTGAACTTGTTGACGAGTTCCGTGTGGCGCTGCTGATTGGCTAGATTGCGCGAGAAAATAAACAACAAAATCAATAAGATCGGCAACGCGCCGAAAAACGCTTCCATGCCCCTCAGCCCCTTTACGCATCACAACGAAAGAGAGCTTATGTGCTTTTTGGAGGGGAGGAAAGGGCCGGCCAAATGCCCTGCCCGGGCGGGGCAGCCACTTTAAGCGCCGTCGCGCCTCGCCAGGAAGGCCAATCGTTCAAATAGGTGCACGTCCTGCTCGTTCTTGAGCAACGCTCCGTGCAGCGGGGGGATGGCTTTGCGTGGATCGCGCCCGCTCAACACTTCCTCAGGCAGTTCTTCCGCCATCAATAGTTTGAGCCAGTCTAAGAGCTCGGAAGTGGATGGCTTTTTCTTGAGACCTGGCACTTCGCGCATCTCATAGAAAATCTTCATGGCGTCTGCGACGAGGCGTTTTTTTATCCCAGGGTAATGCACTTCGACAATTTCAGACATAGTGTCTGCATCCGGGAACTTGATGTAGTGGAAGAAGCAGCGCCTCAAGAATGCGTCGGGCAGTTCTTTTTCATTATTCGACGTTATGATGACGATGGGCCGCTGTCTGGCGCTGATGGTTTCATTAGTTTCGTAGACAAAGAACTCCATGCGATCGAGTTCCTGCAAAAGATCATTTGGAAACTCGATGTCAGCCTTGTCTATTTCATCGATGAGGAGCACCGGGCGCGTTGGCGCGGTAAACGCTTCCCATAATTTGCCCTGCTTGATGTAGTTTCGAACGTCGCGGGCTCGTTCTTCGCCAAGCTGTCCGTCACGCAGCCGAGCCACGGCGTCGTACTCGTAGAGCCCTTGGTGCGCTTTGGTGGTTGACTTGATATGCCATTCCAGCAGAGGGGCGCCCAGCGCCTTTGCGACCTCAATCGCCAGCACTGTCTTTCCAGTTCCTGGCTCGCCTTTGACCAAAAGCGGTCGCTGCAGTGTAACAGCCGCGTTGACGGCGACTTTCAGGTCTTCAGTCGCGACGTAGTCCTTGGTTCCTACAAACTTCACAGATCGGTCTCTCGTTCACTTTTCAGATCTTGAACGTAAGGGCGCCGGCGCAGGGAGGCAATTGCCCGATGCAGTGGAGCGTCAATGGCTTTGCATTCGATGGAATTTTGCGGCAGCTTCACCACAAACGCTAAGGGGCCAAAAAATGCGCGCTATTACGCTTTCACTCTCCGCTTTGCTGCTTGTGGCTGGTTGCGCCCAAAAGGATGTCTCCGAGAGGGACTCATCGGTTGCAGCAAACGAATCGACGCCTCCTTCCGCAGAACCGACAATGTGGATTGACGAGTCGGTTAAGGATCTTCCGATCCGGCGTGGGTTTCTGACGATTTTCGCTGATGAGAAAGCGAACAAGATATACGCGCTTTTTCCCGCAGCCGACGAAGATGGCGTCACTCTGCGCGCGATCTACGCATCAGGTCTGACTTCGGGTCTTGGCTCAAACCCAATTGGGTTGGATCGAGGTTTGTTTGACGGCGGATCTCTGATTGCTTTTAGGCGGGTTGGCGACAAGCTCATCGCAGAGCAGGAGAATTGGACCTATCGTGCGACGTCAGAGAACCCGCTGGAGCGCCGAGCAGTTCGGGAGTCTTTTGCGCGATCATTCATATGGTCGGGTGAGGTTAAAGCGAGCGGGCCGGACGGCCAAAGCCTTGTAGACATTTCCGGTTTTCTGTCACGCGATGCGCTCGGCGTAGCGCAGACACTAAAGAATCATCCCAAGGGCGGCTCTTATTCGATTGCGGCTGACCGGACATTTGTCGATGCGAAAGGTGCGCTGGCCTTTCCAGACAACGTTGAGTTTGACGCCTATCTCACTTTGACGAGCGATGCCCCCGGAGACGAAGTGTGGGCCACCGCCGCCGACGGGCGCGCAATAACGCTCGTGCAACACCACTCTTTGGTGCGACTTCCTGACGACGGATATCGGCCGCGAGGATTTGATGTTCGTTCTGGCGCGATTGATGTTCCGTACTACGATTTTTCAGCGCCGTTAGCCGGTAACGTGCAACAAGCATTCGCCCGTCGGTTTCGTCTCGAAAAGGCTGATCCCGGAGCGGCCGACAGTCCGCCAAAAAAGCCGATCGTATTTTATGTTGACTCGGGCGCACCGCCGCAAATCCGGGATGCGTTGATTGAAGGCGCATCCTGGTGGGAGCAGGCATTCGAAGCTGCGGGCTTCAAAGATGCGTATCGCGTTGAACCGCTTCCCGAAGGCGCGCATCCCCGCGACATCCGCTACAACATCATTTCGTGGACGCATCGGCAAACCAGGGGCTGGTCTTATGGCGGAGGCGTTTCCGATCCGCGAACCGGAGAGATGATAAAGGGGAGCGTTATACTCGGTTCGCAACGTGTGCGACAGGACCGCATGATTTTTGAGGGGCTGGCCGGCGCGCAGAATTCCGGGAAGGGCGGACCGAACGATCCTGTGCAAATTGCTTTGTCACGAATTCGCCAGCTCTCCGCTCATGAAGTGGGGCATGCGCTGGGGTTTGCCCATAACTTCGCTGCGTCGTCCAATAATCGCGCGTCTGTCATGGATTATCCCGCGCCGCTGGTTCGTGTCGGTGAAAACGGAACCATTTCTTTTGATGACGCTTATGCAGCCGGCATCGGCGAATGGGACAAGGTATCAGCAAACTGGCTTTACCGAGAGTTCGGCGCCGATGGAAATGAGCGCGTAGGGTTGAACAAAATTCTTGCAGATGCGTACGGCTCCGGTTTGCGATTCGTTGCAGATAGCGAAGCGCGCTCCACGGGGACAGGTCATCCTTACGCCAGTGTTTGGGACAACGGCGAAGATCCGGTGCAATCCCTTGAAGAAACCATGAACGTCAGGGCGGTGGCTTTGCGGAACTTTGGCGCTAACTCCATTGGTGCAGGAGAGCCCGTCGCAAAACTTCGGCAAGTAATCGTTCCGATCTATTTATACCATCGCTACCAGGTGGCGGCTGCCGCGAAGCTAATCGGGGGTTATGAGTTTTCATACGGAACGAAAGGCGACGGTCTTCCGGCTGGTGCTGTTGTAGCCGACGAACGCCAACGCGCAGCATTAACAGCGTTGCTCAACACATTGGCGCCATCGGCGTTGAACTTGCCCGCACGGATACTCGATCAACTAACCCAGCCAATGGGCGTCTTTAATGAAAGTGGCGGGGGAGAAACCTTCAGCTCGGGCGCCGATCCGATGTTCGATCTCGCAAGTGCGGCTGACGCGTCCGTCAGTTTGACCATGGATGCGCTCCTGCATCCTGCGCGCGCATCACGACTCGTAGAACAGCAGCGGCGCAATCCCGCCGCTTTGGGCTTTGGTGAAGTCTTGAACGCCATTGACAACAAAGTATTCGCGCCGGCGGTTGGGGCAGGCGAACAAGAACTTGCTAACGTCTCCCAAAGTCGCTTTGTGTCTTCGCTTATCTCGCTGTCGTCGAACGAGAACGCGCAAGCGTCGGTACGCGCAGCGGCTGACGCCAAGTTGAGGGCGATCGCTAACCGTCTGGAGCCGTCTCTATTTAGCAGTCAACAGGCGCGCACCCAGAACGCTTGGCTTCAAGAGCGCATTGAAGCGCACCTCGAAAGGCCTGCAGCGACAAACTCGGAGGCGGCGGCTCAAGCTGAGATTCCACCCGGGAGCCCCATCGGAGGCGCGATGATGGAAACCTGCTGGCATTGCACGGACGGCGACTAAGTAGGTTTCTTCATCGCAATACGAGGCGCCGCATGGTAGCCGCTAGCGGCCTCCTCTGCTTGGACGGCCTGCAATTCGATTTGATCGCTGTGCGGCGTGAATGCTTCATATCCAAGTGATGAGTAGTAGGGCGCGTTCCAGATCACGTCACGGAATGTGGTCAATGTGACCTCGGAAAATCCTGCCTCTTTGGCCCAGGCTTCAGCGGCGGCAATCAAGGCCTTGCCGATTCCTCGCCTTTGGAATGAGGAGGCAACTGACACTTCAGTGATGTGCGCGCGACCATCTACGGGCCAAAGCAAGACGAATCCTGCCGGGCGCTCATCAAACTCGGCTACAAGAATGGCCCCGTGCGCAATCCCGCGCTGATGTTCTTGAACCGTTCGGACCGGTCCGTTAACGCAAAAGTCGTAACCGACTGATGCAAATGCCTGGGCGGCATCCCGCTCGAGCGCCTGCAAAACCGGGATATCGGCTTCTTGTCCGGGCCGAATGCGAATGGTCACCCGGCCAATCCGATTTCACGCAACCTTTGTTTCAGAAACTCATCCGCGGTGATGTCTTCATGTTTTGCGCCTTCGCCTTTGCAGCTTTCCAGGCAGGACAACACAGCGTTGGAGTGCGGATGCATGAAGAACGGCATTGAATAGCGGGATTCATTCGGCCCGCCTTCGGGGTTGATCACACGGTGTGTTGTTGCGGGAATGACATCGTTGCAAACCCGAGCGAGCATATCGCCAGCATCTACGATGAGATTGTCCGGATCGGTCTCGACCGGCAACCACTTGCCGTCTCGATCAAGCAATTGCAGGCCCGCGCCGTTCGCGGCCACAAGAATTGTGATGAGGTTTATATCTTCATGCGCCGCGGCGCGGATCGCATTCGGATTGACGCCTTCCGGCACCGGCGGATAATGCAGAAGTCGCAGGATCGAATTGCCGTCGGTCGCCATTTTGCGGAAGTAATCTCGCGGCACGTCTAGAGATGGCGCCAAGGCTTCGAGCATAACCATGCCCGCTTCCTCGAGTGCATCGAAGAGTTCAAGAAACGTGTCTCGGAAATTGTCGGGCTCCTTCGGCCACAAGTTCGGTGGATAAATCTCGTTTAGCGGTGACGCGTCATCGAACTCGCGACCAACATGCCAGAATTCTTTTAGATCAGGATGTTTTGAGTCTTTCGCGTGCTCGCGTCCGAATGGCGTGTAGCCACGCTGGCCATCTGTGCGGAAATAGGGCGTCTTCTCAGATTCGGGCAGGGCGAAGAATTCAGCACTCTTGGCGTAGGCGCGCTGAAGCAGATCGTGACTGACTTTATGATCCTTCAGGATGATGAACCCGAAGTACTTGAACCCTTCGTAAAGCGCACGCTCGAATTCACGTCGCGAGGCTGCATCGCCATCCGTGTAAGCGCTAAGGCTCAGTTCTGGAACACGGTCATATTTTCGGGTCATCTCACGTCCTCCCGTGAAATAATTGTTGGCTTGGCGGTTTACGCGTCCCAGCAGTTGGACGCAATGGGGGCGGCATTTTGCGCTCCCCTTGGCCCTGAGCGTGGTTCAAGTGTAGGAGAGGTTGCAAGGAGACGCAGCTATTATGAACATTTCAAGCCTGATGGCCCGGCTGGGCGTTGAAGAGCGGCGTTATACGCGCGGCCCACTGACCGTGACGACGCCGATAGACGGATCAGAGTTGGCGCAAGTTGAAATCCATGACCGCGCCGTCATTGAGACCAAAATCAAAGAGGCCCATCAGGCTTTTTTGCAGTGGCGCAGTGTCCCGGCGCCCAGACGAGGAGAACTTGTCCGTCTACTCGGTGAGGAACTGCGTGCGCACAAAGACGACCTGGGACAGCTGGTCACAATTGAATGCGGCAAGATCCTCTCTGAAGGACTGGGTGAAGTTCAGGAGATGATCGACATTTGTGACTTTGCGGTCGGTCTCTCGCGCCAGCTATATGGGTTGACCATCGCATCGGAGCGGCCCGGGCATCATATGCGCGAAACCTGGCAGCCGCTTGGACCTGTTGGTATCATTTCCGCGTTTAACTTTCCGGTTGCTGTGTGGGCATGGAATGCGGCGCTGGCGTTAGTTTGTGGAAATGCTTGCGTATGGAAGCCATCGGAAAAAACGCCGCTGACCGCCATCGCCGTGCAGGCTCTGTTCGACCGCGCAGCGGCGCGTTTTGGAGATGACGCGCCCGCGCACCTGAGTTCAGTCATTTTGGGTGAGCGCGAAGTGGGCGAACAGCTTGTGGACGACACTCGGATTTCCTTGGTATCGGCCACAGGTTCCACCCGAATGGGGCGCGAGGTTGGCCCTCGAGTGGCGAAGCGCTTTGGTCGCGTCCTGCTAGAGTTGGGCGGTAATAATGCCGGAATTATCGCGCCATCCGCCGACCTTGAGCTAGCGTTGCGTGGTGTCTGCTTTGCAGCCGCTGGCACGGCCGGCCAACGCTGCACCACATTGCGCCGGCTTTTTGTGAACGCTGAAATCTATGACGAGTTCGTTCCGCGATTGCGTGCGGCGTTCCAATCGCTGCCGATCGGAAACCCGCTGGAGAGCACGTCGCTGGTTGGCCCACTCATCGACAAGTGCGCCTTCGACCGTATGCATTACGCGCTTGATCGAGCAAAGGCGCAGGGCGGATCCGTTACCGGCGGTGAGCGCGCAATTGACCCGGGCTGGTATGTGCGGCCGGCGGTCGTCGAAATGCCTTCGCATGAGGGAATTGTTCTGGAAGAAACGTTCGCGCCCATTCTTTACGTCATGCGATACGAAGGGCTTGAAGAGGCCATTCAGCTTCAGAATTCAGTCGCGCAAGGATTGTCTTCGTGCATCTTCACGCGAGACCTTCTGGAGGCTGAGCAATTCCTCTCGGCTTCGGGATCGGATTGCGGCATCGCCAACGTCAATATCGGCCCTTCAGGCGCTGAAATTGGGGGCGCATTCGGCGGCGAGAAGGAGACTGGCGGAGGCAGGGAGAGCGGCTCAGATGCCTGGAAAACCTACATGCGCCGGCAGACCCAGACAGTGAATTACTCACGCTCCCTGCCGCTCGCGCAGGGCGTCAAATTCGATATTTGACGATTTCGGGCAGATTCTGTCGTCGCGCACAACCTTTTGAGATTATTGCCTCTTTTTGGCTCTGATTTCGCGGTTGGGGAAATTTTCCTTGTGTTGAGCGGCTCAAACGCCTATGTGAACACCGCGCCAATGATTGAAGGCCGTCTAATAGGCCTGTGTACCGAGCTTTTTACACCCCTCCAAACATAGGTTGCTATCCCTGAAGGGACGGGTTCGCTCGTCTCTCTAACGCCATGTTTGTAAAGGATCTAAAATGGCTACTGGAACAGTTAAGTGGTATAACTCGCAAAAAGGTTTCGGCTTCATCGCACCTGATGATGGCGGCAAAGACGTATTCGTCCACGCCACAGCACTCGAAGCTGCTGGCGTTCGTTCGTTGAACGATGGCCAGGCCGTATCATTCGAGACCAAAGAAGAACGCGGCAAAATCGCTGCAACCAATCTTCGTATCGCCTAACCAGCGATGAGACGGAGCGCGCCATGACGTTGGCGCGCTTCGAAACCTGTAACCAAAGGGCAGTGCGATCACCGAACGCCGAAAAACACACCGCTACCGCGTTGGGCAATACGTAAAGTTTGCTCGCGGTTTTGGAGTGACGATGAAAAGCAACGCTGCTTATGAAGTCGTCGCATTGTTGCCGTCGAATGGGTCGCACTTTCAATATCGCGTGCGGTTTCAGGAAGAAAACTTCGAACGCATTGCGTCCGAAAACCAACTGCAGCTCCGCCAAGACTAACACTGGCGGGCAAGCCGGAGAATTAAATGTCCAATCGCAATACTTTGTCGCCTTTGAGTCGCCGCGCTATGCGCGAGGACGCCGAAGCGGCAGCACTTGCAGAGTTGGAATACAATGCGGCGCAACGTCGTGAAAAATCACGGCGTCTGCGGCAGGCAAGGCTTGCCCAGGAAGACAAACAAAAGCAGACAGCGACAAGCTAGCTGCTGAAAGTAAAAAGCCCTGCTCGCTGTAGGTGACCAGGCAACATTTGAGGCTGCGTGTAAGCGGTTAGTTCCGTCGGCCCAATTCATCCGAACATATTTGAGCGCCCTGGCACGCGGGTTCTCCTGAACCCAACGTCGCGCAGGTGAAAACTGCGCCGCGCATAGAGAGATTATTTTGACAGAATTCAGTGATTTTGGCCTCGCGCGCCCGATAATGCAGGCGCTCGAAAAAGAGGGCCACACAACGCCGACCCCGATCCAGCAGCGCGCCATTCCAGTTGTGATGGAAGGCAAAGACCTGATCGGAATCGCGCAAACAGGAACGGGCAAAACAGCAGCATTTGCGCTGCCAATTCTGCACAAGTTGGCATCAACACATCACGAGCCGCGCCGCGGAGATTGTCGCGTGGTCGTGTTGGCGCCCACGCGCGAGCTCGCGGGCCAAGTGCTCGATCGCTTTCACGCATACGGTAAGCGCATGCGCTTGCGTACGGCTCTGGTGATTGGCGGCGCATCGATAGGAAAGCAAAAGACTGCCGCTAGAAATGGACTCGATATCTTGGTGGCGACACCCGGTCGGCTCGTAGACCTCATGCGTCAGAATGCAGTCAATCTTGACCGCGTGGAAATGCTGGTGCTCGACGAGGTCGATCAAATGCTGGATCTTGGTTTTATTCCAGCGATACGCACGTTGACGGCTGCGATGCCGAGCGCGCGTCAGAGTATTTTTCTTTCGGCGACGATGCCGCCAGCCATCGCGAAACTTGCCGCCAGCTTTGTCAGCAACCCTGTGAAAGTGGAAATCCAAGCGGCCAAGGCTCTGAAGATCAGCCAGAGCGTTATTTTCCTGGAGCGTCCGGACAAGCCAAGAGCGTTGCTGGACTTGGTGTCCAAGGAAGAGTTTGCCAGCGGACTGGTGTTCACCAAAACCAAGCACGGCGCAGACAAAGTCGCCAAAATTTTGAATGCGGAAGGCGCCAACGCGCATGCCATTCACGGAAACAGGACACAAGCACAGAGGGAGCGGGCGCTGAACGCCTTCCGTTCCGGCAAAGCCAAAATACTGGTCGCGACGGATATCGCGGCGCGCGGCATTGATATTTCCGGCATCAGTCACGTCATCAACTACGACTTGCCGAATGTGCCTGAGACCTATGTTCACCGCATCGGTCGAACCGCCCGCGCCGGCGCCGCCGGGATTGCGATTTCATTTTGTTCCGGAGACGAGAGGCCATTCCTTCGGTCAATTGAAAGGTTGACTCAGCAGCGGATTTCCGTTGTCACGAATGACGCTGGCGTGCTGACGCCGGTCTATCGTCCAGAATCTCGCTCACTGAACGGCGATGATGAAAGCGTCAACCAGCACGAGACGCGCAGCCGCCGTACTGGACAAGGCCAGGAGCAGCCGAAGCGCAAACAACACCGGAAAGGCCAGAATCGCCGGCCAGCTCCGGACGGAAAGTTTGACGGGAAGCCTGGGCGACCGTCACGCAAGAAATTCAAGAGCCGGAAAAATGTGACTTCCGGCGAAGTCAGCAAGGCCGGTCAATCCGGCGCAAAATCGAACGTGGCGGCGAAGGGAAAACCAACCGCGCGGCCGCAGAAAGGGCAAGACCATGGCGAAAGAGGAACTGCTGGAATTCGACGGCGTCGTAACCGAAGTTCTGCCGGACGGGAACTATCGCGTCACGCTGGACAATGAACACACCATCCTCGCCTATATGGGCGGAAAGATGCGCAAGTTCAAAATCAAGACGCTCGCGGGAGACCGGGTCACCGTCGAAATGTCGGCGTATGACTTGAGCAAAGGACGCATCACATTCCGGCACAAGCCGGAAGGCAATGCGCCAGCCTCACAGAAGCAGCGAAGCATGTACAAGGCTCAGGGGCGCCGGTAGGCGTTTCGATAAACTTCGCTGTCTAGACCAGAAATCGCGCCTCAATAATTGAGGCGCTTTTTTTGTTGAGCGATGGAAACTTCGCTGGCGGAGAGGGTGTCCGTCTAAGTATTATCTCACATCATTTCACTCCGTATTAATAACAGCATAAAATCAACGCACTAAGACATATATTGTCGCATATCATTGCAAGCCGGATCACCAAATCGTATGTCTATTGGTGGTTTTAATGGTGGTTGTAATCTGATGCCGAGAATTCCTGCAAATAACTTGTCGGCGCTTGGTGCGAAACAGCTCAAGAAACCGGGCAAATATGCCTGTGGTTATGGGCTGTATCTTCTGGTGGCCGAGAGTCCTGACAGCGGTGCCGTTACCAAGCGCTGGTATTGGCGTGGGACCGTACACGGTGAACGAAGAGAAATCAGCATTGGCCCATTTTCCGAACGGACGCTTTCGGATGCCAGAGAGTTGGCAAGGGATTGGCGGAAGGCTGCAAGATCAGGAAAAGACCCGAAGCTGGAGCGGGACCAAGACAAAGCGCGTGTTCTCACCTTCGAACAGGCGGCCCGACTTTGCCATGAAGAAGCGATCTTGCCGGGATTAAGTAACGCCAAGCACGCCAATCAATGGATCGGTACGTTGGAAAAGTATGCATTTACGAAAATCGGCAACCGACCAATTAACAAAGTCGTTCAAGAAGACGTCATCCGGCTACTGGGACCGATCTGGGTTTCGAAACATGAAACGGCCACCAGAACGCTTCAACGTATTAGACGTGTCTTTGATTGGGCAAGACCACGCGGCGATTGTGCGCTGGGCAATCAAATGAACCCAGCAGATATCCCAAGAGACGCATTCCCAAATATTCCAAAATCTGAACAGAAGCACCGGGCAGCGCTTCCCTTTGAAGAGCTTCCTGAGTTAATGCGACGATTGAATGAGATGGAGGCCATCAGCGCCCACGCCCTTCGTTTTCACATTCTCACTGCCAGCCGTCCAATTGAGACGCGTGGCGCTAGATGGTCTGAGATTGATATTCAGAGGCGACTGTGGACCATCCCTGCTGAGCGCATGAAAGGAAAAAAGAAGGGGCACATTGTTCCGCTTTCTGACGCGGCAATTGAAGTCCTTGAAGAGGTCGGAGGGTTATCCGACCAACTCGTCTTTCCATCAATTTCTGATCCAAACAAAATGATGAGTGACGGTACGATGAATCTTCTCCTCGTTCGACTGGGCATTCAGCGAGCCAAAGCCACAGTACATGGCTTTCGGGCCACTTTCCGGATTTGGGCCGAAGAAAAAACGGATTTCTCCCATGAAGTAAAGGAGATGGCGTTGGCTCACACAATCAAGAACAAAGCAGAAGCTGCTTACAACCGAACTGCGCTACTTGATATGAGAAGGGCGCTGATGGTCAGATGGGCGGAATTCGTAACCAGCAGATGACGAGGCGTCCATGGAAGACTTACACGACGCAGTCTACGACGTGGTATTCGACCATTTGAAGTCCTTCGAAAAGGAAGAATTGGAACGTCTCGGACTTTACAAATACAAACCATCTGACCACGACGAGCTATACGGCCCATTTCAATTCATCACTGATCGTATAATCCGCGCAAAGGGTATCGGAGAGCATAACTCCCTACAGGCTCGCAACGCGATAAGGGATGAGCTTGCCCAGATCGATAAGGTAATTGCAATATTACAGATTGCTTCGATTGACGACTTGTCGGAGCGGCTTCTCACAGTCACAGCCGTTAATCAGCAATATGGTATTTCTGCGATAACCAAGTTGAGTAATGTACTCGGACGTCTTTCAACGCTGATAAGGGATGAGGAGTTGGGCAGAACTCTGCGACCAGTCCTAGCTGCACGCCGAGACGAATTAGCATTCCAGCACGCCCAGTATGGAAGATCGAATGTAGTTCCCAATTTTGTTGCTGAGGAATGCCGCGTCATCTGGTTTCAGACGACTCGGGACATCGCCGCAAATACCTTCAAGAACTTGGATCAACATTTTCCATTATTCGTAGATGACGTTTTTAGTGTCCTATTTGCCGATGAGCAAAATAAGCCAAGCGTCCGAACGGCATTGCAAAAGAGTGCTAGCCGAGCCGCTTTACGGATTGAAGCGCTACGCGACTTGGACGTTGACGGTACATGGGAGATTTCCTCCTTTGACGAACATTCGCTAACAGACGGTTCGAAAAACTAGTTTCAGAGTTGCGTTCCGCGTCGCCCTTAAGTCTGAACCTAACATTTATGCATCACCTGAAAAGATGTGTATATCAACTGTCGTCTGGAGTTATTGACGACGATGATTGAACAATACCAACACAAAGAACGACTGATAAAAGTTGTGGAAGTTGCCGAGTTGTGCGGCTGCTCCGTCGCAACTGTATGGAGGCGCGCAAGGTCCGGGCTCATGCCTCCACCGGTTAAGATTGGCGGCACAACCCGATGGTCTTTGATCGAGATTTCTAACTACCTTCAAACGCAGTTGGACAGCAGGATGGCCATCAATGAGGCGGCGTAGAATGCGGGGCTGGCGTTTAGCCAGCTTTGTCATTTTTTTGGAAATTGCGATTGATGAGGACCCTCCTTGTATAAATAAGAATGGCTATAAGTGTTCAGTAAGCGTGAATAGCAGGCCACCAAACCAGAATGACCGATAGAAAAAGCATTGAAAGACATACTTACTACGTTGGAGGCAAGCGACCTCCTGAACACATCGATATCCACACTTGCCCGGCTTCGTAAAGGCGATCAGGGGCCACGGTACTTCAAGATTGGCCGTCAAATTCGTTAAAAGCGGCAGAACCTCGAAGCGTGGATCGATAATCAAATCAAGAATTCAGGATGTGGTGCCAAACGTGCGCGCATCCATCGGAACAAGCCCCATTGAAGGGCATGAAATAGGCAACGGCATCTGTCGGAGAATTAGCTCCGGCACCTAAACCGTCGCTTTCACAAACAGTTCAAACAACAACCAGCGGTGGATGCTTTACGCCGCGTTGGTCGTCTGAGAACTAGGTCCGAATAGGAGTTATCATGGACAAAAAGACCAAAGAAAGCGTCGAACGCTTCGACGAAAAACTCAAACGCAAAACACCAAAAATGCAGCAGCATTTGCCTCGAGAGTTAAGGGGATTGGCGACGAATAAGTACGGCGGAACACAGTTAACAACGCTTCGCGGTTTCAGGGGCCAAACCTACGGCGCAGCCAACAAAGGTCGTCAGTTAACGCCCGAAGAAATTGAGGACTTTGCGAGGGAAAGAGGCTTGTCGGTTTCTCCACGACTGAAGGTACGCTGAGATGATTCCGACTAGGCAGTATGATCAGTTTTGGAAAGCGCATCGCGCATGGCTTGAGCAATTTCCGGCCCAGATAATATTTACCGGACACGTGCAGCTTGGAAAAAGCCACTTCGACGGCAATGGAAACCCATTCTACGAAAGCCTTACAGTGCAAAAACTGGATAAGTCGGTTGAATACTTCAACACTAAGGCGTCAAGGAAAATCTTTGGAACAAGCGCGGTCAAAAATGGAACTTCGCTCAGCTATATGGGTAGAATTGAAGGAGGACTCAACCCGAATGTTACCGGCGATCCCAGATTGCATGTTCACCTTGGGTTTTCAGGAATTCCACAAGACAGAGATTTGACCGAAATCTGTCACCTTTTGTGTCGCCTTTGGGAAGAGGGCTATTGGGGTTATCGCGACACAAAAGCAGAGATTTGCTACGGCGAAGCGTGGAAGAACTACTTTTTGAAAAAACTCAGCCCCTATGGTGGCGAGACCTTTATCACCAACGTTCCCTTTGGCGAACACAATAAAATATCTGCCGCATAAGCGAGTGTGTGCTTTACGAAGTTCACCTGCGCGGCAGAGCGTTTGGTCCACAACAGGTTATGAAGATCGACTTCATCGCCAGAGGTTAAGTATTACCTACAATGAGACCTAGGCATCAAAAATTGAGTAAGATAATGGCTGGATAAAGGATGAACGAAACTGACATCTCAGCTCGCTAGTGAAACTTGATGATGTCTTCGCCTTTTAACGAAAAATTGATCTGATCTCTCCGCGATACATCAATTAATGTCACCAATCATCTGTCGTTCAAGGGCTCAACGATTTATCCTGAGATGATGTCTTAGAGCCTATGATCAACACCTGCTAATTGAACATTCAACTACTCAGCTGACAGTCAGTTTGAGGAAATGGCGCATTGGCTCCATGAAAGAGTTGAGCAATAAATGTCAGCATTGGCGAGTACTGTCAGTTGATCGATATCGGTCTAGTCGTCGGTGAGGGAGCTATCGAGATTGCGGGCCATCAAGACGATGAAACCGTTGCCTCCCACGTTCACCATCATGCTATTAGTCGTCAACAACGCATATGAGCAGCGCAGCGGAAATTTAATCGCCGTGAAACTGAAGCCCGCAAAATCTTCGACCGGGTGATTCCATTGAGGGTGGGGGCCCATTTCATGGCTTTCGGTTTCAGCATATTCAATACGTTACTTGTAGTCGTTGAAATTTAGATGAGTGGAACTATGATCCAGCCGCTTGAAAACGGGGGTGTGGAATGGCGGAGTTCTCTAATAGTTACGTTTTCGTTCTTTTGGCCCTAGACTTAGTTCTTTTTGTGTGGGCCGGTGGGCTGTTGGTATTGAGGCACCGTAAAAAACGCAGGCAAGAACGGCTGGAAGAAGACGCTATTCAAAGCGCTATGGAATTCAGACGGCTTCCTTACGAGCCAGCAAAGATTATTCACAAAAAATATGTCGACGAGCTTTGTTTAGATCAAAAGACCGGGCGCAAGGCCTACTTTGTGGTAGATTTCGTTCATGATGTTTCGCGTGCCAGAAGGCGAGATGTTGAGGAGACTTATGATCGAATTGAATTTGAACAGGCATTTGATATTTTGCGTGATTTGGAGACGGTAAAAGGCCCTGTAAGAATTGTACTGCATACTTTTGGCGGGTTCTCCTTGGCATCGGAAATGATAGCGGGTGCTCTGCTAAATCACGCAAGGAAAAATGATACCTATGTAGAAGCCTACGTGCCTTACATGGCAATGTCAGGCGGGACTATGATTGCGCTCGCTGCCGATAAAATAATAATGGGTAAGAACGCAGCCTTGGGGCCAGTCGATACGCAATATTCCGGCTTTTCCGCGAAGATGTATCAGAAGCTTCTAGCGAAAAAAAATCCCAGCGAGTTAATGGACAAAAATTTCTTAGTAGCAAACGAGGCGCTTTTAGATTGGCCTTTTGCCATCGAGTCCGCTCTAAACGTTACTAACGAAACGCACAAAAAGCAGGGATTGGACTTCATAAAAACAATCGCCGGAGAAGAACATAGTCCGCCTCTTCCCCATAGTTTTAGAATTATGCCCGAGGTTGCAGTGGAGAACGGGCTTAATGTATCGGTAGGTTGCCCAGAGATCGTGTATAGAATCGTCGATGCAAAACGGCAAATGATGAAAGACGTGCCCGATCCAGAAGCCGAGTCGCGTCTATTATCCAAAGTCTCGAAACGTGATCTCTGGAATTTTGCCAAGCCGTATTTCAGAAGAAGTGCTAAGGCGGCTTAATCCCTGCGTGAGGGAGATTTGGATGAGAGAATTCCGCGCTGCAACTGAATTCGGGTCAGGCCATGGATCAGGAGACGACGGGTTTATCCCAATTCGTTCAAAGTCATCTAATGGTGTTTCTGCATGCTCTTCATGACGGGCCTGAAGAATTCACCGAGGGAAAAAAGCTTCGCAGTTTCGCGGAGAATCTGGAGGGCGTATTTCCGACAGAGCTTCCCGAGCGGTTAGCAGATCGAAAGTTCGTGTTTTCTTTGGTTCGAGATAGGAGCATCGATACACCAACCGTTTGTGCTGCGATCTTAGCTTGGGGAGGCATGAGGAAATCAAACTCAATTTCACTTTACAAATCTTCGGAGTGGTTAGTTGTTGCGGAAAAAATTCGGCTGGGACTAGTTACTCGAGAAAATGCCTATCGACTGTTCTTGGAGTTGCGAAAACAAGGATTGTTGAAAGGGATGGGCCCGGCATACTTTACCAAGCTGATTTACTTTTTGATGCCGAGAGGCGCTCAGCGGCATCCAGTGGGATTTATCATGGACCAGTGGGCTGGCTGTGCGATTAACTTACTTTCCGGCTCGCAGATAGCTTTGATGAACTACACCAAGTCATGGGTCAGCACACCGGTAGGCCTCGAGCAACGGTCAGCCTACATAGTATCAGACGAAAATACGCCCGAGAATTACGAGTTGTTTTGCGAAAAAATTGACACACTCGCTGATGGTACTGGTTTGACAGTTGACCAAATCGACACGTACCTATTCTCAGTAGGCGGCAGAGAACCCGGCGTTTGGCGAAAATACGTGATAGAGAATCGAATATGAATTCGCCCCAGTCACAAGGAAATATCATGCGCATGCCAACCATCTTTGTTTATCGGGCCGCGGGGTAAGTTGGTGCTGGATCTTTGTTCGCAGAAGGTGTTCTTAAAATAGTTGCTTGTACACTGAGGTTGGGGTGAGGAAAGGCTTTGCAAGGCGGCATTATGAAGATTGGTAAATGGGCTATAATCGGTGGTATCGTTGGCGCTGTAGTCGGCTTCGTGCTCGGCGGTTCGATGGGAATCGCGGCGCTGGGGACGGCAATGAACGGCGCGCTTCCGGTTTCTATCCTTTTTGCGATTATTGGTTTGCTGGTTGGAAGCCACGTCCAACGTCGGTAGACCGCCAGCCCCGCTCACAATTCTACCGGCCGATCTGGCTTCCGCTGTTGGATGACTCCAGCCTTTCCGGCCTTCCGTCGAAAGCAATCTCATGGTTACATAGCGGGTGGCTGCGTAATCGGAGTCTCGTCCGGCCAGCGTGGGAGCTAATTTCTCCTCGTCTACGCCGATAACAGGATTGGGCTTTGAAATCGCGATTGGGGGGGGGCCATGAGATGAAACCGATGATGCGACGCTGGATCGCCACAGCGGTGATCCTATTAGTCGCCGCTTGTACTGGTGACGATAACGGCAATAACGGCGGCATGGGGCCGGACCCGCTTTTCTGGGACATAGGAAGTTGGGATCGTGAGGTATGGCAATGATTAAATTCGTGATTTCAGTGGCGATAGCGGTAGCGACGCAAGCAGCTGCTGTTCGTGCGCAGGTGCCTCATACGTTTTCGCCGGGGCAGCCTGCGCGTTCCAGCGAAGTCAACGAAAACTTTGAGGCGCTGGATACGCGTCTTATCTCCGCAGAATCCGCAATTGCTGATGTCAGCAGCTACGCCAGCCGTGGCACCGGTCTAGCGCTGGTTGACGCCTCTCAGCAGGTCATCGGTGAAGTAGTCTCGTTATCATCCCCCGTCCCAACGCTCGATAATATCCCCCCAAATGAGGTATCACCCATTGGAAATGGCCTTACGAATGGCGTTGTATTGGCGCACTTCGAAATAGGCGGATCGGTCGAGCCGTTCTATCTTTACATTTATTCTAGAATGGGGACGCCGTACCCAATCGCCGAAGTTGAGAACATATTTTACACCGGCGCAGGCTGTACTGGCACGGCTTACGTTCGACGGCCGCAGTGGTCGTGGCCGCTCGGCTTGCCATTCTCAATGGATAGCATCACGCGAGAATTGTATGTTTCAACAGCCGCCGCTTATGCTGGCGTGC
This sequence comes from uncultured Caulobacterales bacterium, assembly GCA_964486635.1. Taxonomy (GTDB): domain Bacteria; phylum Pseudomonadota; class Alphaproteobacteria; order Caulobacterales; family Parvularculaceae; genus Hyphococcus. The sequence goes on along the minus strand of CAZAOB010000007.1, from coordinate 21,150 downwards.
CTTCCGTAGCAAGCCGATTGCAGCATGACACAAGCCAATGCCTTAGCCAAAGCTCTTTGCCCGCCAACTGGGACTATTTTCCGGTAACGGACGTAATCGATCTGGGCACAACATACCCTCAACCTTGGGCGATAGCTCCGCATTAGCGCCAATTCTCTGATCGGCTGAATTTTAGAATTCTTACACATTCAGCTTTCAGCCAAAAAAATTCAATCTCACTCTCGGAGCCTGTGCGAGATGGTAGTTCGCATTTCGCCGGCAAACTAAGCCTGAGTCCGGGCCAGTTTCACAATGTCACCTCAGGTTGTGCTGCGGCGCTCACGCCGCCCACCATTTTCACTTTGTGGTCCCCGCTACCCAAATGAATACACGTGCTGCGTTGCGGGAATTCCAGACGCAGAAAAGGCGAACTGCCGGGATTCGTTAGCTTATTTATTCCTCCTACGTATTAGGAGGAAATGAGCTAGAGATCACTTGCTGGGTCTCGAACAAAACTTGTAGTATTCCTCCTCGACTCGTGACTGCATCCCCGGTTCGCAGTTTTTGCGTGAGTCAAATGAGTACTGGCTAATTTTTTCAGTTAGCTTTTTGTTGCGTAGCAACGTCGCCAACAATCTTTGTTTTTTCTAATCGATGCAGTGAGTGGTCGAGTAATTCGTGCGCGGAAAGCAAACTTAGCCCCGGGGGGAAATCATGACCTATTGCAATTCATCAGGTGTAAATCGAGTAAGCGGAATTTTGATTCTGCCGTTGCTGGCAGTCGCCAATCTTAGTGTGGCGGCAGCACACCCTTCTGATCCCGCTTGGGCCAGCATTCCCAACGGAGGAGGGCCCGCAAGTGTTGTCGTCAACATCGAGCAGTGCACGAACGTCATCAAGCAGGACAATGTAACTGCTATTTCTCTGGTCGCTCAATACCCGTTTCTCGTCATTGATGACCCTCAGTATTTGGGCACATGGGGAACGCTGCATCAGGAAATCCACGGCGTTGTGCAGGACTTGATGACCACATTCAGCCTACCCACGAACAATGACACCGGGATGGCTGACTTTAGCAACAACTGGTGGTTTTTGTATAACTGGAAGCCCATTGATCCCGCACTGCCGGTTACATGCAACGCTGTGATGGCTCCGCCTTATGCCGACAATACTGGCTTTTCACCTGCGCAATGGAATGACATCCACAGCGTTGGCCCGGTCACCATCTATCAACCAGCGCCTCTCAATTCGAAGGGCATGACATGGAAAAAAATCGGCGAAAATAAAGATTCCGGAACGGTTACTGTCGGCTGTGGGGAGGGCGGTAAAAAATGCAATCCCTATAAGGGAGATCAGGCCTGCTCAAAGGCCTTGCCGGTTCTCTGCTTCAAAGCGGACAGTACGCTAACTATGCCAACCTCCGGTAGTGTTGCCAGCAAATACTATGAATGGGCGAATGGTGTGGTCGCGACGACAATTGCTGTTTCCCCAGCGAGTAAGTATTGGAATGATTTGTCGGATGCGAACGCGTTCTGTGAAGCGGAGTTTGGAGCAGGCTGGAGAGTCGCAAGCTTTCATGAGGGGTGGGGTTGGAACTTTCAGGCGTTCGGCAATACTGGAAGCAATCACGTGCGTTTCTGGGTCAATATAAGCGACCAACAGACCGGCAATTGCTGGACTAGCCAAAACTAATCATTGCGGTTCTTAAAAATTGCGTCAGTGCTTGCGCCCGGCTGGCCTTACCCCTCGAATCGATGCGAGTTATTTGTTGGATTCGGCGGTTTGTGTGGCGGCAGTCTTGTATCCAGATTCAAGGTGCTGGCAGTATCAAGCTTGTCCTTTAACGCCGGTGTCGCATACCTGCTGACCTGTCGTTTCCCTCCGGCACAGGAGCACCTCAACCCAACGCAGCTTCGCTATAATCTCTACGGGTTTGGCTCTTTTCGCCATTTCTCGGACCTTGTCTCAAAGCCGAGCCTAACAGGTTCATCGGACCACTTTCCGGAACGCAGATCAGAATTTGTTTGGATAGTTTCATGATGGAAAAGGATCTAGCTTTGCTTGAATTTTGGCCAACGGTTGTAGCCGACCTCCGGATCGTTGGCGCGATAGTGCCGAATGAATTCGACTTCCTTCTGTGATAATTCCGAATTTGTACATCCATCGGACTCCAAAAGTATTTGCTTCCGTATTGTATAATCTTTTTGAATGGCTTCAGGGAGTTTCGAGAAATCTTCATTGACAATGGTCATATCCGGACTTCCAAAATAGCGAAAACTTCCTATTTCATCCTTGCCCACATAAATTTTACCGGTTGGATATGTAATGATATAGACTTGTTTCATCTTTTGCGTGCACTCCTGTGGAAACCGTCGCCTCAAGTGGCCTGACCCATCGAGGTAATCCGAGCCGCTTGTTGGACTTGGCGGGTTGTTCGGCGGCACCTTTGCGCAAAGTTCATGGTGCTGACGGTATCAAGTTTGTTCTCTAAAGCCAGTCGCGCGCAAGTCCTGACCCGTCGTCTCGCCCCGGCTCAGGAGCATCTCGACACCACGCAGCTCGGCAATACTCTTATTCGGCTTGAGCTTTTTCGTCTTGTCTCAGCCTTTCTTCCAATGCCGAGACTAACAAATTTATCGAGCCTATTTTTTGGGGGCTGGCTACGGTCAATCCCTCAACCGCTTAGCGACTTCACTCCACAGCTTGTTTCGCAACACAGCGCCGTTTTTCGCCGTGGTGACTTGATGACAACGGCATCGGTAGAGTGCCTCCTCGCCATGCTTGTGGCGCAGCTTGACGGCCCACCAATCGGCAATGGCATAAATCCGCCGTCGTCGTTCCAAGCGCTTGCGGGGGTGCATCGCACCCAGAAATTCAGTTAGGGATTTCATTGCACCAGTCCGGCTTGGGCGAGAGTGCTCGCCCGTTCTCATGCGGCCAGCTTCGCAAGTGACCGGCGGCGATCCCGGCAGCGCCGACGTCCCGACCATTCGCGCTTAGGTCAATCACCAGCCGATCATAGCGATCTTTTCCGTAATCGCGCTCGATCACGAGCGATGCGCCGCGTGTTAACTCCACGATGTAAGCTTTCGCCTCGTATCCTAGGGCGCGCTCTTCCTCACACTTTGCGCCCCCTCGGGCTCCGACGCCGCCTGTTTCGGGAGCATCAACATTGGCAAGACGAAACGGAATGCCGTTCAATCTCCCGGAGTCACCGTCGCTCCAGTAGATTGAATTCTCCGCATGAGCGCAGGCCGCAAGGAAAACGGCAGTTGCTGTTAGACAGAGGAGCCTAGAAAACACTTTCCGCATTGGATTGTTCATGTCAGTCTGGCCCTGAAATTTAGATCGGGGCGGCAAATGCAAAGATTCATCCGGCTAGCCATAATTCTGTCGGCCATGTCAGGCATTTCGACCCCCGCCTTCGCAGATGAAAACTGGCGCATCTTAATTGATTGCTGGGCAGCTGGGGTGACCAACTCTGGTTCTACAGATGACATCTGGATTGAGGTCTGGGAAGGGCGATCTAAGAAAGCGGCGGGACCTCAAGAGATTCCCGATGATGATTGTGACAATGACCTTTCGGATGGATGGCACCAATATCCTTGGATTGCGAGACTGGACGATTCAGAGTTTAAGCCCGGTGACGATCCGACTATCAGCCAAAATCTTTATTTCCGCCTCCTTGCATCAGGAGATGACGCGATTTGGATCGATCAATTGGGGCTTGCGCAATGGTGTGGTGTCGGCGGCATGAAGAATTGCGGGGAAGGCAATAAAAACTGGGGTGTTGATGGAGAGAAGGGCTGGTGTTTTTCTACAGATACTTCAGACAGCTTTGGGTCAGATCGGCAATCAGGTTCTTGTTCTCCTTGCTGGGAATTTTGGCCGGATGGAACTACCAAACGTTGCTCCGTCAGCTATGAAAATCGAGATGCCTCGCCTGCGCCGGTAAGTGCAGCCCAAGAGTCCGCACATCGAAAATACAAAATCAAAATAAAGACCGGCACGAGGAGCGGAGCTGGCACTGATTCAAATATATACATCTCGATCCATGGCGCCGGTGGTAAAACTCCGGAATTTCGGGCGAACGGGTATCTCACTGGCAACGCATTTGAAAGTGGCGATCTCGACTCATTCACGGTCAGCGTAAAAGATGTTGGTGATGTGACGGGCGTTAAAGTCCGCTCAGACAACAGTTATGCGGGTTCCGGTTGGGATTTCGCATGGATAGAAATCGACGGTAAGAAATTTACGTGCAATTGTTGGATCGATGGAGATCGACTCTCGAAGACATTTCCGTGATCTGATTTTGTTCGGTAGGAGCCGCAATCATTCCAATCAAATTCGGCAATTTGTATGCATCAAAATTGTTTGAAACATCTGAGGTTGGGTTGGCCTGCTGCCCGTATTTTGGACCATTTAAAGCTGGAATTTTCCAATTATGATCCCTTGGCTGGGTTCAGGATAGTTCGGTGAAAAAGTCCAAGGCAACTGAATGTTCCTTTGCACCTAATCACCCGATACATGGCTACATTAACCTGATTTGTGGGCGGCTAAAACATGGAGACTGTTATGACCGCCGATGCACGGGCCGATCTACTACGCGACGTTGCAATTAGAATGGCCATCTTACGTCAGCGAACCCCATGGGTGCTGAGAGAGCTAGTCCACAAAGATAGAACTAAGCAAGAGCGAGCTCAAGGAGCGCTTATCGATGCAATCGCATCATGTGTGAACAACTACAACGTTCGGCCAGACAGTGATCGTAAACCGGCGGCGCTTCATTCTTGTCCGTGAACTTTATCCGGGTTGTAGGATTGAATGGCGATTCATATACAACGCCTTAATCTCATCGAGAGATAGCCACGCCTTGAGTTTGGCAATACCTCGGTGCGTCAGGCGATGGCAATTTGCGCACAATAATACGACGTCGTTGAATGTTGTTCTACGTTCTCCGGAAAGCGCGACCGGCATCAGGTGGTGAATCTCGAATATCGCATCTTCGTACTCAGCACTTTCACTGGGCGAACAGCACGAGCAACAATCACAAGTTAGCCTGCCATTTTTTCTCCGATCAGCTAGAACTTGCTGGCGAAGTTTGGGGTCGCGTTCTCTGAATTTGTGTACTCTTGTGGCCACACGTCCTTCGCGAAACTCCTCGTCATCTGGAGGTCGCTGGACGTAAGTCTCTCCAAAAACGATTGCTGAACTGATTTCATTTCCTAATCCGTATCGAATGATCGCTTCGAAGTCTGAATCGGTAAGTCGACGCAATGACTTTCCGCGAAGAAAAACTCCGACTTGGGCTGTCGGTAGGTCACGTAAGTCTTGCTCCCAATACCGCTGGTTCACTGTCCAAGGGACAGGCTCATCAAAAGGCAAATAGTTGCTCATTCGAGCGTAGAAATGCTTTGGCTTTTCTGGGTCTGCATCAATGCGATCTACTTTGGCGACGGCGAAATACGACATTGAACCACCGCCGGCCCGAGGCTCGTGATAGACGATCCAATCGCCTACGCAGTTTTCTGCAACATTCAAATAGTTCGACGGAAAGTGATAATGCTCTGTGATTTCGTCCTTGTACGGGGAATCGGCTTTTGTATCAAAAACGGCTTTCATTGGTTGTGCTTCCTATGTCTCGCAAGAATGGCAGGGTCACCGCGAGTTACGAGCCTTATCCAGAGTGTGTGCTCAAATAGTATCTTCCTGCTATTGAACGCAATCGATTCCGGCATTAAATAGTGTGCTTGCATCAAGAGCGCCCCTCGGTTTCGGGCCTCCAACCAGCCAACCTTTCAGGCAACGGTGGACACATGATGCGGCTCCATTCGGGAGCAACAATATAGAGGGCATCATGCCAGCAGTGCTACACAAGACCACTAAGCCCTATGGCGGCATTCGGTTTCACCGCCGCCAGACATTCGTAGAAGCGCTCCCATTCATCTTGGATGCTGAGTGCGCCATCGTCACCGCAGAGAGGGCAGGCTTCACGATCAAGGAGAATGTGGAGCGAACCGAAGCATTGCGAGTTCGGCTCTCTGACCCGTTCCTGAGTGGGGTTCGGTCCTTGGTTTTTGACAGCCGATTAACTGAGAGCCGAGGAGTACAGCCCCGAGATCAATTGGGACGGTTCCTGTTTGTCGCCCGGCAGCCAGCGTTCAAGGGCGACCCGGCTGAGAGTGGCTTCTTGGACCGGCTGGTAACGATCATCGGAGCATTCAATAAGGGCACCATGATATTTCTGCCTTGGGCGCAGGCAGAAAAGCCGCGCCGGGCCATGCGCTTCAAAGGTAGGCCCAGCGGTGGCGGCGGTTATCAGCTGGAGGAAATCGGACCAGTCACATTTGACCCGTTTACGGAGCAAGTCTGCATGGTAGGGGTTGAGCAGAGATTTGTCTTTGAGGTGACCAGCGCCGCGCCGGTCATCATGCCCAGCATGGTCACAGCCTATTTGTTCAGGTCGCTAAGGGGGCGTCAGTATCCCGGGAGCCCCTCCGGGGGCAAGGAACCCTAAAACATCGCTCATGAGGCTCATATAGCATCCCAGAAAACGATTTGAAAAACAGCCCGCGAAGCATCAAGAAATAGAGATGAGGCACAAGCGTGGCGGCAACCAGTTTGAGACAGGGGATGTCAGAAGCAGAACCGTCAACTGATAGGTGGCGATGTCACTTTTACAGGCTGCGACTATGCTAGTCTCTAGGTAAGAAACCAAACGTGCTCGAGGCGATTTTTCCAGCGCCGTTCATGCCGAATTACGATCAGACCGTGGCGTTGTGACCGATGCTTCGGAATCCGCCGAGTGGGTTTTTTCTAGCGAGCAGCTCGTCGCGGAGCATCGAGTTGAAGCGTCGCCGCTGGCAATATGATTTCTGGTGGACGTTTCTCGACGCACAACTGCGTGGCGAACCAGACATTTTGCCCTTCGATTATCACCCCGGTCCGAGGCTGCCTGCCATTCGCCGGAATAGCGCGACCAGCAAAGTCATGCTCGGCTGGTTCAAACTTCGTAACGAGGGGCGAGGCTATCGGGATCACGTAAAGTCCTTCAGGTTCCTAATGATGCTGTCCGGTCGAAACGGGCTTTGGAGCGGGTTTATAGCAGACGCCGTAGTTCAGCCCCCGGACAGGAGAAGCCAGCGAAACGCCCCGAATATGCCTCTGTGGCCCCATTCGAACGCGACGCTAAGTATGCCGCCAGAAAAGTCTTTGACCGCGTTACGGGCAAGCCAATCGAGCCGGAGCACTTGCGATCCTACATCGAAATGATCGCTGGTTATCCGGTTTCCGCCGAAGACAAGTTTTTGAACGGCGGTCTCCATGACCGGCGAACAACCCGGCGGCGGCGCATCAAAGCCAAGACAATCCGGGGCACTGGTAAAGAGGCGAATCGGGTTGAGGAAGATGGCGTGCAGCTTGAACCGAAAAAACTTCTCGAAACACGACGAAAAAATTGAATTATCTCTAATAACAGCAGCAAAAACCCAATAAGCAGCGTCGTAATGAGGTTTTATCTACACGCCAAAGCGGCTGGGCGCTATGATCCATACTTCTCTCAAGGTCTACGATGTCTGATATGCAAAAAAAAGCCAATTTGAATTTGCAAGAAGGAATGGATTCAGGCGATCCACCGCCCTCTACGAAACTTTATGTGGCGCTAAATTCGGGCGGCAAATGTTGCGTGCCAAGTTGCGAAAACCATCTCACGCAAACTAATACTAAAGTGACAGAATGCGCCCACATCATTCCACGTAGGGTGGGCTTTGTTCGGGAGGATTGGACAACGCCACTCGAAGATAGAAAAAAGAAAAATAATCTTATCTACGTCTGCTCAATTCACCATAAGATAATTGATAACCCAGAGAACGAGAAAGAGTATCCAGCAAGCAAGTTGTTTGCTTGGAAAAAAGAACATGAGGAAAGGATAAAAAACGGCAACAAACCAGCTTCCCAGTTTCCTGCGTCGTTTCAAAAACGATTCCAAGAAACTATGGAAACTTTAGATAGAGAGCTAGCCGATCAATCGCAACTAACTAGACAATTACTCTTACGACTTCTCGCCGACTGCAAGCTTTTATTGCGAAAGCGATATCTCGACAAAGCAGAAGTCCTACTTGCTCACACGGAAGCCTTACTAGTTGATTTCAGTGACTCTGATCTCGATTCAGAGTTGAAAGCGCTCCTAGCCGATCTACTTTGGAGAAAAGGGGAAATACAAACAGCAAAGGTCTCGTATCTGTCCCTCTTAAACTCTACGCACCATATAGATGGTATGATCGATTACATCGAGTTGTGTAGCGCGGTTCCCGAACAAGGCGACAAGGCAACAGAGTATGAAGAACTAGCTATAAAGATTGATCCGGAAAACCCGCGGCTAAAACTATTGGCACTCAATAGGCAATTTCAGAAACAGGAACCACTCAGCGCTGAAATTACAGAGGAAAAATGGTCCGGTGATGACCACGTGAATTGTCAATTTTATGCGATATACTCATTGTTTCTGGACTTAGCCGAGGACATGGAGAGACGTGACTATTTTGTAGATCAATGGGAAGTCCTTCTTCCTGAGTCGCCACGACCAATCATATTTCGCATACTATTTCTAACGTTGGACGCATTTAGGCGCGGGATAAAAAACAGAGATGAAGCTTTAGCTTTGCTCAAAGAAGTGCAGTCCCATGAAGATGGGATTGATTCGGATGGAAAAGACCCGCTTAGCACCCAAGATCAAATCTCTTTACTGATAGAAAAAATAAAAATCTGCAATGCCGTACTGCATTTCTCGGGTGGCGATCCCGAATTGTTGGGCGAATTACGCGATAAGCTCTTTGGTATCGTAAACCAGAGGTACTTTGATAAACAATTAAATCAGTCTTTGCCGGAAGTGCTCAGCGCTGTTTTGATCGACCTTCCTCAATGGAATGGTCTAATTGCGATAGTTCAAGCGTCAAAAGTAGTTCCGTCTAGAGACGTTATCGACTTGATCGTTTTACAGGGAATAAACCTAAACCTTGATTTCTCAGAATTACGGCGGTTTGCCTCTCATTACTCACGAGATGATCTCACGAGCCTGCTTGACGCTATTGAACAAAAGAATGTGGCGGCAATTCTGGACGCGCTAGCCGATAAAGAAATGCGCTTCACTTTACTCCTAATTCAATCACTTCGCGACACCGTGTTGCGGGCAGAAGTGATACTGAACATTCAGTTTCCGGAAGACCACGGCATTGATGCGCTATTTTTTCAAATCGGAGCATATGCACGAGTCGGCAATAAAAAGAAAGCGCTTGAGCTTGCTAAACAAGTCGATTTGCAGAAGATCACGCCATCGTTTCTTCAGCTAATTTGCAACGTTTCTTATCAGTTTCGGGACCATAAGCTAACCATTGATAGCGGAAAACGCCTCTTAGAGTCGGAACTGCCGAGCGATGAAAAAATTCAACTGCATGGAGAACTTGCGACATCCTACGCGCACTCAGATGATGACCGAAATGCGATTAAGCATGCCACCGAGGCTCTTAGGCAGACTGAACATCTCGGAGACGATAACACACGAAGCTTAATTATACTTACCGTAAATTCTCTTCTCACCCTAGACAGGAATGACGAAGCTGCGGGATTTGTTGCAAGTCACACCGAAAAAATTCAACTCATGCCAGAGTTAGGTATTCTGTTTGCAGACACCGTTTTAAAATCTTCGCTCGACGAAAAGGCCGAGATAGCGCTCGATTATATTACATCAGCATTCAAGCACGCGCCATCTGAAGATGAGAACTTGTATCTTTCAGCGGTTCTCGTTCTGAACGAATTGGATAAATTGGGGGTTATTGGAGCCGAAAAGAAAAATGACGTTTGTGATGGAACCTTTGTGAAAATCGATGGTATCGACGCTTGGTTCTATGCCGGGTCCGCAAATGAAGCATATGGCGCAACGCCATTAAACCAATCTGACCCCCGCTATCAGTCTATGGTCGGCAAATCACTGGGGGATGAAGTTGAGTGGCCCGCCGATAAGTACAGTTCGCCAAATGAAGTAAAAAAGGTTGCACATATCTTAGATCGGAACACCTATTTCTGCGTGAAGGCGCATGAAATCATGCAGACCATGGCTGAGCGCGGCCATAAAGCGATATGGAAGATAAATGTTCTGGATGATGATGGTTCATTTAACAAAACCAATCTTTTGAAATTTCATCAGGAAGAATTCCGTAGACAGAACGAGTTTTTTCAAGCCTATTGCGATCAAGCCCTTCCATTCTCTATGCTTTGTAGTGTTGAGGGCTCCCTGCATCAAGCGCTCAGTAAGATACGTGCTGAAAATAAGGGATTTGTTCGGTGTAACAACGGCAATTCCCAACAGATGCAACAACACTACAGGGTGGCAAACCAAATTGTTGACGGATCGCCCTTTTTCATTGACTGCCTTTCAGCATTGATGCTCTTAGAGGCTGGGTTACTCGAGGCCGTCATCGATAAACTGCCAAACATTCACGTTACTTCCAGCACAATTAAGCCATTTAGAGATCTCGCAGAGGCCCTAAGACCGAGCTCCAGTCCCGGACGTCTAGGCTTTGCTGGGGGAAGGCTTCAGCTCACGGAACGGGATGCCGCGAGTGAAGCGAAGTTTAGACAAAAGGTGATCGGCGCAGCTGAGCTATTAGACAGTCTTCCCAACAAAATTATTGGCCAAAATTACGAGGACCAAGAAGCCGACGAACCTTGCCTCGACGCAATTCTTCCAAACTGGATTGTTGATACAGTAAGGCTAGCAAAAGAAAATGAGTGTGCAGTTTTGACTGATGACGCTTTGGCGCTACAGGCCTACTCTATCGAAGGTGACAACGTTCCCGCAAGTTCGGCTTCAATTTCTTTGGTTAGATGCCTGTCAGATCGTGGGATTATTGGCTGGGAAGATTACCTAAAGTACTTCGGACGATTATCATCGTACAGATACTTCCTTCTTCCAATTTCTGAAGAAGAAATGGAGTACACCGTACTCCCAATGTCCAATAGCGGGCTGATACTTTTCAAGCCAAACGATATTGACTATTTGAATCTATCCTTGACGCTTTCTAAGGAGTACGGCGTCGATGATAATTTGGCGATTCGTATCGCGGCGGGCTTTTTCAAACGAATCCTCGTTAGGAATGACGTCACGGAAAGCATGGCGGATGAGATTTTCCCACGTGTGTTGATTGGGGTCTTGTCGGGGAGAACTGCCCGTTTGCACGGAAAAATTCTTATCAATTTGTGCAGAAAGTTGTTGGACGATAACCCGTTTTCCAGCGCCCTATCATATAGAAAACTTGCTTTATTGGAGCAGCAAGTATCACGCTACGCGAAAGAGTTTAATCCGCTGTTTCAAGGTGTGCCGTCTCTACTAAAAACGGGAACTTTTGCTCTTAATTAGGCAATGCTGAATTTTAAGAATTTTTCATATATGGCTTAGCATCAATGCCAGAACTTCGATGATCATCTATGAGACCTGTGAGCTCTTTTTCCCAGACTTAGCTATACCCCTCTCGGGGGGCGATGAACCCTAAAGCATCGCTTGTCGGGCCAATCTAGCGCCCCTGAGAGCTATTTGCTTGCTCCGGGGCCACGGAACGCCAAGAACACGAGATTTGGCTCTGGAGGCGATATTGAAAGATACCCATATGGACCGAGGAGACAGAAGGAGGAGCGATGCAGGAATACGAGAAGTCGATGCGGATCAATGCGCCAAAGGGCCAGAAGGTGATCTTCAAGGGCCCGAGGGACGGACTATGGGGTGGGGGTCACGCGGACGACCGGCTTTTGGCGGGCAAAGTCTACACTGTCGAGAAGACGAGAGTGTTCAAGTCTCACAGTGAGGTGGTGCTCGCAGAACTTCCAGATACCGAATTCAACACGGTGATGTTCGTGGAAGGCGGCGAGCATCTTGAGGCGATATCGACCACACGCCAAATTTACGCGCAAGGCATAGTTGAGCGCCGCAATTCATTTAAGGCGTGACATAGCTGACTTGTCCTGATGGATTTACAAGACAAATTTCTATTCCTGCCGCCGCACAACGAGTAATAAGCCGTTCCGCCAATCGTGCTGTCTCTTGGGTGTATGGCAGCACAGCGATGTGTCGGTCTGCGCATCTGGGTAAGATCATAAGTTGCCCAATTAACTCTGAAAGCCCTTTACGGAGCTTAGAGACTTGACCGCTATGACGCGTGTTGATTGCGCCGCCCTTGCATTCGGCGACGATTTTCTTTCCGTTTATGAGGCCAACGACATCGCCTTCGCCTGACTTCGGGAAGACTTCAATGTGGCACTTAGAGTTTTGATAACGACCGCCGTAGGTTGTCTTTCCTCTACCTTCTACTCGCTCAAAACCACGAGATGCCAAAAAGGATCGGATATCAAATTGCTTTGCATGCTCTCCGTCTGGATAAATTTTGACCACGGTTTCTGTATCTTCTTCACTCATTTCAAGAAGGTGGAAAGCAAAAGCGAGCATAACAGCGGCTTCTGAATACAAATGCTCAACACCGCCTTCAGTAAATGGTTGCCGCTTCGCAGGAGGTGTGCGTTGGGTGATGAAAATCTCTGTGCTCTCACTAAGATGATGCAGGCTGTGCTGGCTCAAGCCTCAACCTAAAAGCCGCCACGCTTGTCGACCAAACTTTGTAGCTACTTCGCCGTTGTCTCCCAGCACCATTCGATTTCTGACTGCATCTTCCAATTCCTTGTCGCGAATAGCGTCGAGCCAACGTGTTCGCCATACTTTGCTGTCTTTTGATGGCGGAAGGCGTTCAATTGGAAACCCTACCACCTTGTAAACACAACGAACCAACTGCTGATAAACGCCAAAGACATACCTTGTGCGCTCTGCATTTTTCTCTGAAATTGTCCAGTCACCAATTGTCCGCTTTTTTAGCACAGGCTCGTCCACAGCAATGTTAGGGTAGGGTGGGAGCGCCTTGCCTCCGTTTAGGCTAACAAGCATAACCGGCGTAGGCAGGTCTTCCCTTTTGATGGGGTTGTCGTAGCGATTTAGAATATCGTTGTGAGCAAGCCAGAAATCTTTTCCATAGTGACCGCCTGCAAGATTTGTCAGGTGATCAAATATCCCGATCAGCTTTGCCTCAAGACGAAGCGCCTCCTTTTCAGCAAGCCCATGCGCGATGATGCATATTTCCGGGTCGCTGCCTGTTTGGCGACGGATTTCCTCGATCATTGCCAACTTTGGCGCCATTTCTGAGTTTTCCGGCGCTGTTCCTTGTAGGTGATCGAACACTCGGTTGCCGCACCCTTTGCCGATGTAGAAGTGCCGGTCGATCGAGTGTTGCGCTCGTGGATCAGCCAAGCTGTAAACATAGTAGTTGAGAGACTCGCAGACCGCCGGGTTAAATTTTTTCATTGAGCTCAAGTCCAGTTTTTGTGAGGAGACCCAAAAGGTTTTCTGGCGTTCCTGTGCCTGATCTGGGTTTCCATAATGTTCCGTTTCTCGCCTACTTAGCGCTGAAGAGTCACCATCTGCGATATTTCTAGAGTTTGTCCTCGGCCAGTATGTGAATGAAGGCGTCGGAGAACTCGACACCGAGAAGCTGAGCGAGTTTCTGGAACTCAAATACAAATCTACTGTCGCCGGAACGGAGAAGCTAGGCGGCGTCCAGAGGGGCCGCGAAGCGTTTATCGGGTTTCAAGCTGGGCTCTACCTCGACTAATCTTATCGGAACGATGTTCATAGCGGGGCAATTTTATTGGTGGCTTTATTGGGGGTTCCAATTAACCGATTCTATTTTTTGTTAAATAAAAACAAGTTACTAGAAAAATAACATGGCGGAGAGGGTGGGATTCGAACCCACGGAACGCTTGCACGCTCAACGGTTTTCAAGACCGCCGCATTCGACCACTCTGCCACCTCTCCGGGCGCGAAACCCGCTGTGGGGCGGTTTCGCGAAATGCGAGCGCCTGAAATAGCGCGCCCGCAGGAAATGACAAGCCGATTGGCCCAAATCTGCGTTATTTTTCAGGGGGCCAGCAGGTCATTGCCGTAACCGGTCGAGTCGCTTAATCCCACAGGCGGCGCCACTGCTGCGCCCGAGTTTGTATGGACCGAGGTTATGGCCAGGTTTGCCGCCAGATTTTCCCGATTTGCCGCCGCAGCATTTCTGGCGCTGGTCGCCGGATGCGCAAGCGCACCCAAGACAGCGTCGTCGGGCGGCGCGACGTCGCCGCACTACAAGGTCGGGAAGTCCTATCAGGTGAACGGCAAATGGTATCATCCGAAGGAAGATCCGAACTACTCCCGGGTGGGCACTGCGTCCTGGTATGGCGAGCAGTTTCACGGACGTCTGACGGCGAACGGCGAAATTTTCGACATGAACAGGATGTCGGCAGCGCACACGACCTTGCCGCTGCCGTCAATGGTTGAGGTGACCAATCTTGAAAATGGCCGTTCGGTTGTTGTGCGGTTGAACGATCGGGGGCCCTTTGTGGGCGATCGCATTATCGACATGTCTCGGGCGGCGGCGCGCGAACTTGGATTTGAACGACAGGGAACGGCTCGGGTTCGTGTGCGATATGCGGGTCCGGCGCCCCTTACCGCAGAGGCGCCAAGCATCAATGCTCCGAAACGCGATCGTGTGGCGCGCGCGGCGACAGTTAGGCAGGAGACGATCAAGCCGGGTGGCGGAGAGCCCGATTGCGACCCGATTTCGGAGCTTCTCACCAGCATTGAAAGTGCGCCCGCATTAACCCCTGGAGCCGAGGAAGTCGTCATCGCCGAAGCGGGCGAACGCGGCGCAGAGATCCCCGCATCAGATTTATCGACTCCCGATCCAGAAGACGCTGTTTTGGTGCATCCCGGCGTGGACGCCGATACGCCAGCGGCGGCGATCTACGTCATCCGCGTTGCAGCGCTTTCGCGGCTGGACAATATCGATGCATTGAGGGCCCAGCTCGGCGATATCGGCGCTTTGCGCATGTCTCGTGTTGAAACGGAGGCTGGAGCTGTGTTTTTTCGGGTGAGCCTGGGGCCGTTCGCCTCCATAGAAACGGCGGCGGAAAAGTTGGAAGCCGTTCGAAGGGCGGGCTATGCTGATGCCTCGCTGGTCACATTGACGCCGTGAGCTGGCGCAAGATCTGCTCGGCTTGTCAGCCCAACGGCGCCGCCAGAGAGCGTGTATAGGAGAATTGTCTTGAAGATGTTGAAGTTTCTCGCCGCCATCCTGTCTCTTTACGCAGGCGGAGCTTTGGCGCAGGGGCCCATCACAACGCCCGCTGAATACGCGTTGATCATGGATTACCGAACCGGCGAAATCCTCTACGAAAAAAATGCGCGGACCCCGACGGCGCCGGCGTCGATGTCAAAGCTGATGACGGTGGCGATCGTCTTTGAGAGGCTCAAAGAGGGATCGCTTAAACTGACCGACGAATTCGATGTCAGCGAAAAAGCGTGGCGGGAGCGTGAAGGCTCTTCTATGTGGGTGCGCGTGGGCGATCGGATTCCGGTTCTCGATATCCTCCGCGGCATTATCGTCCAGTCAGGCAATGACGCCTGTATCGTTGTTGCTGAAAATATTTCGGGCTCTGAAGAGGCGTTCGTCGAGTTGATGAACCGCAAGGCTCACGAATGGGAGCTCAGCGATTCCACGTTCGCCAATCCGCATGGTATGCCGGACGTAAATCAGAAGATGAGCATGCGGGATCTGGCCGTCCTGTCCCGCAAGATTATTTCTGAATATGGCGAGTACTACGCACTCTTTGCGGAACGGGAGTTCACTTGGGAAAAAATCAAGCAGCCGAACCGGAATCCGATTTTTGATCTGGTGGAAGGCTCCGACGGCCTGAAGACAGGGCACACTCAAGAGTCCGGGTACGGCCTCGTTGGTTCCGCTGTGCAAGGCGACGAACGGCGTATCGTTGTCGTCAACGGGCTAAGTTCCGAACGTGAGCGCGCAACGGAATCTGCACGTTTGTTGCGCGTGGCCTTCAATGATTTCAGCACCAAAACCTTTTACCAACCCGGTGATGTGGTCGGTGAAGCGCAAGTCTTTAAAGGCAAGGCTCCGACTGTTCCGCTGATTGCGCGAGAGCCTGTCAAATTGATCTTGCATCGCTCACTGGCGGAGAACGCCAAGGCAACCATCGTGTATCAAGGTCCGGTTGCAGCGCCTGTGAAAGAGAACCAGCAAATTGGCACCTTGCGCATTGAAGCGCCAAACGGACCTGCGCGTGAGTATCGCCTCTACGCCGGGCAAGCAGTCAAGGAAACCGGCGTCTGGGGAAAGATAGGTTTGGCGGCGCAGAGGTTGCTGGCGAAGCCTGCAGTCGCAGGCGCCGACGAGGAAGCCGCGCAGTAAATGACCAACAGTCGACGCTCTCAAGGTCTGTTCATTTCGTTCGAGGGTGGCGATGGCGCAGGCAAATCGACCCAAATTAGGTTGCTGGCTGAAGCATTGCGAGCGCAGGGGCAAGAAGTGGTCACCACGCGTGAGCCGGGCGGCTCGCCGGGCGCTGAATCCATCCGAAAATTGTTACTTGAAGGCGATGCCGACAAATGGTCTCCGTTGACGGAAGCGTTGCTCATGTATGCATCACGCGCTGATCACCTTGAGCGAACAATCGAACCGGCGCTTCGTCGCGGTGCAGCCGTCATTTCGGACCGCTTCGCCGACTCCACAATGGCGTATCAAGGCCTTGCCGGCGCCTTGGGCGAAGACGCGGTGACAAGCCTTCACAAGCTGGTGGTCGCCGGGCGCGAGCCAGACGTCACGTTCATTCTCGACATGCCTGTCGCGGAGGGGCTTGCCCGTTCAAAGTCAACGGGCAGCGCCGAGCAACGATTTGAGTCAAAAGGCGCCGACTATCAGGAGAAAGTCCGCAACGCATTCCTCGAGATTGCAAAACGCAATCCGGTGCGTTGTATGGTTATCGACGCTACCGGTTCCCAGGACGACGTCGCGAAGCGGATTTTAACAGCTTTGGGAGCAGTGCGACCGGCCGCGAACAACGGGTGACGGCGCTTCCCTTGAAGGCGCCAAACGCCTAAAACGTTCCTATGAATGAAGAGGTGGCAACGCCCCGAGAGCGGGTGGTTCAGTGTGGTCGCGAGGATGTTGAGCGCAGACTGCGAACTGCGATTCGCAATGGAGCATTTACGCACGGCTGGATATTGGCCGGGCCGGAGGGTTCCGGCAAAGCCACGCTCGCATATCGACTTGCGCGAGCGTTGTTAGATCCCGACGCCTTGTCCAATCCGGACAACCTGCATATGCCGGCTGATGCGCGGACTCACAGGCTGATTGCCGGAGACGCCCATCCAGACATGTTCGTCGCAGAGCGATTGTGGGACGAGAAAAAGGGAAAGCAACAGTCTGAAATCACTGTTGAAACCATTCGAAAGCTCACCGCATTTCTGAACCGGACAGCGTCCGGCGGCGGGGCGCGGGTGGCGATCGTCGACACAGCAGACGATATGAACCGCAACGCTGCGAACGCACTGCTCAAGGCGCTGGAAGAACCGCCTCCAGGCGCGACGCTGTTGTTGCTCTCCTCAGCACCGGGACGGCTCTTGCCCACCATACGGTCGCGCTGTCGACGGCTCGACTTGCAACCCTTGTCGGACGAGGTTGTTGAAAAGCTCTTGATCAGCGAGGGCGTTGAAGCAAAGCGCGCGCGACAGATCGCAATCTACGCCAAGGGGCTGCCGGGTTATGCGCTTACACTGGCGGCGGGCGAGGGCGAAGAGGCGATCGCCCTGGCGCGTCAGTTCTTACCTCTTGCCCGGTCGGGCGGAGATCTCTCCCGAATTGTTTCAGCGGTCACGGGCAAGGCAGGAGACGCACGCTGGCCGGTTTTTCGTGATTCCATTCAGGCGCTGCTGAGCGACGCTGCTCGCGCGTCAGCCGTCGAACGTCCCGTTGAAGGCCTTGAAGGCGCAAGTGCGGGAGCATTGCTGGATGCATGGGAGGCAGTGACGCGCCTAACTTTGCGAGGCGAAGCGCTCAATCTCGATCGCGCTCAATTGATTGAGGCGATTGCATACGACGTGCGCAATGCGTTGGCGGGAAGGGTTGCCTGACGCATGTTCGTCGATAGTCACGTAAACCTTCACTCGGAAAAATACGAAGACGATCTGAGCGATGTGATCGCCCGCGCGCGCGCCGCAGGCGTTTCGGCGATGCTCACCATTTCGGACAAATTGTCTTCCACCGACGCGATCAAGAAAATCTCCGATGCAGATCCTTTCATATGGCGCAGCGTCGGGGTTCATCCACATTACGCCAAGGAATATCCGGACCTCACCGCGGCAACTCTTATTGAAATGGCGGCCGATGCAAAGGTTGTCGGCATCGGCGAATGCGGCCTCGATTTTTATTACGAACATTCCGATCGCGACGTTCAGCTCGATGTGTTTCGCGCCCACATATCGGCTTCGCGAGAGTCGCAATTGCCTTTGATCATCCACACGCGCGACGCCGATGAAATAACTCTCGATCTGATCAAGACCGAGCACAGGGAAGGGGCATTCACCCCTCTCCTGCATTGTTACACAGGCGGACCGGAGCTCGCCGATGGGGTGTTGGAACTCGGTGGCTACATCTCCTTCTCTGGAATTCTCTCGTTCAAAAATGCCGCTGACATCCGCGAGATCGCCAAGCAGGCGCCCATGGACCGCATCATCATCGAAACCGACTGCCCGTATCTTGCGCCTGTGCCGCTTCGCGGTCGACGCAACGAGCCAGCTTTTGTTGTCCATGTCGCAGAGGCGCTTGCAGCGGTGAAGGGCGTTGACCTCGCTGAGATCGAGCGCCTGACCACTGAGAATTTTTTCCGGTTGTTTACGCGTGCCCAGGCGCCGCGGGATGTGCGATGACCGGGCGATTGCGTGTCACAATCTTAGGGTCGGGTTCATCCGGCGGCGTACCGCGATTTGGCGGGCCGGATGGAAGCGGAGATTGGGGAGCCTGTGATCCACTGGAGCCGAAAAACCGGCGGACCCGATGTTCCATACTCGTCCAACGCGAACACCCCGAATTTGGCTTCGAGCATGACAAGGTGACATCGGTTTTAGTCGACACATCGCCAGACATGCGATCTCAATTGCTCGATGCGAGATGTTCTCGTCTGGATGCAGTGCTATTTACGCACGATCACGCCGACCAGTGCCACGGTATTGATGACTTGCGTGTGTTCGCATTGCAGGCGCGGCAACGCATCCCCGTTTACATTGAGGACGCTACCGCCGGCATGTTGTTGAAGCGATTTGACTATTGCTTTGTCCAAAAGCCGGGCAGTTTCTATCCGCCAATTCTCGAGAAGGTCGGCATGCCGGCCCGCGGCCGTGTCTTCCAAATCAACGGGCCAAGCGGCGTCATTCCAGTCACGGCGTTCCTGCAGCATCACGGCGCAGTCGATTCTTTGGGATTCAGGTTTGGCGACATCGCTTATTCAAGTGATGTCGTGGATTTGCCCGAAGAAAGCTTCAAAACGCTCGCCGGCGTCAAAAGCTGGATCGTCGACGCACTTCAATATAAACCGCACAAGACACATGCGCATCTCGCTAAAACGCTCGCATGGTTGCGAATGGTGAATCCGAAAATAGGTATACTGACTAATTTGCATATTCATATGGACTATAAGACTTTGAGCGAAAGCGTTCCAGACGGCGTTGAGCCGGCGTATGATGGCATGACCGTGTTCGGCGCGGTCGATTAGACGGACTTAAGTAAATTCACGGAGGGAGAAGAAAAAATGGCAGATTTCAAGATTATCCTGGCAATTGTTGCCTCGTTGGCGCTGGTTGCGTGTGGTGGAAAGACATCTAGCGACGGCGCCGCCTCGAAGGGGCTTGAGTCAGCTGAAAAGGCGAAGAATGTCGATCAGGCAGTTGAAGTATATTCGGTCCACTTAAACAAGATAGCAGACGCTATTGAGTCGATTGAGTCTGAGAGCGATGCGGACAAGGCGGCGAAAATTATCGCGGAAGCAACGGGCGAGTTTGAAATTCTCGCCGACAAATTCAGTGGCGCAAACAAGATGCAAATGGCGATGGCGTTAGCCAAGCAGGCCAACGAAGTTGGACAGCCGCAAATGCGCATCGCGGTTGCAGTTCAGGATCTGGCGTCGAACAATCCGGAGTATCTGGAGCGCATCGAAACTGCGCTTCGTGAAATGCCTAAAATGCAGTGATTTCAGCATCTCATGTGGTGAACGGACCGAAATGAGGTCGCCGTTCCCAGATTTCGCCCCAAATCGGGCCCATTGCCGTGTTGAATATGGGCCCGGGATTTGGGAAAATATGAGCGATGGCGCTTGAATATATCCTTCCACGAGCCGATCTGCGCGAGCACGTCCGCGCATACTACTATTTTTCTGTAGATGAACCGACCTTGCAGCCTCTATGCGCGGAAATGGGAAACATCCGGGTTGTGTTGAGCGGCGGCGGGCGATTGCATACGCCGGACGGTCAAAACCAGAAAATCACTTCCGCATTTTTGATTGGCCCGACAATGGGCGCGTACTGCATGGAGGCCGCCGCCGGCACACGCGTTTTTGGCGTTGGAATCCGGCCCCAAGGCTGGGTCTCGTTGTGCGGCGTCAGCGCTGAGGAAGTCAAAGACCAAGTGGTTGATCTGACTTCGTTCGCCGGTGGTATGGCGCGATCCAGCATTGATGAAATGCAGAATGCGGACAGTCTGCAGGCAATGGCAGCCGCCGCAGACCGGTTCTTCGCAAATCTGCTGGCGAAACGCGCGTCGCGCAGCTCCATCGGATATTCGCATGCTTTGGCGAATTGGCTGCTGGATCCTCAAGATTTGAGCATCGACGTGCTTATGCAATCAATGGATGTATCCCGGCGGCAGACAGACAGAATTGCAAAACTGTACTTCGGCGCATCGCCAAAATTCCTGCAGCGCAAGTATCGCGCGCTGCGGGCCGCTGATCGTATCCGAACTGGTGATCTGGACTGGATGAGCGCTGCTGGCGGCGCATACTACGATCAGTCGCATTTCATCAAAGAATTCAAGACGTTCGTCGGTGTTACGCCGAAGCAATTTATCGGCAATCAGGCCCAGCTGATCAGCGAAATTCAATCGCACCGTCGGGCGCAATCGCTGACCTTGCCGCTCGCCAGCTTTTAATCCCGATAAATCACCAATCTGGCCAATCTTTCCTCTAGCGGGG
>CAZAOB010000006.1:76097-76482 GCA_964486635.1 uncultured Caulobacterales bacterium | reverse complement strand
ACGTCACGGCGGAGCCGGTTTCGACCTGCGTCCACGAGACTTTCGAATTGACCCCGCGGCAGTCGGCGCGCTTGGTCACGAAATTATAGATGCCGCCCTTGCCGTCCTTGTCGCCGGGATACCAGTTCTGCACCGTCGAATATTTGATCTCGGCATTGTCTTCCGCGACGAGTTCGACCACCGCAGCGTGCAACTGGTTTTCGTCGCGCATGGGCGCAGTGCAGCCTTCGAGATAAGAAACGTAGGAGCCCGGCGCCGCTACGATGAGCGTGCGCTCAAACTGGCCGGTATTGGCTTCGTTGATGCGGAAATAAGTCGACAATTCCATCGGGCAGCGAACGCCCTCGGGCACGTAAACAAACGTGCCGTCGGAAAAGACCGCCGA
>CAZAOB010000006.1:36274-76087 GCA_964486635.1 uncultured Caulobacterales bacterium | reverse complement strand
TGTCCGAGGTCGGCACCACCGTGCCGAGATATTTCTTCACCAGTTCCGGGTGTTCGCGCACGGCTTCGGAAATCGACATGAAGATGACGCCGGCTTTCTCGAGCTCTTTCTTGAACGTCGTCGCGACGGAAACTGAGTCGAACACCGCATCGACTGCGACTTTAGGCTTTTCTCCATCGGGATGGGTGCGCGCGTCGCCGGGGCTCGATCCCGCGCCCTCGACGCCAAGCAGCACTTCAGCCTCGCGCAAGGGAATGCCGAGCTTTTCAAAGTCGGCGAGAATTTCCGGCGGCACGTCGTCAATGGACTCATATTTCGCGCCGGTCGTCGGCTCGGAATAATAATAGGCGTCCTGATAATCGATCTCGGGATAGTGAACCATCGCCCAGGTCGGCTCAGTCATGGTCAGCCAGCGCCGGAACGCTTCGAGGCGCCATTCGAGCAGCCATTCCGGCTCTTCTTTTTTGGCGGAGATGAACCGGACGGTGTCTTCGGAAAGCCCCTTCGGCGCTTTCACCGACTCGATGTTCGTCGTGAAGCCGTATTTATAGGTCTCCAGCGCCTTCGCCGTCGCGACAGTCTCTTTTGAAATGGATTCTTTGACTTCAGACATTTTTATTAAGCCTCGATCGCGTTGGCGAGTATGACGGTCACGTCAGCGCCCGCGTCGCGATGTTTCGCTATTTCCTGATACTCCTTTGACGCCGCCCATTCGATGAAGGCGCGCTTGTTCGGAAACTCCATCAAGACAAGCCGGTCGCCATCCCAATCACCTTGCACTGCGCGCGCGGAAAAATCGGCGGACAAGAGTTTGCCTTTGAACTTTTCGAAAACGCCCATGAATTGCGACGAATATTTTTCGTACTCCGCGCGATCTTTGATCTTGATCTGGCCGATTGCGTAGACAGTCATGCCGCCCCCTTCTGCTCCGACCGCGCTTTGATGCGCGCATAGGCTTTCGGCCATTCGCGGATGAAGGCGTCGGCATCCTCCGCTGTAGAATTCCATCCCAGCGACACTCGGATCGCCGAGGTCGCCTCTTCCTCGCTGGCGCCCATGGCCTTGAGAACGTGGCTCGGTTTGGTCTTGCCGGACGAACAGGCGCTGCCCGCCGAGATCGCGATCCCCGCAAGGTCCATTGTCATCAACTGTGTCGCGCCGGAGAACCCTTCCGCAGAAAGGCAGAGCGTGCCCGGCAGGCGGTCTTCGCTGGCGCCCCAGATTTTCGCGCCCGCTTCAATAGCCGCGCATTCCATGTGGTTGCGCAGCGCGGCGATTTCATCAGCGCGCGCGAGACTTTGCTTCGCCAATTCGCACGCCAGTCCAAGGCCCGCAATAGCAGGGACATTATGCGTGCCGGCGCGGCGGTTCTGTTCATGACCTCCGCCGCGCATGACTGGTTCGAGCGGCAGGTTCGGCCCGGCGACAAGCGCGCCAATGCCCACTGGCGCGCCGAACTTATGGCCAGTGAACGACATGATGTCCGCGCCGGACATGACGAAATTGACCGGGACTTTGCCCACCGCTTGGCACCCGTCGCAGAACAGGAGCCCGCCGGCGTCGTGGACGATGTCCGCAGCATCACGCACCGGCTGAATGACTCCCGTTTCGTTATTCGCAAACATCAGGCAGACCATGAAGCCGCCATCGCGCGCGACGTCATAGTCTTTCAGCCGTTCGCGCAACCATTCGAGATCGACAATTCCAGTATGCAGCGCCGGAATGATTTCAATGTCGGCGCCGGTAGTCGCTGCGTTGGCCGCAACAGCGGAATGTTCAATCGCGCTGATGAAAATGCGTTTGATATTGTGCGGCGCGTTCGCGCCATGCAGCGCGTAATGAATCGACTCTGTGCCGCCGCTCGTAAAGATGACGCCGTTCACCGGCGCGTTGACCAGCGAGCGCACCTGCTCGCGCGCATCTTCGAGAATTTTGTGCGCGCGGCGCCCTTCCTCGTGCACCGACAATGAATTGCCGTCATGGCGCATGGCCTCAGCGACCAGGTCGATGACTTCCGGACGGATCGGCGCGGTCGCGTTATGATCGAGATAATGCCGGGTCATTCCGCCGCCCCCAATGCAATGCGATCTTTGGGAGCGTTCACCGCCGCCATGCCGGCGACGCGCTTCGCCAGAATGTCTTCCAGCGTTACGGCGTTCAAAAACAGCTCGATCTGGCGGCCGAGTTCGTCCCACAGATCATGGGTGAGGCAGCGCGCGCTCGTCCCCTGACAGCCAATGGCGGAACCGGTCGCGCAGGCTGTGGTGCGGATTTCTTCGTCCACCGCTGCGACGATGTCTGCGACGCGAATATCGGCGGCGGGCGCGGTCAGCGCGTAGCCGCCGCCAACGCCGCGCGCGCTTTCGACCAGTCCGGCCCGGCGCAGTTTGGCGAAAAGCTGTTCCAGATAGGAAAGCGAAATCCCCTGCCTCAGCGCCACATCGGAAAGCGCCACCGGGCCGCCGGCCGTTCCCTGCGCGGCGATATCGGCGAGCGCCGATACGGCGTATCTGCCTTTTGTTGTCAGCTTCACAGTCGATGCCTCGCTAAACGTCCGGGACCGAAGGCCGCGCCCCAATCTGCTGGCGCCCATCTGAAAACGTGCTATACGCGCCCGCTGACCGATCCCAATCGCAGCCGAGATAAGAAACCCGACAAATTTAGTCAACATTTGGGCCGGAAAAATTCGGCTACATCGCGCAGTTTTGCTCCCGCAGGAGCTGAGAAACCGGGTAAATCGCGCCGGGGAACTCGGAATTAAGCCCTGCGGAAATCAAGGACCGAACACTACTTCTCGGGCAATGACTTCGAGCCGCCCTGAAGACATTCCACACCTCCCGATCGACCAAAGGAAAAAGAGACCAGCGCAATGATCAAACCCGAGACGAAACACACGCCGGAACGCCGCGCCTATATTGAAAAGCGGATCCGCGAACTTTCGCCCTGGTACCACAAAATAAATTTGGGCGACGGCATCGTAACGCCAGGGCGCGACTTTGAACGGCTGTGGAATTCGACACTCAAGGTGATCGATACTCTGGATTATAACGGGAAACGCGTACTGGACATTGCGTCCTGGGACGGTTTTTGGGCGTTCGAAGCCGAACGGCGCGGCGCAAGAACCGTCGTGTCGTCAGACATACGGCTTGAAGGTTTTCCAAATTTGCTATTTGCGCGCGAGATCTTGGAATCCAAAGTCATCCCGATGTGCAATGCCTCGGTGCAGGACTTGCCGGCGCGCGTGAGCGTGGTCGGACTGGAACCGCAATTCGATATCGTTCACCATTTTGGGCTGTTCTATCATCTTCGTGATCCCCTCCTTTCCCTCGCGCAGGCGCGCGCCGTAATGCCGGAAGGCGCATTACTGGTGCTGGAAACTGCGTTCATTGATGATGATGAAAAATCGTACATGGCATTCGCAGGTTTGCCTGACAAATTTCACTTTTACGGAATCTCCGATACTTGGGCGCCGACAACGTTGTGCCTTCGCGAAGTCTTGATCCGATCGCAATTTGAACCGGTGATGGAAGAATCCTGGAGTTTGATCCCACCCACCGAAGCCGCGGTAAAGCAAGGGCAACTGCCGGTCGGGCGCATTACGATGATTGCGCGCGCCTGCAGCGATGAGCACATGCACCGTATTGATCGCCTGAAAGTCAAAGGCGTTCAATAGGCTCCAGAATTTGCCTGATTAGTACGAACACGAAACGTAAAAGGTATAAAATGCCAGAAGTGATTTTCGCCGGTCCGGAAGGACGCCTCGAAGGCCGTTATCAAAAGGGAAAAGGCGAAAATCCGCCGGTTGCGCTGGTCCTGCATCCGCATCCGCTGTTTGGCGGCACCATGAACAACCGCGCCACTTACGAGCTTTATCAGATGTTCGTGCGCCGGGGATTTTCGACCATGCGGTTCAACTTTCGCGGCGTCGGTCGCTCCCAGGGCGAATATGATCAGGGTCAGGGCGAACTCGCCGATGCGGCGACGGCGCTTGATTACATGCAGCAGATGAACCCCAACGCGCCCTTTAGCTGGGTCGCCGGCTTTTCCTTCGGCTCATGGATCGCCATGCAATTGCTGATGCGCCGGCCCGAGATCGTCGGCTTCATTGCCGGTTCGACGCCGGCCAATCTCTATGATTTCTCTTTCCTCGCGCCCTGCCCGTCGTCCGGCGTCGTCATCCATGGCGAATTCGACAAGATCTGCGTGCCCGAGGAAACCCGCGGCATGGTCGAGCGTACGCGCACGCAGAAGGGCCGCAAAATTGAATTTCAGGTTGTTCCCGGCGCCGATCATTTCTTTGAATCGCACATCGAGAACTTCATCAAGACGGCCGAAACCTACCTCGATGACCGACTTGCTCATGAGCTCCCGGAAGGCGAGTATCACGGCGAAAAGTAGCCCGTCGGCCTTGGACCTCTCTGATTCCGCGCGCTTTCTCCCAGATTAACCTTTGCGTGATATGCTCGGTTCTTCGGAAAGACATCCGGGGGGATGGAGTGCTGCGAATTCCGGCTCGAATCTGGCCGCTGGCGCCCAGGTTGTTCGCGACGCTCTCAGGCGTTAGCGGCTTCACGGGACGTGGCTCAGTCGTATTGTCGCCCTCTCACGGCGGCGCGCACAAACTGACTGTGCAGCTGTCCGGCCTGGCTGGACGAGAGGCAATGATCGTCATCAACAATGAACAATCATTGCGCATTCGCATCGAAAAAGGGCGCGCCAAACACAAGTTCCGATTCGAAGCGGAACAAAACGTTCCAGTTCCGGTCGACGGCGATCAGATTGACGTTGTCCAGAATGGGGAAGTCGTGCTTCACGGCGTTTTGACCCGCAAATAATCCATCTCATCGATTTCCACGTGAGCTTACGGTCAATTGTGATAGGTTGCCTGAGATCGAAAGGCTGCGCCGTGGCGAACTCAGACCATCAAACGCTTAACGATGACTTGGTCAAAGAAACCAGACTGCGGATATCGCTACCCGCATCGACGATCGTCCTTTCGCTGGGACTCGTCGCACTTATCATTTTGCTGGCTTGGGCGTATTAGCGATTATGCGAGGCCGGCTCGTCCAATCGCCAAAAACTTTGCACGCCGCTGCTGTTTCAGCTCATCAGGAGAGAGGTGTTCAAGTTCGCGAATAGCGGACTCTACAGCGTCGCCCAACCTTTCGACTGTCAGACCGATATCCCGGTGCGCGCCGCCGACCGGCTCGGCGATGATGGAATCGATCACGCCAAGTTCGAGCAAATCCTGAGCCGAGATGCGCATCGCTTCCGCAGCGTCCGGGGCTTTGTTATCGCCCTTTCCGGCAGCATCCTTCCACAAGATTGAGGCGCACCCTTCCGGCGAGATGACCGAATAGACCGAATGCTCAAGCATCAACACCTTGTTCGCCGCCGCCAATGCGACGGCGCCGCCGGAACCGCCCTCGCCGACGATTACCGAGACGAGCGGCGACGCGAGCCCCAGGCATTTTTCAGTGCACGAGGCGATCGCCTCGGCCTGCCCACGCTCTTCTGCTCCCCGGCCGGGATAGGCGCCTGGCGTGTCCACCAGCGTGACGACCGGCATGTTGAACCGTTCCGCCATATCCATAAGGCGCATCGCCTTGCGATACCCTTCAGGTCGCGCCATGCCGAAATTGTGCTGCACGCGACCCGCCGTGTCAGCGCCTTTCTCATGCCCGATCAACATGACGGAACGCCCGCGCAGCCGCGCAGGTCCGCCCAAGATTGCTGCGTCCTCGCCGAAGGCGCGATCGCCGGCAAGAGGCGTAAAGTCATCCACCAGTTGCGCCACATAGTCAGCAAAATGCGGGCGCGACGCATGCCTGGCGACCTGCGCCTTTTGCCAACGGCTGAGCTTTGCATAGGATTCGGCAAGCAAGCTGTCGGCCT
The DNA here is from genome assembly GCA_964486635.1 of uncultured Caulobacterales bacterium. GTDB lineage: Bacteria > Pseudomonadota > Alphaproteobacteria > Caulobacterales > Parvularculaceae > Hyphococcus. Next base: position 70,192 of record CAZAOB010000006.1, on the reverse strand, counting down.
TGCCTTGAAGCTTTAAAATCTCGTCGGCGACATTGACGCCGGTCTGGCCATCCATCTGTCGAAGGTCAGCAATCTTGCCTTCCAGTTCAGCGATTGGCTTCTCAAAATCTAGGTATGTGCGCATATCTGTTTTTGCCCGCAAATGGGTTAGTGAACCGACGTCGGATTGCCTCAATTCCTAATGATTCCGAAACTTTCCGGCAACCCTACCCTGTCACGCCTTGTCTCAGTTAGGGCTTTTTCCTCGCGAGCGGATGTTTGGTCATCACGAGATCGGTCAGCCGGTCTTGCACCACATGCGTGTAAATCTGTGTAGTCGTAATATCAGAATGCCCCAGCATCTGCTGCACGCTCCTCAAATCAGCGCCGCCTTCGAGGAGATGGGTTGCAAATGCATGCCGCAGCACGTGCGGCGAAACCTTTGTCGGCGGAACCCCAGCCTGCACCGCCAGATCCTTCAATGCCTGTGCAAATCGAGCGGCGGTAATGTGCCCGCCCTTGCCTCTCGACGGGAAGAGCCACGGCGACGCTGCCCCTTCACTGAGAAACGCGCCGCGAACCTCGAGATAGGCCTGGACTGCTTCGACGGCGCGCATCGTAAGCGGAGCAAGCCGCTCCTTCTCTCCTTTGCCGCGAATGAGGAGCGTTCGATCAACTTTGCGTATTGAGGCGCTCTTCAGGCTGACAAGTTCCGATACACGAAGCCCTGCTGAATATAAAATCTCGAGCATCGCACGGAGCCGCGCGCCCTTCGCGCCGTCTAGCTGCTCGGCCGCCTCAAACAACGAACGGACGTCATCAATGCTCAACACTTTGGGCAATGGTCGTCGTGTTTTGGGCCGCTCGATCGAACTGGTTGGATTATCGGCGCGTTGACCCTCGGTATACAAAAACAGATAGAACTGGCGCAGCGCGGACGTCTTTAGCGCCGCCGTCGAAGCCGCAAGACCTTCCGCCTCCAATTGTTCAAGCCAGGCAGAAATGTCATCGGCGCCCGCCGTTTGAAGCGATTCACGACGCGCGCGGGTAAATGCAGCAAACCGTAAGAGATCGCGGCCGTAGTTCTTCAGGGTGTTCGAAGCCGCCGCGCGTTCGACGGCCATCATTTCCAGAAACGCATCGATAAGCGCGGCATCGCCCTGACGGGGCTGTCCATCGGCGCCTTTGGCCGCCATCACCGGCTCATTGACTTCGAGTTGGTTTCAGTCGCGGCGTGATCCCGCTTTCTTCGCCTTGTTCGGCTGGCGCGCTCGTCGCTGCCGCGCCGCCTTCTTCGGACTTTGTATCAGGGAGAACTGGCGCCCGCTGACTAAATGTCGCCGCCCATGCCTGCTCAAATCGATGGCGGCGATTCAACTCAGGCATTTCGGCGGTCTGCAATCCCTTGCTGATGATAACTGACTCGACCGCGCCGCCTTTGTCAGGACGGGTTCCTGCGGACGCCGCCAGAGACGCCAGCGCTGCTTGACCAACCTTGCCGCCAGCGACAGCGTCAAAGGCTGACTCCAGAATTCGCGCGGTAACCGCCTCGTCCTCGTAGCCAAACTGACCGGGAGCAACCCCGGCGTCGTCAGCCAGCACTGAAACGCCCGCCCGCCGCGCGATTTGCGCTGCGGTCTGCGGATCCAGCAATGCCAATAGATTGACACGTTCGATAAAGGCGATCCCCAATGGTTCCGGCAACGCGGCGACACTTTCGTTGGCGCCGATCATCGCAGAGAGCCAGCGCCCGGCGCCGACACCGTCGCCAGTCGCCATCGCCGCCAAAGCAAAACTTTCCGCCTCTTGGGGGGAAACAAGCACGCCTTCCAGCGTCGCGATTTCAGCCGCATAGAGATGTGACAAAGAGTACGCCTGCGCAAAACTATTCGCGCGAGACAGCGCGATAGAAATGCGTTGCGCCTTGTCGCGGATAAACTCGGGCGCATTCATTTCCGAAATCGATTGGAAAAGCATTGCGTCAACCACAGGGTCTGTCGGGCGCGCCGCTGCTAAATCAAGGACGGACCCGAGCTCTGCAATTTCGAACTGCAGCCCGCTGAAATACCTTGCAAGCTCGGACGCGTCTGCGACGCCGAGCGCGACAGCCTGCTCAAGCGCCTCGATTCGAACCGCTTCGCTGATACTTTCATTCCTGAAGATGGCGAAAAGCACACCGCCTTCCGCCTCGCGAACCGTGCCCGCGCTCACATCGATGCCAGACGCCTGAAGCGCTGCATACTGCAGCGGCGTCGTTACAGTTGGCACAGTTTTTGGCGGCGCCTTTGTTGCGACGGACAGCAACAGAGCTTCCTCTGCAGGGGTGACAGCGCCACGCTCGCGCAAGAGATTCACGGTGAGATCGAATGCGTCCAATTCACCGGAGCGCGCATAACAAAACGCACGCAGCCTGACCCAGAAGATTGCTTCTCGCCCGCCATTCAACGACGCGCCGCGTCTGCACGCACCGTCCGGGTTCCCGCTCAGCAAGCTAATCGTTGCATCCGCTTCAGCCACATAGAGGTCGCTCTTGCCGGTTGTCGCGAGGCTGGACACCGTTTGCGCGTCTTCCACAAAGCCCGCCCGAACCAGCGCCAGCAATTTTTTTCCGCCGAGCGACGCGCCTGCACCGGCGGGCATAGATGCGCCCGGTGAAAGAAGCGTTCTGTGCATCGCCTTGCCCAGACTCGGCGAAGCTGGCCGCGTTGGCGCATGATCGAGCAAGTACTCTAGCGTTTGTGGGTTGCTCCCGTTCCACATGGTGCGGGGCAATGCGGGTTCGCCCGCTTCGAGATTTCCGATTGCGAACGCATCGGTGGGGAGCTGTGTCGTTTCGACCGAGGCCGGGGGAGCGATCTGCGCGATTGCTGAAACCGGTTGCGCCGCGAGAACTCCGGCCGCCAGCGCGATTTTCCACTCAAGACGCATGATTGGCTTCCACTTCAATTTCGCGGAGTTCCGGCTCCATCATCTGGCCGTAGACGAACAGCCCGACCAGGCCCGCCAGGAACAAAAGAACTATTATGGCTATGAACCGCACGCCTCAAACCCTCTCACTCGCCTGTCGCCCGCGCCGCCGCCCCGCTTCTTGAGGCCCGCTCGACACGCACGCGTCGTCACTCGGATATAGCACACCGTGTCTAGCGCCGCGCGCCGCGCTCCACTACATCTAGCCCCCATGGGGCAAGCTCGTAAACACCCACCTCTTTCATGTTCTCGTCCCATTGTTCTGGTGGGAATGATGGGCGCTGGCAAAACCACTGTGGGGCGGCGGCTCGCAAACCGGCTTGTCATGCCGTTTTTCGACGCCGATCACGAAATCGAACGGGCCGCAGGGATGAGCGTTTCGGACCTGTTCGAGGCGCATGGCGAACATAGCTTTCGGGAGGGAGAAGCGCGTGTCATCAAACGCTTGCTGGAAACTGAGCCCCATGTCCTCGCGACCGGCGGCGGGGCCGTAACGAATGAGGCGACCCGCGAGCTCATTCAAAAGCTTGCAGTCTCCATTTGGATAAAGGCCGATCTCGACACCATTTTGAAGCGCGCAACGCGGCGAGGCGCCCGTCCGCTGCTGAAAACAGGCGATCCAAAGGCGACTTTGAGTCGCCTGATGTTGGAGCGAGAAGCCTTTTATTCTGAAGCTGACATCCATATAGACAGCCAGCCTGGGCCGCATGCAAATACCGTGGAACTGATCGTGGAAGAATTGCTTCGCCGCCCTGAGTTCTTCGCGAGCAAAAAGAAAGCCGCCAAATGAGTATCGCATCCGTGCGGGTCCCCTTGGGCGACCGCTCATACGACATCTACATCGGCGAAGACCTTCTAACTAAAGCTGGCGCTTTGCTCGCACCTCACCTGAAACGGCCGCGCACCGTCGTGGTGACGGACACCAACGTATATGCAGCTCAGGGCGACAAGTTGAAGTCAGGGCTGGCGGGCGCAGAGATCGACGCTGAATTCATCGTCCTCGATCCGGGCGAAGCGACAAAGTCGTTCGCCCAATTGCAGCAGCTCCTTGAACGGCTGCTCGATCTGGGTGTTGAGCGCGACGACGTCGTGACTGCCTTCGGCGGCGGCGTTATCGGTGATCTCACAGGTTTTGCTTGTGCTATTTTGCGCCGCGGCTGTCGATTTGCGCAGATTCCCACGACGCTTTTGTCTCAAGTCGACAGCGCCGTGGGCGGCAAGACCGCCATCAACGCACCGCAAGGAAAAAACCTGATTGGTGCTTTCCATCAACCAGATTTGGTGATCGCCGATATCAGTTCGCTCCGCACATTGCCCAAGCGCGAACTGCGCGCCGGATATGCTGAAGTCGTAAAATACGGCCTCATCAGCGATTCTGGTTTCTTCAACTGGCTGGAAGCGAATAGCGATCAAGTCATGAGCGATCACGCAGAGGCGCAAATTAACGCCGTGCGAAAGTCGTGCGAAGCAAAAGCGAAGCTAGTGTCTGCCGATGAGCGAGAACGCGGCGCGCGCGCATTGCTCAATCTCGGACATACGTTCGGTCACGCGTTCGAGGCGCATTTTGGGTATTCGGATCGCTTGTTGCACGGCGAGGGCGTCGCGCTCGGCTGTGTGCTGGCGTTTGAATATTCTGCGCAGAGCGGGCTTTGTTCAACCCAGGACGTTGAGCGTGTCAAAGCGCACATCTCGAGGTCAGGGCTGCCGGCGGATATCCGTTCGCTCAAATCAGACATCACTGCAGAGCAAATTTTCGACTACATGCTTCAGGACAAGAAGGTTGAGCAAGGAAAGCTCACGCTTATTCTGGCGCGCGCGATTGGCGAAGCCGTCGTCACGAAGGACGCAAGCATCGCTGACCTCAAAACCTTTCTAAAGGAGAAAACCGGTCGTTGAGGCCGGCAGAATCACAGATGGAACACTTCGATTCGTCACTATTGCTTCCCATAGGGATTGTCTTGTTTTTGCTGTTCATGTCCGCCTTTTTTTCCGGCTCGGAAACGGCGCTGACAGCCACGTCAAAAGCACGCCTGCATAAACTGGAAAGCGATGGCGACTTGAACGCACGCCGCGTTAACCTACTCATTCGCGATCGCGAAAGGCTCATCGGCGCCATCCTGCTCGGAAACAACCTTGTGAACATTCTCGCAACTTCCATTGCGACAAGCGTGTTCATTTCCATCTTCGGCGCGACCGGAGTTGCGAACGCGGTCGCCACCGCCACGATGACGGTTCTGGTTCTTGTCTTCGCCGAGGTCGCGCCGAAAACGGCCGCGATTGCAAGACCCGACACCTTCGCCATGTTCGTCGCGCCGATCATGCGTTGGGTGGTTTTCATCTTCGCGCCTGTCACGCGCGTTGTTCAACTTATCGTGCGCGGGGTATTACACCTGTTCGGTTTGGATGTATCGAAAGACAGCGCAGTGTTTTCCGCAGCGGAGGAGCTTCGGGGCGCGATTGATCTGCACCACTCTGAGGGCCGGGTCGATAAGGAATCGCGCGACCTCATTCGCGGCGCGCTCGACCTGAATGAGATTCGCACTGAAGAGATTATGATCCACAGAAAGTCGATTGAAATGCTGGACGTCGACCGCCCGAAAGATGCGATCATTCGTCAGGCGCTGAAGAGCGCCCACACGCGGCTGCCTCTCTACCGCGAAAATCCTGACAATATTGTCGGCATCTTGCACGCCAAAGATCTGCTTCGCGCCTTGTGGGACGCAGAAGGCGACGCCAACGCCATCAATTTTGAAGCGCTGGCGCGCGAGCCGTATTTTGCACCGGAAACGACAACTCTTCAGGAGCAACTTGACGCCTTCAAACTGAAGCAGGAGCATTTTGCGCTAATCGTTGACGAGTACGGGGCCCTGATGGGGCTCGTGACGCTCGAGGACATTCTGGAAGAAATCGTCGGCGAGATCGAAGACGAATATGACAGCCCCGTTCAGGGCGTTCGCCCCCAGGGCGACGGCTCATTGAATGTAGACGGCGATGTCACGATTAGAGACATAAACCGGGCGATGGACTGGAATCTGCCTGACGAAGAAGCGGTCACTGTCGCAGGTCTGGTGATTCACGATGCGCAGTGCATTCCTGACGTTGGGCAGACTTTTTCATTCCACGGATTTCGCTTCAAAATTCTCCGCCGACGCCGCAACCAAATCACGGCGTTAAAAATCACGCCAATCGCGACTTCACTAAACTAGAATCGAAAGCTCAGTTCATGGCGAAGACGCCCGGCCGCAACGCCTTCCTGTTTATTTTCATCACCGTGCTGCTCAATATGATCGGCTTCGGCGTGATCATGCCCGTGATGCCGCAACTGATCATGGAGGTGACCGGCGAGGACGTCTCGCACGCAGCGAAGTGGGGCGGATACCTGTCGATTGTTTACGCATTGATGCAATTCTTTATGATGCCGATCATTGGCGGCCTCTCCGACAGATTTGGAAGGCGGCCCGTGCTTCTTGTCTCTTTGGCGGCCTACTCCTTCGACTTTTTGATCATGGCGCTCGCGCCGGTGATCGGCGTCATTCTCATTGCAAGAATTATGGCCGGCGCGTTCGCCGCGACTTTTTCCACGGCCAACGCATATATCGCCGACATATCCTCACCGGAAAAGCGCGCAGCCAACTTCGGCATGATGGGTGCAGCATTCGGGCTGGGTTTCATCATCGGCCCTGCTATCGGCGGCTTCTTTGGCGACCACTACGGTCCGAGGGCGCCGTTCTTTTTCGTTGCGGCCATGGGCGCGCTGAACTTCGTCTTCGGCCTGATCGTCCTGCCTGAGACGCTTAAGCCGGAGAACCGTCGCAAGTTTGAATGGAAGCGCGCCAATGCGTTTGGAAACTTCAAACAGTTCGCCCAGTATCCAATTATGCTGCCCATCGCTGGCGTATTGTTCCTCTCGCAGCTCGCGCATTGGACCTACCCTTCCGTGTGGGCGTACTATGCGGAGAAGAAGTTCTTGTGGACGCCGGGCATGATCGGCGCATCCTTGATGTTCGTCGGGGTGACGGCGGCGATCGTGCAAGGCGGTCTGACGCGGGTCGTCGTTCCCAAACTCGGCGAACGCGCGTCTGCCCTTTTCGCCATGTCAGTTACCGCCATCGCGTACTGCATGTTTGCGCTGGCGACCAAAGGCTGGATGATTTACGCGATCATCGCCTTTTCGGCGCTCGGCGGCTTAGCGCAACCAGCGCTTCAGGGAATTATGTCGCGCACCATGCCCGCCGACGCACAGGGCGAACTTCAAGGAGCTATCGCCGCAGTCATGAGCATGTCGATGGTGTTGGGACCGTTTTTCATGACGCAGACATTCTCAGCGTTCTCAGCGCCCGGTGAGCCATTCACCTTATTCAACATGACGCTCTTGCCCGAAGGCGCGCCATTCTATTTCCCGGGAGCGCCGTTTGTGCTCGCTTCAGTCTTGGAAGTGTTCGCCATCGCCATGCTGTTTTTCGCTTTCCGGCGCATACAACGTCCGCGCGAGGAGGCGGAAGCGGGAGCCGACCAACCGGCGGGCGCCTAAACCGGCGCCCGGTGGAACACGCCGCCCCGCATCGGGGAAGGTGTTCGAGTGGTTTTGGGATAGGATATCGGCAGCTTTTTCAAGTTTCTCACCGCGAGATAGGCGAAGCATTCCGCTTCCAGATCGTCGCCGCGCCATCCCGCTTCTTCGGCTGAAACGACCTTGGCCTCGAGCCTCTGCTGCAGCGCTTGCATCATCGCAGGGTTCCTGCGTCCGCCACCGCAAATTATGTAGCCGCCCGGCGGTTCAGGCAGAAACTTTTCAGATTGGGCGATGCAAGCTGCGGTAAATGCCGTGAGAGTCGCCGCGCCATCTTCAGGCGAAAGCTTCATGACGTGATCAAGTTTGAAGTCGTAGCGATCCAGCGACTTCGGCGGCGAGCGGCGAAGATATGGCGCCAGCAACATCATCCGCAGCGCGTCCTCATCTACATTTCCTGCGCTTGCAAGTGCGCCGTCTGTGTCCATCGTCTCGCCGGTTTTCAGTTCGACCCATTCGTCGACCAGCCCATTTCCAGGTCCGCAATCAAACGCCACAAGATCAATTGCGCGCGCGCCCTCCGGAACGTACGTGACGTTTGACACGCCACCCAGATTTACGACGCCCACCGCACACTGGGGCGGCTCGGCCATAGCAGCCACCAGCGCGCGATGATAGATGGGCGCAAACGGCGCCCCCTCGCCCCCGGCGGCGACGTCGTTCTTTCTGAAGTCGTTGACGACATCAATTTTCGTTTCGTCGGCGAGCACGCGTCCGTCGCCGAGCTGCCAGGTTCGTCCTGCGCTGCCGGGCTGACGCGAAGGCCGGTGGAGGATCGTTTGTCCATGAAAGCCGATGACATCGATGTCTTTGCGCTTCACTCCTGCGGTTTCGATGAGATTCTCAACCGCGACCACATGGGCGTGCGTCACTTCGCCAGCAGCCTTGCCAATCTCTGCCGCTCCATCTCGTCCCTCAAGCGCAGCCTTGATTGCGCGGCGCACCCAGATCTTGAGATCGCGACTGTAGGGAATATGAAGCGCCGGCCCGGCTTCGACCACATCTTCACCATCAGTGGTCAAGATTGCAGCGTCAATCCCGTCGAGCGAGGTGCCGCTCATCAGGCCAATTGCGGTGAGTGTTTCGGACATTGCGCTCGGTCGTTTGGACGTTGATCTTCCCTACCCAGAGTCGGGCGCAAGGTTGAAGGGTTTCTTAACCTCAGCGCCGAAAGCGTCAATTCGTTGGAAAACTCAGCGTAAAGTGCTAGGGGCGTGGCTCCCGGCAGGCAGAGTTTCCCCATGAGCGACCAGACAACCTACAAATCCGACTTTTTGAACGTGCTTCAAGAGCGTGGCTTTATCGCGCAAGGCACGAACCTGGAGGGGCTGGATGCGAAAGCCGCTTCCGGAGTTGTCACCGCCTATATCGGTTTCGACGCGACGGCCAAATCGCTCCATGCGGGCAGCCTCATCCAGATCATGATGCTGCACTGGTTGCAGCAGACCGGGCACCGGCCGATTGCCCTGATGGGCGGCGGCACGACCAAAGTGGGCGACCCGACGGGCAAGGACGAGCAACGAAAACTGCTGACCGATGCCGATATCCAGTCGAACATCGACGGCATCAAGTCGGCGTTCTCGAAGTTTCTGAAGTTCGGCTCGGGCAAGACCGACGCACTCATGGTCAACAATGATGACTGGCTGTCGAAGCTCGGCTACGTCGAATTCCTTCGCGACTACGGGGTGCACTTCACCATCAACCGAATGCTCACATTTGATTCAGTGAAACTTCGGCTTGAACGAGAGAGCCCGATGACGTTTCTCGAATTCAACTACATGCTGATGCAGGCTTATGACTTTCACGAGCTGTATAATCGCCATGGTTGCGAACTACAGTTGGGCGGCACTGATCAGTGGGGCAATATTGTGAATGGCGTCGAGCTGTGCCGGCGCAAAGACGGCGCCGAAGTTTTTGGTCTGACGACGCCGCTGCTGACGACCGCGTCAGGCAAGAAAATGGGCAAGACCGAAAATGGCGCAGTTTGGCTGAACGCCGACATGTTCAGCCCCTATGACTACTGGCAATACTGGCGCAATGCCGAAGACGCGGATGTAGCGACGTTGCTGTCTCGGTTCACAACATTGCAGATGGACGAGGTGCGCCGCCTGGCTTCACTTCAGGGCGCGGAAATCAACGACGCGAAAAAAATTCTCGCGACCGAGGCGACTGCTCTTCTCCATGGCCGCGAGGCGGCCCAGAGTGCTGCCGCCACGGCGCAAAAAACTTTTGAGCAAGGCGGGCTCGGCGGCGACTTGCCGACAATCGACCTTGCCGCCGGCGACCTTTCCGAGTCTCCGCTGATCGATCAGTTTCTTGCCGCAGGGCTCTGCTCTTCCAAAGGAGAAGCGCGGCGGCATATTAAGGCGGGCGCGCTCAAAGTTAACGATGCCGCAGTCAGCGAAGAGCGAAACCTCGTCGCGGACGATGTTCGCAACGGGTCAGTAAAGCTTTCCATCGGCAAAAAGAAGCACGCGATCATCCGCGTCAGATGATTACTGCGCCGGCGTTTCTTCTGCAGGCTCGTCTAGGGACGTAGCCTCATTATGCGATTGCGTTGGCGTTGATTCTGGCGCAACGCTTCGCTCGGGTTGCATCAATTGCCTGAAGATGCCCGGCGTCAACGCGGACAAGGGATTTACAAACACAGTCGGCTCTTTTGTGTCGCCGTTGACTCGGTATGTGAAGGCAAGAATGCCTTCCCCCTTCTTGCCCACCAGAATATCGCCAATAATGGGCGCATTGCCTAACACAGAATTCAACGCATAGACCGGGGCGACTGCGCCGCTGAGATCTGACTCGCCTCCAGCCCGGATGTCGACATATCCGTCCGCAGTGATTCCCACCGACGATCCGGTCGCGCGCATATCGCTCACAGTCACAACGCCATTCGCATAATCGAAGAGGCCGTAGGCATAGTTGAATTCGATGCCCTCCCCGTTCATGAGATTGGCGAGGCCGTCGAGCGAGCCCGCCGAGAAAATCCTCGCCAGCAGCGGCGCGTTCATAACGTGGAGATTGCGCGCCTCGAACGCGCCCTCAAATCCCGGTTCACCTGCTTGATGCAACGAAACGCGCATGGACCCTTCACCGCCAGCGACCGAGTCCACGCCGAACACTGCAGCCATCAATTCGCCAATCGCACTGGTGCGGGCTTCGATCGCCCTTTGCGGGCCGTCCGAAGCGCCAGTCATGGCCATCGAAACTGTGACGGGGCGCCCGTCCGCTCCCAATGCGGAGAAGTCGAGCGACTGCAGGCGCTCCGCGTCGCGGCGCAAATCCAACGCGCCATCTTGGTATTCAATGCCATTGCGCATCGCGATTTGATCGATGCGGGCTTGCACACCTAATCCGGCGCCCCAGTTGAATCCACTATCTTGATCCGACGCGCCCTGCCCCTCCAACAACTGAGCGAGCGCGGGCCCGGCATTCAAGAATGGCCCCACAACCGTTGTGGTCAAAACACCTGCCGCATCGCGATCAGCTTTGATCGCGAGATCAGCTGCATTCTCAAGATAAAACTTTGCAAAATTTGCGCTTCGAAGCGCGCCATCCTCCGCGAATGCCAGATCGCCGCGAACATCCAAATTCTCTCCCGTCAACGAAAGCGAACTCACGCGGACGCCTTGTGGATCGAAAGTCATGCTGACTTCACCTGTTGCGGGCGAGCCGCTATCTTTTCGCCAGTCGAGACTGCTCGCGATCAGCGTCGCGTCTTCAAAATCGGCTGCCACCGTCAACGATTCAAAGGCGCCAAGATCGCCGACCGCTTTGGCCTCGAATGCCACCGGACCTCGAAGGAATTGACGCGTCGCCAACCCGAAAATGTCTCCTGTGGAGGAATTAAAAACCCCTGTAAGCGTAAGGTCAGAAGGACCGTCTTCCTCGTAAAAGTTCTGGCTCCAAATCATGCGAATTGGAGCTTCTTCCGCCAAGCTTGCATCCGCCTGAACCTTCAAGGAGCGCGTTTTCAGATCGACGGCTCCCGTCGCATTGCCGATTTCGATTTCGCCCAAGAGCCCGCCGATTTTCAGGTTTTCAAATGTGGCTCGCCCCTCATACCCGTATTCCTGCGGCGCGACTTCGCGCTTGTTCGGACGCATGATCTCCACCACTGCGCGCGCATCGCCTGAAAATTGCTCCGGCTGCAGATCGACTTTCGAAAGGAGCGATAATGGCGCTTGATCTAGGATGGAGAGCATCTCTTCAGCTTTGCCGACAGCGGTAAAGCGATAATATGTAGGTCGCCACTTCGGCATGAATTCGGGAAAGGAAACTTCACCCGTGCTGATAGCGACTTTGCCCACCTTCGCCGAAGAAACATTCAAGCTGAATGAATTCCCACGCAGAATTCCGCTTCCCGCACCGTCTCGCAGCGGAGTCATGCCGGGCACGTAAACGGCTTTGGTTTTCTTTGCGTCGAATGTGAGCGTCATCGCCTCGTCGGGCAGCGCTCCGTTTTCAAGAATAGCCCCCGGCGGCAAGTCCATTCGAAACTTCAGGTTGTCAATATCAGCCTCAAGTACACGCTCTTCCACCCAGTCGCGCGCGCCGTTCGCTACGCTTACCGGCCAGATAGACATCAGCGTGTCCGGATTGAGTGATCCTTCAAAATCCAGATTGGCGATAACGCCGGGAGAAACGCGAACGGTTGGCGCCTCACCTCGTTGGCGGATCAGTGAAAAATTGCCGAGCGCCGTCAAACCGGCAAACTGCGCCTGGAGCGCTTCAACCGCCAATCTGCGTTCTGAAATGTGATAGCGTCCGCTCAGTACAACTCCGGAAATGGGCAGATCTTTCGGCAATCCGGGTTGAACGGTGAGCACCGTCTCATCCGACGCCAGGTTAAAGGAAATACTTTCAGGACGTCGAATGTCGTCTCCAAACGACACGGCGATCTCGCCCGAAATCGCGCCGCGCGCACTCTGGAACTGGTATTCAAGCTGTTGAACGGAAAAAGAGTTTGTGAGCGGGTCAAATTTTGTCTTGAGGCTTGCGTGATCAAGCTGTTGTTCAACACCGCCAAACGAGATCAGGCCCTTTCCCAGCTGTGCGTCGAACTCAGAAAACAGCACATCGCCATCAAGCGAAAAAGCGATAGTTGCGCGCCCGCTGACGGAGGCTTCGACGATGGCGGCGTCTTCTCCGTAGAACGTCGCAAGCAGATCCCCCACCGGAAAATTCGCGCCATCAGCGGATACAGTTGCGATTTGACTTTCTCGCGAGAAGCCAGCTGTCGCGCGAAACGCCGCGCGCGTTCCATCCATGTTTATTTCGCCGCGGGTTTCTGCGGTGACGCCGTCCGCATCAGAAGCCAGTCTGATCTCACTGCCGGGCGCGGACCACGACCTTCCAGAATTAACATCGAGGAACTCGATTTCCGCATTGCTGACGATCACGGATTGAAACGCGCGTTTGGCTGTGCCGCCATCGAGCAGCGCAGCCAGGCGCCGCTTCCTGTATTTGGACGAGCGCTGCCTCGCAATCGGAATCTCGATGTTTAGATTGGACTGTCGGACAATCCTGATATGCGCGCCATCAAGGCTAACCTCTCTCGGCGCCGCGCTTCCGCCGAGCACATCGCCAAGGTCATAAAATATCAGCACTTCCGGGGCGCTGGCGGCTTCGACGTCTTGCCGGTCGAAGACAACCACATCCAGAATCCGAAACTGGTACCGCCCGCGATCGCTCACGCGCCGGAGCTCTACAGCGCCAATGCTGGCTTTATAACCTGTCGGCCACTGGCGTTGAATTGCGAATTCCGCGCTCGGTTTGAACAGCGACAGGTTCACCGGCCCCTGTTCCAGGCGCCAATAGAGAAATGCGATGGAAGCGGCGAAGACAGCGATGGCGATCGCAATGACTTCGATCGCCAGAACCGCTGCTTTAACCGCCCGCTTTTTCATGCAGCCGCAACCCTCGCGACAATAACTACTGCTCGCGAACTCCGTACGCGGGAGCACACGCTGCGCCTCATTATCGGTACCGGCCCGAGCACTTCCTCGCAAGGTTTCATTCGCGGCGCGATCGCGCCATTCTTGTCATTCGAGGGGCTGGAGATTTCTCGACAAAATCTTATGGTGCGCCGCGACAAAGCGAAAAAACAGGACTCCCGGATGGCTAAAGAGCTCAAAATCGGGGCGAAGGCGCCCGCATTTTCCATAAATTTGGATGATGGGACCGCACTCAAACGAAACGACCTGCTCGGCAAAAAGGCCGTGCTTTTCTTTTACCCAAAAGACGACACGCCCGGATGCACGAAAGAATCCACAGAGTTCTCAAACGAATTGTCGAAGTTCAAGCGCGCTGGGGCCACGGTCGTGGGCATATCCCGCGACACCGTCGCCAAACACCTCAAATTCAAAGAGAAATACGACCTCAAGATGCCCCTGGGAGCCGATGAAGACGGCAAAGTGACCGAGGCTTTTGGAGTCTGGGTTGAAAAGAGCATGTATGGCCGGAAGTACATGGGTATCGAGCGATCAACCTTCCTGCTCGACGAAAAAGGCGTCATCCGCGAGATCTGGCGAAAAGTGAAAGTGTCCGGCCACGTCTCTGAGGTTCTGGAGGCGGTGAAGGCGCTTTGACCACTCAGCCTGTGCTCGCAATGCTGCCGGCGGCGGCGGCCGTTCTTCGGGCCGGGCTGCCCGACGAAAAGCTGTCGGCCGCCAAGAGCGCGGATAGTTTGCGCCTCGCGAGCGCGCCGCTCGGCGACGCCCCTGCTCTGCTGGACCGTCCAGCCCGGCCCGAAAAGCCCGACCTGGTTCATCCTGGCGCCGCCCCGAAACGGCGAATCAGCACCCGGGAAGGCAGGGCCATTTTGATCCACGCCATCGCTCATATCGAGTTCAACGCCATAGATCTCGCATTCGATATGGCCGCACGGTTTTCCGGCGACATTGCTGACGCCGGGCTAGACGCCCGCCGCTTTGCCGAAGACTGGATCCGGATCGGCGCCGAAGAGGCGTCGCATTTTGACCTGCTGGCGGACCGGCTTTCTGACATGGGCTGCAAATACGGGGACTTCCCAGCGCATGACGGCCTTTGGGAGGCGGCCATCAACACCAAGCACGACGTCCTGGCGAGGCTAGCGATCGCGCCACTCATTTTGGAAGCGAGAGGACTTGACGTCACCCCTGATCTCATCGAAAGACTCGCGAAATCGGGTGATGAGCAGTCAGTCGCTGCGCTCAAAATTATCTATCGAGACGAAGTTGGCCATGTTGCCTGTGGAAAACATTGGTTCGACGCAGTATGCATGGCGCGGGGATTGCAGCCGCAAGTCGAGTTCCAGCGGTTGCGGACCGCACACTTTGCAGGGAGCCTGAAACCACCTTTTAACCATGAAGCCCGGTCCAAGGCGGGCCTGGAGCGCGGGTTTTATGAACCTAATCGAAACGAAAACGGCGTTTAATGATAAGTTATGGCGAATAGGGCGAAAATTAGCGTTACACCATCACATAACTGTTGCGTAATGCGCGATTTTGCGCTGCTATGCGACCAGGGTGGCATCGTTGCGTGGGTTGGCGCGTGCAAGGGGCGTATTGTTAAATGAGCCGTCGTTCCGGCAATCTTAGGCGCGTCTTCAGCCGTTTCTTCAAAGAACGGCAAATTTATCACCGAAGCGATGGCGTCGTTCACTTCATTTCCATGTCGAGTAAGACGCAGATCGCGCTCGCCATTATCGTCGGCGCTGCCCTGCTCTGGGTCGCCTACGCGTCGGTCAACGTCGTCTTCAAAGAGCAGATTATTGTCGCCAAGGATCGCGACAGTCGGATCATGGAGACCACGTACTCCAAACGGCTCCACGATGCCCAGCGCGCCTATGACGACGTCAGCGAACTAAATCAGATCATCAAACAGAATTTCGACGAGACCCTTTCGGACATTTCGTCACGACATCAGCTTTTGCAGAACATGGTCGAGCGTAAAGCCGCCATCGATCAAGGTCTTCAAACTTTGTCGCAGGGTCTGTCCCAGGCCGGCGGACCGAACGGACAGCACCCAACCAACGGCAATCGCGTGATGGTAGATGTGGCGCCGGGCGAACCGACCCCAAGACAATCGCGCATGTCAGCGGCTCGGAAGCTCGGAGCCGAACAGGTCCGCAAGAACGATACGCCTCAAGGCGGCGCTGCGTCCGAAGCGATAAAAGCCATGAACAAGGCTGCAGCCGACCTTTACACCGAGCAGATGATGCTTCTGGCGTCGCTCGAGGAGAAGGCCACTCAGCAGTCGGAGCAGCTCAGCCTGGTTCTCGCCAGTGCGGGCGTGCCGGTCGAATCGCTCGTGGTTCCGGCGAAAATTTCGAACACGATGCTTGCGCAAGGCGGGCCCTTTATCGACCTCAACGCAGGCAGCGAAGCGGCAGCCGTGTTTTATCAGCACGCCAATCGAGCTGCGGCTGCGGTGGATGAGCTGGCTGCCATTCACAAGGCCCTGCAAAACGTGCCGCTCTCTTCGCCGCTGGTTGTCGGCCGCCGCTTCACAAGCGGCTTCGGCATCCGCCGCGACCCGATCAACGGCAAGTACTCTCGTCACAATGGCATTGATTTTGCTGCTCCTTGGGCGTCGCCGGTCACTGCGACCGCCGACGGCATTGTTCATTTCGCGGGCACACGCTCCGGTTTTGGACGCGTGGTTGAAATCAACCACGGGAACGGGTTCATTACTCGCTACGCGCATATGAACCGGATATCGGTGAAGACCGGGCAAAAGGTCCGACTTCACGACAAAGTTGGGGAATTGGGGTCAAGCGGACGCTCCACCGGACCGCACGTTCACTACGAAGTGCTGTACAAGGGAAAGCCGCTAAATCCTCGCCGTTTTATCGAGGCAGGTAGATATGTTTTCGAAAGCTAAATCGAGCAAACAGGGCGACCTGAAGTCATCAAACAATGCGCCTCAAGAGGCGCCCGTACCGCAAACCAGCATTCAGTCTGCGCCAAGAAAGGGATCAGGCGTTATGAAGTCCGCCGGCGTACCATCGATTATTTCTTCTGACGTCGTCATGCGCGGCAACGTCAATTCGGCTGGCGAAGTACAGTTCGACGGCTCGCTGGAAGGAGACATCAAGGCCGGATCGCTGATCATAGGCGAAAAAGCTTCGGTCAAAGGCGAAGTCATTTGTGAAATGGTGACCGTTCGCGGACGCGTAGAAGGCGGTATTCGGGCCAAGTCAGTGTCGCTGGCGTCGACAGCACATATTCAGGGCGACATTCTGCACAGCTCGCTCTCGGTTGAGACGGGTGCACATTTTGAAGGCAACTGCCGTCACTCCGACGACCCGCTTTCAGAATCGTCCGCAAAGGATTTTCGCAGGGCGCGTCCATCTGCGCCGGCGCCGCGTCCGGTTTCGACAGCGAGCGACGAGGCTGACAGCAGCGAACGTGTCGCTGCAAACGAAACCCCTTCGTTCCTCAGCATGGGCCGGTCACCGCTTCGGTAATCTCCGGATCGGAATTCTAGTTTCAAAAAAAGGCCGCCTCATTGGCGGCCTTTTTTCTTGATGCCTCGGCGTTTACAGGATGAAAGTCGCTATCGACCCCGCATCCCCGATAGGCCGGATATGGTAGTCAGGAGCGACAAGCCCGCTGCGAGGTAAGCTCCCCACTGCACGCCCGCCAATCCGGCTTCGGACCCGAGCATATTGGTGAGAAACAAGCCGATCGCACCGAGCGATGCCAGTCCGGCGGCCAGGGTCACGATGCTCGTAATGCGGCCGACAAACGGAAGCAGCCCCGGAATGGCGAGAACGGCGGCCAATCCCGAAAGCACTGACGCCCACGACAGCGCTGAGCCCACCATCATGGAATCGTTCATACGTCCTTCTGTGGCGCAGTCTTCTCCAAGCGGCAACTTCATCTGTCGCACGCATTCCACGGCGTTCCCGATGAAATAGTCGCCGGTCACGGTGGACATGCTCTCCCCCCGCACCGGGTCTTTGGTTTCCACCGAAAACATCGGTCCGAAAAATAGCGCCGCGACAATCGCGAGCGGCAGAAAAATTCTGATCATTTGGATTCCCCGTCCTCACCCAACCACGAAACGGCGACTTTACCGGTTCTTCGGGCGCTAGCCAAGCACCGCTGACAAAAGCACGCGCTGCGCCCCGCGCAGGCCCAATGCTGCATTGCAAGAGTTGGAGTGAGACGAGACGGTATTCGGCGCGGCTGCGCCCCACTCCAGTGCGCTCAGGCGGCGTTTGATTTAGGTGGTGAGCGGTGGCCCGCGGCGCGCAGGCTGCGGGCGAAGTCCGTCAGTTCAGCGAACGGGTTCATCTCGCTGACCGTGTCCCCCTCTGCTTCCGCGGGACAATCCATGTCGCCGGCGATCAGCGTTTCTCCGTTCACGCCCAAAACAATCAAATGCTCTTTGTCATCGCATCGGATAATCGCCAGCCGGCGACGCGCATCGATTGAAATCATTTCCGTCACTGCGAGACGGCGCTTTCTGCCTCCCGGTCCAGACAGGTTTGAGAGCCCTGCCTTGCGCGCGACATACGCACTTGCGCCGATCATTGCGAGGACTGCAATGAATCCAAACACGATCCTTAAAATCTCGGGCGTTGACATGGTCGAGCCTTGGGCATTGTCTCAATCCGCTAAAATACCGGGAAGTTGATTAATGCCCTGTTAATGGCCGCCGTCGCCAGTATCGGAAGCGCTCCGATAAACATCGCACAGCATTGGCAATGATACAATTTCACCGCCAATGTCGGTGCGAAACCAATTGAGGTAAGCTTCAGTCACACTGAGTAATCTGTCGACGCTCGTTTGGTCTGGAGCGTAGTGGTTCGCGCCGGGCGTCAGAGATGTTGAATGCAGCGTATATGTCAGGACTGGCGTCTGGTCCGCAATCAACCGGCGCGTCAATGCCTGCAATTCCGCAAAGCCCGCTCCCTCCGGCGACAAGCGCATAGGACGTTTCATCGCGGCAGACGGCCGCTCCCGGTACGCTGAAAAGCCGGCCTCCGCGCGATTCTGCGGCAAAAAGCTTCGGGTTCTTCGGATGGCCTGTGCGCCGCAAACCGGCGTCACGTTCACACGCCATCCGTCGCTCGAAACCGAGAAAGGCAAGTTGGACATCTGTGAAAAATCCGGACCGCCGCGGCCGGAAAAGTCAAAAGCAGCGCTCGGGCTGAAGTCCATTTCGACGCCGATACTCGCCAACAGATCATAAGACGCCTTGTCAATTCCATAGCGTCCTGCTCTGTGGCTGATCGCTTTTTGTCCAATTACGGCTTCAAATTTTTCGGCAAGATGTCGGAGTTTTTCCAGTTGGACTTGCTGCGACAAGTTTTTCTGAAACGTATAAAACTCGCCCGTTCTTCCTTCCGGGGGAGTTGTCCACTGGTGCAAATGCAATCCTGCATGTGCGGTTCCATCTGCGACGAGCTGTCGGAAGAACAAAGCTGACTTCTCGTCGTCCAAGATCGGCCAGGTTAAAAAGTACAATGGCGATACGCCAAGCCGTTCGCAAAGCGTCTGAAAGTTACCCAGCCCGGTTGGCGCTTCGACGCGCCATTCAGTCAGGTCAAAGCGGTCCCAATCAAAGGTTTCTTCTGTATCGACCGTAACGATCAGGCGCGGGACTTTTCCGGCCGTCGCCGAACCTATAGGCGAGGTCCTCAGTTTGGTTTCGACGTTGCGCTTTTCAGCCAATGCCGAAAAAATCGCGTGCATGCCGTCTGCGGTCGCATCCCAAGAAAATTGTTCCGCGTAATTTCGAGTTGCTTTGCGTCCGGGGGGCGACTTCAAGAGATCTTTGATCGCATCCGCCAGCGCCTCTCCGCTGCGTTGTTTCACAAGCCGACCGGCAGCGGGGTCGGACATCACCTCGCCAGTTCCCCAAACATCGGTTGCAACACATGGCGTGCCGCACGCCATTGCTTCCAGCAGCACATTCGGCCAGCCCTCGCGGGAAGACGCCAGAACGAAAATATCCGCTGCTGAATAAAGACTTCGCAAGTCGCTGTGCCCAGTTTGGCCCAAAAACCTCACTCGATGGGCAACGCCGCTTGCTTCGGCTTGGCCTTGCAAATCCCGCAGACGCGGCCCGGAGCCAGCGATCAACAGGGTTGCTTGGGGCAGCGCTTTCAGCGCGTCGATGGCCAGGTCGTGACCCTTGCGCTCTATCAAATGTCCGACGCTCGCAATC
The DNA here is from genome assembly GCA_964486635.1 of uncultured Caulobacterales bacterium. GTDB lineage: Bacteria > Pseudomonadota > Alphaproteobacteria > Caulobacterales > Parvularculaceae > Hyphococcus. The sequence goes on along the minus strand of CAZAOB010000006.1, from coordinate 50,517 downwards.
ACCAGTCCTTCGACCCCCAGCACGCGGCGCTCCTGCTCGCGATCGCCCGGATAGAACGTGTCGAGATCAACACCATTGCGAAGCACGGAGATTTTCTCTTCTTGTGCGCCGAGACGAACCAGCTCGTTTTTCAGCGCCGCCGCGACTGTAATTATAGCGTCTGATCTGTGCGCGGCATCGACGATCAAGTCTCGCGGGCCCTGGAAGTTCGGAATCAAGCTGACATCTGTGCCTCGCGCCGTGATCACCAGCGGCTTGCCGAACTCTCGGGCGATGCGGCTTGCCGCCACGCCATCAGGATAAAAGTAATGCGCATCGATCACATCGAAGTCCCAACCCTGCGCCATGAGCGCGCGGACTTCCCGCCTTAGGCACTTCGTCAACGCGGCAGGCGCAAAATGCATGGCCAGTTTTGGCGGCACCGCATATCTGGGGTGGCGGACCTCCACGCCGTGCCTGACTTCTTGCACCGGCGCCCTGGCGAAATCCGCATATGCGCCGAATACCGAATGGGTAAAGGGAAACCAAGGAACCGGCGCGACAACCTTAATGTCCGCACCATACTTTTTTCGATAAGACAAAATCCGGTTTTCCACGAATACGCCATGCGCCGGTGCGGCGGCGTTAGGATACAACGTGGAGAACAAGAGAATTCGCATTTGATATTGGTTCACCAAATACCGGCGACAGAAGTGATGCCAGGGTCAGTCGACTCCGCCGGTTTTTGCTTTGCAGCGTTGAGGCTTTTTAACATTTCATTGATTTCTATTCGGTTAGGGTCCCGGGCGGTTGCTCCGGAACGATACAGATGACTCTCGTCGCTCAGCCAAACATGAACCAGTCGGTGTCGATCGCTTCGTCACGCCTGCCCGCATCTGTTTGCCTAGCGACGTGGATTGCAACTTCCAGTGGAATTTGGGCGTTCATTTTTAGGCTCCTCGGACTCTGAACTCGTCAGCAAAGCGCTGAAAAGCAGCAATCATCGCTGCAGCCTCAATCTTGTCACAATAAACTCCTTAACTTTTCGTTAGGCATGTATTATGCGGAGATAGGGTCAACTGTCGCAATTCGAGACAATTGGTCCGCCAGGGTCGAAAGACTGCTGAGAAATGGGGATGGGGGATGTTCGAACACAACGCAGTTGCGTTGGCCGTTACAGCGGCTGATGCGGCGGCGAGCGAAGAGGCGAAGGTCTCGACTGACGCGAGCACCGCTCGCGAAACAGACTCCGCACGGGTTGACGGCGAAGCTCGCGCGCAAGATTCAAACGACGAAATAAGGCGGCTGGAACGCGCCGAAATCGATGCGGCTGCCCAGCGCATGCACTCCCCCGGCGCCGCACGCGTAAAGCGTCTCTTCGACATTACACTTAGCATCACGGTATTGGTGTTTTTCGCGCCGCTGCTGGTGGCGACGGCTATCGCGATAAAACTGTGCGGCAACGGGCCCATTTTCTACTGCCAGAAACGTGTCGGGCTTAACGGTAAGGAATTCGATCTCTTCAAGTTTCGTTCGATGATATCGAACGCCGAGCAGAACGGCCCGCAATACGCATCGGTGAACGATTCTCGGATCACCCCCGTCGGTCGGATCATTCGCAAATTTCGGATCGATGAAATCCCCCAGACGATCAACGTCTTGCGCGGCGAGATGAGCTTTGTCGGCCCGCGCCCGGAGCGTCCTGAGTTCGTACGAGGCCTCGAACAGGAAATTCCCCTTTATCAATGCCGCCAGCTGATCAAACCGGGAATCACCGGGTGGGCGCAAGTGAAGTACGAATATGCCACGTCGGTAGAAGGCGCCCGCAAGAAGCTCCACTACGACCTTTACTATATTCGCCACTTTTCCCCGGTTCTGGATCTGCTGATCGTGGCGATGACCGTCAGGGTGGCCTTATTCGGCCTCGGCAGCCGATAGCCGCGCTTTCCGGCTGCGGAATTTCGAGGAATCAGGGAACACAAGTCCCGCTGAGGAGCCCCGTGAGCTCTCGAATCACGGGATTCCGCCTAGGTTTCACGTCATGTCGGGCATGGCAAAGAATTTGCGTTACCCTTACACTGACGAGCGAATTTAGGGGCTTTTGCGCCGGACGAAGGCGCGTAGGACGCCATAGAGGTAATGAACATGAAAACCATTCTTAACACATTGCGCGCCTTTGCCTTGCTTGGCGCCACGCTCGCACTTTCCGCCTGCGGTTCCGTAGGACTGGGCGGAGAAAAATTACAAGCTGCGCCGTCCACAGCGGCGGGCGCCGCAGCGGCGGCCCCCGACTACTTGATCGGCCCGCTGGACCAACTCGAAATCTTTGTCTGGCGTGCGCCTGAGCTTTCAACCAAGGTCACGGTCAGACCGGACGGCCGCATTTCCACACCACTTGTCGAAGACATGGTGGCCGCAGGCAAAACCCCCTCGACGCTCGCAAACGATCTTGAAGGTGTCTTGCGCGAATATGTCCGCACGCCGGAAGTGACCGTCATTGTCAGTGACTTTTCGTCGACCTTCGACCAACAGGTTCGCGTTCTCGGCGAAGCACAAAAACCGATCGCCCTGCCCTACCAGGCCGGCATGACAGTGCTTGATGTGATGGTGGCGGTTGGCGGCCTTACAGAATTCGCCGCCGGCAACAAGGCAGTTCTCATCCGCGGCCAAGGCGAAGACCGCCAGTCATATCGCGTGCGTCTCGACGATCTGCTTCGTAAGGGCAACATTTCAGCGAACGTGCCGGTGCTGCCAGGCGACGTGATTCTGATCCCGGAGAGCGTGCTGTAGGTCAGTACGCGCCAGGGGTTATGGGGAAACAGTAGTGTTGAAGTTTTCTGAATTGCCTCAACCGATCCTGCGCAGCCTCAACGGGCTATGGCGCAGGCGCTGGCTTGTCGTCGCCGTGACGTGGGCGGCGGCGCTCGCCGGCTGGTTTGCAATTTGGCTCATCCCCGACAAATACGAATCTCGCGCTCAGGTGTTCGTACAAACCGAAACGATCCTTGAACCGGTTCTCAACGGCTTTACCGCGCGGCCGGACTATTCACGGCGAGTCGAAGTCATGCGGCTCCAGTTGCTCACACGCCCAAACGTGGAAGAGATCATTCTGCGCGCCGGTCTGGACAAGACGATCGAAGCGCGTACGCCGATTGAACGGCGAGCAAAGCTTCAAGGCATGGTCGACTGGATCGCCGGCGAGATCAAAATCGAAAGCCCGCGCGAGATGTACTTCATCATCTCATACAAGAACTCAGATGCGGAAGTGTCGAGAGCTGTTGTTGACGCGGTGCTCAATATGCTCATTGAGCAAGATCTGGGCGCGAGCCTGACTGAAAGCGAAGCGGCAAGGCGCCGCCTCGATGTTCAGATTGAAGAGTATGAAGAAAAGCTCGTGGCGAACGAACGTGCGGTTGTCGCCTTTCGCGCCGAACATGCCTCCGAGCTTGCAACAAGCCAAGGCTCTCTGCGCTCTCGAGAACAGAAAGAAAATGAGCTCACGCGCGTTGGCGACGAACTCGAGCGCACCAAGGGCCGCGTTTTGACCTTGCAAAATTTGATTTCGGCCACACCTGCGCGTGCGTCGGGCGGCGAACTTGACCGTTTGAAAGTTGAGCTGTCCGCTCTTCGCAGCCAGTACGAAGACAGCCATCCCGACATCAGAGGCGTGGTCGCGCGCATCGCCGAACTGGAAAAGGGTGGCGCAGCGCTTTCGGCCAACCCGGAATACATCCGCTTGAGTTCTGAGTTACGTGTGGCGCAAGATTCCGTGGCTGCGCTTGAATCGCGCGAAGCGCGTCTGAAAGAAGAACTGACGGCGTTGGACTTTGCGGTCGGGCAAGCCCCTGCGGTCGAAGCGGAGCTTCGCCAGATCGTTCGAGAATACGAACAGACGCAAAAAACTTACGAAGAACTGTTGTCTCGGCGCGATCGGCTTGATCTCACGCGCAATCTGGGCGCTGCCGGTCGCGGCGTTGAGTATCAAGTCTTTGAGTGGCCTTCGGTGGCGCTGGCGCCATCTGATCCGCCGCGCATGCTCTTGATACTCGCTGTTTGCGCGCTCGCCGCCGGCGCTGGAGGCGCGGCTGCTCTTGGGCTTACCCTGCTCGACAAGAGCTATACGCAAGCGAGCGAATTGCAGGCTGCCTTCGGTCTTCCGGTGCTTGGCGCCATCAGCGAAACGCGCTCAAGCGCAATCTTCGCAGAGCGTAAGCGCGACTATATGCGGCTGGCCGCCGCCAGCGCAGGTTTGGTCATCGTCGCGGGACTGTACACCTATTTCAGCGTTTATCGTTTGTCGTCAGCTACGCCTGCGCTTGCGGACAAAACCGCCGGCGCGTTCGAATATGGCGAGGTGTCGCGATGAGCCTCGTTGAAAAAGCCGGCGCAAACGTCTTGAAGACCAGCTTCTCCAAGAAAGAGAAAAAAGGCAAAAAGGACAAGAGCAAGCCATCCGATGTCGCAACGCCGGCGTTGCGGGCAGAACCGGAAGCGCTGGAGCTTGATTTTGATCGCCTCGCCGAAATGGGTTTTTACAATCCGAGCGATCGATCGAGCCAACTCGCCCTGGAACTTCGCGCGGTGAAGAGACGGCTGCTGCGAAGAATCGGCTATCTGCGCAGCAGCGGCGACCGTCAGGCGTTTCGCACGCCCGGCAAACAGCGCAACTTAATTCTGGTCACCTCAACACGCGCAGGTGAAGGAAAAACCTTTACGGCCATAAACCTTGCTTTGAGCCTCGCTCTTGAGGACAAGATTGAAACCCTGCTTGTCGATGCCGACCTTTCTCGTCCGAAAATACGTGAGCGCTTGGGGCTCGACGCCGCGCCGGGCGTCTATGATCGGGTGATTAATTCCGAATTGGACGTCGACGCGATGGGGTGGCGCCTTGATGACGCACCGTTGTCGATCTTGCCGGAGGGCGCGCGCGCGGAACGCCCGACCGATCTGTTCTCTACGGTCAATGCGCAGCAAATGTGGACCGACATCGCCATGTCCAATCCGCAGCGCTTGGTCATTATCGATGCGCCGCCGGTCTTGGCTGCGACTGACGCTGTGATGCTTGCCAAATACGCCGACGAAATTCTGTTTGTTGTCGAAGCAAACTCAACGCCGGAGCCGGCTGTCGCGGCGGCCGTTGACGAGCTTATTGATGTCAATCCGAATGTGAGTCTCATGCTGAACCGCTGTCAAATCGGCGCCGGCGGCGCTCACTATGGTTCATACGAATACTATGATCGCAGCGAGTCGCAGCCTGCGCCCGCAGCCACAAGTCGCTCAAGTGAAGGATAATCCCATGGGGCAACAACGGAACAATCCGAAGATCGCATTGCGCACAAAGAACGCGCTCTTGGCCAGCGCTGGCTTCGGCGTCTTTGCGACCGCAGCACTGGCGCAGGTCGCTGCGCCCGATGCGCCCTTGAAAATGCAAACCGATTACTTCGGTTACGCAGCCAGTGTTTCTGTGCGCGCGGGGTATACCGACAATATCGACCTGCAACGCGATGCGCTGAAAGATGATGAGTACATACTCTCGACCCTCTTTACCGGCGGCGCCATCCTTTCCACGCCGCGCGTGACGGGCCTGATCCTTGGTGATCTGGATTTCTCTTACTTGCTTGACGACGGAGACTTCAACGTCTCCCAGAATATCGGCGCCACCAGCACCTTCACCGGCGTCGACAACTGGCTGTATTTTGATCTTTCCGGTTCAACTTCGCGCCAGTTGCTCGGCGACAATGCAAGGTTTTCCGGAAACATCAATGCGGGGCGCAACCAACGCACGAACGTGCATTCGTATTCTGCAAGCCCCTATTTGTTTCATGTATTCGCTGACGATGCGACCACCGAGCTCCGGTATCGTTTTTCACAGGTCTTTATCGATACTCCTCAGAACGCAGCGGCATTTTTCAGCGGGAACTCGATTAACGATTCAACCACCCATGAAGTCCTCGCTCAATACGATAGCGGTCGAAAGATTGATCGGTTCCGGTTCCGGCTGACTGCTTTCGGCAGCGACACCACTGAGGACGGCTTCAGCATCTTCCCTGACATCGGCTACCGTCAGGGTTCGTTGTCTGCTGACGGGCAATTGTCGCTGAATGAACGCTTCGCCCTGTCGGGCGGAATCGGTTACGACGAAGTAGAGACCCAAGGCGCCGCCACGTTGTTTTTCAACGATGATGATCTGTCAGGGTTTTTCTGGCGCGCCGGGTTCACCGCGCGCCCAGGGCCGAGATCTTCGCTTCGCCTCGAATACGGAGAGCGTTATGGCGATGACTTCGTCGACGCCAGCGCAACATACAAGCTGACACAACGGTTTTCATTCAACGCCGGCGCCAGCCGCTCGTTCCGGACCCGCGCACAGTCGGTGTCATCACAGTTCCAATCAACACAGCGTGAGACTCTCGAATTCGCCGACCGCCTTCGTGAAGGACAGGAACTTTCTGCGCGAAGCATTATCGAGTCAGCAAATTGGTATGCGACAACTCGCGATTTCGGCCGGTCTCAAACCAACGGCGTCGCAGTGTCTGATTCAGCTTACGCTGGCCTGACAGGCGATTTCGGCCGCACAGAACTTGGCATCAACGCCTACTACTCCGACGATGACTTCGGATACCGCCAGATCGAAGGCTTCGGCGGAACGCTGAACTTGCGCCGTCAACTCGCTCGTCGCCTTACCGGATACGGCTCGGTCAACTTCCGTCGCACGGACACCACTTTCGATCAGGCGACGTGCGAAGCAAACCCGCTCATTTTCGGCATCGACACCATGGACCCGATGTTTGACGCCGTCGCCGACTGCGCGACGCTCGCATTAGACAACGGTGTTTCGAACACTGTCATCGGCCGCATCGGCGCGTCTTATCGTTTGTACGAAAACGCTTCGGTGTTCGTCGAAGCAAGTCACACGGAGCGCTTCTCTCCGAATGCGCTGCTTGAGTATAGCGAGAACAACATCCTGGCGGGCATAACCCTGGACTTCTAGTATGTATGAAGAGTATTTCCGGCTTTCCGACGCGCCCTTCCGGCTCAATCCGGATCCGCGCTTCTTCTATGGAAGCCGAAGCCACAACAAAGCGATGGCGTACCTCCACTACGGCCTGAAGCAGGCCGAAGGATTCATCGTGATCACGGGGCCGGTCGGCGCCGGCAAATCCATGTTGATCGGGCACCTATTGGATCAGCTCAATGCGTCCAACGTGGTCGCCGCAAACTTGCTGACGTCCAACATTGAACCCGAAGACTTGCTCGCTCAGATCCTGTCCGCGTTTCGCATCGAGCCGGAAGGCGAAGGTCGCACTGGACAAATCGAAGCGTTTGAAGACTATCTCTTTGATCAGTTGAACCGGGGCCGGCGCGTGCTGCTCATCATCGATGAGGCGCAGAACCTGCCCTTCAAGACGCTCGAAGAGCTGCGCATGCTGTCGAACATCGACTACGAGGGAACGCCGCTCTTTCAAGTATTTCTGGTGGGCCAGCCGGAATTTCGCACCATCATGGAGCAGCCGAATATGGAGCAGCTACGCCAACGCGTCATTGCTTCGTATCACCTTGAAAATCTCTCGGAAGAAGAAACCCGGGACTATATTCTCCACCGCTTATCTGTGGCCGGCTGGAGAGAAGATCCTGCGTTCACGGACGATGCGTTTCACGCGATATTTACCGAATCTACCGGGCTGCCGAGGCGGATCAATACCCTCTGCAACCGCCTGATGTTGTTCTGCTCGCTCGAAGAGACACACGAAGTGACGGCTTCAATCGTGGAAACTGTGTGTGCGGAGCTCCGCGAGGAAAAACTGGAGTCGCGCAAAGCCGCGGACCCTCTCCCCCAAGTCGAAAAAGTTGATTCCGTGCCAGCGCAAAAGTCGAAGAGCAAGAAAAAGGCATCGACTGCACCGGAAGCTAACGTGCAATCCGCTCCGCCAAAGCCAGCCGCCCAGCGCAAGGCCAAGGCTGCGAAAACAAGTGAACCAAGCAGTTCAGCTGAGCGCCCCGGAGAATCAGTCGAGATTGCCGAGACCGAAACCGCTGTGGAGGAAGCCGTGGTATCTGAAACTCGCGACAACAACGCGCGCGCATCGAAAAGCGCCGGTGCGGTTGGATCCATGAGTGTGCTAGATCGGGTTCGGGCACGGAAGTCGGAGATTGCGGACCGGCAGGAAGCTACGTTGACGGACGTCGCAAGCGCGATCGCCGCCGCATCAGAGGCCGCGTCACAGGATACGCCCGACGCGACCACACAACCGCAACAACCCGCAGCAGAAGATGGCGCCACGATGTCGAGTAAGCGAAATTCGCTGGCTCGCTCGATCGAAGAAACCCGCGAAGAACTCAAGCTGGCGAATGCGAATGTCGTTTCGATCTCGCGCGCCGCAAAACAAGTTGGCGAGCGGCGCGCCGAGCGGCGCAAGAAAATTGCTGAAACCCTCGATCGCGCAGATCAATTGCTAGTCGCAATGCGCGAAGCTCAAGGTTGAATTGGCGGCCGGAAAATGTCGGCAACTGACGAAGGTTCTCTGAGCGGCGAGCAATACGCGATTTCCGTCGACGTAGAAGACTACTTTCAGGTTTGGGCGTTCTCCGATGTTGTGGCGCGGGACTCTTGGGATGGCTTCCAGCTCCGAGTTGGCGACAACACGCGCAGATGTCTGGACCTGTTTGACGCGTACAGCATCAAAGCTACATTTTTTACGCTGGGCTGGGTCGCGGAGCGCGACCCGGATTTGATCCGCGACATCGTCGGTCGCGGTCATGAACTTGCGAGCCATGGCTATGACCACACCAAGGTGAATGAGCAGTCACCGGAACAATTCTCAAGCGATGTTCAAAAAACAAAGGCAATTTTGGAAGACATCGCGGGATCCGAAGTGAACGGATATCGAGCCGCGGGATTTTCCATCGGACGGGACACGCCGTGGGCCCACGAGCTTCTGGCGAGGGCCGGTCACACCTACTCTTCCAGTACGCACCCGATTTCACATGACCATTACGGCGACGCAAACGCGAGTCAGTCGCCTTATCAGCCAATCGACGGTCATGACTTCATAGAGGCGCCTGTCGCCACCGTGCAGTTTCTCGGAAAACGGATGAGCGCAGCCGGCGGTGGTTGGTTTCGCGCAGCGCCGGCCTTCGTATCGAATGCCCTTATCAAAAAGGCGTCGGCGTCGCTAAAGGGCCCGGCGATATTTTACTTCCACCCATGGGAGATTGATCCGGACCAGCCAAGGCTAACGCGCGCTTCGTTCAAATCGAAATTCAGGCACTACTTAAACCTGACGTCGATGGAGCGAAAACTTTCCGGTACGCTTTCCGCATTTCCCTGGAAGCGAATAGATGAGTCCCTGACGGCGTGGAAACCGGCATGAGTTCCCCGATCAATTCCACTTCCAACGCCTGCAATGTCTCTACCTCGACAGCCTGCGACAGTATCGAGTGGGACGCATTTGTCGACACGCATGAACAGGGCTCTTTTTTTCACCGCTCAGGATGGGGCGCGGCGATCCGGCGTGCTTATGGCTACGACACGCACTACATCACCGCTCGGCGCGAAGGTACGCTGGTCGGAGTACTGGCGCTCACCGACGTGCGAGCACCACTACTCGGCCGCTCACTTGTTTCTACAGCGTTCAGCATCGGCGGGGGGCCCCTCGCCCTGGACAAAGTCGTGTCAGATGGCTTGCTCAATGCCGCAGCAACTCTCGGTGAGGCGCTACGCGTCAGACATATCGAATGCCGGTCGGCATTTGAGTCTGAACAATGGGCTGTCAAGTCAGGCAGTCACGAAACCTTTTCAGCTCCGCTCCTGACCGATGATGAAGAAGCCTTGGCGGCGATTCCCCGCAAGCGCAGAGCCGAAATACGCAAGGCTGTTCAATCGGACCGCGATGGCGATCTGTCGATCCGATTTGACGGAACAGTAGACGACTTCTATCCACTATATTCCGCGTCCCTCCACCGTCTCGGCACGCCTGTGTTTCCAAAACAGTTTATCGTGGAGCTCTTAAACGAATTTAGTGATGCGTTCGAGATCAGCGTTGCGCACAAACATGGATCTCCTCTCGCAGCGCTCGTGAGTTTCTTTTACAAGGACGCGGTCTTGCCCTACTATGTCGGCTCCAGCACTAACGCGCGCGAAAGCCGGGCGTTCGACCTGATCTACTGGTCCGCAATGCGCCGCGCAGCATCAAGAGGCTATTCAAAGTTTAATTTCGGACGCAGCAAGATCGGCAGCGGCGCACACAAATACAAATTGCTTTGGGGATTTGAACCGTCGCCGGTGTCGTATCGGATCAGACCCATCGCCGCTAAAACGATTCCGGATGTGAGCACGGCAAATCCGAAGTTTGAGTTCTTTTCCAGAATATGGCCGACACTTCCGTCTGTCGCCGTCAATCGGCTGGGGCCTCTGCTGGCGCCAAACTTCCCATGAAAAAGGAAGCTTTGTTCCTGACGCATCGAATCCCCTACCCGCCCGACAAAGGGGATAAAATTCGCTCGTGGAGAATTCTTGAGCACCTAACCCGGCGCTTTCGAGTTCACCTCGCTTGCTTTGCAGATGATCCCCGCGACATGGCGCACTCCGACTTTCTAAAGTCAAAATGTGAGTCTGTGTCGATCGTTCCATTGTCGCCCACACTCGCGCGTATTCGCAGCGCAAAAGGATTCCTGACGGGCGAGCCCTTGAGTTTTCAGTATTTTCGTGACGCTCAAATGGTGCGACTTGTGAATTCGTCTAGAGAGAGATCGCTTGCGGCGGAAATCGCCTTTTCCTCATCCATGGCCCCCTACATTGAGCAAAAAATTTCGTCCCGCATTCGCGTGGTGGATTTTTGCGACGCTGACTCAGAAAAATGGCGCGCCTACGCGGAAAATGAATCCGGACCAATGGCGCTCATATATCGCCGGGAGGCCGACCTACTGGCGCGAGCCGAAACGCGCATCGCGAACTGGGCGGACCACAGCTTTGCCGTGAGCGCCGATGAGGCGGCCATCCTCAACAGTCGAGAAGACAAGTCACTTGACGTGGGCTGGTTTAGCAACGGTGTAGACACTGAATACTTTTCACCGAATGCTCGCTTCGGAACGCCGCAAAGTACAGACGTCCTCTTTGTTGGCGCGATGGACTACCGACCAAACATCCAGGGGGTGATAAATTTCGCTGAAACTGTTTGGCCGGTCGTGCGAGAAGCCTTCGCAGACGCTCGTTTTACAATCGTCGGATCAAACCCTGTTCCGCAGGTTTTGGCGCTGTCGGGAACGAATGGTATTCATGTCACGGGGCGCGTGGACGACGTCCGCCCCTGGATTGCCGGAACAAAAGTCGTCATTGCTCCGCTGAAAATCGCACGAGGTATTCAAAACAAAGTATTCGAAGCAATGGCGATGGCAGCAGCCATCGTCGCGACGGATGAATCAATGACCGGAATAAACGCGCCGGAAGGCACAGCCGAGATCGTCCAAGACTTGCAGCAAATGTCGCCGTTGATTGCGGGCTTGCTAGACGATCACCAACGCCGCCGTTCGATGGGAGCCGCAGCGCGCTCTTACGTTGAGCAAAGTTTTCAATGGGCGAACGCGATGAAACGCTTTGACGTCGCGTTCAAAAACGTAGCGGATTAGTCTTTCTTGCGCGTTTCGGCTAGAATGCGCTTGATGCAGCTGTCGATGTCGGCGTCACCCGATACTCTGGATTTGATCTGATCGCGAACGCGCGAAGGAAGTGACGCCGGGTCGACCACGCCCATACTGGCGATGGTAGCGCGAATAAGCGCCTCCAACTCTTTATCATCATCGGGTCGCCATGTTTTTTCGTTGGTCATGTCGCCCCTCTCTCAGTTCAGCAGCGCACCAGCCGGCGGCGTTTCCGGACGAGCTTTGCCCATCAAAAAAGCGTCACGTCCGCCAGCAGGCTTCCCGTTAATGGTCAATCCGTCACCATCAGTCGAAACATCAAGAGTATCACCATCGACAACGGCACCCGACAACAACAACTCCGCAAGCGGATCCTGCAATTTTTTCTGGATCACTCGTTTCAACGGTCTGGCGCCGTATACCGGATCGTAGCCTTGATCTGCGAGCCAGGTACGCGCTCTTTCGTCCAACGATATGGACATCTTTCGATCGGAAAGCAGCTTTTGCAATCGCGCAATCTGATTGTCGACAATCGCGTCCATATTCTTGCGTGTTAACCGGTGGAACAGGATGATCTCGTCCAGGCGGTTCAGGAACTCAGGACGGAAATTCGCCCGCACCGCTTCCATCACTTGCGGCCGCACCTCGTCGCTGTCATGACCTTCAGGCTGGTTTGCGAGGTACTCCGCGCCAAGATTTGAGGTCATGATGATCAGCGTATTCTTGAAATCGACAGTGTGGCCCTGACCATCCGTCAACCGCCCATCATCCAGAACTTGCAACAAAATGTTGAACACGTCGGGATGGGCTTTTTCAACCTCATCGAACAGGACAACTTGATACGGGCGGCGGCGAACTCGTTCCGTCAACACGCCACCTTCTTCATAGCCGACATATCCAGGGGGCGCGCCAATGAGACGCGCGACGGAATGTTTTTCCATAAACTCCGACATGTCGATGCGCGCGATCGCGCTCTCATCGTCGAACAGGAATTCCGCCAGCGCCTTTGTAAGCTCCGTCTTGCCTACGCCGGTCGGCCCCAAGAAAAGGAAGGAACCCATGGGCCTGTTCGGGTCTTTCAATCCGGCGCGTGCGCGGCGAACAGCGGCGGAAACGGCGGCAACCGCTTCATGCTGGCCAATCACGCGCTCGCCGATTGACTGTTCCATGGACAACAGCTTTTCGCGCTCGCCTTCGAGCATCTTGTCGAGCGGCACGCCGGTCCACCGCGAAACGATGGCGGCGATGTTTTCTTCATCGACGACTTCATGAACGAGCGCCTTCGATTGATCGGCTTCCTTTTGTTCACTCGCCTCAAGCTGCTTTTCGAGGGCGGGAATAGTTCCGTATTTGAGTTCAGAAGCGCGCGCCAGATCCCCCTTGCGTTCGGCGTCAGCCAGGTGCTGGCGCGCCTGGTCGAGCGACTCTTTAACTTTCGTCGCTGACGCGAGACTTTCTTTTTCCGCGCGCCACCGTGCCGTGATTTCCGCGGACTTTTGTTCAAGCTCCGACAATTCCTTGCCGAGCTTTTCCAATCGATCCTTCGACGCGCGGTCGTCTTCCTTTTTCAAAGCTTCGCGCTCGATCTTCAACTGAATGATGCGGCGATCGAGCTCATCCAGCTCTTCCGGTTTGGAATCCACTTCCATCCGCAGACGCGAGGCTGCCTCGTCCACCAGGTCGATGGCTTTATCCGGCAAAAAACGGTCCGTGATGTAGCGGTTCGACAGCGTCGCCGCAGCGACGATGGCGCTGTCGGAAATGCGAACGCCGTGATGGAGTTCATACTTTTCTTTCAGACCGCGAAGGATGGAAACGGTGTCTTCAACGGTGGGTTCTTCAACGAACACGGCTTGGAACCGGCGCGCGAGCGCCGCATCCTTTTCGACATACTTGCGGTACTCATCCAGCGTTGTAGCGCCCACGCAGTGAAGTTCGCCGCGCGCCAGAGCAGGCTTCAACAAATTGGATGCGTCCATGGCGCCGTCCGACTTTCCCGCGCCGACCAGCGTGTGCATTTCGTCGATAAAAAGTATGATCTCGCCGGCGGCGCTGGTTACTTCTTGCAAAACCGCTTTCAACCGCTCTTCGAATTCTCCCCGATATTTCGCGCCCGCGATCAAAGATCCCATATCCAGCGCAAGCAGCGATTTTTCCTTGAGGCTCTCGGGAACGTCGCCATTCACTATTCTAAGGGCGAGACCTTCAGCAATCGCAGTCTTGCCGACGCCGGGCTCGCCGATCAACACCGGATTGTTCTTCGTGCGCCGAGACAACACTTGCATGGTGCGCCGAATTTCTTCGTCACGGCCAATGACCGGATCGAGTTTTCCGTCGCGCGCCGCCTCAGTGAGATCTCGAGCATATCTTTTCAAAGCGTCGTAGGCTTGTTCCGCAGACGCCGTGTCTGCCGTGCGGCCTTTGCGGATGTCGTTGATCGCTTGATTGAGCTTTGTCGCAGTAACGCCTGCGTCCTTGAGAATCTTGGACGTTCCGGCGCTTGCTTCCACCGCTAACGCCGTGAGTAGCCGTTCAGCGGTGACAAACTTGTCGCCTGCCTTCTTGCCGATTTCTTCAGCGCTGGAAAATACCTTGGCGGTCGGGGACGCCATGTAAACCTGGCCGTTGCC
>CAZAOB010000006.1:0-36264 GCA_964486635.1 uncultured Caulobacterales bacterium | reverse complement strand
CTGACCTCCAGCGGCCCGAATGAGATTGGCGGCCAGCCCTTCCTGGTCATCGAGGAGCGCTTTGAGGATGTGTTCCGGCGTGAACTGCTGATGACCATCGCGCAGGGCGATTGTCTGAGCAGCCTGAATCAATCCGCGGGCGCGGTCTGTGTAGTTTTCAAATTGCATTTCGACCTCATTATGAGCGTCATAGAGTTAATAGCGCCCCTAACCCGGCGACGCTTTGTTCTAGATCAAGATGGGAGCCTGAGGCTTGAGATCAAGCCGCCTGCGGCAAATTTTCGGTGCCTTAGAGCTCAGGCGGCAAGCCATTTTTCCCGGTTGAGCCCCCGGATCAGGAGCCAGAGCATCAACGTCCCCTCGCCGAGGAGGGCCGGCAAGATGACCACATAGAGCCCGGCGTTTGGCAGGCCGCCATAGTTAAGACCGAGAATTTCATTGAAGCCGTCGACGATATAGCCAGCGCCGGCGATCATCACCATCAAGCCAATCAGAGACGGCAGGAAAGACGACCGGATCACGAGATACCCAAGCAGCAACAAATGCAGACCGAAAAAGATCAGCGTTAGCGTAAATCCGGTGTTGTGGGTGGTCAGGAAATAATAGGGCCATGCGCTTTCATTGATCGCCGCCAGCGCGCTCGACGGATCAGCAGCACCAATAAATTCAAGCGCGCTCACAAGGTTCAGAACAACACCAATTTGCGCAATCGTGTAAGTCAGCCGGAACAGCGCTGCGAGCAGCGACAGATTCGGGTCCACTTTGTTCAGAATCAGATACAACGCCCATGAAATGAGGACGTCACAGACGAGAACGATGAAAAACGCGGCGATTGCGAGACGGTACTGGCTCTCATTCGACGCGATATTGGCGGCGGTCGCCCCCGCATCGCCGCTGACGATCAGCTTCGACAAAACAAAGAAATTCGCGAAGATCGCGAGAACGAAGATCAGGAAATAATTGAACCCTGCAAAGCGGGCATAGGCCTGCGGCGCGGTGATCATTGTTGCGGTTCCCATATATCCCCCTAGTCGCTGTTGCTAAATCAGGCCCGCCAGCGGACTTGAAGGATCGGCATACCGCTTCTTCGGCATGCGGCCGGCGAGATACGCTTCGCGACCAGCGATAACTGCATGTTTCATTGCCGACGCCATCAGGATCGGATCCTTGGCTTCTGCAATGGCGGTGTTCATCAACACGCCGTCACAGCCAAGCTCCATCGCCATCGCCGCATCTGAGGCTGTGCCGACGCCTGCGTCCACAATGACCGGTACGGACGATTGCTCGACAATCAGTCGAATGTTCACCGGATTCATGATCCCGAGGCCAGAGCCGATGAGCGAGCCCAACGGCATGATCGCACAACAGCCAGCGTCTTCCAGCTTACGCGCATAAACGGGATCATCCGAGCAATACACCATCACCTCAAATCCCTCGGCGATGAGCAGCTTCGCCGCACGCAAGGTTTCTTCCATGTCGGGATAGAGCGTCTTCTGATCGGACAGGACTTCAAGCTTCACCAGGTTCCAGCCGCCGGCTTCTCGAGCGAGGCGCAATGTGCGCATCGCGTCATCGGCGGTGAAGCATCCTGCGGTGTTGGGCAAGTAAGTGTATTTTTTCGGGTCAAGATAATCGACCAGCAACGGTTTGTCCTTGTCCGTCAGGTTCACGCGCCGAACAGCGACTGTCACCATCTCAGCGCCTGCAGCCTCCGCCGCGCGCGCATTTTCTTCGTAGGTCTTGTATTTGCCTGTGCCGATAATGAGGCGGGACGACAGTTTGCGTCCGGCCACTTCAAATGAATCCGCCATCTCTCAGCCTCCGCCCACAAATTGGACGATTTCGATTTGGTCGCCATCGGCGAGAGCGGTCTGCTCAAAGAGCGACTTCGGCACAATCTCCAGATTGCGCTCCACCGCGATCTTTCGTGGCTCAAGCTCCAGCGCGGCCAGGAGACCGGCGACCGTCATCGACGACTCAAATCGCCTTATTTCGCCGTTGACCGTAATATCCATGAAAATTCAATCTCTTCACGCTATTGCCGATGACGGCTAGCGCCTTCTATACCTACGCGCCGATCAGGCAGGGCAGATGTATTAGGGCGGGACGGACCTCGCAAGGAATACGGGCGAATTTCATGACGGCGAAGCTCATTTATGTCCTCAATGGACCGAATCTGAACCTCCTGGGGACCAGAGAGCCCGAAATTTACGGGTCGGCGACATTGAAGGACATCGAAGCCGCCACTACGGCTCGCGCCGGCGAGTGCGGCCTCAAGGTCGAGTTTCGCCAATCCAATTCCGAAGGAACCCTCGTGGACTGGGTTCAAGAAGCCGCCGCCAAGTCATCCGGGCTGATCATCAACCCTGGGGCCTACACGCACACGTCCATTGCGTTGCTGGACGCCCTGCAAGCGGCGAAAATCCCGAAAATAGAGCTTCATTTGTCCAATATTCACGCCCGAGAGCCGTTCAGGCGGCAATCGGTCACGGCGTCCGCCGTTGATGGGACGATTATGGGGTTTGGCGCGACGGGCTATCGCTTGAGCGTCGAAGCCCTTAAAAGCCTTATAGAAAGCCGCGCCACGTGATCCACCCACCGGGCAGAACGAACTAGGGCGCGGGATAGACTGAAGAAGCAGGATACGAATGTCGGACAAAAAAGACGCCAAAGAGCACGGCCTCGAAGCCGCGTGGATTCGCGAGCTGGCGGGAATTCTCGAAGAGACGGGCCTCACGGAAATTGAAATCGAGAAAGACGCCGTTCGGTTGCGTGTATCGCGCCAGGGCGGCGCAATGGCGTACGCACCCGCGCCCGCCGCTTCTGCTCCGGCGCCCGCGCCGTCACTTCCGGCAACTGCCGTTTCGGCGCCCACTGAAGCGGTGTCGCATCCGGGCGCTGTGAAATCGCCGATGGTTGGGACCGTCTATTTGGCCCCGTCGCCAGGCGCCGAACCATTCGCCCGCGAAGGCGTCCAAGTGAATGAAGGCCAGACAGTCCTGATCGTCGAAGCTATGAAGACGATGAACCCGATTGTGGCCCCACGCGCGGGACGAGTCGCCAAGATCCTCGTTTCAGACGCGCAGCCAGTCGAATTTGACGAACCACTGATCATCATCGAATAACGCGCCACCATAGGCCGGCCAGACCGGCGTGACTGACGGAAAAGAAATGTTCAATAAGGTCCTGATCGCCAACCGTGGCGAAATCGCCCTTCGCATTCACCGGGCGTGTAAGGAACTGGGAATCTCAACGGTAGCAGTCCATTCCACTGCCGATGAAAACGCTATGCATGTGCGCCTCGCCGACGAGAGCGTTTGCATTGGACCACCTTCGCCCAAGGACAGCTATCTAAACATTCCTGCCATCATTTCTGCTGCGGAAATCACCGGCGCGGACGCGATTCATCCGGGCTACGGGTTTTTGTCCGAGAACGCCCGCTTCGCCGACATCGTCGCCGCGCACAACATCACGTTTATCGGCCCGAACGCGGAGCATATTCGCGTGATGGGCGATAAGATCGCAGCCAAGGAAGCTGTGGGCAAGGCGGGAATTCCGCTAGTGCCCGGCTCTCAAGGCGCGCTCGCTTCCTATGAAGAAGCGAAGGAAGCCGCCGACAAAATCGGCTTTCCGGTGCTGGTGAAAGCCGCATCCGGGGGCGGCGGCCGCGGCATGAAGCTGGCGCGCACGCCTGCCGACCTCGCTGAAGCTATTTCCACGGCGAAAGCGGAAGCGAAGGCGGCCTTCGGCGACGACGCCGTCTACCTGGAAAAATACCTCGAACTACCGCGTCACATCGAGCTTCAAATTATCGCGGACAGTCACGGCAACGTCGTTCAGCTCGGCGAGCGCGATTGTTCACTGCAGCGCCGGCACCAAAAGGTCCTCGAAGAGGCGCTTTCGCCCGCCCTCACCTCCAAGGAACGCGCAAAGATCGGCGAAACCGTGCGCAAGGCCATCGAGAAGATCGGTTACCTCGGCGCCGGCACGATCGAGTTTCTCTACGAAAACGGAGAGTTCTATTTCATCGAGATGAACACCCGCCTTCAGGTTGAACATCCGATCACAGAGCAAGTCACCGGCGTTGATCTAGTGCGCGAGCAGATCATGGTCGCGGCGGGCGCCAAACTCAGTTTTGGTCAGGACGATATCAAATTCAAAGGTCATGCGATCGAGTGTCGGGTGAACGCAGAGAACCCGAGAACATTTCGCCCCTCCCCTGGCGAGATCAAACAGTTTCACTCCGCAGGCGGGCCCGGTGTCCGGTTCGATAGCGCAGTCTACACGGGCTACAAGATCCCTCCCTACTACGACTCCATGATCGGCAAGTTGATTGTTTATGGGGACGACCGCGCTCACTGCATCGCACGGCTCCGCAGGGCTTTGTCGGAAATGGTGTTCGTCGGCATAGAGACCACAGTGCCGCTCTTCGTCGACCTGGTTGACGATCCGGATTTCCAGCGCGGCGAATACCATATCCACTGGCTTGAGGAATGGCTGGCCAAGAGCGCGTGATCACGCTCGGCGCCGGAGAACCTTGCCGCCGAAATCTGCAACCTGACGAACTCTCAAGCGTTGCACTGTTGGCTCGGTGGGCAGCATAATACTGGCGTGCCGCGCGATTCGTCCGCCTCCATTTCCACCGACGACCTCTTGAGGGCGTATACGCTTGGCTATTTCCCAATGGCCCGGGCCCGCGAAGATGAAAATGTTGTGTGGGTTTTGCCGGATGAACGCGGCGTCATCCAAATCGATCAAATGCATGCGCCCCGGCGACTTGCGCGCTTCCTCAAAACGGAACCATTCGAAGTACGAATAAATTCGTCCTTTGCCGACGTTGTCGCCGCTTGCGCCGAAACTACCAAATCCAGACCGGATACATGGATCAACGACGCGATCATCGAGGCCTATTGCGAACTCCATTTTCAGGGCCACGCACACTCAGTCGAATGCTGGCGGGAGGGAACGCTCGTGGGCGGACTTTACGGAGTGGTGTTGGGCGCTGCTTTTTGTGGTGAAAGCATGTTCTCGCGTGAAACGGATGCGAGCAAAATCGCCATGCTGCATTTGATGGCGCGGTTGCGAATTGGCGGCTTCCATTTCATTGATGCTCAATTCTTTAATGAGCACCTCACCCAGTTCGGGTTAGTTGGAATGGATGACAACGACTACCAAACGTTATTGCGCAAAGCCCTGAAAGCAACGGGCGACTTTTTTGCAGCGCCCGATCAGTTGGATGCGTCGCGGGTTTTGCAGTCGATCACCCAGACGTCATAAACCGGATGCTCTAACGCATTCAGCGCCGGCGTAGAGGCGAACATCCAACCGCGGAAAATATTCACGCCCTCGGCCTTTGGCCCATCGAGCACAATCGGCGCAGGCGCTTCGAATGACGGCGTGTCGCCAACGGCCTCGCCCGGCAAAACGTCCAGCTCCTGAATTTCGATTTCGTCTTCGATCACTTCGGGCGGTTGAATCTTCAGATCGCTTTGTCGGTTGTTAAATTCGAGATCGAACACCTCCAGAAATGCAGTCGTCTCCGGAAACTCCTCGGGCGGTCGCTTGTCACATGTTCGAGGCTGAATTTCGAGCGAGCCGAAATGTGCGATTTGATTCATTTCGATTTCTAAATCTGTGTACCGGGCTGTGATCTTGTTCAGCGCACGCAAGGTAACCGACACAGGTTCCCGCTTCGCGGTCTCAACCACACTCGCAAACGGGTCGTCTTGCGCCTGCGACAGGCGGTCCAACTCGCTGAGTTCGTCAATCACGGGTTCGTCTTGGGCGAATGACGGCGCTGCAACTAACGCAGCGACTGCTAGCAACCAAACGCAACGCATCAAAGGTCTCCTAATGGGTCCGCGCTGGATGTCTCGGCCTTAGGCTTGTTCCCGGGCGCGGTAAACGCTTGAACCGCTATGCTGAGTAGATCAACAGACCCCTGTGTGATGGTGATGCGATCACCTTGTTGCAACATCTCCTCTGCTCCGCCCGGCTCGATAGCAATATGAGCGCCGCCAAGAATGCCGTCCGACACAACTTTGGCGATTGAATCTTGTGGGATGGCCACGCTTCCGTCGATCGCCAGTTCGACGTTGGCTTCGTAAGTCTGAGGGTCGAGCTTGTTGGCGGCGACGGATCCGACTTTAACGCCGGCGATTCGCACTTCCGACCCGACGGTGACACCATCGACGCGCCCGAAAACCGCAGCTAGCCGGTAATGGTCGCGGTCAATTCCCCGTCCGCTGACGCCATAGGCGAACGCAAGAAATCCTGCCGCCACACTGACGACCAGCACGCCGACAATAGTTTCAAAAAATCCTGCGCGGCTCATAACGTTGCCTTTCTGACGGCGGTTCAGGCGTTGTCCGGCGCCCACGCCTCATAATCGTCCTGGACATTCGCCGGTCCGCCGGTGCGCGACAAGCTGCCCTTCGGATGATACGCCAAGGGCGTTCCCGTCATGTTCGGGAGATGATCCTTCTCGAATGACCGCCGCGTCAAGGGCGCCACTGTCGGCGCTTCTTCAAAGGTGTGGTGTAGCCAGCCATGCCAATCCGGGGGCACGCGGGACGCCTCCGCGACGCCATGATAAACCACCCAGCGCCGGCGGCGCGTTCCTTCGCTTCCCGGCAGGCTTGGGGTTTTCTCTTCGAAATAGCGATTGCCCTGCTCGTCGACGCCGACCAGACGCGCGCCCCGCCGCCAAAGCGTGAACGAGGTTCCGTAGGTGCTGGAGTTCCACCAGGTAAACAGCTGTGAAATCATCGAAAATCCCAAAATACGACGGGAGAGACTCTACTCCCGGCAAGCGTCGCGAATATGGCGCCCGTTGGCATGGGCGGCAATAGAAGCATGACCCCGCCCGCGAGAATTCCTGGCGGCGTCAGGAAGCCGCCAAACGTGCTTTTCCCTTGAAATCAGGGGAAAATAAGCTGAACCCCGGGGGACGGCTCCGAATGTGGAGACCGCCGCCAGGAATGACTATATTGCGGACGGGCGCGAAGGCGGCCCCGAGGACAGGATTCGATGCGCATAGAGCGACGCTTTTCGGAAGAATCGAGC
Organism: uncultured Caulobacterales bacterium; assembly: GCA_964486635.1. Taxonomy (GTDB): domain Bacteria; phylum Pseudomonadota; class Alphaproteobacteria; order Caulobacterales; family Parvularculaceae; genus Hyphococcus. The sequence continues at coordinate 29,199 of CAZAOB010000006.1, read as the reverse complement.
CCCGCATATAGCGGGGTGGTGTTCCGGCGCGCCGACTCAGAGATTCGCAGCGTCTCCGGCGAAATCATCTTCGAAATGCGGGATCTGGAAATCCCCAAAGGGTGGAGTCAGACCGCCGTCGATATTCTGGCGCAGAAATACCTTCGCAAGGCCGGCGTACCCGCGCGCACCAAGCGAGTTCGCGAGAAGGGTGTTCCGGACTCCCTCCAACGCTCCATGCCCGACATCGCTGCGTTGGCTAAACTGCCGGCTGACGAACGCTATGGCTCGGAAACGTCCGCCAAGCAGATTTTCGATCGTATGGCTGGCGCCTGGCCCTACTGGGGCTGGAAGGGCGGATATTTCGACACGGAAAATGACGCCCGCGCCTTCATGGATGAAATGCGCGCCATGCTGGCGTTGCAGATCGCAGCGCCGAATTCGCCGCAATGGTTCAACACAGGATTGCATTGGGCCTACGGAATCGATGCCGCGGGACAAGGTCACTATTATGTCGATCACGCGACTGGCGCGCTGACAGAATCCGACAGCGCCTATGAACGTCCGCAACCGCACGCTTGCTTCATCCAGTCTGTCGACGACAGCCTGACCGGCGACGGCGGCGTCATGGACCTCTGGAAACGCGAAGCGCTGCTGTTCAAATACGGTTCCGGCTCGGGCACGAATTTCTCCAACATTCGCGGCGCCGACGAGCCGCTTTCGAGCGGCGGAAAGAGTTCCGGACTGCTGTCGTTTTTGAAGGTAGGCGACGCCGCCGCTGGCGCGGTAAAGTCCGGCGGCACAACGCGTCGCGCCGCGAAAATGGTCGTGGTCGATGCGGACCATCCCGACATTGAAGATTTCGTTTCCTGGAAAACCCGCGAAGAAGAAAAAGTCGCCGCGCTTGTCGCGGGGTCGCGTGCGCTGGCAAAACATCTGCCGCTGGTGCTCGAAGCCTGCTGGAAGAGCGAAGACAAGGCCACAAGGTTTGACCCCAAGCAAAACGCATCACTGAAAGCGGCAATCAAGGACGCGAAAAAGGCGTTCATTCCCGATGTTTCCATCCGGCGCGTTATCGACTTCGCCCGTCAGGGCTACCGGCGCATCGACGTCGATTCTTATGATCTCGACTGGGACTCGGAAAGCTATCGCACCGTGTCCGGTCAAAATGCAAATAACTCCGTGCGGGTCACCGATGGATTTCTGTCGGCGGTGAACGACGATGCACACTGGTCTTTGACGCGGCGCACTGACGGAGAGACGGTAAAAACAATCCGGGCGCGCGCTTTGTGGAGCAATATCTGTTCGGCGGCTTGGACTTGTGCAGATCCCGGTCTGCAGTTTCACGATACAATCAACGCCTGGCACACATGTCCGGCGGGCGGCGAGATACGCGCGTCCAACCCGTGTTCGGAATACATGTTCCTTGACGACACGGCGTGCAATCTCGCGTCGCTCAACCTTCTCAAATTCAAAACGGATGAAGGGTTCGAAACCGACGCCTTTGAACATGCCTGCCGGCTGTGGACGCTCGCTCTCGAAATCTCTGTGATGATGGCGCAGTATCCGTCCGCCGAAATTGCGCGCCGGTCTTTTGACTATCGGACGCTGGGGCTCGGATACGCGAACCTTGGCGGATTGTTGATGTCGTCCGGCATCGGATACGACAGCGACGACGGACGCGCGATCGCAGCGGGCGTCACGGCCCTGATGACTGGCGCCGCGTATCGCGCTTCGGCGGAGATGGCGTCTGCTGTCGGGCCTTTCGCAAAGTTCGCGGACAATCGCGAAGCCATGTTGCGGGTGTTGCGCAATCATCGCAGGGCCTGTGCGGGAACGGCGATTGGCGGCGCCTTCGAAGGTCTCGCTGTCGAACCTTCCCTCTTCGACGCAGATGCATGCCCTTGGCGCACCCTGACAGACGCCGCGCGCCGCGTCTGGAACGAAACGTACGAGCTGGGCGCAATCAACGGTTTCCGCAATGCGCAGGTTTCGGTGATCGCGCCGACCGGCACCATCGGCCTCGTGATGGATTGCGACACAACCGGCATTGAACCGGATTTTGCGCTGGTAAAGTTCAAGAAGCTTGCTGGCGGCGGCATGCTGAAGATCATCAACCGCTCTGTGCCCGCAGCGCTGAAATCGCTCGGCTACAGCGAAGCGGAAATAAGTGACATCAATTATTACGCTGCGGGGCGAGGCACGCTCGAAGACGCGCCAGGCTTTTCTCTCGACGAATTGCGGCGTGAAGGGTTTGAGGACCGGCATATCAAGGCGCTCGAAGAACGCCTGAAAACCACATTCGACCTCACCTATGCATTCACTCCGCAGGCGCTCGGCGAAGATTTTTGCGTCCATGTGCTTGGCATGCGCGAAAGCGAACTTGCGCTGACCGGTTATGACGTTTTGCGTTTTCTTGGTTTTGCAGATGAAGAGATTCATCAAGCGAACTTGTACTGCTGCGGCGCGATGACCGTTGAGGGTGCGCCGCATTTGAAGGAAGAACACTACGCGATTTTCGATTGCGCGAACCCTTGCGGCCGCATCGGCACGCGCGCGCTTTCGGTGGAAGCCCATTTGAAAATGATGGCGGCGGCCCAGCCCTTCGTTTCGGGCGCCATTTCCAAAACTGTTAATCTGCCCGCCTACGCCAGCATCGGCGATTGCGCCAAAGCCTACATGCTGGCGTGGAGAATGGGTCTGAAATCGATCGCGCTTTATCGCGATGGCTCCAAACTCTCGCAACCGCTCGCGGCCGCACTCCTCGCATCTGATCACGAAGATGAAGAAGAGGAATTTCAGGCGGAGATCGCCGCGGCGCCGAATGTTCAGAAATCGAAGATCGTCGCAGAGCGCATTGTCGAGCGCATCATTGAGCGCACGCCGGGTCGGCGCCGCCTTCCGGATCGTCGCAAGGGCTACATCCAGAAAGCGATTGTCGGCGGCCACAAAGTATATCTCCATACAGGAGAGTTCGACGACGGTGAGCTGGGCGAAGTGTTCATCGACATGCACAAGGAAGGCGCGGCGTTCCGTTCCTTGATGAACAACTTCGCAATCGCGGTGTCGCTCGGCCTGCAGTACGGCGTTCCTCTCGAGGAGTTTGTGGACGCCTATGTCTTCACGCGCTTCGATCCGTCCGGCCCGGTGCAGGGCAACGACCAAATCAAGAACGCAACCTCGATATTGGACTACATCTTCAGAGAGCTCGCGATCTCTTATCTTGGACGCGCCGATCTCGCGCATGTTCATCCGGAAGAATCCGCCGTCGATGTCATCGGTCGCGGAGTGGATCGCGAAAAGACCCAGGCCGACGCGACCAAACTCATCTCCAAGGGCTTCTCCCGTTCTACAGTGACGGACAATCTCGTCATCCTGCGCGGCGGCGATTTCGACCGGCTGCGCCATTCCGCTAATGAGAGCGGCGGCGCGCCTGCGTCGAACGACGGGGATATTGAAGTCGAGATTGAAGAAGCGCCTGAAATTGTCCGCGCTGAAAGCCCGCCGGAGATTGAAGCGCAAATCGCGAAGCTGGCCGACGCCGTAAACCAGAAGGCGCCGCGCGGCGTGCTGGCGACGCCCGGAAACCTCCGTGCCGAAGCGCGCATCAAAGGATACGAGGGCGACGCCTGCTCCGATTGCGGCCAATTTACTTTGGTCAGAAACGGCGCGTGCCTTAAGTGTGAGAGTTGCGGCGCCTCCACGGGCTGTTCGTAACATCTTGTTAACGCCTGCCAACAATTGAAAATTTGTCCTTAATCGAACATTGACGGGCGCCCGGTTATCTTTGCATTCGCAAAAATGCCGGGGAGTCTCGCGTTGAAACTGATCGCACTCATACTTGTGCTCATGATCGCCGTCATGTCGCTGGTGACAACGATCACCCCTGGATCGCGCAATTACAACAAGCCGAATCCAGTGGCTGAGCTCGGCAAGGAAATTGCCAAACCGCTCGCACAAGTCGATCAAATCGGACCGGAGATCAACAAGGTGCTGGATGGTGCGGGCGTTAAACTCCCATCGCTCACCGGAGACAAATCGCCGAAGGTCGATATGAAACACGCCGCCAAGGATTTCTCTGGCGCCAGTTTCGCCAATATGGATTTGCCGCGATCGAATTTTGCCAGCTCCTTGTTGTCCAATGCACAGTTCAACGAAGCCTTGCTCGACGGCGCAAGCCTTGAAGGCGCGAGCGGCGAAAGCGTCAATTTCAAAGGCGCACATATGGAGAAAGCAAACCTCCAGGCATCGATGTTTCCGCGCAGCGATTTTTCCGGCGCCGAATTGCGCGCATCAAAAGCGCGAGCAGGCGATTTTTCCGGCTCGCTATTCGTCGACGCCGATCTGTCGTTTTCATCGTTCGCAGGCGCGAAACTTGCCAATGCCGATCTTCGCGCCGCTTATCTTGCGGGCGCATCGCTTGTCGGTGCCGATCTCAGTTCCGCCCAGTTTGACGGAGCCAACCTGACAGGCGTTCGGTTCACACAGTCGACGCTAAACAAAGCGACCTTCGCTGGCGCCGATTTGAAATCTGCAGATTTCACAGGCGCGCTTTTGGGCGCCGCAGATCTTTCAGGCGCTGTCAACCTGACCAGCGAGCAGCTCGCCGCGGCGTGCGCCACAAGCGACACAAAATTTCCCGCTGGTGTGACTGCCCCGCGCTGCTAAAAGCCAGTATTAGCTCCGGCGCTTCAACGAAAACTCTGTCTCGTCGCGATCTTCGCGCTTCTCGCGAAGGCTCGTTGCATCGAGCGCGTCAAGCACCGCGAGCGCTGTAGGACTAAACGCCGACGGCGCAGTCTTGCGTGCGGGCGAGGTAAACGCCTCCACGATCTGATGCATGTAATTGCGAACCGGAGAAAAATCCCGCGTCGATTGCGTTTGGGCGAGCAGCGGCGTTTCACTTGCCCGCGGCGCCGATCCGCTCATGGAGCTTGCAATGGAAGCGACGACCTCGCCTACCGACTTGGCGCGCGCGCCTTCGTAAAACACATTGCGATTAGCGGCGGCCGCTTGCGGCAACAGGTCCGCCGCCTTGACCGTTGATGCGGCGGAAAGCAATTTCACCGCGCCCGCAGGCCCGAGAAAGTGCGCCGTATATAAATCTGCACTCGACGCGGCGCGACCCAGCCGGCCTTCCAGCATCGATTTGTTTTCATTCGCCAGCTCGCCCGCCATGGCGGAAGCCGACTCTGCATTGAACCGCATGTTCAGGATTTTTTCCCGCGCGGCAGGATCGGAAACTTCGTATCGGCCATTGGCGTTCTGCGAGATGGCGTTCGCCGCCGCGCCCATACCGTGATCTGCGCCGTATTTCTTGACCGTCGAGAACCAGGTCTGTTCGATGAACTGGAACAAACCGGCCGCGCTCGATGTTTTCGCCTGCGCATTCGGATCGAACCCGCTTTCGCGCGCCGCCATTTTCATGAGAAAGTCAAAGCCTGCACCGGTGGATGCGCTGGCGCGCTTCACCGCGCCTTGCACCTGCGCGGCGCCGCTATTCACGGCTGCTGCGATTTCACTCGCCATGCGATCACCCTCTATCGGCGCAAAAACTGCCGCCTCAATCTGGCGTCCAATCGTCAACAAAGCGCTAACCATTGGCGTTCCCGGCAAACCGAGCCTGGCTGAAAGGGGCGAGATCGAACTCCGGTGCGCGACCCAATATCAGCGCAGCCATGGCCTGCGCCGCCGCCGGGGCGTGAAGGACGCCATTGCGATAATGGCCGAGGGCAAGAAATCGCCCGTCCTCGTCCTGACCGAGGATTGGCGCACTGTCCGGCGTTCCGGGCCGCAATCCGGCCCAGCGTTCGATCTCCGGCGCCTGCCCGATCACCGGAGCGGCCCTTTTCGCGCCCGCTTTGAGCCCGGCGACGCCGTCTTCGGAAACCTCAAGGTCGTTTCGGCCGGGAGCTTCTGTAGCGCCGATCACCAGCCGCCCCTCCGCCTTGGGACAGAGATAGGCACCCGGCGCGCGCACGATCCGGGTCAGGACGCCGTCTTCGAGCGTCACCGCGACCGCCTCTCCTTTTACCGGATGAACCATGTCGCGCGAAACCAGTCCGCTGACGGCGCCGCTGGCGAGCACCACTAGTTCCGCCTCGATGCGCTCGCCGCTGTCGAGCAACAACGCATGCCCTGCCCGGTTTTTTTCAAGCCCCGCCACGTGCGCAGCCAAATGTGGCGCCATTTTCCGATCGAGGGACGCACGCAGCGCCGTCGTCAAACGGCGCGGATCGACTTGCGCATCCTGCGGCGCATGAAGTGCAGCGATCACTTCCGGTGAAAGCGCCGGTTCAAGCGCGCGCGCTTCATCGCCGGAAATGATGGTGGCGTCGCCGCCGAGTTCGCAAACCCTCGCCGCCTGGATTTCAAGCGCGCGGGAGTGCTTCTCATCATAAGCAAGCCCCAGCGCGCCGGTTCCGCGATAGTCGACAAAGACGCCCGTTTCTTCTTCCAGCGCCGCCGCGTAATCCGGCCACAGCGCCAGTCCGCGCGCGCCGAGATGATAGAGCGCTTCGCTCAACGGAGACTCGTCTCCCGCCAATTCGCCGGCATGTTCAAAGGAGGGCGCCAGCATTCCGGCGGCGGCGTGGGTTGCGGCAGGAATCTTTGCCCCCGCATCCAACACCGCGATCCGAGCGCCTTCGGAACACAGCGCGCGCGCCAGCGTCAGGCCGATCACCCCGCCGCCGACAATCGCTATGTCAAAACCGTTCGCGCTCATTGCTCTCCTTTTGGCGGCGCCGGGCGCCTTTGTCATCCCGAACGCCCGCCTAGGATCTGCCTTCACCGTTTTTTGTTTCCGGAACCGGAAACGCGATCAGCCGCGTCTTTTCCCGCGAGCCGGCGGACGAGCCGAAAAAATAATTCACCACCGCCGCCGTCATGGTGGCGAGCGCGCCGAGCATGATCGAAAACTCCGTTTCGGCGCCGGCGGGAAGTTTCTTCGCGACCATCACGCCGAGCACGACGAAGAATCCGAGAATGACGAGCGCGCCGAGAACCGACGGCGTCCAGTCGTTCATCTTGATCTGGCGGTCACGGGCGTTGGCGCGGTCGCCCGCCTCGATGCGCAATTCCTCGACGCTCGCCTGCCGCAGCGCGAGTTGAAATTCCTGTTCGGCTTTCTTGAGCGCAACCAAGGTTTCCGGCGAGGATGACGCCAAAGCATCTGCGAGCACGTCTTCGTCAACCGCTATGTCGCCAAAAATCGCGCGCGATAATTTTTCCACCGCCGCACCCGCAAGCGGTCCGCCCAAAGCGCGCGCCAGCCCCGGCGCAACGCCAGCGATGGCGCGCTTTAACTTGCCGCGCGTTTTTGAGGTTTTTGTTTCGCCTGATACTGCGGTCATAAACGCCTCTGTTTCATTACAAACTGGCGAGCAGTCTAAGGCTGAAATAAAAGTGGTGGATAACTATCCACCAAAAAAATTTCCGTGATAGGGTGGAGCGGCGCAGTTTGCGCAGCACGCGAAAATACACCGCATGCGGTCTATTCTTTCAAAAAATTCAATTTGCAATTGCACCCGGATCAATTCAAAGTTGCGGGAATTGATTCGCTGCCCGTGAAAACCCCCACAATCGCGGCCTTCGAAGCGGCGGTGAATCGCAAAAACGGTCAAAAAACTCCCTATGGCTCTCGCTAGCGCCGCGGCCCTTCTCGCCGCATTGTTTTTGATTCTGGGAAAGGTTCGGGGCGCAGCGCTCCGGGCCGTGGAATCGGCCGCCCGCGCGCCAGCCGCATTGGTGGCGCTGGGCGCGGCGATTTCGATCGTTTGGCGCATTTCCGGCGCCCCATTCGCGGCGTCTGACTGGACCGCCGCCGGCGCCGATGCGCTCCTCGCCGCGCTCGCCTTCGCGGCCGCCGCGCAATTCCGCATCACCCGCCTCGCCAGCACCTGCCCCGCCTCTTTCCGCCTGACCATTGGCGGCGCGCCCCTGTTCCTGGTGGTGTGCGGCCTCGCGGCGTTTATTCTGGTGCCGCAGCTCTCCTTTACCGGCGCGTTCCTGCTGGCCGGGGCGTTAACACTCAACGGCGCTGCGTTTGACCGCCGCGCCGTCACCGGCGCGCCGGCGCCCGCCACCTTGAAGGCCGCCGTGCGGCTCGAAAGCGCAGCGATCCTCGCGCTGGGTATTCCGGTTGCTGTCATGCTGGAGGCCGTCGCCACCGCCGCCCCGCAGGGCATGCCGCTGGTGACACCGGTGTTCGAGGCCGGACAAGGGTTCCTGTTTGCTTTTGCGCTCGGAGGCTCTTTAGGTCTCGCCGCAGCACATTACGGCAACAAGCTGAAATTCAAGAAGAAAGCCGGCGAACTTGCGGCTCTGTCAGGGCTCGTTGCATTTCTGATCGCGCCGCTGATTGGCGCGCATCCGGTGATCGCCGCGGCCGCCGCGGGACTGCTCTGGGGCGAACAGACGCTGGCGCTGACTGTCACTCGCGTTCGCCTGCGCCGGATCGCGGAGCGGGGCGTTGCGCCGCTCGCCTATTTCGGATTTGGCCTCGCCTTGGCACCGCGCATTTTTCAGGCGGACCTGCTCACCGTGTTGTTCGCCGCCGCCGTGGTGACCGTGATGCGGGCCGGCCCGCGCCTCGCGGCGCTGAAGAAAACCACGCTGCCGCGCGAAAGCCAGATGTTCCTCGCCTGGTTCGGCGGCGCGCCGGGCGCCGCCTCGGCCCTGTTCCTGATTTCGCTGCTGGATGCGCCGTCCATTGTGGCGCAGGACGCAGTCCTGACCGTCGGCGCCCTCGCTGTGGTGTTCGGCGTCTTCGCCGCCCGCCTCACCTCGCGGCCGCTGGTCACGCTGCTCTTGAAACAGACAGCGCTGGCCAAAAAGCGGGCGATGTTCGCGGGGTAAGTCAGTTTACCCTTCGGGAAAATTTCTCGTGGCGCGAAGCAACTCTAAGTATCGTTCATTTTCTTCGTCGGTGTAACCAAGCAACTCACCCTCTCGACGCTCGTGTTTCAACGTCCAAGAGTTTCCTTCCCATACTCCATCCAATAATTTTTCGTATTCTTCGATACGCCACTCCTCACCCGGCAGAGTGAAATAATCACGCATCAGGGCGAAAAGATTCTTGGCTGGATTGGGGTTTTCCGCCCTGCGAATTTTAAGTGTTCGGTTGATAACGCCTTTCGCCACGTACTCTTCGAATGGTTGGTCATTGTAAAGGGCTGAACCAATCCGATTAGGATACGCGTCGGAAAACACCGCCATTGGTTTCTTTCCCGCAAGCATGAGCTCCAACTCCCGGTTCGTATGAGAGTGCGGTTCCGGCCCCATCGTCACCACTCGAACGTCTCCAGATGCGCGCGGAGATGAAACACTGTCGGGAATTTCTTTAAGATCAGGTCCGAGCGAAGCCCGAGGCAGATTTCGCGGATGGCGGCGGGCTGTTTCTTGTAATGCTCGCGCCCGCCGACCAGATCATAAAGCAGCCGCACCACGCAGAGGATGTCGGCGCGGCGCTCCGTCGCCGGGGTGCGGCCCCAGTCATGAAAGTCGATGGTGCGCAGGCGAAAGAACACGCCAGTGCGTTCGACGAAAATATTGCCCTTGTGAAGGTCGCCGTGAAATTCCTTGCGGGCGTGGATTTCTTCGAGCCCCACCACCAGCGCGTGAATGCGGTTCAGCGCCTCGAAGGGCGGCATGCGCTTGCCGCGATATTGCTTCAGCAGATCGTCGAGAATGGCGCCGCCGAAATATTCGGAGATCAGGCAATAAATGAAGCGGTCATTGATCCACACCTCTTCGGCGTGGAGATAATTGATGACGATGGCGCAGTCGCGCAACGCGTCGAGCTTGCGCGCATAGCGCACGAAACTCTTGGCGATCTCCGCCTTTGACTGGAAATAAAGCTTCGCCGCGCGGGTCAGGCCCGTCGACTTCTCGCGGATCTTGTAGACCTCGCCCTCGGTGCCGGAGCCGATGCGCTCGATCACGTCATAGCGCCAGGTCAGGCTGTCGCCCTTGGAGAGATCGAAGGTTTTGGGTGTTGCGACCATCAACCCGTCTTCGTGAACAGCTCGCGGCCGATCAGCATGCGCCGGACTTCCGACGTGCCGGCGCCGATCTCGTAGAGTTTCGCATCGCGCAACAGGCGCCCCGTCGGATATTCATTGATATAGCCATTGCCGCCGAGAAGCTGGATCGCGTCGAGCGCGACCTGCGTCGCCTTTTCCGCCGCGAACAGAATGCAGCCCGCCGCATCCTGACGCGTGGTCTCGCCGCGGTCGCAGGCCTTCGCCACCTGATACACATATGACTTCGCCGCGTTGGTGGTCACATACATGTCGGCGAGCTTGCCTTGCACCAGTTGGAACTCGCCGATGGATTTTCCGAACTGCTTGCGGTCGTGAACATAGGGAATAACGACGTCGAGGCACGCCTGCATGATGCCGATGGAGCCGCCGGCGAGCACGGTGCGTTCATAGTCGAGGCCCGACATCAAGACGCGAACGCCGTCATTGACCTCGCCCAAGACGTTCTCCGCCGACACCTCGCAATCTTCGAACACGAGTTCGCACGTATCCGAGCCGCGCATGCCGAGCTTGTCGAGTTTTTGCGCCGTTGAAAAACCTTTCATGCCCTTCTCAATAAGGAACGCGGTGATGCCGCGCGGGCCCGCGTCCGGTTCGGTCTTGGCGTAGACCACCAGCGTGTCGGCGCCGGGACCATTGGTGATCCACATCTTGTTGCCGTTCAGAATGTAGCGGTCGCCTTTTTTCTCGGCGCGGGTTTTCATCGACACAACGTCTGAGCCGGCGCCCGGTTCAGACATGGCGAGCGCGCCAAGATGTTCGCCGGAGACGAGCTTCGGCAGATACTTTGCTTTCTGTTCCTTCGAGCCGTTCAGATTGATCTGGTTCACGCAGAGGTTGGAATGCGCGCCGTAAGACAAGCCAACGGCGCCGGATGCGCGGGAAATTTCTTCCATCGCCACCACATGCGCGACATAGCCGAGTCCCGATCCGCCGAATTCCTCATCGGCGGTGATGCCGAGCAAACCGAGTTCGCCAAGCTCCGGCCAGAGATCGCGCGGAAACAGATTCTTTTCGTCGATCTCGGCGGCGCGCGGCGCGAGCTTGTCGGCCGCCCAGCGGTGAACCATATCGCGCATCTCCTCGATCATCGGATCGAGGTCGAATTTCATAAACGCCTGAGAGTTCGAGAGCATGAGCGCGTCTCCTCCAAAATCTTTTGGTTTTGGACAGTCAATACCGCGCTATGGGGCCGGCGGCAAACGCTTCGATAAAGCTTCAATATCGGCCTTCAACGCGCTGACATCGCCCATAATTTTTCGTTGATTGAGGAGAATTTGCGCCTCGGCGGACTCGCTGTCCTCGTCCACGACCCGCACCACGATGGCGACGAACAGGTTGAGCATGGTGAAGGTCGCAATGAGCACGAAGGCGAGGAAAAAGATCCACGACCGGCTGTGGGTTTTGGCGACTTCCGAGGCGATGTCCGGCCAGCCTTCCAGCGTCATCACCTGAAACAGGGTGTACATGGCCTGAAACACGTCGCCGAACAGCGCCGGGTGTTGCGGCCCGTAAAGGTTGGCGGCGATCACTGCGAACACATAGACGATCAGCGCCAGCACCACCCCGACCGAGGCGATGCCGGGGATGGAATCGAGCAGAGCCGAAACCACCACCCGCATGCGTGGGATGACCGTGATGACCCGCAACACGCGCAGCACCCGGAAAGCGCGCAGCGCCGCCAGACCGGAAGTGGCGGCAGCGATGGACACCGCAACGATGAGAAAATCGAAAAGGTTCCAGCCGTTCCTAAAGTAGGCGCCGCGCCAGGCGACGATGCGCATGCCGATCTCGGCCATGAACGCATAGACAATGATGCGGTCGATGATTTTCAGCCAATGGGCGGCTCCGTCCCTGATTGTCGGAACGGTCTCTGCGCCGAGGATAACCGCGTTGATGATGATCAGCGCCAGCACGACCGCCTGAAACGGGCCGCTCTCGACAAATCGCTGCAAAGATGTTCGCTCAGGCTGGCTCATTCGATCGCCGCTTTGGGGAAAACTCGTAAATGATTGAGACTGTCACCTAGTCGGATTCTGTCGGTTCTGGAAAGCGTAGCAAATTCAGAGGCTTTCCCCAGGCCTCCCCGAGTCCGGAAGATTGCCGAAAGGAAACCTGCCCACACCCAGACAATTTGGTCCAAACGATTGGCGCGACTTACAAATTCCGCTATGCGGGACCATTCGGGCAGTATCGGTTTCTTCCCCCGCATAGGCATCCGAGTGCGTATGCATCGGCGGCGAGCCTCAGGCCCCTGGAAAACGACGACGGTGAACGACGACGTGAGCGACCAAAACGACCAACGCGAAGAAGATGCCGAAGGCGCAGAGGAAGACAATCCGCGCATGCGCTTCAAAGGCATTGTCGAGTCCGAGAATCGCAACGTCGAAGGCGCCTCTGGCGGACTGATTTACATTTCGCCGAATGAGCGTCGCTGGAACGCCATGAGCCGCCAGATCTGGCAAATGGCGCGCCTCACCGCGGTTTTCGTTTTCTTCTCCATCGTCATCGGTCTGCCGCTCGGCAACTGGTTCGCTCACCAGCACCTGACCAATCTCAGCGGCATCGACCGCCCGTGGAATCCGCTCGCCGCCTTTGAAATTGAAACGCTGCTGTTCGCGTTCATCATTCCGGCGATGGTTTTGTTTATCGGCTACGGTCTGTCGAAAATGTTGACCATGCTCAACGCTGCGGAATCGATCGCTGCGGCCGCACAGCGCTTTGTGACGCCTGACATCGCTGCGACGCAGAACATCGACACAGTCGGCGCCGTTGTCCAAACCCATGTGGCGACGCTTAATCAGGGGCTCGACAGCGCGCTGACGCGCCTCGCCTCTGTGGAAGCCATGATCCGCCAGCACGTTGAGGCCATCGAAATCGCCGGTGAAGCGATTGAGGCGAAAGCTACCAGCGCTGTGGGCCGCGTCGCCGATGAGCGCTCACGCCTGATGGAACTGACCGAAAGCCTCAACGCCCACGCCGACAGTTTCGCCGCCGCCATTGCGGAGAAAGCAAAATCGTCGATCAGCGCGCTGCAGTCGGCGGAGTCCACCTCCGTTCAAGCAGAGAAAGATTTCGACGACCGCCTGCACCGTTTGGAGAGCGCTGCCGAGCGCGCATTCAATTCCTTTGAATCGTTGCGCGACGCCTTGCGCGATGTCGACGAGTCCATGCGCGCATCGGCGCAAGCAATTGATGCGTCTTCGGAGGAAACCCGCAAGGCGACCGTTCAAGCGAACGCCGCCGCCGACGCGGCTGCAGAATCTGCTGCACGCAACGCCGCCAATATCGGCACAGCCGCCCGCGCCGCCGCCGAAGAAGCGAAGAAAGCCGCCGAGGCCGCCGTGGAAGCTGCGCGCGAACATGCAACGCGCACCGCAAAGGGCGCCATCGACGCGACCAGCGAAGAATCCGCGCGCGTTCAGGACGCCGCCGCAAAGGCGCTCGAAGACATCACCAAATCGACATCCGGCGCGCTCGCTGCGGCCGCCGACGGCGCAGTGAAAGCGACCAAGGCGGCGGAAGAGGTCACCGAGGCGGCGCGCAAGACCGGAGAAGCCGCCGACAAAGCTTCGTCGGACGTGGCCGCGGCCAGCGAACGCGCCCGCAAGAGTTCGGAAGACGCCTTGAAGTTTTCAGAGTCCGAAGCCGCGCGCATTGAAGAACGCAACCAGGCGCTCGCCGAAGCGCGCGCAGCGCTCGAAACGGAAAATGCGCGCCTTGAGTCGCTGATCGACGAACAGCGCAAACGCGCCGACCGTCTGGCCGAAGCGATTGCATCGCAAACTGATCGCTTGTCGCGCCTTGCCGAAGCGCAGTTGCGCGAACAGGAAGCTTCCGCTCGCCTCGCCGAAGCGCAGAATGAAATGCAGGCGCGCGCCGACCGACAGGCAGCCGAAAAGAAAAAAGCAGAAGAAGTCGAGCGCAAGGCTGCAGAAGAAGCTGCCGCAAAAAAAGCCGAGCAAGAGGCCCAGGCGACACTGGACCTCGCGGCTGCGTCTCGCCGCAAAGAACCGCCCCTCACCGCCGCACCCAAACCCGCCCCTGCGAAGAACGGCGCCGGCGCCGCGCGGCTCGACGAACTTGCGCGCGATATCGCCGAGCGGCGGCCGTCGAAGCCGGCGCAGCCCAAAGCGCAGCCCCTAACCCTTGGCAAGGACGCAAAAGTCGAAGGCGGCAAACGCCTCAAGAGTGACGTTTCCTGGAAAGAAATTCTCGACGCCGCCGATGATGGCGCACCGCTCGATCTAGGCGCCGCCGCAAAGCAGGCCGAGCCCGAAGCGCCCGGCAAACGCGAGGCGGAAAACGCCATACGCATCATCGCGCAGCTCCAGGATTTTACCCACGAACTGGAGACGCGGCTGTACGGGGACCCGCCGCCTGCGCTGCAAGAGCGTTTTGATCGCGGCGATCGAAATGTGTTCGCCAACCGGCTGCTTCGCCTCAACGAAGCGGATGTGAAACGCCGTATTCGAACCGAATCCGGTCGCGACCGCAATTTTGAGTCGGGTGTTCACGAATTCCTGCAAGGCTTTGAGCAACTGCTTGAAGACGCCACCACCTCCGAAACGGCGGATGAAGAACTGGAAGAATACCTTTCTTCTCCCCTCGGACGCGTCTATTTATTGATCGGCGCTACGGTGGGCTATTTTGCGTAGCGCACATTTTGCTTGAGTTTACTTGAGTCACGCGCCGGAAACGGCGCTTTCATTTTGTGTGTAGTTGTAGGCCGACCTCCTCGCGAAACCCTCATGCAAGGCGCCTTTTGTGAAGCTGGACCTGAAACTGTTGACCGTGGCGCTTGCCGCGCTGGTTGTCGGCGAAGCCTATTTCGTTGGACGGGATGTTGAGCACTCCAAGACGCTGCTCGCGCAAATTACCGACTCGTATGAGACCAGTCTGAAGCTGGAAAAGGAGATCGGGTACGGCGGCCTCATCCACAACTTCAAAAACTACGTACTGCGATCTGACGAGGTCGGCTACCGGGACAAAGCCAGCGCCAATGCTGCGCGCGCGCTTGAGCTCGTCAACATTCTGGAAACACACGGCAACTCGCTGGGCGTCGGCATCGATCTGACGCACACGCGTGATACGATTATGGCCTACCAGCGCAATATCGACCTGGCGCAATCAATGTTTTCTGAAGGCGCAGCCGCCGAAGCTGTGGACGAAAGCGTCCGGATCAATGATGAAATGGCGTTGCTCGAAATTACGAGCGCCGCCGCCATGATCACTAAAACCGCGCGCGAGAAACTTGACCGGTTGCGCGTTGTGAGCGAGCTCAGGCTAGTGCTCGTTCTTTTTCTCTTTTCCGGCGGGTTGATTTACACGTTCCTGTCGCTGCGCAAGGCCCAACAGCTAACTGAAGAGATCGAAAGCGCCAATACCGAGCTCGCATCGACGAACGAAAGCCTCACGCTTGCAAACACGGAGCTGGCCCATTCCAACACGGAACTTGAGCGGCGAAATACATCGCTCCGGCAATTTGCAGGCATCGCCGCCCATGATCTGCGATCTCCGGTCAGGCAGATCGCACTGATGGCGGATATGATGCCGAAGGATGGAGAAGACCCGGCCAAGATTGTGTACTTCACTGACGAAATCAGAAACGCAGCGTTGCGGCTCGATCAGTCTGTCGCCAGCCTGCTCGACTTCAGCAAGACGGGGTTTCAAAATCCGAGATCGCAGCGCGTTGATCCCTATGTCCTGATCGAAGATCTGTTGCGCGATCTCGCCGCGCCAATCGACGGACTGAACGCCAGCATTGAGCGATCAAACCTGCCGAAGGTCGATGCTGATCCTGAACTGCTGAAACGCGTGTTTCAGAATCTGATCGAAAACAGCCTGCGCTTTTCTGACGAGCAACGAAAACCCGAGATATCCATCTTCGCGACGGGCGCAGCGCACGCGCCGATCTTTTGCGTGGCGGATAACGGCATTGGAATCGATCCGGCCCATGCAGAACGAATTTTTCTGCCCATGCAGCGTCTGCACGATCGGCGGGACAAGTATGAGGGGATCGGCATCGGCCTGTCGCTGGTCAAAGCGATCGTGGAAAGTCACGGCGGCGCTGTATGGCTTGACACTGAGTACCGGTCTGGCGCCAAAATATGCTTTTCGCTGAACGCCCAAGGGGGGAGCAGTTCATGAGCAAGTCTTCGAATGTTGTGATGTTAGTCGAAGATGACGATATCGACGCAATGGCGCTGGAGAGGGCCATCGAGCTCTATTCGTCGGATGTTAAAACCGTGCGCGCCAGAAACGGGGAGGATGCGCTTCAACGGCTTGCGTCCACCTCACCGCAACTGGTGCTTATGGACATTCGAATGCCGAAAATGGACGGCCGCGAAGCCCTGTCGAAGATCAAGAGCGATGAATCCTTGAAATCAACGCCCGTCGTGATGATGTCGACATCGGACGATATGGACGATGTGGAATATTGCTACCGCCACAATTGCAACGCCTATGTCGTCAAACCCATCGGCTTCGACATGAGCCGAGACGTGGTAGGCCACATCCTGAATTTCTGGCTGAAGACGGCGATTCAGTAACTTGGCGTGGGGACGCTATGGAAAAGAACAAATCGCCGGACGCCTATTTTGCCAAACCGCGCGCATGGCGAAACGAGCTGCTCGCCTTGCGAAAAATTATGGCGGAGACGGGCCTTGCTGAAGAAATAAAATGGGGCGCGCCCTGCTACACGTTCGATGGCAAAAATGTCGTCGGCATTGGCGGTTTCAAGTCCTATTTCGGAATCTGGTTTCATCAAGGCGCTCTGCTCAAAGACAGCAAAAAGATCTTGGTGAACGCACAGGAGGGCGTCACCAAAGCGCAAAGACAATGGCGCATGACTTCCGCCGCTGACATCAAGCCGACCCTCATCAAAGCCTATGTGAAAGAGGCGGCCGCGCTTGCCAAGGCGGGTAAGGAGATCAAGGCGGACAGAAACAAAAAGCTGGTCATTCCGCCTGAACTCAAGGCGGCGCTTGCAAAAAACAAGAAAGCCGACGCCGCGTTCGCCAAACTTACGCCGGGCAAGCAGCGTGAATATGCTGAGCACATCATCGAAGCGAAACAGGCCGCCACAAAAGATCGCCGACTGGCGAAAATTCTGCCGATGATCGTCGCCGGTCAGGGCCTCAACGACAAATACAAGAACTGTTGACCGGTCAACGACGCACTATTCGGCAATGCTTACATCCGGAATATCCGCGAGCACGCGCGCGCCGCACATGATAAGGATGCCCTTGTACAATTTTGCGATCGCCGGCCCCTGATAGCGAACCGTCTCTGTCGTGATCACCTGTGCCGCCATGCCGTCAGGCGGCGTCGCTGTCAGCAGCAACCTCTGCACAGGCGTTGCACTACGATCCGCAGCGCCCACGCGCCATTCAAACGCATATCCCGGCGTCGGCATGTCAACCTCGCCGCTCACATGCAGCGTGTGTCTGCTGTCAGGCCCCGGCATGGCGTCGACCCAGGCGTGCCAGTTTCGGCTTTCAAAAACGGGACATGCAGCGGCGTCAACGCCATCGACAACGACGTCGTCCTGCACAACGGGTTCGTCGCTGTCCTCACTGGCGGTCTCAGCAGGCGCACACGCCGCCAGCGCCATCAGCGCAATACATGACGAGA
This sequence comes from uncultured Caulobacterales bacterium, assembly GCA_964486635.1. Lineage (GTDB taxonomy): Bacteria > Pseudomonadota > Alphaproteobacteria > Caulobacterales > Parvularculaceae > Hyphococcus. Next base: position 11,542 of record CAZAOB010000006.1, on the reverse strand, counting down.
TCAAAGTGTAATGGCCCATCTTATCCTCCCTGCGACCGGAAGAATGAGAGTACGGCGTTCGAATGACGTCTGTCTAATGAAAGTCCTGGAAGGTGGACGCTACTTCTTCGCGCGGGCTCGTTCGCCTTCCGCATAAGTCCACGCAACCAGATCCGTGACCACTTGGTCAAACCCGGTATTGAATGCGGCGTAAACTGCATCGGGCTTGGTGGAATTCGCAGGGATGCGCGCCTCAAACTTGCGCGCCGCGAATATTTCACCCTTCCCGTCTGTCAGCCGGGCGTAGACGGAAATGTCCGCAGCTTCGCCGTCCTGAACTTTGAGCTCCATTCTTCGCATATCGGTTTGCAAGACGAAGTCCGCCACCGGCAGAGACGAACGGTCGCCCACGGCGAGAATGCGTCCGGCATCTTCGAATGTCTGGACCAGCGCTGTTTGAAACAGGCGCGGCGCACGGTCGGCCCACTCCGCGCCGGCGAGATATTCTATACGCCCTGGCGCGCTGGCGACAGCGATGCGCACGGAGTCGTAAACGCGTGTCGAACGCGGCTCATCTATCACCAGCGAAAAATCGAGCGCATCGCCGGACAGCGCGTCAGCATCCGCTGCGACGATATGAAACCGCGGTTTGGCCGGCGCCGCTTCGGGCAAGACTGAAACGCAACTGGAGACAAACAAGGCGGAGGCCATCAACAGGCCGCGTATAACGTACGTCGTCATTCATCGCCTCCAGTATACTCTGGCGCGCGCTCGCCGAAGAAATAAGCGTTCGGATCGCGGTCGATTTCTCGGAGCACGGCGTCCAGCGTCCGCATCAGACGACGCGCCTCAGTGAGTGCTGGCGCCACCTGCCCGAGCCCCTGATCTGCGAATACGCGAATGGATGCACGATTTTCATTGGTGATGGCGCGCAAGTCCGACATCAAGGCGCGCGATTCCTGAAGAAGCGCTTCGATCTCGTCGGCTGTCGCCGGCGCGTCTTCTTCCATGAAAGTCTGCAACCCGGCAGCCGCCGCATCCAGTTTCGCCGTCACCTTGGCCAGATCGGTTGTGATCGAATTGATGTTTGCCAGCGTGGCGCCGATGTCATCTTCGTGCTCGACAAAGGCGCCAGTCATGGTTTCGATATTGGTGATGATGCCCGCGATGCCTTCGATATTTTCGTCGGACAATAGCCGGCTCGCCTGCGCAATGACATCGCCGGAGCCTTCCAGAAACGCGGCGAACCCGGACGTGTCCGCTTTAATCTTGGGCACGTCATCATTGCTCGCTTCTTTGAGAAGAGGTTGCGACGCGCTGCCGCCAACAAACTGAATAATGGCGAGGCCCGTAAAACCGACCAGCTCAAGTTCGGCTTTCGTATCGGTTTTGACCGGCGTATCCTTGTCGACGCGCACGCGCGCAATGACGATGGACGGGTCTGTCGGGTCGATCGACAGCGTATCCACTTCGCCTTTCTGGATGCCGTTGAAACGCACAGCGGCGCCGACGGAAAGACCAGACACGCGCTCAGTGAAGATCACGTCATACTCGTCGAAATCTGTTTGCGTTTGCGTGAGCTTGATAACGAAAAGGAACGCAGCAGCGATGGCGGCAAGCACCATGGAGCCGATAACGACATAATGCGCGCGCGTTTCCATCAAACGTTACTCAGCCCCTAGCTCGCCTCGACGGCGAGTGCGGCCCTGCCCCTGGGCCCTGAAAAATATTCCTGTATCCACGGATGATCGGTGCGGCGGACTTCACTGAGAGGTCCACAGGCGATGACTCGCTTCTCAGCCAGCACCGCCACCCGGTCACAGGTTGCATGCAGCGTATCAAGATCATGGGTTACCATAAACACTGTTAACCCTAGGGATTCCTTAAGATTGACGATGAGCTCGTCGAATTTGGCGGCTCCGATGGGGTCGAGACCCGCGGTCGGCTCGTCGAGAAAAACAATCTCCGGATCGAGCGCGAGGGCGCGCGCAAGTCCAGCGCGCTTGCGCATGCCGCCCGATAGTTCGGAAGGATACTTCGATCCGGCTTCTTCAGGCAGGCCGGACATTGAAATCTTGAGCGCTGCGATGTCCTTAGCCAATTCTTCAGGAAGCTTAAGATGTTCCCGTATGGGCGCCATGACATTCTGCGCGACCGTCATTGATGAAAACAAGGCGCCGCCCTGAAACAAAACGCCCCAACGCTGTTCGATGCTTTGCCGGGTCTTGTCGTCGGCATTGTAGTAGTCGTGTCCAAACACCTTCACTCGTCCGGCGCTGGGCAACTTCAATCCGATGATGGCGCGCATCAGGACGGATTTGCCCGTACCCGAGCCGCCCACGACTCCGAGAATTTCTCCACCGCGAACATTCAAGTCGAGCTTGTCATGCACGACAAAGTCGCCGAACTGGGTTTTTAGCCCCTCGACTTCAATGACATTGCGGAATGCGTCAGTCGCTGCCGTCAAAAGTCTATCTCCAGGAAGAACATTGCGAAAAACGCATCGATGACAATCACGAGAAACAACGCCTGCACGACCGACAGCGTCGTATGCTGACCGAGCGATTCCGCACTTCCCTCCACTTTCATTCCCTGAAAGCAGCCGATAACGCCGATGACGAATGCAAAAAACGGCGCCTTGATAAGACCTGACCAAAAGTGATTCATCACAATCGTTTCTTGGAATCTGACCATGAACAAGGCGGGAGAAATATCCATGGCGAGCCATGCCACCAACCCGCCGCCGATAATGCCCAGCATGGCGGCTATAAACGCGAGCACCGGCAGCATGATCACCAGCGCGATGACGCGCGGCAGCACCAGCACTTCCATCGGATCCAGCCCGAGCACGCGCATGGCGTCGATTTCTTCTCTAATCTTCATGGAGCCGATCTGCGCGGTAAATGCGCTGCCCGATCTACCGGCGATCAGGATCGCACTCAGCAACACTCCGAACTCGCGAAGTACGGAGATGCCCACCAGCTCCACTGTGAAGATATCCGCATTGAACATCTTCAAGATCTTGGCGCCCATGAACGCCACAACCGAACCGATCAGAAACGACATCAACCCAACGATGGGCACGGCGTTCAAGCCCGCTTCTTCCATGTGATGTACAGTCGCCGCCCAACGCATTTTCGTCGGGTTTGCAATGACGCGCCCGGCCGTCGCAAGTGTAAGGCCGATAAAGCTCAGCAGTTCAATGGCGGCGTTGTAAGTATCGACGACGCCTTCTCCGAGCCGGTTTACGATCGCCACAAGGGGATTCCCGTGCAGTGGCTCGACGTGACAAGGCTCGAGGTGTTCTTCGACTTGCTTCAATAGCGCGTCATGAGCGCTCGCAGCATGAACGAACCCCGACGCCGAGCCTCGCTCCGCGCAGCTATGCATCGTCCGCTGCAGCATCATGGCGCCGACCGTGTCGAGCCTGTCGACCTTGCCCATATCGATGACCAGGTCGCGGCCAATCGAATCATCGGCGAAGTCGCGAAGGTGGTTGTCGAGCTTGCCGAGATAGCGCGCGCGCCAGTCGCCGCGGGGAATGAGCCTCAAAACTCCCTGCGACATATCGATATCGAATTGCGCGACCGAATCCGTCATGGTTAACGCTTCCTTAAAGGGACCAGGCTTCGGCCCGCCCCTTGCAGTATTATGGTTTAAGGCAGGATAATAAATTCATCCTGAATAGAGGGGTTACAACCGTGCTCGGCAGGCCTAAGCCCTTAGAATTGTTGAGTGGAAGGGGTCTTTCTTGACCAAACGCATGTTTTCAAAGCCGTTTCAGTGGCTGGCGGCGCTCCCGCTGTTGCTGGTGACGGGCGCCCTCGCGGTGATCGCGCTCGGGACGCTCGCTGGAGCGCAGTCTCCGGATGCGCGCTGGCGCGAGCGGCTTTTCGATTATTTTCAAAGGCTTGACCCCGCCACTGGCGCGTCTGTGGAAAACTTCCATCTGGTTTATATCGACCGTGAAAGCGTTGAAACCGTCGGCCCATGGCCGTGGCCGCGCACGGTCATCGCCGGTTTGGTGGATGCGGCGGGCGCCGCCGGCGCCAAAGGCGTGATTCTCACCGAATCCGTAGATGCGCCCGATCCCCTCTCGCCGGAAACCATCGGCGAATTCTGGCTGTCGGGCGCCCGCGACGAGACTCTCGCGCAACAACTCGCCTTGCTGCCGCGCACCGACGAGAGGCTAGCCGAAGCATTTGTCAGGGTTGAGGGCGCTGTCGGCGTTTCATCAACGGCCCCTTCAGATCCCAATCGCGCCACAGCTCTCCAGCGAACCGACATTCAAGGCGCAAGCTGGATTCAGACAGATGGCGGCGGCGCAGACTATCTCGCCTTTCCTGCTGCGCGCTATTTTTATGCGATCAATCCCGCACTGGCCAACGCGGCGCAACCTTCCGTTTCGGCGTTGTCTCCGGATTCGGACGGCGTCATTCGCCGCGCGCCGTTGCTCTGGTCGCTCGAAGGAACACCAGCGCCGTCAATCGCGCTGGAGGCTGCGCGCCTCGCCGCCGGCGATGAGCAAGTCGATGTTTCGCTGAATGCGTCGGACGCAAACACACAAGGACGAACAATCGACAGCGTCACGATTGGCGCACAGACAGTCACAGTTTCCGAAACCACGGCGCTACGGCTTCACTTGCCGCGCAATATTTCCGTGCCGTCCACATCTGCCGCGCGATTGCTTGCCGGGTTTAACGGCGCCCCCGCTTCAGTGGTCGGATCAAACTCTCAGCTGCGCGGCGCAGTGGTGCTCATCGGTCTCGACACGGAGCTGGGACCGTCGGCCCGCACTGCGCGCGGGGATATGGCGCCAGCCGCCGTGCATGCGCTGACAGCGGCGCAAGTTTTGTCCGGCGTAGCGCCCAACCGGCCCGGCTGGAGCGGTTACCTTGAGGCGCTTGCGGTGATGTTGTTTGGCGCGGCCGCAATCATGACGGCGCAACGACTGGAGTTCTGGCAGGCTGCAGGTTTTGCAGCGCTCTTGTCGGTCATTCTCATGCTCGGCGCATATGGCGCATTTGCGTTCGGGGATCTTCTTCTCAATCCGATCCCGCCGGCGATGGCGCTGTTCCTCGGCGCCCTTTCAGTTGCGGGCGGCAAGTCAATTGGCGGCGTGTTGCGCGATGATAATCTGCGCGGCTCTTTCCATGACACGCTGCCCGAACCGGCAATGAAGAAACTCCGCGAAGATGCAGGAAGCGAATTGCTGAAAGGCGTCCGGCGCGAAGTGACGGTATTGGCGTGCGAGCTGCGCATCGCCGACGAAGACTTGCGCACCATGGAAAATCTACCCGACGACATCACCAAGCTTTTGGCGTCGGCGTCACTCGATTTGCGCCAGACGATCATCGACGCGGGGGGCGCTGCTGATCAGGCGGAAGGCGGAAGACTGTTCGCCTATTTCAATGCGCCGCTGGAGAGCGCCGATCACCCGCAAGCGGGCTGCGCCGCCGCGCTTCGCATGATCGAGAGCATGGACAAGGTCAACGCCGACCTCGACGCATCCAGCCGCACGCGCGGTCTGCAGATTCATCTCGCGATTGGCATCGCCACCGGCCCCTGCTTTGCGGGACCCATGGGTCATGGCCGCAACAATCGCTATTCCGCTGTTGGTCCAGCCGTCGATCGCGCCGCTTTCTTGCGCAGCCAGTCAGAGTTTTACGGCCCCGCCATGATTTGCGATGAGTCAGTGCATAAGGAGACGCACCATCACTTCGCTTATCTTGAGCTCGACAAGTTGAAATTGCGCGGAGAAAAGCGGCCGGTCAGCATCTACGCGCTCATCGGCAATCCATTTATCAAGTCTTCAAAAGCGTTCCGCGCGCTCGATGACGCCCATCGCCAGCTGCTGGCTGCGTATCGCTCCGGCGACATGACTGCCGCGCGCACGAACCTGGAAAAAGCGAGATCATCGCCCGGCGCCAAGATCGCCCTGTTCGACATCTACGAAGAGCGCATTGCGAAATATGCCGGCAAGAGTTTGCCTGAAGGGTGGGACGGCGCGCATTCAGCCGGCGTTTGACGGGGCGCGCTGCGCACGAGCGGCGCCCGAACGGATTGGCGTGACACCGCTCTATTCGAAAATTTTTCCGCCGTCCCAAACACGGTTCAGCAAGAGCGCTGCACAAAAAGCAACCGCGCCCATGGCCGCCATCATCAAGTAGGCGGCCGTCGGCCCAGACCCATTCCAGACATAGCCGGCGATAACAGTCGCCAGTCCCGTGACGGCGCCGACGCCCGTTGTCGACATAAGCGTCATACCGGTATTCACAAGCCGCAACGGCGCTGCCCGGTCAAGAAACTCCACCGTCCCGAGATAAGCCCCGGCAAATGTAAACGCGTGCAGCATCTGCACAATGAACAGGACGGCCAAAGGCGGTTCGTAAGCAGTGATGGTCCAGCGCAGCGCCGCAACGCCAGCGCCGATCGCCAGCAAAAGAGCGGGACTGAATCTGCGCGCCACGCCACGCGCGCGTGTCAACAGGACGATCTCCGCGATCACACCTGTCGCCCACAGCAATCCGATCGTCAGTGCGGAGTAGCCCAGCTGTTCCCAGCGCAGATACGAGAATGCGTAGTAGACAGCATGCGCGCCCTGGATCAGTCCCGCCGAAACCAGCACGATCACAAAGGGCGGGCTGGTCACGAGCTTCGGCGCCTCGCGCCATGAAACAGGCTTTGCGCCACCTCTTCCGCCCGCGCCGCTCGGCAGCACAAGCGACATCACAAATGCAAACGCCGCCGCCGCCGCCATGGCGGGAGCAAGTGCATCGACCCCAAGTTGGTTCAACAGCGCGCCGCCCAATACGGTCGTCGCCAGAAAAAACACCGACCCCGCCGCGCGTGTTTGTCCGTAATGCAACCATCCGTTTCGGTCGGCGCGCAACACCGCCGTATCCGTCAGCGGAACGAGTACGCCGAACGTCCAGATCACCAGCGCCGCGCAGGCGCCGATGAGGATTTTTCCAGGCGCAATCATCAGTCCGATGGCGCCCAAGGCGAAGAAGAAGGTCACAACACGCAATGCGCGCCGCTCGTCACTTTGATGGTCCGCCCAAAAGGCGACGAGCGGACCGAACGCAAGCCGTGCGATCAGCGCGACGCCTGTGATCCATCCGATTTCGGGTGCGGCGAAACCTTTCAATGCGAGCCAGCCCGCAAAGAATGGCAATTGCAATCCAAGCAATATGAATTGCCCGCCATAGTAACTGGCGTAGAGCGGGCCTGCGCGCTGTTTGAGTTCCCGGCTCAACTGGCGGCCGTCGCGCGATACTCCGCCCATCCGCGCGCGCGCAACTCGCACGCTGGACAACCGCCACAGCCATAACCCCAATCGCTTCTCTCGCCGCGCACGCCGAGATAACAGGTGTGACTATGCTCGTTGATCAGCTCAACGAGGGCGCCGCCGCCGATTTTTTCTGCGAGCCGCCAGCTTTCCGCCTTGTCGATGTGCATCAGAGGCGTTTCCAGCGCGAAGTTCGCGTCCATGCCCAATCTCAGCGCTTCGACTTGTGCATTGAGCGCCTGCGCGCGGCAATCGGGATAGCCGGAAAAATCCGTTTCACACATTCCCGCAACGAGCGTTCCCAGATTGCGACGATAGGCAAGCCCGGCCGCCAGCGCCAGAAAAACCAGATTGCGCCCCGGCACGAAGGTTGTGGGCAGACCGTCATCAGCAAGTGCAATTTCGGTTTCGTGAGTCATGGCCGTCTCGCCGAGATCCTTGAGGCCGCCAGCATCAACCGACGTGTCGTCGCCTATCTTTTCAGCCCACTGAGGAAACGCCGTCAGGATCGCCCGCCTCACGGCCCGGCGCGCGCCAAGCTCGACAGAATGGCGCTGACCGTAATTGAAGCCGACTGTCTCCACATGGTCGAAACGTTCCAGCGCCCATGCGAGCGCGATGGAGCTGTCCTGACCGCCGGAAAAAAGCACCAGCGCACGATTTGGGTCGAGCTTGCGCATCTCACTCCTGCGCGCGAGAATCGGCGCATCCTTGTTGAGTGGAATTGTTTAAGCCGTGGTTCGCATGACCGCAATCTCTGAGGCCCGCCATGTCCGACTCGAATTTGTCAAACATCGTTTTTCTCTACGTCACCGCACCGAACAGCGAAACAGCGGCCCGCATGGCCCGGGCGCTCGTGGAAGAAAGGCTGGCCGCCTGCGTCAACATTCATGGCGAGATGCGCTCGCTCTATGCGTGGGAGGGAAAAATCGAAATCGGCCTCGAAACGCCTCTTATCGTAAAAACGACCCGCTCTGCCGCCCCCGCCGCCCGCGACCGAATTCTCGAGCTGCATCCGCATGACGAGCCTTGCATCGCGGCCCTTCCCGTCTCGACCGAAGGCTCCAGCGCCAGCTTCCTCGCCTGGATCGACACGGCCACAAAAGCGTGATCGGGACTTGCCGAAGCGACGGTTCAGGCCTTTATGTTGGGCAGTATTGCTTTGGAGCAGATTCCCATGACCGAGACCGCCGTATTCGCAGCCGGATGCTTTTGGGGCGTCGAGCAGGTGTTTCGCGACACCGCAGGCGTGACCGCCACGGAAGTCGGCTACACCGGAGGCCACAAGGCGGAGCCGACCTATCGGGAAGTGTGTTCCAAAACCACCGGCCACGCCGAAGCGGTGAAGCTCGAATTTGATCCCGCTGTTGTCAGCTATGAGCGGCTGCTCGAAATATTCTGGGCGAGCCACGATCCGACCCAGGTCAACCGTCAGGGGCCGGATGTGGGCGACCAATACCGGACCGCGATCTTCACAACGAACGACGAGCAACGCGACCTGGCGCATTCGGCCCTGAAGGCCGAGGACGCTTCAGGGCGTCATCCGCGTCCGATTGCGACGAAAATCGAACCGTTCGAGATCTGGTGGAAGGCGGAAGAATATCACCAGCAATATTTTGAAAAGAACGGCGGCGGCGCCTGCCACATACCGGCGCGCTGAGCGCAGATTCAAGCGCGAGACTGCGTAAAGTCGAGCGCCGCCGATCGATCCTTGAGTTTGTTGAAAGAAGGATTGGCTCTGCCCCGGCGCGGCGCACGAAATACTTCTGCTCCAAGCATCAGCCCGCCCAACAACACGGCGAGCCCGATCGCATCCCCGATAGCGCTCAGATATTTGCCCATTCTGTCCCCGCTTCGCCCAGCCCTGAACCAGCAGCATCACTACCGCCCGCTCCCCACAGCGCACGATTGTCGTTGTATGGCGTGTTCTTATGACACCTTCATGAAATTCGGTGGTGGGTTTTTCAATGGAGTTTGCGCACTGACGCACGTGGTGCGCGAATTTCACAATTCTTTGGCTTGAACGCTTCGCCGCGCTCGTGCTCTCCATTGAAAGAGTTTGTTTGGAAGAGCGAGGCCTGATGCGTAGACGGATTATTCGCCAGCAGAAAGTGCGTCCGCCAAAATCCAGTCAGCGACGTCGCGCCAGACGACGGCTGCTTGAAGGTCCCGGAACAACATGTGCCAACCGTCAGGATAGCGTCGAACCGTAACATCCCCGGAAATGCGCATGGCGGTTTTTTCCATCGCCTTTAAGGGAATGATTTCGTCTTTCTCGCCCATCAAGAACAATATGCGTCCGCGCACGTCATCGGCATTGTTATAGGCCGATCCCATCACACGCGTGACACCGAGAATCGCATCAATGCGTGTTTCCTTGATCACCAGCGGATCGGCGTACATCTCGCGCCAGACTCCCATGTTGTCAGTCGCGCGGCGCTGTCCGCGTTCGCCGGAGAGGGGTTTTCCGGGCGCAAAAGTCGCCGCCACATTTGCGGAAATGCGGTACGGAATCGGCAGCGCCCTGCCGCCCCACACCCCGGGCGCGGCGAGAATGAGTCCGTCGGCGCCCAGCGGAGTATCCGCTTCGCCCGCCAGAATGACGCCGGCCCCCATGGAATGGCCAACCACCATGACCGGGAGGCCCGGATGTTTGTCACGCGCCGCAGTGATGGCGGCGCGCAGATCGGCGATCATGGTGTCTTCACCGACCCAACGCCCGAATTCAGGCGACCTGCCGAAGCCGCGCTGGTCGAGAGCGTAAGTTGTGATCCCCTGCGCCGCCCAATAGTCAGCAGGACCTGAATACATGTGCGCGTAGTCGTTCATGCCATGCAGAGCGATGATCACCGCCCGGGGCGTCTCTGCTTCCCAACTTTGCATGGCGAGGACGGCGCCATCGATAGAACGCACTCCGTCCGCCTCCATACGCGGCGTGAATTGCGCGGGTGGCGCGTCCGGGAATGAAACACAGGCGCTGAGGGAAAGCGCCGCAACACACGCAGCGACAATCCGTTTCAAGCACACGGCTGATCCGCCCCAGCTACTCACCCCATTCTCCCCGGCTGCGTCAGTTCGCGCTGAGCTTATGCGTCTTCTGCGTTTGCCTGCAATTCAAGCTTGCTTAGCGCCGAGCGAAAAGCAGACAGCTCTTCTGAATCAAGCGTCGATAGCAAATCATCTTCAAACTCAAGCGCCATGGCGGCGACACGGTCGAACAGCGCGCGACCGTGATCTGACAAGGCTAACACGGACACCCGTTTGTCATCAGGGTCGGGCGCGCGATTGACGAAGCCTTTCTGTTCAAGGCTGGCCACAGCGCGGCTCACCGTCATCTTGTCCATTGGCGTTCGGCGCACCACGTCGCGCGCCGCGACCTGCGCCGCTTCACCAATGACCGCGAGCACGCGCCATTCGGGAATAGTGATGTTTTCATCGCGATAGGCGCGCGCCAGCCGCCCGGAAATCGCGTGACCCAGCGCGACAATCCGGTAGGGCGCAAACTCCTCAAGGACGAGTTTGCGTTTGCTTCCGGCGGGCGGCTTTGGCGTGACGCTGATGACGGTCATGCGACCTTACGCGCTTTCCTTCAGTACGCCGCGACGGATCTGGTCTTCTTCGATGGATTCAAACAGCGCTTTGAAGTTGCCTTCGCCGAAGCCTTCATTGCCCTTGCGCTGAATGATCTCATAGAAGATCGGGCCGATGGCGTCCTGCGTGAAGATCTGCAGGAGCAATCCCTGACCCTGCGTCGGCGCGCCGTCGATGAGGATCTTGTTCTTTTGCAGCCGCTCCAGATCCTCGCCGTGATCGCCGATGCGTTCGCCGACTTTTGCATAATACGTGTCGGGCGTGTCCTGGAACGGCACCGAGCGCTTGCGCAACGCCTCCACGGTTTCGTAAATATTGTCCGTACCGAGTGCAATATGTTGAATGCCTTCGCCATTATAGCGTTGCAGGAACTCTTCGATCTGGGATTTTTCGTCCTGGCTTTCATTAAGCGGAATGCGGATTTTTCCGCATGGACTGGTCATCGCCTTTGACACCAGGCCCGTCAGTTTGCCTTCGATGTCGAAGTAGCGGATCTCGCGGAAGTTGAAGATCGATTCATAATAGCTCGCCCATTTATCCATATTGCCGCGATGGAGGTTGTGGGTGAGGTGGTCGATATAGGTCAGGCCCATATCGTTTTTTTTCGGGTCGGCGCCCTCGATTGGTTCAAAGTCCACATCGTAAATTGAGCGCGCGCCGTAACGGTCGACAAGATAAACA
>CAZAOB010000005.1:50285-81752 GCA_964486635.1 uncultured Caulobacterales bacterium | reverse complement strand
TTGCGCCCATTTCGTCGCCATAAGCGTATTTGTAGAGCCAGTTGATCGTTTGCAGGTCGCGAAGGCCGCCTTTGCCTTCCTTCACATCTGGCTCGACCAGGTATCGCGTCTCAAAGAACTGCGCCTGGCGTTCCGCTTGCTCCTCAAGCTTCGCGGTAACAAACTCAGGGATCGTTTTTTTTCTGAGCTTGTCGAATTGCACGTGGAAGTCGTCATAGACGTGCTTCGCGCCGCACAAGAAGCGCGCGTCGAGATAGGCCGTGTGCGCGACGATGTCGCTCTTTGCAAACGCGACCGCGCTTGCCGGCGTGTGCGCAGCGTAGCCGAGTTTTGCGCCCGAATCCCACAAGGGGTACAGCAGCTGGTTCAATGTATCGCGCAACGTCTGTTCGACTTGCGGCTTATGCAGGAACAAGATGTCGATGTCGGAGAATGGCGCAAGCTCGGAGCGCCCAAATCCGCCAACTGCGCACACGGCGATGTCCTGATTGGCGCCGACTTTTGAGAACTGGAACAATGTGCGGACGATGTCGTCGACGCCTTTGGAGAGCTTCGAGGCAATCCGGTCGCCGCGCACGACATCCCGCATTGTTCTGCGCCTCAACTCTATTAGGGCGAGTTTGAGAACTTTGCCGGTTTCGCCATGCGCCTGACCCGCGCGTTCCGCAGCCATTGCGGCGGCAATCTGTTCTTCCAGCGTCGCTCCGGTCGGAACGGTCGGTTCGCCTGGCTGTGTCGGGGTTGTCACGAGAGTGTTGTCACGCAGGAATCGGATTGGGTCCGTTCCATCCTCGCGCGCGGCGGCTGCGAATTCAACTGCGCCGAGCCGCTTCTCCGCCGCATTCCGCTCAGTTCTGAAGGCTCGCCAATTGTCGCAGGACAATAGCAGCTCCGGCGTGGCCATTATTCGCGGCTACGGCGCACCAGCGGCGGGCGGCGTCAGGGTCACGGGCCTCGCCGCTCCTGATGCGGACTTCACAGAGCTGAAACGCCGCTTCGCCCGCCTTGGGAAAATGCGAAATCTGCGCGCTCGCAGCGACTTCAAGCCACTTCGCTCTTTCCATTTCTGAAATGGCGACGCCGTCGCCCGCTTCATACCGCGCGGCGAGACGCCAGGCCGAAACCGGGTCCCCGCGTTCGGCCCTGGCTATTTCGATATCGACCAGGTCTTGCAGGCTAGGACTATGGGCCACATGCTCCCGCCGCAGATCTTCGAGGCGAACGAGCGCTGCATAGTCGCCTGCCTTCGCTGCGCGTTTCAGCCACTCGACACCCGCTCCCACATCGATTTTGAGGAGTTCAGGCGCGCGGCCTTCAAGAATAAGGTAGGCGAGATAACGCTGCGCTTTCGTCGACCCCCTGTCGGCGCCCGCTTGCAGCAACCGCCAAGCCGTCGCGTCGTCTCCGGCCCGATAGGCGGCGACGCCATTGCGAACGTCAGCGCTTTGATTTTGTCCGTAGGCGGCGCTTACCATCGCCAGCGCGGCAAGGAGCGCCGCCAAAATTCTCACGCTGAAAGTCATTGAGTCGTCCCGCAGAGTGCGCGCATGCCGCGCAATTCACGCGCGCTATAACTCATCCAAAAGCGATTTCAACCTGTAAATGGATTCGAGCGCCTCACGGGGAGACATTGTATCGGGTTCAAGCGCACCAAGTGCATTTATGATGACAGATTCATGACAATCAGCTTCAGGCGCCACTTCATTCAACGCAGCAAAGAGCGGCAACTCAGACATCCCGCCACTGTCGCGACCGCGCTCTTCCAGCATCTTCAAAACGCTTTCTGCGCGCTTCACAGCTTTTGGCGGCAGTCCCGCCAACCTCGCCACTGCAACGCCATACGACCGGTCAGCCGGACCGGATGCGACTTCGTGCAAGAATACGACATCGCCTTTCCATTCCCGCACCTTCATTGAGACATTATCGAGCCGTGACAGTTTCTCCGAGAGCCCCGTCAACTCATGATAGTGCGTGGCGAAAAGACCGCGACATCGATTTACGTCGTGCAAGTGCTCCACTGCGGCCCACGCGATTGACATGCCGTCAAATGTCGACGTGCCCCGGCCGATCTCGTCCAGAACAACCAGAGATCGCTCCGTAGCCTGATTAAGAATTGCAGCGGTTTCGACCATCTCAACCATAAATGTCGAACGACCGCCCGCCAGATCATCGGATGCGCCGACGCGCGAAAAAACGCGATCGATCACGCCGATGCGGGCCGAGGTCGCGGGTACGTAAAGGCCAGCCTGGGCGAGCACGGCGATGAGCGCATTTTGCCTCAGGAATGTGGACTTGCCCGCCATGTTGGGGCCCGTCACCAGCCACAGGCGCGATTGCTCGGCGTCGCCGAGGGTGCAGTCGTTTGCGATAAACGCTTCGGCGCCGGCGCGCTCCACTACGGGATGCCGCCCGCCCCGAACGTCGAAGTCGAAGCTTGTATTGAGGAGGGGACGCACAAACCGCTGCTCTGAGGCCAGCGTTGCGCCTGCGGTCGCCACATCCATCTCGGCGAGGGCGGCGGCGGCGGCGGAAATCTCCTGCCTGCGCGCCAGCACATCCGCACAGAGCGTCTCAAACAGCTCCAGCTCGCGTGCGAGCGATTCGTCCCGGGCCCGAGAAATCTTGGCGTCGAGTTCCGCAAGCTCGCCGGTGGTAAACCGCACCGCGCTCGCCAGCGTTTGACGATGAATGAAAGTCTCGTTCAGCGGGGGCGCCATCATCCGGTCGCCCTGTGAAGGCGGCGTTTCAACAAAATACCCAAGCACGTTGTTGTGTTTGATCTTCAACGCTTTTGATGCGGCGACTTCGCGATACTTTGCTTCAAGTCCGGCAATAACCCGCCGGGACTCGTCGCGCAAAAGCCGAACCGAATCGAGACCGCTGTCAAACCCTTTCGCGATGAACCCTCCATCGCGCGCCAGCATAGGCAAGTCGGCGCTCAGCGCTTCCGATAGCAGCGTAACAAGAGTGGAAAATCCTTGTCCGTTTCGGTTCTCAAGATCAATCGCGGCACGCTTCAAGCTGCCAGGCAACGCTTCGCGTCCGGCCGACGACAATGACGATGCAATGTCGCGCGCGCAGATGAGCGCATCGCGTATGGCGGCGAGATCACGAGGTCCGCCGCGCAGCGCCGCCAGCCGGGAGAGCGACCTCGCTGCATCGGGCGTTCTTTTCAAAATTTCTCGAACACGCTCAGCCGGATCGCGCGCCGTTTCAAAAAAAGTAATCGCATCAAGCCGCGATTCAATTGCATCCACATCGGTGAGCGGCGCAGAAAGCCTCGCTGCGAGCAGGCGCGCGCCGGGGCCAGTCACGGTTCGGTCCACCGACCACAACAAAGATCCCTTTCGCGCGCCAGATTGAGTCTGCAGCAATTCGAGCGAGTTGCGCGTCGCCGCGTCGATCACCATCACTTCTGACGCCGACGCCCTGCGCGGCGGGTTGAGCACCGGCAATCGCCCGGCTTGCGTCAGCGTTACATAGTGCAGCAAGGCGCCGAGAGCGCCGCATTCAGCACGTGAAAACTCGCCAAACCCGTCGAGCGACTTGACGCCGTAGGTTTCCAGTATGCGCCGCTGTCCCGCTGCGGAATCAAACAGGTGCGCCGCCTGCCATGTGAGCGCCAGGCCAGAACCTGCAGCCCTGCCGAGCGCCACGCGTCGCCACGGACTTTCTTCGTCAACATCCGGCGCCACAAGCTCCTTTGGTGAGACGGCCGCGAGGTCCGCCGGAAACTGATCAAAAGAAGTCTCCCGAACAAATATTTCTCCGGTAGAGACATCCACCCATGCAAGCGCCGCATCCGTTCCGTCGCGCATAATCGAAAGCGCCGCCAGAAAATTGTTGGCGCGCGTATCGAGCAGCGAGTCCTCGAGGATGGTGCCCGGCGTCACCGTGCGGACAATGCCCCGCTTGACGACCGATTTGGATCCGCGCTTTTTGGCTTCTTCGGGATTTTCCAACTGCTCGCAAATAGCGACCTTGCAACCGGCGCGGATCAGCTTTGCGAGATAAGACTCATAGGCGTGAAACGGCACACCGCACATTGGAATATCTTCACCATTGTGCTGGCCGCGTTTTGTGAGCGCGATGTCCAAAATGCCCGCCGCCGTGACAGCATCCTCAAAAAACATTTCGTAGAAATCGCCCATCCGATAAAACAGGAGCGCGTCGCTCGCCGTTTCTTTAAGCGAGAGATACTGCATCATCATCGGAGTTGGTTGCGATACGTTTTTTGACATCGACACTGGTTTCACTAATTCGACTCTAAAATGACGCTTGCTCATCGCCAAAGACGACAAGAAGTGATATGCAAATGGATCAGCGCGATAGTCGCGCTGGAGAAATCTGGCGGCGTCTTGTGCATCCGATTTTTTCTGCTGGAATCACGGCGCCGTTAGTCTGGTGAGCGTACTCTAAACGTGGCGATAAATCACATCACACGCACCGAAATCAACATTGGCGCGCGCGCCGCGCCGCTGATCGCGCGCGTCAACCGTCGCGCCAAGAGACTGATTCTCAAGGTTGATCCGGTAGCTGGGGAAATTCACGTGACGGCGCCGTCAAAGCGCGCTCTGCCAGAGGCGATTCGATTCGCCCATGAGCGCATCGACTGGATCGCCAGCCAGCTCACTGAAAGCCTGCGCGGCAAGCCGTTTGTGGCCGGCGGAAAAGCGCCGTTTCTGGGCGTGGAGCACATCGTCATCCACGATCCCGCGGTGCGCTCCGCCATCCGGCTTGATACGACGCACTACCCGGCCATGCGTGTTGGCGGCCGAGAAGAACACCTCAACCGGCGTGTGTGTGACTGGCTAAAGCGGGAAGCGCGCAAGCGACTGACTGAGCGCGTCGACTTTTACTGCGAAGAGCTCGGCAAGTCGCGGCGCGCCATCAGGATTCGCGACACACGCACGCGATGGGGCTCATGCTCGTCCGAGGGTGATTTGTCATTTTGCTGGCGGTTGATCATGGCGCCGCCGGCAATTCTTGATTATGTCGCGGCGCACGAATGCGCTCACTTGATCCATCTCGATCACTCGCCCGCTTTCTGGCGCGTCGTGCGCGGACTTGGCGTCGATCCTCGCGCCGCTGCCGTGTGGTTGAGCGAACACGGACCCGGCCTCTACGGCTACGGCGTTCCTGCGGGAAAATAGCGCCCGCGGGGCTGCCCTATCCGCCTGCGTGCAGGATCGCGGCAATTGGATCAACAGAATTCCGTGGTGAAGGCACGTAAGTCGGCGGCGGCAGCGCTCGCACAAGCATCTCTCTCCAGATCACCGCCGGCGCCCTGCCGCCAGTGACATCATGCATGGGCTTGTCGTCGTCCCGGCCGATCCAGACCACACCCACAAGTCCGCCGGCGTGACCTGCAAACCATGCGTCGCGATTGCCTTGCGACGTGCCGGTCTTGCCGGCGACCCGATATCCGGGAACCGAAGCGGCGCGCCCCGTCCCCCAGGCCGACACGCTTGAAAGCATGTCATTGGCTTCGGCGATTATTGTTGCGGATATCGCTTCTTCCAAAATCGATCCGCTTCGCCGGTAGACAATTTCACCGTCGCTGGTTTCGATCCTGTCAATGGCATGCACGTTCACGCGGAACCCGCCATTGGCGAACGGCGCATAAGCGCCCGCAAGCTCCAGCGGCGAGATCGCATCGACGCCGAGCGCTAAGGAGGGGCCTTGGGTAAGCTCACCCGGCCACCCCATGCGCTTTGCGACATCGCGCACGCGTGTCCGCCCTGCCCGTTCCTGAACACGAACGGCCGCACTGTTGAGCGAGCGCGCAAGCGCTTCGCGCAGCGTCACCTCGCCATAGTACTTGTCTTTGTAATTTCCCGGCGCCCAGGAACCGATGACAATCGGAGCATCGAGCACAAGATCTTCAGGCGCGTCGCCGCGCTCCAGTCCCGCCAGATACACAAACGGTTTGAAGGCTGATCCGGGTTGGCGGCGCGCCATTGTCGCCCGGTTGTACTGGCTCCTGACATAGTCGCGGCCCCCGATCATTGCGCGCACCGCGCCTTCGCGATCGAGTATCACCGCCGCCGCCTCGGCCTCGTCCACATCGTCTCCCGCCAGAGCAAGACCGGCGATCAATCCCGTTTCGGCGGCCGCTTGCACATTGGGATCAAAGGTCGTGCGTACGACAAAATCCGCATCGATTCCCGAGGTCAGCGACCGCAGTTCATGCATGACGTGGTCGACAAAATATGGCGCAGCTTCAAACCGCGGCGCCGTCAGCAATACCGGCTGCGCAATGGCAATATCGGCGTCCCTCCTCGCCAGAAATCCCGCCGTCACCATTTGCTCGATCACGAGTCTGCCGCGTTTGCCGGCGTCTTCGGGATTGGACGTTGGCGCATAGCGCGACGGCGCCTTCAACAGACCAGCCAAAACGGCGGCCTCACCGACCGTCAGAAGACGCGCCGACTTTCCGAAATATCGATAGCTCGCCGCATCAACGCCATAGGCCCCAGCGCCAAAGTAAACCCGGTTCAGATAGAGCGTCAGAATTTCATCCTTGCGGAATTTTCGCTCGAGCCAGAAGGCGAGCATCAGCTCCTGAATTTTGCGCTTCATCGTGCGCTCGCCAGTAAGAAATACATTCTTGGCCAGCTGCTGCGTAATAGTCGAGCCACCCTGACGCACGGCGCCTTCATTCGCATTGACGATCAATGCACGGACGATCGAGATGGGGTTGGCGCCGAAATGATGATAAAAGTTACGGTCCTCAACCGCCAACACAGCGCTTGGAACGTGTGCGGGCAATTCCGATAGCCGCAGCGGGGCGCCGCGCGACATCCCGTGAAGCATGATCGGCGCGCCGTCGGCGGCGAGCAGCGTCACGCGCGGGGTTTTGCTTTCGGTCCACAATCCGGCGGGGTCCGGCAGGTCGCTGGCGAAATAGGCGAACAAAGCGGTCAGGCCGATCAACGCCGTGAACGCGAATACGCTGAGTTCAACGGCGGCTCGTGCAAACGGCGCCAAAGGCGAGGCCGCCTGCTTTCGCCCGCCTCGCTTTTTCCGTTTGCGAACGCCGCCAGACGCCTTCGCGCCGCGCCTCGCGGCGGTGCGTTTCTTGACTGATCTGGACTTGCGGGTGGCGGCCATACGCCAGTATCCATCGAAGTTTGTGGTTAACGGAGAGTAAATGCGGGGCTCTTCGGCCAGCGTTCCTAAGACCGTGAAATTGCGCCATACTGACGATTGCAGCCGCGAACCGGACTCGCGGCGCGAGCATAAGCACAGTCTCAAGGGGCGAAATGAGCATGTCTGAAGAAGCGGTCCTGGATGCGGCGCCGGACGAAAAGACCGAGGCGATTGTCGCGGCGGCGCGCGAGGCGTTTCTGACCAACGGCTATGACGGCGCGAGCATGGACCAGATCGCGCTTCTCGCCAGCGTGTCGAAGCGGACTGTTTACAACCGCTTTCGCTCCAAGGAAGAGCTTTTCGGCGCGGCGATCACGCACAGCTGCCTCAATCTGTTGCCCATGAATGTCGATGACATCGAAGCAAGCCTGCCGCCGGAGGCACTCATTCGAGCGCTGGGCCGGCAATTTCTGCAAGGAGTGTTGCAGCCCGAAGTCCTCGCCCTTCGCCGGATCGCCACGTTTGAAGCCGGCCGCAATCCCGCGATCGGGAAAACTTTTCTCGAGCACGGCGCAGAATGGATGGCGCAAAAATGCGCGCCTATTCTCGCGCGCCTTGCGGCAAAGGGCGCCTACAAGATCGACGATCCCGAAGACGCCATTTGGCAGCTCGGCGCCCTGATTTCCGAACCGTTATATACACGCGTGCTGCTTGGCGATGTGCCGAAGGACCTGGACAGAGCCATTGATGCGCAGATTGAGCGGGGCGTTCGGGCGTTCAAAGTGATCTACGCCGCCGAGTGAGGCGCGCCAGCAAAACCACCGAACGCGCACGAAACCGTTTCATCAAATTCCGGACAAACAAAAACCGGCGCAGTTTTCACTGCGCCGGTTTGAAATTCACCTTACGTGAAGCCGAAGCTTACTCGAAGGAGATGACCACGTCTGCGCGGCGGTTCAGCGGCTCACGTACGCCGTCTGCAGTCGCTTTTGCAAGGTTGGTCTCGCCGAATGCTTCCATGCGGATGCTGTCGGCAGGAACGCCATTGGCGATCAGGCCGTCGCGAACCGCGCGAGCACGACGCTCGGAGAGCGCCTGGTTGTAAGCAGAGCCGCCCGACGTATCGGTGTTGCCTGCAACGACCACGGTGTCGATGTCGTTCTCAAGCGCACGCGAAGCAGCTTCACGCACCAGCGTCGAAGCCTGAGGCGTCAGGTTTGACTTGTCGTAGTCGAAGTAAACGGTGAACTGGATCGGATCGAGGTCAGCCGCCGTATCTTCAACAGTTTGCGGCGGGCAAGAAGCCGCCACCGGCACGCTGGAGCCGTCCCAGCAATCTTTGTACTGCGCGACTGGAGCCGGCGCAGCGCCGAAGTTCCAGCGCAGACCAGCGAACACGCTGTGCGATTTGTTTTGAGCCTTGAACTCCGCAGGGATGCCGCCGAGTGTGCCGTCATACTCGCCGCGCGCTGCGGTGAAGTAGCGGTAAGACAGATCGAGAGCGAGACCTTCCGTCAGGCCGATCGCAACACCGGCGATGCCCTGATAGGCGACGCCCCAGTTGCTCGCGCCATACGCGATTGTGTGCGGAGCAGGAACGCCGCCCGCAGCTGCACCGATGATGTCGTGGTCTACGTTTGCAACACCAACGCCGACGCCGAGGTAAGGCGTGAAGTTGCCGCCTGTGTCGAAGTCATAGAGGAAGTTCGCGAGAAACGCAGTTGTCGTCGTCGAGCCGGAGATAGTGCCAGCTGGCCAACCGGAGAAGCCCGCGCCGTCAGCTGCAATCGAGTCGATCGAGTTGTCGCGGTACGAAAATTCCAGTTCGGTGCGGAGGTTATTGCCCCAAGCTTTACCGATCGCTGCGTAAACGCCGATGCCGTTGTCGTAATCGGCGTCGCTATCCATCGCGTAGGCGCCGCCGCCGCCGATGTGGTCATTAACGATGTCCTGGCTGCCCATGTAGTTCAGGCCAGCGCCGATCGCGCCGTAAAGTCCTTCGTAGGCTTGCGCCGCAGGTGCGATAACCATCATCGACGCTGCAGCCAGCAAAGTCGCTTTTACCTTCATCTTTCCCCTCCTCAGGTGGACTAATCTTAGACCGCCGACACTACTTCATAGGGGCGGCTTCCGGTGAATTTCACGTTTTCCGTAGCGGGTTTAACGCACGAAATATAGTCTTATCCCTCCGAATTTAAGCCGGGCAACTAATATCCCGTTAACGATGTTGCATCAACGCATCGCCCCGGGCAACCTCAGGAGGCTTTTCCACCGGAACGGGTGCTGAAAACCCACATATCGAGCGTTTGTGACGAATTTAGGGGCGGTTATGAATTGGCGGCTGGCGGCAACATTTTCTCTTTTTATTTCAATACCTTCGTACGCAGCTGAAGGTGAGAATGCGGCGCTGCTTCATGCCCTTCAGGCGGAAGTTTCAGCCAGCAGGATCGAAACCGACATTACCAGACTGGTCGGGTTCGGCACCCGCCACACCCTTTCCGAGACCGAATCGACAACACGCGGCATCGGCGCGGCCCGCCGGTGGATCAAATCCGAGTTCGAAGCAATCAGCGCGGAATGCGGCGGCTGCCTTGAAGTTATTTATGTCAGCGACTTCGTCGAAGGCGAGCCACGGATCCCCAACCGCACCGAAGTCGTCAACGTTGTCGCCGTCCAGCGCGGCAGCCTTGATCCCGATCGCATCGTGATGATGAGCGGCGATATCGATTCGCGTGTCAGCGATCCGCTCGATGGCGACTCCGACAGCCCCGGCGCCAATGACAATGCATCGGGCATGGCCGGGGTTATCGAGGCGGCGCGCGTGCTTTCGAAACATAAATTCGCGGGCACAATCGTTTATGCGGGACTCTCCGGCGAAGAGCAGGGATTGTTCGGCGGCAAAATTCTCGCCGCCTACGCAAACAACAATGGCTGGCGCGTGAAGGCCGTATTGAACAATGACATGATCGGCAACATCGAGGGCGTCGACGGCGTCATCGACAACTCGACAGCCCGCGTTTTTTCCGAGGGCGTACGCGTCGTGGAAACCGAAGACGAAGGAAGAGTACGCCGTTTCAGAGGCGGCGAGGTCGATTCCGCTTCACGAAATATCGCTCGATATGTTGATCGGCTTGCGGACGACTTCATTCCAAACCTCGACATGATGATGGTGTATCGGCTCGACCGCTTCTCGCGGGGCGGCCATCACCGGCCCTTCAACGAAGCCGGAATGCCGGGCGTCAGGATCATGGAGACCCATGAGAATTACACGCGCCAGCATCAGGACTTGCGCACGGAAAATGGCATTGCATATGGCGACGTGCTTTCGGGCGTTGACTTCGATTATGCGCGCAAGCTCACCTCGCTGAATGTCGTCGCGCTGGCTGCCATGGCGTCAGCGCCGCCATTTCCGGCAGGCGTGGAAATTGAGGGTGCCGTGCAGCCCTCGACAACGTTGAAATGGAATCGCGCAACCGGCAGAGCCGCACGCAATCTTGCGGGCTACCGCGTCCACTGGCGCCTGACCGATGCGCCGCAATGGACGAACAGTATAGATGTCGGGAACGTGTCAGAGTTCACGCTTGAAAACATCGTCATCGACAATTTCTTTTTCGGCGTGTCCTCACTTTCAAAAGACGGCGCGGAAAGTCCGGTCGTCTTCCCCGGCCCCGCCGGCAGCTTCGGCGAGTAGCCGATCTTCGCGGGCGCACAACACCTGAAGTCGGCGTAAACGACCCGCATCGCGCAACCTATTTGCGAAAAAGCCCACACCGCATGCGCCAATGGCGATAAGCTGACCATCACATTTACTATAGAAATATGTTTTTCAGTCGGTTAGTGTTCGCGCGGGGAAACCGAACCAAACGTGGGGTGTCTAAAATGAAGGCTATTCTCTGGCTAATTCTGCTTGTGCTGGCGGCTGTCGGCGTTGCGTCGATCGTTGACTATCTCGATCTCTACGACGTGCCGATGATCGAAGTTTCCGCACAGGAAGCTGTATCCGAATAAGCATCGGACCTTTTCTATTGCGCCCTGAGTTCGCCGCCCGGAAACGGGTTGCGCGAACTCAGGGCGCATTCTATCTACTCGCATGACGGTGCTCCCTTAACGGGAGAGAATAGGGAACGCGGTGAAAACCCGCGGCTGTGCCCGCAACTGTAAGCGGTGAGGCGCTCGCAACAACGCCACTGAAGTCTCAATCTTCAGGAAGGCAAGCGAGACGCTGACGACCCGCCAGCCAGGAGACCTGCCGTCAACGTCGTCTCTCGCCCGGCCGGGATCAGCCGATGCGAGCGGTGAACCCGTTGTGGCGACATCCAACTTTTAAGGAGTGTCGCCAATGACAACATATTCTACGTCTGCTTTCTGTTTTCTGGTCACCACAGCCTTGTGCAGCCACGCCCTCGCCGCCGATAACCTTCCGCCTGCGGATGAAATCGTCGTTTCCGCGACGCTGATCCCGACCCCGCTGGCCGAAACCGGCTCATCGGTGACGGTAATCAGTGCAGAAGAAATCAGAGCGCGCCAATATTCGTTTCTGGTCGACGCCTTGCGCGACGCGCCGGGCGTTGCTGTCGCGCGCAATGGAGGCTTTGGCGGCGCGGCGAGCGCGCGCATTCGCGGCGCATCGAGCGGACAGACTCTGGTTGTGATCGACGGCGTCACCGTCAACGATCCATCGGCGCCGCAAGGCGGATTCAACTTCGCCAATCTCGATGTCGCCGATATCGAACGCATCGAAGTTCTGCGCGGACCGCAGTCCCTGATCTACGGCGCCGACGCCATTGGCGGCGTGATCTCAATCACGACCAGCAAGGCCACATCCTCCATCTTCTACCTCGAAGGCGGCTCGCGCGGCACATTCCGCGGCGGCGCCACGGCGGCGTTCAGCAATGATACGTCATTCGCTCGCGCAACCGTTTCCAGCGCCCGCACAGACGGCATATCCCGCGCCGATGGCGGCGCCGAAAAAGACGGCTATCGCACCATCACCGGTTCGTTCAGCGGCGGCGTTGATCTAAATGAGCATTGGACCGCGCAACTGGTCGCGCGCCTTAGTGATTCATTCGTGGAACTCGATGGCTTTCTGCCGCCCTTCTTTTCGCTTGCGGACACGGACGGCACGGAAGGCACGCGTGAATATCTTTTCGCCGGAAAGCTGTCGCACCAATGGACAGGTTACGAAGGCGCGTTGACCGTCTCCTATAACGCCATCGACCGCGAAGATTTCGAAGGCGGCTTTTCGACATTCGCAGCCGAAGGCGACCGGCTCTCGGTGAATTATGTGGCGGCGATCAGCGTGACCGACAGCGTCCGCATTATTGGGGGGGGCGAAGCCGAGCGCACTTCGGTTATTGTTTCCGGCGTTGACGAGGATGCGAGCGCCGGCGCGGTGTTCGGCTTGCTCGAGATCCAGCCCGTCCCCTCCCTCACCTTGTCCGCTGGCGCGCGACGCGATGAGTTCTCCAATTTCGGCGGCGAAACCACGGCGCGCGCTTCCGCAGTGTGGGCCGCCAGTGACGATCTGCTGTTCCGCGCCAGCTGGGGCCAGGGCTTTCGCGCGCCGAGCCTGTTCGAACTCAATTTCGATCAGTTCGGCACGATCCCCAATCCGGATTTGCGGCCGGAGCGCGCGAACGGTTTCGACGTCGGCATTGAGACACGCTTCGGCGCAGCATCCGAACACCAGTTGAGCGTTACGTTATTCCATACGCAGGTCAAAGATCAGATCGATTTTGATTTTGCCGGAAGCGGATATTTCAACATTGACGAGGCGCGCGCGCGCGGTGTTGAAGTCGACGCGTTTTTTACGCTGGGCGAGCAATGGTCGGCTCGCGCAGTCTATAGTTTCACCGACGCAATCGATAAAGCAACCGATACGCAGCTCCTGCGCCAGCCGCGCCACAAAGGCAATGCGACGCTGACCTTCGCGCCAACGGCTGCCTTGACCCTGTCCGCCAGCGCCATTTTCAACGGACGGGAGAACGATACGCCGGCGCCGAACGACGGCTATATCACGCTCGATTTCCGCGCAGCTTACGCTGTTTCAGATCATATGGAACTTTATGCGCGCGTGGAGAACGCTGCGGACGCCGACTATCAAGATGTTTCCGGTTATGGCGAGGCCGGTGTTTCCGCCTTTGCCGGCGTGAGGCTGCACCGATGAATAAGCTGCATTGCATCGTCTCAATTCTTGCGGGCGCTGCAATCGCGGCGAGCGGCGCGGCTGACGCAAAGCCGCGCGCAGTTTCTCTCGATTATTGTTCGGATCAGTATCTGTTGAAGCTTGCTGATCCGGACCAGATCGCCGCCGTCTCCCGCGGCGCGGACAAAGACTATTCCTATATGCGGGATGCGGCGGCAAGCGTTCAAAAAATCCGTCCGACAATTGAAGAAACGGCGCCGCTCGCGCCCAATGTCATCTTTCGCCAATGGGGCGGCGGCGCCAACGCCCAGCACGCCTTCGCCCATTTCGGCGCGAAGGTCGTCACCCTCGGCTATCCGGAAGATTTCGACGGCGTCAAAGAGAATATCCGCCTCGTCGCTGGTGAGCTTGGCCAGCAGGCGCGCGGCGAGGAACTGATCGATGAGATCGACGAGCGCTTACAGACGCTCTCGAACAAGTCCGGCGGCGGCAGGGCGCTCTACGTCACGCCGGGCGGCGTCACCGCCGCTGCGCACACCATGATCGATGCAATCATCAGAGCCGCAGGTCTTGAGAACATCGCGGCGGAAGCAGGACAAGTTTACTGGCCTGCGCTGCCCGCAGAAGAATTGCTCCTCGACCCGCCGGAGATGATCGTCAGCGGCTTTTTCGTTTCCCGTGATGAGGACATCAACCACTGGTCGGCGTCGAAACACCCTGCGCTGAATGCGCTTTTCAACGACACGCCAACGGTTCATCTTTCCGCTGATCTTGTGAGTTGCGCGGCGTGGTTTTCCGTTGACGCTGCGGAACGCATTGCAGCCGGGGCGGCGAAATGAAACTCACGACGATAAACACCTCAGCAATGAATATCGCGCTTGCCGCCGGTTCGGCATTGCTCATCCTGTTGTCGCTCTTCATCGGCCCTGCAGATATTGCCCCAGGCGACGCCTTGGCGGCGTTATTCACCGATCAGGGCGCCCTTTCCGCAATCATTCGCGAAATCCGCCTGCCGCGCGCGCTCGCCGCATGGCTGGCTGGCGCCTGCCTCGGCGCGGCGGGCGCAGGGCTGCAAGGTCTGTTGCGCAACCCGCTGGCCGATCCGGGCGTGCTCGGCGTGTCGGCAGCGGCGGCGCTCGGCGCTGTCATCGCGCTCTATTTCAACTTCGCCGCATTCGCGTTCTGGACCACGCCGGTCGCCGCTATTCTTTCCGCGCTTGGCGCCACCGCGCTTCTTTATGCGCTTGGCGCCGGACGCGTCTCGACCGCGCGGCTCATTCTGATCGGCGTTGGGTTTTCGTCCTTTTGCGGCGCGTTGATTTCACTCGCCATGAATCTCTCGCCAAACCCGTTCGCCCTCACCGATCTTATCAACTGGCTGTTCGGCACGGTCGTGAACCGCAGCTTCCGCGATCTCGCTTTCGCCGCGCCATTCGCCGGCGCCGGTCTCGTCATGATCGCCGCCGCCGCGCCGGGACTGGCCGCCCTGACGCTGGGCGAGGAAACCGCGGCGAGTATCGGCGCCAATCTCAAACGCACCCGCACGCTGGTGATCGCGGGCGCCGCGTTTCTGGTGGGCGCCAGCGTGTCGGTCGCCGGCGCCATCGGTTTTGTCGGCATCGCCGCGCCGCATCTGGCGCGCGCCCTCGCCGGTCAAAATCCCGCGCGCATTTTGTTGCCGAGCCTCATGCTGGGCGGCGCCATGCTGGCCGGCGCCGACATGTTCATCCGCATGCTGCCCTTCGATCAGGAATTGAAACTCGGCGTCGCTGCAGCGCTGATTGGCGCGCCGGGTTTCGTCTGGATCGCCGCCACCAGCAAAAGGATTGCGTCATGAGCGCGCTCATGGACCTTGACGGGATATCGGTTTCGCTTGGCGAACGCACGGTGCTGAAGAGCGTTTCGCTGCAAGCTGCCCAAGGCGAGTTCATCGGTCTCGTCGGCCCCAATGGCGTCGGCAAGTCGACCTTGCTGCGCGCCGCTGCAGACTTGATCCCGGTTGAAGGCGGCGGGCGCAAGGTCGGCGGGACGGACCTCGACACATTGAACGCGCGCGAACGGGCTCGACAGCTTGCCTACCTTCCGCAGATGCGCCCGGTCTATTGGGGCGTAACGGCGCGGGCCATCGTTGCCCTTGGCCGCTTTGCATTTGGCACGCCGTTACGCGAGGACCCGCGAGACGCCGCCGCCATTGATCGCGCCCTTGCCGATTGCACGGCGACCCATCTTGCCGATCGCGCGGCGAGCACCTTGTCGGGCGGCGAACTCGCGCGCATTCATTTGGCGCGGGCGCTCGCCGGTGACACGCCGCTTTTGCTCGCTGACGAGCCCATTGCGGCGCTTGATCCGGAACACCAGTTTTCCGTCATGGCGTTGTTGCGCAAGAAAGCCGATGACGGCCGTGCAGTGATCGCGGCTCTCCACGATTTGCCGCTGGCTGCGCGCTATTGCACACGGATCATCGTCCTGCATGACGGCGTCATCGCCGCAGACGGCGCGCCGGAAACAGCGCTGACGCCGCAACTTCTTCGCGAGGTTTTCCGTGTTGACGGCGCAATAGAAAAGCATGGCGACGCGCCCGCGTTGCGGCTCGGCCTGCTGCAAGGCTAGTCCGCGGAAATGCTTATTGCTTTGCGCCAGTAGATTTCCGCAATCCCGAGCCGCTTCGCTTCCGTACGGGCGGCGATGAACAAAACATCGGATAGGCGGTTGAGATATTGCAGCGCATGGGCCGCTTCCGGCGCGCTGCGCAAATATGTGGTCATGGCGCGCTCGACCCGGCGGGCGCAAGTGCGCGTCAGATGACAAAAACCGAGCACCGGCGCGCCGCCGGGCAGGATGAATTCTTTCAGCGGCGGCAGATCGGCGTTCATCGTCGTAGCCGCCTCATCAAGCCGCGCAACATGTTTTTCGCTGAGCAGCGGCGCATCAGGAAAGGCGAGCGCGCCGCCGAGATCGAACAGATCGTGCTGCACGCCGGCCAGCAAATCGGAAAGCTCGCCCCTTGGCAGATGCGCGATCACGACCCCGATCCAGGAATTAAGCTCATCCACATCGCCGATCAGCGCGATGCGCGGATGATCCTTGGGACGGCGCGTGCCGTCGGCGAGCGAGGTTTCGCCCTTGTCGCCGCCGCGCGTCACAATCTTGTTGAGTCGGTCCGCCATGGCCTCACCTTACAATAAAAAACGCCCGGCGGAAAAACCGCCGGGCGCCAATTTGCATGTCGCGTCGCCTATTCTGCGGCGGACGTCGCGGCGCCGGACGGCGCAACGTTTTTCTCCGCGATGGTATCCATCTTCATCAAGCTTTTGATGATCGGCGAGATGAGCAACATCACCACGGCAATGCCCATGGCGACATAGGCAACGTTTGTATACACCTCTGCATAGGTCGCTTTCGCCGCCGCAATGTCGGTGAGCTGGCCGCCAATGGTTTCGGCGCCTGTACCGCGCGCGATCACGCCCGCGAGATAGTTGGAAAGGCCCGAATAGAGGAACCACGAACCCATGGCGAGGCCGACGACCCGCGCCGGCGCCATCTTCGTCACCGCCGACAGACCGACAGGCGACAGCATGAGTTCGCCCATTGTGTGCACCCAATAGATCAGGAAGATGAAGCCAACCGCGGTCATCCCTGCTGATCCCGAGACCGTCATGCCAGCGACCAGCGCGAGGAAGCCAAGCCCCACAAGGAACACGCCGCCAGCAAACTTCACTGGCGTCGATGGCTCCCGTCCGCGTTTTGCAAGAGCCACCCACATCCAGGCGAAGAGCGGTGCGAACATGAAGATGAACATTGCGTTCAAGGACTGGAACACCGGCGCCGGCACCGACCAGCCGAACATGGTCCGATCGACAAGTCGGTCGGTGAACAGGTTGAGTGAAGAGCCCGCCTGTTCGAACAGCGCCCAGAACGGGATTTGCGCCAGCACGAAATAGATGGCGGCGAACATGCGCGAACGTTCGTCGCCTTTCAGTTTCGTGACGGCGTAACCGCAAAGGCCGAGGAAGATCGCAATCCCGAGCATGCCGACAAACCAGTCGGGGATGAGATGCGCATTCATGACCATCAGCATCGAAACGCCGATGATGATCAGGCCGACCAGATAGCAGGCCAGCTCAACATTGATTGGACCGAGGAATGATTTCTTGAGCTTTTCCGGGTTCGGCGGCTCGGCATGGCCGTCGAGATATTTCTGGCCCCAGAGGAAGACCAACAATCCGGCAAGCATGCCGATGCCCGCAAGGCCGAAGCCATATTTCCAGCCATAGACAATGCCGAGAATGCCGCAGGTGATGGTCGACAGGAATGAGCCGAGGTTGATGCCCATGTAAAAGATCGTAAAGCCGGAATCGCGGCGCGGATCTTCATATCCGTAAAGCGCACCGACAATGGTGGAGATATTGGCTTTCAAATACCCGACACCGGCGATGATCAGCGCCAACGAAAGATAGAGAATGTTGACGTAAAGCTGTTCACGCTCAATCCGCGTTTCATATTCGCTCGCGGAAATGCTCGCCGGCAAACCAACAGCCGCCGGGTCCGCCACATTCAGCGTCTGACCGCCATCGGAGAAACTGATCAGCGACGATCCCGTGTCGGATACGATCACCTGATTGGCGTCGCCGCCGCGCGCATCGAGCGTCACCTGATATTCGCCGCCCTGATAGGTAAGGATTTCTTTCGAGCCCTCGCCCTCGAACGCCATGCCGAAGTGACCGAGCACCAGCAAGATCGCCCCGAAGGTCACCGCCTTGCGCTGGCCGAGATAGCGGTCGGCGAGCGAGCCGCCGATAATCGTCATGACGTAAACGAGCGCTGTATAGGCGCCGTACATCACCGCCGAGCGTTCGTCGGAAAAGAGGAAGTGCTGCGTCAGATAGATGATCAGCAGGCCGCGCATCCCGTAATAGGAAAACCGCTCCCACATTTCGGTGAAAAACAGGACCGCCAGCCCTTTGGGATGGCCGAAAAACCCGCCGCCCGCCTTGGCTGCATTTGGCGTCGTGGTGACGTCGATTGCTTCGCTCATTGTAACTCCCTTAAGCGGCCGCCCGGATGAGCGGCGCCAATAATTGCCCCATGACACATCCGGCAATGCCCAGGCCGGACGCGCAATTGGCGCGCACTTTAGGCTGGAAAGGCGCGGAAAATCCAGATGTTAGGTGGAAATTGGCGCGGGAGTCGCCGAAATTCGAGCGCAGCTCTTCGCAGGCGCAACGAGAGGTTCCCGTTTCGTACGAGACTTCGGCCCGGCGAAGGTCAGGCCTGCATTGTCCAGCCTTCAACTCCCATGGCGGCCTGACGCACCGCTTCCGAGCGCGTTGGATGCGCGTGACAGGTACGGGCGATGTCTTCGGATGCGCCGCCGAATTCCATGACGCTGACGGCTTCCGCGATCAGCTCGCCCGCCTCGACGCCGATAATGTGCACGCCGAGCACCTTGTCGGTTTTCGCGTCGGCGAGAATTTTCACAAAGCCGTCTGTCTCATGATTGGTCTTGGCGCGGGAATTGGCCATGAACGGAAAATTGCCGGACTTGTAGTCGACGCCCGCCTCCTTGAGTTGCTCTTCGGTTTTGCCGACCGAGGCGACTTCCGGATAGGTATAAACGACGCCCGGCACCGTGTCGTAATTCACATGCCCGGCTTTTCCAGCAATCAATTCGATGCAGGCTGTGCCGTCATCTTCGGCCTTGTGCGCCAGCATCGGTCCGGTGATGCAATCGCCAATCGCCCAGACCCCAGCGACATTGGTTGTGAAATGATCGGTTTCGATGAAGCCGCGCTTGTCGGTCTTAACGCCAACGGCTTCCAGACCCAGCCCCTTGGTGTGCGGACGTCGGCCGATGGCGACGAGCACCGCATCGCAATCAATCGTTTCGCTGGCGCCGCCTTTCGCCGGTTCGACGGTCAGAGTGACGCCGGATTTCGTCGCCTTGGCGCCAGTGACCTTGGACGACAGTTTGAAGTCGAAACCCTGTTTTTTAAGGATGCGCTGAAACTGTTTCGAGACCTCGCCGTCATTGGTCGGCAGGATGCGGTCGAGAAATTCCACCACGGTCACTTTCGCGCCGAGGCGCGCCCAGACCGAACCGAGCTCAAGCCCGATAACGCCGCCGCCGATCACAACCAGATGGTTCGGCACTTTGCCGAATGAGAGCGCGCCGGTCGATGACACAATTTGCTTTTCGTCGATTTCAACGCCTGGCAGCGGCGTGACTTCCGAACCCGTCGCAATAACAATGTTCTTTGCTTGCAGGTCGACGGTCTTGTCGCCGGTGACGCGAACCTTGCCGGGTGCGGTGATTTCGCCGGCGCCGAGAAAAACGTCGACCTTGTTTTTCTTCATCAGGAACTCAACGCCCTTGGTCAGCCCCTCGACGGCCTCGTCTTTTTGCTTGAGCATTTGTTTCAGGTCGAGCGAGAGACCGCCGGTCTTGATGCCGAGGCCGGCGAAATCCTTTTCCGCGATCTGATAAAGTTGCGAGGCGTGCAGCAGCGCCTTTGACGGAATGCAGCCGACATTGAGGCAGGTGCCGCCGAGCTTTTTGGTTTCGCGCTTTTCGATGATCGCGGTTTTGAGCCCAAGCTGGCCGGCGCGGATCGCCGCATTATAACCGCCGGGGCCGGCGCCAATGATAACGACGTCGTATTGTTCAGCCATTTCTCCGTTCCGATCCTTGATTGTCCGGTTTCATCGATCCCGTATTTCTAACCGCCATACAAAATGTCCTGACGCGGCTGATCGGGGTTTTTCCATTGCGAATAATAAGCGGCACCAACAAAGCGCCTGACTACATCGCGCGCAGTAAACTTTCTTCGACCCTCTAAGAACTTTTCCGAAAACAACTCTCGCGCCGCAATGCTGGAGGCTGTCGTTTCGTCAGTTAGGACCTGTCGAGCGCGCGACTCCAATCTCATCAAACCTGTTTCCTGAATCGCTCTCCTCACTTGACCAGCCGAATACCATTCCGGAGCGCCAAAGCGCTTCAAGAGAAACTTGCACAATTTCGCGTATGCACTCGCGTCACGCCAAGTCGCAATAGCATTGAGCATTTAAAGATCAAGCAGCAGGCGCTGCGGGTCTTCGAGATTTTCCTTGACGCGCACGAGGAAGGTGACGGCGCCCTTGCCGTCAACGATGCGGTGATCGTAGGACAGCGCCAGATACATCATCGGCCGCACAACCACCTGACCGCTGCGCACGACCGGACGCTCTTCGATGCGGTGCATGCCGAGAATGCCCGATTGCGGCTGGTTCAAAATCGGCATGGACATCAGCGAGCCGTAAACGCCGCCGTTTGAAATGGTGAAGGTCCCGCCCTGCATTTCTTCGATCTTCAGATCGCCGGAGCGCGCGCGGCGGCCGAAATCGGCGATTTCAAGCTCGATCTCCGCCATCGATTTCTGGTCGGCGTCGCGAATGACCGGCACGACAAGACCTTTGTCAGTACCGACCGCAACAGCAATGTCGTAGTGGTTCTTGTAGATGATGTCCGTCCCGTCTATCTCGGCGTTGACGTCCGGCACTTCTTTCAGCGCATGCACGCAAGCCTTGGCGAAGAACGACATGAAACCGAGTTTGATGCCGTGCTTTTTCTCGAACAGCTCTTTGTACTGATTTCTGAGCTCCATCACCGCGGTCATGTCGACATCGTTAAACGTCGTCAGCATCGCCGCCGTGTCTTGCGCTTCTTTCAGGCGTTTGGCGATGGTCTGGCGCATGCGGGACATTTTCACCCGCTCTTCACGGGCGCCCAGATCACGCGGCGCGCTTGGCGCTGGCGCTTTGGCTTGCGTCGCAGGACTTGCGCTGAGCGCATCGCCTTTGGTTACGCGTCCGCCCTTGCCGGTGCCCTCAATCGCTGATGCGTCAAGGCCGCGTTCCGCCACCACGCGGCGTGGCGCAGGCGAAAGATCGTTGGACGATGCTTTTGCCGCGGCTGGCGCGGGCGCCGATTTTGCCGGCGCAGACGCGCCATTGGATTTTGCAGGCGCTGCGCCAGCTTCAATGATCGCCACAACGGCGCCGACTTCGACAGTATCGCCGACCTGCGCAACAATCTTTTTCAAAACGCCCGCCGCCGGCGACGGCACATCCATCGCCGCCTTGTCGGTTTCGAGACTGACCAGCGGCTCGTCCAGTTCGACAGCGTCGCCTTCTTTCTTCAGCCACTCGCCGATATCCGCCTCCGTCACCGACTCGCCCGAAGCAGGGACCGTAACCTCGATTTCTTCACCGCCGGATGATGCTGCAGCGGCAGGCTTCTCTGCAGCTTTCGGCGCACTCGATTTCTTCGCAGCGCCGCCAGCTTCGATGGCGCCGAGCAGCGCATTCACCTCAACCGTGTCGCCTTCCTTGGCGGCGATCGAAGACAGAACTCCGGCCGCCGGCGCAGGAACCTCAACCGAGACCTTGTCCGTTTCGAGTTCGACCAACGGTTCGTCTGCGGAAACCGCATCGCCTTCGCTCTTCATCCATTTTGCGATCGTCGCTTCGGTGACGGATTCGCCAAGCGTCGGAACGCGGATTTCGGTGGTCATTCTTTATTCTCCAATGGCGCTTGCGGCGTCAGACCGTCAGCGCCTCATCCAAAAATTCGGCCAGTTCGATTTTGTGCCGGCTCATCAGGCCGGTTGCGGGAGACGCCGCTGCAGCGCGCCCGACATAACGCGCGCGCTTGTGTTTGGCGTCGATCTGCTCGAGCGTCCATTCAAGGTTCGGTTCCATGAAGAACCATGAGCCCATATTCTTCGGCTCTTCCTGACACCAGATCATCTCGGCGTTCCGGAAGCGCTGCAATTCGTTGATCAGCGACATCGCCGGGAATGGATAGAACTGCTCGATACGCAACAGATAGACATTGTCGATGCCGCGCTGTTCGCGCTCTTCGAGCAAGTCGTAATAGACTTTGCCGGAACACATGACGACGCGCTTGATTTTGGAGTCCGCGACCAGCTTGACCGTCGAACCGGGGCGATATTCCGCATCATCCCAGAGCACCCGGTGGAACGAGGAGCCCGGACCCATTTCTTCCAGCGTCGACACGCACTTTTTGTGACGAAGAAGCGATTTCGGCGTCATCAACACCAGCGGCTTACGGAAATTGCGGCGCATCTGGCGGCGCAGAATGTGAAAGTAGTTGGCCGGCGTGGTGCAGTTGGCGACCTGCATATTGTCTTGCGCACATAATTGCAGGAAGCGCTCGAGCCGCGCGGAGGAATGCTCCGGCCCCTGGCCTTCATAGCCATGGGGCAGCAACAGAACCAAACCGCACATACGCAGCCATTTGCGCTCGCCGGAGGAAATGAACTGATCGATGATCGTCTGCGCGCCGTTGGCGAAGTCGCCGAACTGGCCTTCCCACAATACGAGGAATTTCGGATTGGCGAGAGAATAGCCGTACTCAAAGCCCATCACCGCAAATTCCGAGAGGTTTGAATCGTGAACCTCAAAGCTGGCGTTTTCGCCCTCGATGTGACGCAGCGGCGTATAGGTCTTTTCCGTTTCCTGATCGATGAAAACGGCGTGACGTTGCGAGAATGTGCCGCGCCGGCAGTCCTGACCCGAGAGGCGCACGCCAAACCCTTCGGTCAGCAAGCCCCCGAACGCCAGCGCTTCGGCCGTCGCCCAGTCGATCCCCTCGCCGGCGTCGATGGTTTTCTTTTTCTGCTCGAGGATGCGCGCCAGCGTTTTGTGAACATTGAAGTTCTTCGGATAACGCGTCAGCGCAGCGCCGATACGCTTGAGATCGTCCATCTCTATCGCGGTGTCGCCGCGCCGGTCATCATCGACCGGCGGCACGAAACCGGACCATTGACCGTCAAGCCAGTCAGCCTTGTTTGGTTTGAACGCTTCGGCGGCAGCGAACTCTTCTTCGAGGAAGCTGCGGAACTTGGCCTGTTCGGCTTCCGCGTCGCCGTCAGCGAAAACACGCTCCGCTTCGAGCCGCGATGCATAAATCTCGCGGGTCGATTTCAGCGAGCGGATCTTCTTGTACATCTTCGGCTGGGTAAAGCTCGGCTCGTCACCTTCATTGTGGCCGAACCGGCGATAGCAGAACATGTCGATGACGACGTCGGCGGCAAATTTCTGACGGAACTCGGTCGCAACCTTCGCAGCGTAGACCACCGCTTCGGGGTCATCACCATTCACGTGGAAGATGGGCGCCTCAACCATTTTCGCCACGTCAGACGGATAGGGCGACGAGCGCGCAAATTTGGGGCTTGTCGTAAAACCGATCTGGTTATTGACGATGAAATGAATGCAGCCGCCAGCGCGATAGCCGCGCAGACCGGAAAAACCGAAACACTCCGCAACAATGCCCTGTCCCGCGAACGCGGCGTCGCCATGCAGCAACAGCGGCAATACATGGGTGCGCGGCTGATCGAGATTCGGCGCCTCAATGCGATCCTGCTTGGAACGCGCCTTGCCCAGCACAACCGGGTTGACCGCCTCAAGGTGCGACGGGTTGGCGGTCAGCGAAAGATGAACCTTGTTGCCGTCGAACTCACGGTCGGACGACGCGCCAAGATGATACTTCACATCGCCTGAACCGCCGACATCGTCCGGGGTGACGGACCCGCCCTGAAACTCATGAAAGATATGATGATAGGGCTTGCCCATCACCGCGGCGAGGACGTTAAGGCGCCCGCGATGGGGCATGCCGATGACGATCTCTCTCACGCCGAGCGCGCCGCCGCGTTTGATGATCTGCTCGAGCGCCGGCACCATGGATTCGCCACCGTCGAGACCAAAGCGCTTCGTGCCGGTGTATTTGGTGTTGAGAAAGTTCTCAAAACCCTCGGCTTCGACCAGCTTGTGATAGATGGCGCGCTTGCCTTCGGCGGTGAAAGAAATGTCCTTGTCCGGACCTTCGATGCGCTGCTGCAGCCAGGCTTTCTGTTCCGGATCGGTGATATGCATGAACTCGACGGCGAACGTGCCGCAATAAGTCCGTTTCAGAATATCCAGAATTTCGCGCAGCGTCGCGGTCTCGAGACCCAGCACATTGTCGATGAAGATCGGGCGATCCATGTCCGCTTCGGTGAAGCCGAGCGAGGTCGGATCCAGCTCCGGATGCACCTTTTGCGGCTGCAGGCCCAGCGGATCGAGATCGGCGATGAGATGGCCTCGAATGCGATAAGCGCGGATCAGCATGAGCGCGCGCAGGCTGTCTTTGGTCGCCTGCACGACTTCGCTGGACGTCGCCGCGGCCGGCGCGGTCGCAGCGCGCTTTTCGATTTTCGCCTTTAGCTGCGGTTCGAGCGCTGACCAGTCGCCGTCCAGCGCCGCGGTCAGCTCGCCGTTCACCTTGGGCGGCCAGTCCTTGCGGCCCCAGCTCGGCCCTTGGTCTGCGGCAACTGCAGAATCCGTTTCGCTTTCGAAAAAAGCCCGCCAATCCGCGGGAACTGAAGCGGGATCAGCTACATATCGAGCATATTGCGCTTCCAGATACCGTGCATTTGAGCCCGAAAGCACTGAAAGCATGTCCGGCTTCGAAGCCGTTCTTTGAGGAGCGTCGCCGTCCTTGGCCATTACCCTATCCGTCGTTACGCAGCGTGACGATAGCTCCCCTAGATACGCCAACTCTCGAGCGATTCAATCACTAATGGAGCAATCCATTAACGATAAATCCGTTTATTTTTTGAGAACTTCCAGGAGCGTCCTGCCCATGGAAGCGGGCGTCGGAGAAACCGCGATTCCGGCCGCTTTCATCGCATCAATTTTCGCCTCGGCGGTGTCGTCGGCGCCGGACACCAGCGCGCCGGCGTGTCCCATGCGGCGGCCCGGCGGCGCCGTTACGCCAGCGATAAATCCGACCGTCGGCTTTTTGATCTTGTGCGATGCGAGGAACTTCGCCGCATCAGCCTCGGCAGAACCGCCAATTTCACCAATCATGATGATCGAATGAGTCTCGTCATCGTGAAGGAACATGTCGAGAATTTCGATGAAATCCGTGCCTTTGACCGGATCGCCGCCGATCCCGACACAGGTCGATTGGCCAAGTCCGGCCGCCGTTGTCTGGTGAACCGCTTCATAGGTCAGCGTGCCGGAGCGCGAAATAACGCCCACATGGCCCTTGCGATGAATGTGTCCGGGCATAATGCCAATCTTGCACTCGTCGGGCGTGATGACGCCGGGGCAATTCGGGCCGACCAGCCGCGTCTTGGAGCCGTCCAGCGCGCGCTTGACCTTGACCATGTCCTGCACCGGAATGCCTTCCGTGATGCAGATCGCCAGCGGAATTTCAGCGGCGATGGCTTCGAGGATGGAATCCGCCGCGAACGGCGGCGGCACGTAGATCACTGTCGCATCAGCGCCGGTTTTCTCGCGCGCTTCGGCGACTGTATCGAACACCGGAAGCGTCGCACCCTTGGCGGCGTCTCCGCCTTCCCAGACCGAACCGCCCTTGCCCGGCGTCACGCCGCCGACCATCTTGGTCCCGTAGGCGATCGCTTGCTCCGTATGGAACGTGCCGGTCTTGCCGGTCAGCCCCTGACAGATGACTTTGGTGTTCTTGTCGATGAGAATGGACATTGAGGCTCCGGCGGCGGCATGCGCGATGAAGGCGGGTGATTTCGGGCCGGTTTAACGGCGCTGATCTGAAGGGGCAACAGGCAAGTCCATCCATTACGCGCCGATCGCCATCAAAATGTCACGAAATGGTCGCGCCGCCGCAACATATCTCTGCGAAACGGGGCGCGCTGAAGGCATTATGCATTTGAAGCCCCTCCAACTTTACAGCCGCGCGGCCTTCCCGCGCGGCTTTTTTCTATCCGCAGCCTAGAGCACCGGCAGATCGGTCTTTGTGCGCTCGGAGACGTGCTGGCCGGTGTTCACCGTGCCCGCGTTCTCTATCATCAAGATCCAGCATTCCTTGTCCGCCACGGGCATGTGCTCGACCCCGGCGGGCACCGTGAGGAAATCGCCTGCGCCCATCTCCACGTCGTGATCGCGAAACCGCATCGTGAAAGCGCCTTTCACTACAAAGAACGCCTCGTCGACGCCGTCATGATGGTGCCATTCAAATGCGCCCTCGATCTTGGCGAGGCGCACATCCTGTCCGTTCACCTTCGCTGCGATATGCGGCGACCAGCATTCCTCGATGCGATCGAAGGCGGCGTGAATGTTGATTTTCTGAATACTCATTTTTCCTCCGGCTCAACACGGTTAGGCAACGCTCACAGGCCGCGCCGGTCAAGGGAGAATTTATGGTCGCCTTGTGAGAGACGCTCAGCCAACGCAGGCAACACCAGCGCCAGTTCGTCATCCAGCGTCCAGGGCGGGTTGATCACAATCACGCCAGATCCGGCGAGCCCGCCATCGGGCCGCACGGTTCGCACCAGAATTTCCGCCGTCAGCATCTTCACGCCGGGTGATGCAACATCGTCTTTCAAACGTCGGTCGAGGCCGTCGCCAGTCACCGGATACCAAAGGCAATAAACGCCCGTGGCGAAGCGCTTGAGGCTTTCGCTCACCATGCGGATCGCCTGCGCCGCCTCGTCGGCTTTCTCGTATGGCGGATCGATGAGAACGAGCCCGCGCTTTTCCGGCGGCGGCAGTTGGCTTTTCAGGAACATCAGCGCGTCAAGCCGCGTCACCGCCGTGCGATTGTCGTGCGAATAGCGCGCCAGCAGCGTTTCGTAGTCGATCGGATGCAATTCATTGAGGCGCAAGCGGTCGCCCTTGCGCAATAGCATGCGCGCAAATTCCGGCGACCCCGGATAACGCGCCAAGGCGCCGCCCTCATTCGCGGCTGTTACGCATTCCCGCCACGGTTCGAGCAGCAATTCCACGCCGGGAGTGAATTCAAGCGCCGCGCCATCTGACGAGAACAGGCGCCCGACGCCGTCGCGCCATTCGAAGGTTTTCTCCGCCTCGACGCCGCCGAGATCGTAAACACCAATGCCGCCATGGGCGTCGAAGAGCCGGAACGGCGCGTCTTTTTTCTTCAGATGTTCGATGGCGCGGGTCAGCACGACATGCTTGAGGACGTCAGCGTGGTTTCCAGCGTGATAGGCGTGGCGGTAGTTCATGCGCTGTGCTCTGCTCGCTTGCGCAACACCGCCAGCGACTGGCCGATGCCGGCCTCAGTGCGGGGAACGAGCTCCACGACCTCGAACGCCTCACCGAACAGCTGACGCGCATGGTCCGCAGTCTGGAAGCTGGCGATCAGGTTCGACCCTTCCGCCATGTCGTTGTGAACGTAAAATCCGCGCGCGGCGATGGCGCTTCGCGCGGCCTCCGTCTGCGGAAAGCCGGGCTGTGTCTCCTCATGAAAACTTATCAGCGCCAGCCCGCCGGGACGCAGCACGCGGGCATATTCCGCCAGCCACCGCCGCTGCGTTTCTTCACGCAGATGGGTGAACACCGACAACGCATAGAGAATGTCGAAGTGCCCGTCGGGATAATCAAGCGGCGGCGACAACGCATTGATTGTGTAGTTTCCGGAAAGGTTTTGCGCGCACCAGTTCAACAGGGTTTCATTGTAATCGGCGCCGAACAGCTCCGCTTTTGTCAGCGATGGCAAATGCCGGATGACGCGGCCGGCGCCGCAGCCGAAATCGAGTATGCGCTGCGCATCGGCGAAAGAAAGCCCGGCCTTGGCCGCATGTTTGTCCAGCGCCTTCGCCGTCGCCGCGCCGGTCTTCAGGAAGGCGCGCCAGTCCGCATGGGCGACAGTCAGCGCCATCAGGCGCAAGGGCGGAATCGGCGTTCCGTTGTCATCGGCCGCCGGCGGCGCATCGCGCCCGCGCGCAAGCCGCCACTCAACCGCGCGAAAATAAAGCTGGAGGAGGCCAGTGCGATGCAGGACGCGCCGCGCCGCCTGTTTCAGCGCCGCGGTCAACTGGCGCGCTCCGGCGGCGCTTTCTCAAACGCCAGCACGCGGGCGATGAAATCTTCCGGGAGCGGAGATTTCTCTTGCGTCTTCGCGTCGGCGTGGACGTAGACCAGCCTGCCCGTTGTCAGCAGTTCGTCGCCGCGAAAAATCGCCGCCTCGATGGTCATGGACGTTCGCCCAAGCCGTGCGCAGCGGGCGCCGATCTCCAGCATCTCATCGAACCTGGCCGACGCCTTGTAATCAGCCTCAGCGCGGACCGTGAAAAAATCCATGGTCATCTCGCCCTGCAGGCCGAGCGCGCGCAACCATTCGGTCATGGCGACGTCGAAATAGAGGAAATAATTGACATTGAAGACGATGCCCTGCGCATCGCACTCGGCCCAGCGCACGCGGAGGGGATGGAGGAGGGAGAAGGTCTGTTTGCCGGTCATGGGTTCTGTGTTGGCGTCATCGTGTCGATTTGTAAAGTGGAGCGTTTCGTCAACCAACACAGCGCCGGAACTCTTTTCTGGCGCCTCCCCACGGCTTGTCCGTGGGGTCCAGCTCCCGCCGCATCCGCCTGTGCCGCGCTTGCCGATGTTTCCGGTGATGGACCCCACGAGTAAATCGTGGGGAATCGGCTCTGTAATTTTCGACTCACGCAAAAGTTTCCCATCGCCGCCGCCAAGTTCGGCGCGAACGCATACAATTGAGAGAAGCGCGGGACGTGAAACACCCTCGTCGCTTTAGTCTTAGCACATGGGCGCATCACGCCCCGCGCGCAGTTTTTACAGCGCCGCCAACCGATCGCGTCCGGCGCATGACATTCCGCAGCAAGAGGTATGGAACGTCACGCCTTTCCCCGAAGGCTCGGCTGTAGCAGCCGGCCGGGTCTAAGCGCTTCGTCCGTCCCTTGCCCCGGCGAAAACACCGGTTTGGAATAGCAAGAGCGAAGCGCCGCCCGCACACTGCACCCCGGACCGGCGAATTACGGCTGGCCTCGCCGTCTCTCAACGCCCGGAATGGGCAGGAGTATAGGGCCGCCAGAAAAGTGGTGGATAACTACGCACCAACACTGGGTTTCATGAAAGAATTCATCAGAAATGATGAAAAAATTTGAAGCTCGCTCGCCTTATTGGTGTTGTCAGGCTTTTAGCTTTGCTAGAAACGGCCGCAATGCGGTTTCGAGTCTTGCCATAGCGTCAATGACATCATCATGGAGATCAGGCCAAGCGCTTTCTGCGCTTCGATAACCACCAC
The DNA here is from genome assembly GCA_964486635.1 of uncultured Caulobacterales bacterium. Classification (GTDB taxonomy): domain Bacteria; phylum Pseudomonadota; class Alphaproteobacteria; order Caulobacterales; family Parvularculaceae; genus Hyphococcus. Next base: position 52,425 of record CAZAOB010000005.1, on the reverse strand, counting down.
TCTTATTTGTGTACTTAATTCGACAAGCTCTGCGACTCTCAAGTCTTTGCCAACTTAGCGCGCCCTTGAAGCTGCCCTCGATCGCCGACTTATTTATTTCGAGCGCATCAAAGATAGCAGCATTTTCGTCATCGCATCCCTTGCCACGATCGATATACAATTCCGCACCGCACTCGGTTTGCGTGACAACGTAATTTAAGCCCAAACCTCGCACACCGGAACTCGTTCCAATCCAGGAATATTCGCCGGGAGTAATGTGTGCATGCAGCTTGTTCTTAGTTGTGGATCGGTCGATTAGCTGGCTCCACCAACGCTTTCTAATGGCGTATCTTTCGGCAAATTCCTTCTTGGCAAATCCGACTTCCTTTGCTTCTTCCGAAGGCCCCACGATAAGAGTAAAGAGCGGCGCAGGCTGAGAGTCGCCGATTTGAACCGCTTCCAATTTGACCATGTAAAAATTTGCGCTCGAAGATTCGTTCAACCAAGTGATGGCTGCAACGTGCTCTGGTCGAGGACTTGAAACCACCCACACAGCAGCACGCGCCTCCATCAATACTAGATAAGTAAGAACCTTCCCTAAGTGGTCGTGATCACTCTTGGCCAATTGGTTTTCAATAATTACTTTGCCGCCTGCTTCGTCTTCGGCCACCAAATCTACCGAGAACGTTCCCGCTCTTTGCTCTCGTTCCGCATTGACTAGTTGCAGATCGAGCTCTTCCGAAAGCGCCTCAAGGTTCTCTTGCAGCCACTGCGTAAAATCATATGCCTCATGGCGCCAGACCTCGCGCAAAGGCACTCGCTGCAAGCGACCAATCATCGCCCCTACCCCTGCACCGCAGCCACAATCTTCTGCGCCGCGTCTTCGAGGTCGTCGGCGGGCGTGATCTTGAGGCCTGAATTGGCCAGAATTTCCTTGCCCTTTTCCACATTTGTGCCTTCAAGGCGCACCACCAGCGGGTCTTCAAGGCCGACTTCCTTCACCGCCGCGACGATGCCCTCGGCGATGATGTCGCATTTCATGATGCCGCCGAAAATATTGACGAGAATGCCTTTGACGCCCGGATCGGTGGTGATGATCTTGAACGCTTCGGTGACTTTTTCTTTCGTCGCGCCGCCGCCCACATCGAGGAAGTTCGCAGGCTCCGCGCCGTAATGCTTGATGATGTCCATGGTCGACATGGCGAGGCCGGCGCCGTTGACCATGCAGCCGATATTGCCGTCGAGTTTCACATAGGAGAGATCGAATTCGGAAGCTTTCAGCTCCGCCGGGTCCTCTTCCGTCACGTCGCGCAGTTCCATAATGTCCGGATGACGGAAAAGTGCGTTCGGGTCGAAGCCGACTTTTGCGTCAAGCACCAGCAAGTCGCCCGACTTGGTGACGATCAGCGGGTTGATCTCCAGCATCGACATGTCTTTTTCGACAAACGCCTTGTAGAGCGTCGGGATCAGCTTGCCGCACTGCTTCGCCGCATTGCCTTTTAGACCAAGCGCCTGCGCCAGACGGCGGCCATGATGCGGCATGCAGCCGGTTGCCGGATCGATCCGCACCGTGACGATTTTCTCAGGCGTTTCTTCAGCCACTTCCTCGATATTCATGCCGCCTTCGGTCGAGGCGATGAAGGCGATGCGCCCTGTGCCGCGATCGACCAGCGCCGACAAATACAGTTCGGTCTCGATGTCTGAACCGTTCTCGATATAGATCGTGTTGACCTGTTTGCCCGCCTCGCCGGTCTGTTTGGTGACCAGCGTCGCGCCGAGCATTTCCTTCGTGAATTGCGCCGCTTCCGCCGGCGACTTGGCGAGGCGCACGCCGCCTTTTTCTCCGGCGGATTTTTCCTTGAAGGTCCCCTTGCCGCGCCCGCCCGCATGGATCTGGGCTTTCACCACGTAAAGCGGGCCCGGCAGTTCCTTCGCCGCGCCTTCCGCCTTCGCCTCATCCGTCACAACCCGGCCTTCGGAAACCGGCGCGCCGTAGGATTTGAGGACTTGCTTGGCCTGATATTCGTGGATGTTCATGGGGTGCGGGCTCCGGCTTGGGCGATTGACTACGCCGCCCTTATAGCCCTGCCGCCCGGTCAGACAACCGAGAGCTGGATCATCGGGCGATTATTTGGATCGCCGATGATCCAGCCTATTAGGC